>CAZHGC010000004.1:0-130420 GCA_964531385.1 uncultured Lachnospiraceae bacterium | reverse complement strand
TTTATCAAAAACCTCTTTAACACCAATTTTGTTAAATTCTTTAACAGCAACGGGAGTAGTAACATCATTGCCATGAACAATGTCAAGCTTAGCTTCAATAAGCTGACCCGCTTTAACAGACTCAAGCCCTGCATGAGCCGCTAAAATTTTCTGAGTCATAGTCATACCCATAGTTTTTTTCCTCCTTGATTAAATATCAATATAAAAATTATCTTTCCGCAATTTATGAAAATATAAATCATAAAAAGCAAAAGTACAAAACAAAAATAATCTGTGTGTAAAAAACACACCACCAGCGTTCAAACGCTTTAATTCAAATATATAAAAATCATTTAACACATAAAACAACCGAAAATTTTTGATATGAGTAAACGCATTTAACTTCCTTAAAGCCACAGCGTTTAATCATTGTAATTTCATCTTCAACGGAACATTCCCTGTCAAGCTTTCTTCGTTCTTTCCACATTTTTATATCGTGTTCCGTAAGCCCGCTCAAGGAAAGCTGTTCTTCCCAATAACTATCAAACCAACCGCCAATTTTCAAACAACCTGCCGAAAATTGGTCATAATTAACAAAAACTCCGCCATCATCTAAATTGTTATAAATGTCGGCAAACAGCCTTTCTTTATCGTGGTGTTCCAAATGATGAACCGATAATGCCGAAATAACAGCATCAAATTTCCCTTTAGTCAATCCTTTTGAATAATCAGAAATAACATAAGAAAAATTTTCAAGACCAAAAAATCTTTTCTTTGCAACCCTCATCATATCTTCTGCAATATCAACAAGAATATATTCGGAATTAGGAAAAGCTTGATGCCAATAATAGGTCAAAAGCCCTGCTCCCGCACCCAAATCCAAAACTTTTTTTGGTGAAGCAATATTGTGAGCTATAAATTCTGTTGTCGATTTATAATAATCGTCAAAACAAAGGATAAATTTTCGCCTGTTTATGTCATATTCTTTTGCAATAGCATTAAATTGCTCCTCTATGTTTAATCAATCACCCCTAATATTACAAGTAGGTTTTAAATTTACATTCAATATCTTTAATAAGCTTATATTCAATCGAATCAACAAGAGCAATCCAACTTGCCTCAATAATGTCGTTAGAAACGCCAACCGTTGTCCAATTGTCCGTTCCGTCGCTTGATTCAATCAAAACACGAACCTTTGAAGCAGTTGCCGTTTTTCCGTCAAGAACTCTAACCTTGTAATCAGTAAGATGAACCGTTGAAAGCTGAGGATAAAACACCTCCAAAGCCTTTCTCAAAGCTTTGTCAAGAGCATTAACAGGCCCGTTTCCTTCCGCCGCCGTAATCTCTGTTTTGCCGTCAACAATAACTTTAATAACCGCCGAAGCACTTCCGCCCTCAGAATAAGGCTGTTCACCAATGGTTTTAAAATTAACAAGTTCAAAAAACGGTTTATATTTTCCAAGAGTCTTTCTAATTAACAATTCAAAAGCACCGTCAGCACCTTCAAATTGATAACCGTTATATTCAAGCTCCTTGAGCTTTTTAATAACTAAATCTGTTTCAGGCGAATTTTTTTCAATATTAGGAACAATTTTCCTAATCATTGATAAAATGGTACTTCGCCCCGCAACCTCGCTTGTCAAAAACTTTCTTTCGTTTCCAACAACTGAAGGGTCAATATGTTCAAAACTGTGCGGTGCTTTGCTAACGCCGTCAATGTGCATTCCGCCTTTGTGAGCAAAAGCATATTTTCCAACATAAGGCATAATATCGCTCAGTTTAAAATTTGCAATTTCAGAAATTTTTCTTGCTGTGTGGGTAAGATTTTCAATATTTTTGTCAGGAATACATTTGTATTCTCTCTTAACCTGCAAATTTGCAATAACGTTTGACAAATTTGCATTTCCACACCTTTCTCCAAATCCCGTAAAAGTTCCCTGAACATTTGTTGCTCCTGCCAAAACTGCCATAACCGCATTGGCAACAGCCATACCACAATCATTGTGACAATGAATTCCAACAGCAACATCAAATTTTTCGCAAACCATTTTCGTTATATTATAAATCTCATCAGGGAAACAACCCCCGTTTGTATCGCATAAAGCTAAACAATCAGCCCCTGCCAAAACAGCGGTTTCAAGAGTTTTCAAAGCATATTCACAATTGTTTTTATATCCGTCAAAAAAATGCTCTGCGTCAAAAATAACTTCTTTTCCAAGTCCTTTAAGATAAGAAATCGTTTCACCAATCATCTTCAAGTTTTCGTCCAAAGTTGTATGTATAATGTCCGTAACGTGAAAATCCCAGCTTTTTCCAAATATTGCAATTGTATCAACGCCCGAACCAACAAGAGATTTAACATTCTTATCTTCTTCAACAGTAATGTTGCACCTTCTTGTGCTTCCAAAAGCAACAATTTTCGAATTATTAAGATTAACCTCTTTAATTCTTTTAAAAAACTCCAAATCTTTTGGGTTAGAACCCGGATTTCCGGCCTCAATATAAGCAACACCCAATTCATCAAGAGTTTTAACAATTTTTATTTTGTCTTCAACAGAAAAAGAAATCCCCTCGCCTTGAGCACCATCTCTCAAAGTAGAATCAAAAATATCAATTTGATTGTTCATTGTTCTCCTCCTTCCGTTAAAAATTCAAATAATTTTATTTCAAATTGACCGTTGCAATGCAACAAAGCCAAATCGCAAAATTTTATAATTTTTATAACTTTGCAAAAAGCTCAAAAAATACTCCAATTTCTTTGACAGGCTGTCGATAAAATCGACAGCCCCCAAAAAATATGTATCAAAAATAAATTAAAAATTATACGTCTCTTTCTGTTTTAAGCCAGCTCATGCACTTTCTAAGTTCCTTACCAACAATTTCAAGCTGGTGTTCAGATTCAAGTCTTCTTCTTGCGTTAAAGTGTGCACGACCGTTTTTGTTTTCAGCAATCCATTTAGTAGCAAAAGTACCGTCTTGAATTTCTCTAAGAACTTTTCTCATTTCGTTCTTAGTGTCTTCAGTTATAATTCTCTTACCAATTTCATAATCACCAAATTCAGCAGTATCAGAAATAGAATGTCTCATAAGAGTCAAACCACCTTCAATACAAAGGTCAATGATAAGCTTCATTTCGTGGAAACATTCAAAATAAGCGTTTTCAGGAGAATAACCTGCTTCAACAAGAACCTCAAAACCGCATTTCATAAGTTCAGCAACACCACCGCAAAGAACAGCTTGCTCACCAAACAAGTCAGTTTCTGTTTCAACTCTGAAAGTAGTTTCCATAATACCGGCTCTTCCGCCACCAATGCCTTTACCATAAGCAAGAGCAATGTCCATAGTGTTTCCGGAAGGGTCTTGTTCAACAGCAACCAAACAAGGAACACCGTGTCCCTCAACATACTGGTCTCTAACTGTGTGTCCCGGTCCCTTAGGAGCAATCATAAAAATATTAATATCTTTGTTTGGAACAATCTGTTTAAAGTTGATATTAAAGCCATGAGCAAAAGCAAGATATTTTCCTGCAGTCAAGTTTGGCTCAATTGATTTTTTATACAAATCAGCCTGTTTTTCATCAGGAACAAGAATCATAATAACGTCTGCTTGTTTAACAGCATCTTCAGTAGTAGCAACTCTCAAACCGTGAGATTCGGCAACTTTCCAAGATTTACTGCCTTCATAAAGACCAACAACAACATCAACGCCCGAATCGTGAAGATTTAAAGCGTGAGCGTGACCTTGGCTACCATAACCGATAATGGCAACAGTTTTGCCTTTCAACAAGCCCAAATCACAATCTTCATCATAATATCTTTTTAATTGACCCATTTCAACTTTTTCCATTTTAAAGTCCTCCTATAATTATTTAAAATTAAAATTTTATTTTTTTATCGGATTATTGCCCCTGCAAAGAGCAGTAAGTCCGGTACGAACAATTTCTTTAATACCAAAAGACTCCATAAGATTTGTAAATGCAGCAATCTTGTCTTCGTCTCCGGTAATTTCAATAGTGATAGATTCTGTGGCAACATCAATAATGTTTGCCCTAAAAATATCAACAATGCTTATAACTTCAGCCCTCGAACTTGCATCAGTTTTAACTTTAATAAGTGCAAGTTCTCTGTAAACAGCCTTTTGTGGGCTAAGCTCAACAACTCTTATGACATCATAAAGCTTTTCAACCTGTTTGATAATCTGTTCGATTGAATCATCATCGCAATAAACAACAACTGTAATACGAGAAAATTTCTCATCTTCAGTAACACCAACGCTTAAAGAATCAATGTTATAGCCTCTTCTTGAAAAAAGTCCCGTAACTCTGCTCAAAACGCCGGCCTGATTTTCAACCAAAATAGATAAAACGTGTCTGTTCATGGCATTCCCTCTTTCCATAGTCAAAAAGACCACCTTTGTTGATAAAAAAACCCCGTCCCGCAAAGCTTGTAAGGGACGAGGATATGCACGTGTTACCACCCTAATTCAATTCAAATGAATTCTCAATAGGTTCAAAAAAACCTTAGCCTATAACGGGGCTTTCCGATTATCTCTTACTAAAACTTCAGAGAAACTGCTCATGGGTGATAAATTTGATTATAAAATTACTGCCTCACACCAACCGGCAACTCTCTGAAAATTCAACAAATCAAACCTTTGTCCCAATCTCTGCATTTAAAACCAAATTAAATTCAAAAGCAGTTAAATATCCGCCAAAATTTAATTTAAAAATATTGTATCAAAATCAAATAAAAAAGTCAACCCATTTTCGTCATTTTTAGCACAAAAAATTGCTCATAATTTTTGATTATTACCAAAAAAAATTGTGAATTTTTTCTTTAAAATTTAAAATCAGAGTTCAAAAATCAAAATCATAAAACAGTTAAATAATTTCCAACGGCTTTTCGCCAAGTTTAAGGGAAGGATATGCGTTCAAACTCCATTTATCTTTTCTTCCAGATAAATGCTCAAAATAAGCGGCAGAACCAATCATCGCCCCGTTGTCCGTACAAAGAATCGGTTTAGCAACATTAAGCTCAAACCCCTCCTTTTCGCAAGCCTCTTTCATAGCTTTGCGTAAAAAGGAATTTGCCGAAACTCCTCCGGCCATAGCAATTTTGCAAAGTCCCGCTTTTTTGCAGGCAGAAATGGTTTTCGAAACAAGAACATCAACAACCGCTTGCTGAAAAGAAGCCGCAACATCAGCAGCAACAACTTCGTTTCCAAGCATTTTTTCTTTGTTCAAATAGTTAAGAACAGCCGATTTAAGCCCGCTAAAACTAAAATCGAGATTATCCGAATCAATCATAACTCTCGGAAAATCAATTGCAAAAGGGTTCCCCTCTTTTGCAAGCTTGTCAATTTCCGGTCCTCCGGGATAAGGAAGACCAATTGCCCTCGCAACTTTGTCATATGCTTCTCCGGCGGCGTCGTCTCTTGTTTTCCCCAAAATTTCATATTCGCAATAATCTTTAACGCAAACCAAATGGGTGTGACCTCCCGAAACAACAAGACAAACAAACGGCGGTTTCCAATTTTCGTTTTCAATATAATTTGCACAAATATGACCCTCAATATGATGAACACCAATAAGCGGTTTTCCCGTCGCAAACGCAAGAGCCTTTGCATAAGATAATCCAACAAGAAGAGCACCAACAAGCCCGGGCCCATAAGTAACCGCAACAGCCGAAACTTCCGAAAGAGCCATCTTCGCTTCGTTCAAAGCCTCATAAACAACAGTATCGATAGCTTCAATGTGCTTCCTTGATGCAATTTCCGGAACAACCCCGCCATATCTTTTATGTATGCTAATTTGCGAAGAAATCACATTCGATAAAACTTCTCTTCCGTTTCTAACAACAGCCGCCGATGTTTCATCGCATGAACTTTCAATCGCCAAAACCGTAAAATCGTTGTTTTCCAAATCAGACACCCTTTCCACCCCGCTTAAAAAATCTATAAATAACAGTTCCCAAAATAATTGATATAATAACAATAAGGCTAAATGGTTTCAATAAGAATAAAAATTCATTAACAATTTTAAAAAAAGCACTAAACATAACATTAATTGACAAAATCAATTTTTCTATAACTCCCGCCGAGCTTTCCATAATTTCTTTGGTAAACTCTCTTACCTCAACAATAAGATTTAAGTTAATGCCCTTAATCATTATAAAAGCAACAATTAAAGAAACAATTCCGATAATACAAATCAAAACCTTTTCCGTTCTAAATTCAAAGCCGGAAATTTTTTTCATAACGTCACATTCAAATTCATCTGAAATTTCTTCTTTTTCAAGAGGTAAAGCATCTCCAAATTCCTCCGTAATTTTACAATATGTCTCAAATTCTTCCATGCAATTTTGACACATTCCAAGATGCTCGCTAAATTCAAGAAGTTCATCTTCTTTCAGTGTTCCCTCAATATATTTAATCATATATTCGTTGCTTTTCTCACAATCCAAAATAACATCTCCCAAAAAAAGCTCAGTTGGAATATTCTCTCAAAAATTCAGATTTAAGCATTTTTCTGCCTCTGAAAATCCTGTTTTTAACTTTAGATAAAGATTGGTTTGTTACATCTGCAATTTCCTGATATGTAAGCCCTTTTTGATGATATAAAACAATTGGGACTTTATACATTTCGGGAAGTTCGCCAATAAGCTTGTTAATATTTTTATTTTCCTCTTTTTTGATATATTCATTTTCAGGCGACTCATTTATCGAAGCATCAAGAACAACGTTTTCAATAGATACCGTCTCGCATTTTTTCTTTCTTCGATAATCGATTATATGATTTGTCGTTATTCTTATAACCCACGTTGAAACCTTAAATTCGCTCGAATATTTATCAAGATTTTTATAAATTTTAATAAAAACTTCCTGAGCAAGGTCGTTAATTTCTTCTTTGTCATTAACCATTTTAAGAATAACCGAATAGACAAGGTTTTTATATCTTGAAATCAAAACTTCAAAACATTCTTCCTCGCCGTTAATACATTTTTTAATAATTTCAACATCGCTCAATTCATTAAAATCGATTTTCTTTCTCATAATTATAACCACCAATCTACTCTCCAAATAAAAGTGTTTTATTTATGCGGTCATATCCAATAACCGTATTCGGAAAAATGGAATTAACAAATTCAGAAAAACTTTCCGGTTCTGTCAAAGCTGGGCTAAAATGTGTAAGCCAAAGTTCTCCAACCTTTGCTTCTTTTGCAATTTTCGCCGCCTCCGAAAAAAGCATATGTTTGTGCTCAATTGCTTTGTCAAGCTTTTCGTCCTCGCCATACATGCCCTCGCAAATAAGTAAATCCGAATTTTTTGCAAATTCAACAAGATTTGAAAAAGGTCTCGAATCCGTACAATAACACAATTTAATACCTTTTCGGTCGCTTCCCAAAACCATATCGGAAGTAAAAACTTTCCCGTCAAAAAAAACCTCTTTTTCTTTTTGCAAAACCGACCAAAACTCTCTCGGAAGTCCAATGGCCTCCGCTTTTTCAACATTAAATTTTCCTTTTCGTCTAATATTGATTGAATATGCAAAACAATTAATCATATGCTCTGCCGAAACAGCTGAAACAGATAAATCCTCAATTTCAATAAGCTTTTCAAAATCATTTTCAATTTCAATAAGCTTAACATCAAAAGGAAGTTCCGGTGCAATTGTCATAAGACCGGAATAAACTTTAAAAAGTCCTTTCGGGCCAATAAGTGTCAAATCTTCTGTTCTTCCCGAGTTTCCAATTGTAAGAAGCATTCCCGGAAGTCCGGAAATATGGTCTGCGTGATAATGAGTAAAACAAATAACATCTATGTTTTTAAATCCCCAACCAAGCATTTTTAAAGTAACCTGCGTTCCCTCTCCGCAATCGATAAGAACAAGTCTGCCCTTATATCTGCATAAAAGAGAAGTAAGAAATCTGTTTGGCAGAGGCATCATTCCCCCCGTTCCAAGCAAAGCAACATCAATCATCAAATCAAATCCTTCAAGTAATTTAATCAAAAAACAAATTTAATTTAAAAAAGTCTATACACCTTGATAATATCATAAATCGTCACAAAAAAAAAGACCATTTAAAAAATATTTACAAATTATACACAATTTATTTTCCCCAAAGCCAACCAAATAAAAATGCGAACGTCTCCAAACCCTAAACCAACCAAGTTTTATAAAGAAAACGCTCGCATCTATAAAGAAATCACTTACTGACAAAAATTAATCAACTTTAACTGTCCAATCCATATCATCAGGAATTTTTCCCCATTGAATACCTGTCAATGTATCATACAATTTTTGAGTAATATCACCTGTTTTAAAATCGTTTATAACAGCAACATCACTTTCATAACGAAGTTCACCGACAGGAGAAATAACAGCCGCCGTACCTGTTCCAAAAACTTCTTCAAGCTTGCCCTCTTTTGCCGCCTGCATTATATCAACAATGGCAAGATGTTTTTCTTCAACTTTGAAGCCCCATTTTCTGAGAAGTTCCATACATGACATACGAGTCACGCCCGGAAGAACTGTTCCGGAAGTAGGTGCTGTATAAAACACACCGTCAATTTTAAAGAAAATATTCATTGAGCCAACTTCTTCAACATATTTTCTTTCAACACCGTCAAGCCATAAAACTTGAGAATAACCCAAATCGTGAGCTTTAACTTGAGAAGCCAAAGAAGCAGCATAGTTTCCACCACATTTAATAAATCCTGTTCCTCCCGGAGTTGCTCTAACATATTCGTCCTCAACAAAAATTTTAACAGGATTCATACCCTCTTCATAATATGCCCCAACAGGTGAAGCAATTATTATAAACATATATTCCGAAGAAGGTTTAACACCAAGATGTGCCTCTGTTGCAATAGCAAAAGGTCTTATGTAAAGAGAAGTTTCGGAAGCAGAAGGAACCCAATCTTTCTCAACTGAAACAAGAGTCTTAACAGCCTGAACAAAATCATCAACAGGAACTTCAGGAATACACATACGTCTGTGTGTAGATTGCATACGTTCAGCATTTTTGTTAGGGCGGAAAAGCTGAACCGAACCGTCAGAAGTACGATATGCTTTCAAACCTTCAAAAGATTCTTGAGCATAATGGAAAACCATAGCCGCAGGGTCAAGCGAAATTGGCTGATAAGGAACAATTCTTGCATCGTGCCAACCAATCCCCTCTGTATAATCCATAATAAACATATTATCAGTGTAATACTTACCAAAGCTCAAATTTTTTTCATCAGGTTTTTCTTTTTTTGTTTTTGCCAAATCCAATTTAATGTCAAGCATTAATATCACTCTTTTCTTGAAAAATTTTATCTTACCAATATTATATACCAAATTTTAAAAAATTCAATAGCTAAAATAATAATAATTAAAATATCAATAATTTAATTAACAAAACCAAGCCTTGCAAAACTTTCGTAAAAAGGTTTATATTTAAAAAAACAAAATTATCGGCAAAATTCGTAAAATTATAATGTGCGTGCTTTTTTTATTTAATTTTCAAAAAACTTGTCAATAAATTTGTGACCTTCCGCAACATAATTTCCGCTTTCTCTGCCTTCTCTTTCGTTATAGTTCCAAGTTTTGTCAAGTTCGTTTGTGCTGTCATAAATCATATAAGGAACAGGCGTGCTTGTGTGAGTTCTGCAAGCAATAGGAGTCGGGTGATCCGGAAGAACCGCAAGTCTAAAATCAACGCCCGATTTTTTCATTTCATCATAAACAACTTTTATAACTTTTTCATCAAGATATTCAATAGCTTGAATTTTTCTTTCAACACTGCCCTGATGTCCCATTTCGTCAGGAGCTTCAACGTGAATATAAGCAAAATCAAAACCGTCGTTCAAAACAGCATTAACCCCCGCCATAGCTTTTCCCTCATAATTTGTGTGCAAAGTTGCATCTGCACCCTCAACAACAATAACTTTCATTTTTGCACCAACGGCAATGCCTTTCAAAAGGTCAACAGCCGAAACCATTGCACCTTTCTTGTTGTTTTTCGACTCAAACGAATCAAGGTCGGGTCTTGTTCCCGCTCCCCAAAACCAAAGAGAATTAGCCTTGTTAAGTCCTTTTTTCGCTCTTTCAACATTAATCGGGTGATTATTCAAAATATCATAACTTTTTTTCATCATCTCTTTAAGGTCTTTTTGTTCTGGCAAAAATTGTCCAATAACTTTTCCCAAAACATCGTGAGGCTGGGTCAAATCAACAACTTCGCCCCTATCCCAAATTGTCAAATGACGATAGCTTGTTCCAACATAAAATTTATATGTTTCCGTTTCAAGTTCTTTTTTAACCGCCTCAATAAGAACAGTCGCTTCTTCTGTTGAAATTTCTCCGGAGCTGTGGTCAATAATTGTTTTTTCTTCATAAGGCAAATCATCATCGGAAACCGTAACAATGTTACATCTCAAAGCAATATCCGTCGCTTTCATATCAACGCCAATGCTCAAAGCTTCCAACGGAGAACGACCGGAATAATATTTTTCGGGATTATATCCCATAACAGATAAATTCGCCGTATCGCTTCCCGGTTTCATTCCATCAGGAATTGTATGAACAGTTCCAACCTCCGATTTTTTCGAAAGCATATCCATTGTCGGTGTCTTTGCATATTCAAGCGGAGTTTTTCCGCCAAGCTCTTCAATTGGCTCATCAGCCATACCGTCGCCCAAAACAACTATATATTTCATAAAAAACCTCCCAAAAAAATAATATTTAAAACCACCGCATAATTACCGGAAGAAGTTAAAATGTTTTTCCGCAAAATAAATAAACAATCTTTGTTTCAATAAAAAATTCTCTCGCAAAAAACATATTGCAATTGCTTTGCAAATGTTCTCTAACGATTTTTGTGCTCTGCACTCGCTTTGAATTTTATATTTTCCAATTTAATTATGAGGTGCACTCTTAACAACTGTTAATTCAAACTAATTATATCATACCAAAAAATATTCTGCAAGAAAAGAGCTTCAAAATTTCATAATCAAACAAATTTTAGTAAAAACTGACGATAAAACGAATTTTTTTCCGACAGCTAAAAATAAAATTAGCCCAACCGTTTCATAGCATTCAAAAAAATATTGCTTTTTTTATATAAAAAACAAAAAACACAACCCTTTTTCAGTAAATTTTAACCCATAAAAATTGCAAGAACATCTGTCGGTTCTTGCAATTTAAAATAACAAAAAACAAATTCAATCATCAAAAAACAGCTTTTTAATACTCTCAAGACCTAAGTTCATACAAAAACAACTGTTCTTCAATCCGTCAAATTATTTTAACATTTTCGCACGCTCTGTCAATCAAATCATCAAGCTCCGTCAATTTCGATTCAATCTTCTCAATTATCGATTTTTTCGGCTTTGTTTCTGGGTGTTTCGGAACAAAAACAGTACAGCAATCTTCATACGGCCTTATAGATATTTCAAAAGTATCGATTTTTTTTGCCAAATCAACAATTTCTTGTTTGTCAAACCCGCATAAAGGGCGTAAAACAGTAAGTTCTTCTGCCGCAGAATTTATCGCATTAATCGCCTGCATAGTTTGGCTTGCAACTTGTCCAATGCTGTCTCCCATAACAAGAGCCAACGAACCGTTTTTAAGAGCAATTCTTTCCGCCGCCTTAATCATAGCCCTTTTAAGAAAAATCGTTATTTTTTCGGGCGGAACGCTTTTATATAAATAATGTTGAACATCTGTAAACGGAACAATATATAAATTAAATTTGCCGGTATATAAAGAAAGTTTTTCTGCCAAGTCAATAACTTTCTGCCTTGCTCTCTCCGATGTATGCGGTGGGCTGTCAAAATAAACCGCCTCAATTTCAACACCTCTTTTAGCCGTCATAAATGCGGCAACAGGGCTGTCAATTCCTCCCGACATAAGAACAGTTGCTTTTCCGGAAGCTCCCATAGGAAGTCCGCCAAACCCCTCAATAAGTTTCGAATAAACATAAGCACTGTTTCTAATTTCAACCATCAAAGTAACATCGGGGTTATGAACATCAACCGTCAACCCGTCCATTCCGTTCAAAACATATCCCCCAACATCAGCGGAAATTTCTCTCGAAATCATAGGAAATTGTTTATCCGAACGCTTTGTTTCAACTTTAAAAGAAATATTCTTTCCCTGAAATTGAGATTTCATATGTGAAAGAGCAGTAGTTCTAATGTTCTCAATATTTTTATCAATTATCTCAACACCCGGACAAACCGCAACAACCCCAAGAATATTAACAACTCTCGGAATAACCGTTTCATAGTCAAACTCGCCCTGTTCACATTTAACAAGAATTCTTCCTTGTTCTTTATAAACTCTATATCCGTTCAAATCCTCAAGATTTTTAATTATAATGTGTATCAAGCGATTTTCGACCAAATATCTGTTTTTGCCTCTCATCGCAATTTCGCCATATTTAACAAGCAATATATTTTCCATATTTTCTCCTTTTTAAAGTTGACGATATTCTCTAAGCACAGGAACAATTTCCAAAAGTTCCGAAACACATTTTTTTGCCTCATCAACCGTATTTTCATCAGAAAAACTAAATCTAACCGAATTTTCGCCAAGTCCGCCAATAACATCAACCGTTCCGATATGCTTTTTGTGGTTGCTTGTACAAGCCGAGCCGGTCGAAACAAAAATCCCTCTGTCCTCAAGGGTATGAAGTAAAACTTCGCCCCTAACATCTTTAAAACTCAAATTCAAAATATATGGGCTTCCCTTTTCTTCATCACCATTAATAAAAACATCGGGCAACAAATCCATAACTTTTGCAAGCTCATTTCTAACCGCCAAAACATTTTCAAAATTTTCATCAATTTTTTTGCTCATATATTCGGAAGCAACTGCAAGCCCAACAATTCCGGGAAGATTTTCCGTTCCCGAACGAATTGCGTTTTGTTGCTTTCCGCCAACAAAAACCGGCTCAATCCTAACACCTTTTTTTATAAATATTCCGCCAATTCCTTTTGAAGCGTGAATTTTATGTCCGCTGAAAGTAATCAAATCCGCAACTTTCGAATTAATTCTATGTTTGCAAAAAGATTGAACACAATCAACGTGAAAAAAAGTTTTTGAATTTTTTTCTTTTATAATTTTTGAAATTTCTTCAATATTTTGAACTGTCCCAATTTCATTGTTGATGTGCATAACACTAACAATAATTGTATTATCATTCACAACGTCGGCAAGTTGCTCCAAATCAACATATCCCTTTTCGTCACAATCCAAATATGAAACATCATATCCCAAACCCTCAAGTTTTTTATAAGCCTCCAAAACAGAAGGGTGTTCAATTTTGCTAACAACAAGGTGCTTTCCTCTTTTTTGGTGTGCAAAAGAAACACCAAAAACCGCAAGATTATTTGCCTCTGTTCCTCCCGATGTAAAATATATTTCATTCTCATTCGCATTAATTATTTTTGAAATTATTTTTTTCGAATTTGTTATTTCTTTTTCCGCAGAAAACCCAAAACTGTGAAGAGATGAAGGGTTTCCAAACTCTTCTTTCATAACATATGCCATTTTTTCAACAACTTTGTCCAAAACTTTGGTTGTTGCAGAATTGTCAAAGTAAATCAATTCAAATCCTCCAGTTCATAAAGCAAAATAACGCTTGTAACAAGTCCTGCCGTTTCTGTTCTCAAAATTCTTTTGCCAAGGCTAACGGAGGAAATGTTGTTCTTTTTGCAAAGTTCAATTTCGCTTTCAGAAAATCCGCCCTCCGGTCCAATGAATATCCCAATAGATTTTCCGTCAAAACTTTTTGCAAAACTTCTGATAGAAGTCTCCCTTTCTTTTTCATAAGGAATTATCGATTGGTCAAGTTCTTTCGAATTTTCAACAGCCTCTTCAAAAGTCATAATTTTGTCAACGATGGGAATTTTTCCTCTTCCGCATTGTTTTGCGGCAGCCTCCGCAATTTTATTCCAGCGTATATTTTTCTTTTCTGCCTTATCATTTATTTTAACAACCGTATGCTCCGTAACAACCGGAACAATTCTGTCAACACCAATTTCAATACATTTTTGAATAACAAGCTCCATTTTATCGCCTTTCGGCAATCCTTGATATAAAGTAATTTTAACTTCTGGTTCATTTTCATTTTCATATTTTTTAATAATTTCCGCAAGAACCTGCTTTTTGTTTATTCCAATCAAACGACAAACATAATCCGTTCCATATCCGTCGCAAACCGTTATTTCTTCGTCAACCTTTGCTCTCAAAACAGTTGCTATATGGGTGGCATCGTCCCCCGTAATCTCAATATTTTTCTCACCAATGCTGTTTTTATCAACAAAAAATTTAGGCATATTAATCACTCCCGTAAAACCAATAACCAAAAATCAAAATCACTCATAACCAAACAGCGTAAAACTGCCTAATATCAATTAACACACAACTTTACTAAAATAAAAATATTATTATTTTATTTTAGATGTAATGCTAACCCATTCATCTTTGTAAGCTATGTCAATAATGTCAAACCCGTTTTCCGCCAAAGCAACTTTAACGTCATCAACTCTGTCCTTTATAATTCCGGAGGAAATAAATGTTCCCGATTTTTTAACCGCTGTTTTAACAATCGGTGCCATAGCAATTATAACATCTGCAATTATGTTTGCAACAACAATATCATATTTTTCATAACCCATTTCGTCTTGAAGTTCCTTGTTGTCAATTATATTTCCCGATGTAACATAATATTTGTCTTTTCCAATTCCGTTAAGTGCTGCGTTTTCATACGCTGTTTTTATAGCATTTGCATCAATATCAACAGCATTTGCGTGTTTTGCACCAAGCAAAAGAGAAATTATCGAAAGAATTCCGCTTCCACAGCCCAAATCCAAAACTTCACAACCGTCCGTAACATACTTTTCAAGGTTAATCATACACAATTGCGTTGTCTGGTGCATTCCCGTTCCAAAAACGTGCCCCGGATTTATATTAAAAACAACTCTGTTTTCCAAGTTTTCAACACTTTCCCATTCCGGCTTAACCAAAAGCCTCTCACCAACATTAAAAGGTTTGTAAAACTCTTTCCATTTGTTAAGCCAATCTTCATCATTTGTATTTGTAAGCTCATAAGTAAGCTTTCCAAGATTTAAGCCAATGTCCGAAACTTTAAGCCTTGCAAGCCCCTCTTTTATGCTCATCAAAATATCCATACCGTAAGGATTATCGCTAACATATACAATAACCCTTGTATCCTCTTTTTCTTTGTTCAAAAGCTCCTCATCAACATAATCCCAATAAGTTGAGCTTGTTGTAACAAATTGTTTAAGCTCGTCATCATCTTCAACTTGAATACCGGTAACACCCGTTTCAAGAAGCATAGCTGTAAGAGGTTCAATTCCCTCCGTTGTTGTATATATTTTAACTTCAATCCATTCCATTTGATTACCTCCAAAAAAATAAACTAAAAAACATTCAAAATATCATTTATATAATAATATCATATAATATTGTTTATTTCAAAAAAAATTTCTAAATATGCAAATCTTAAGTTTTTCCGCAAAAACTTACAAAAAAACAAATTTTCTTGCAAATTACACTTGTTTTAACATAACAGTCTATGATAATATTATGATTACGTAAATATTAAATATAAGGAGTAAAAAAATGAGCATACTTACCGTTAAAAATATAAGTCATTCTTTCGGTGGCAGAATTATATTCGAAAACGTCTCATTCCGATTATTAAAAGGTGAACACGTTGGCTTAATCGGTGCAAACGGCGAAGGTAAATCAACTTTTATGAAAATTATAACAGATAAACTTATGCCCGATTCCGGCGATGTTCTCTGGTCAAATCGTGTTCGTGTCGGATATATGGACCAACACGCCGAATTAAAATCAGGAACAACCGTCAGAGAAAACCTAAGAGACGCATTTTCATATCTCTATGAAATAGAAACCGAACTTAATGATGTCTATATGCAAATGGCAGATGAAAACGCAAATGTTGATTTGCTTATGGAAAATGCGGCAGAACTTCAAGATATTTTAGATTCAGGCGATTTCTATAACCTTGACACAAAAATAGAAGAAGTTGCAACAGGTCTCGGTCTAAAAGATATAGGTCTTGAAAAAGATGTAAACGACCTTTCCGGCGGTCAAAGAACAAAAATTCTTCTTGCAAAAATGCTCTTACAAAATCCCGACATTTTGCTTTTAGACGAGCCAACAAACTATTTGGACGAAGAACATATAAATTGGTTAAAAGAATATTTAACAAATTACGAAAATGCCTTTATTCTAATCTCCCATGACATAGAATTTTTAAACAGTGTAGTAAACATTATATACCACGTTGAAAATGCCGAATTAACAAGATATGTCGGCGATTATAACGAGTTTTTGCGTGTATACGAAATGAACAAAAAACAACTTGAAGCCGCCTACGAAAGACAGCAAGCAGAAATTGCGGGGCTAAAAGATTTCATTGCAAGAAACAAAGCACGTGTTGCAACTTCCGGAATGGCAAAATCCCGACAGAAAAAACTTGACAAAATGGATATAATCGAACTTTCAAAAGAAAAACCAAAACCACAGTTTAAATTCAAATCGGCAAAAGCGTCCGACAAGCTTGTTTTCGAAACAAAAGATTTGATAATCGGTTATTCCTCCCCTCTTTCAAAACCTCTAAATCTCTTGCTCGAAAGAGGTCAAAAAGTAGCATTGGTTGGAGCAAACGGCCTTGGAAAAACAACTCTTTTAAAAAGTCTGCTTGGTGAAATAAAAGCAATTTCGGGCGAAGTTTTACTCGGCGGAAATCAAAAAATCGGTTATTTTGAACAAGAATTAAAAGAACCTGTAAACAAAACGTGCATAGAAGACGTTTGGGACACCTTCCCCTCATTCACACAATATGAAATACGTCAAGCCCTTGCAAAATGTGGTCTAACAACCGAACAGCTTGAAAGCAAGGTTTATGTTCTAAGCGGTGGCGAACAAGCAAAAGTTCGTCTTTGCAAAATTATGAACACAGAAACAAATATTCTCGTTTTAGACGAACCAACAAATCATCTCGATATTGATGCAAAAGATGAATTAAAAAGAGAATTAAAAGAATATAAAGGCACAATATTAATGGTTTGCCACGAACCTGAATTTTATAAAGATATAGTTAATGAAATTTGGGATTGCTCCGAATTTACATTAAAATCATTCTAAAACAGCACCGCACAATTAATAAAACAAAATCGTTTTAATAACTGTGCGGTGTTTTAATTTCAAAAATCCATTTTTCACAAATTCAAACTTTCAATCCATTTTGAAACGCTTGCTTCGTCAGAATTTCCTTTTAAAATTTCGCCCTCTGTTATAGTCGTATCCGCCGAAACGCTTCCTTTAAGTTCATCAACTGTTTTGCCAAATCCGCTTCCGCCCGATGTTGCAAAAAGAACAATCCTTTTCCCCGAAAAATCATAACTTTCAAGAAAAGTATTTATTATAGTCGGTGCAACATACCACCAAATAGGAAATCCCAAAAACACAGTATCATAACTTTCCATACTTGAGCAACTTTCCAAAACAGGTGGTCTAAAACTTTTGTCGTTCATCTCAACACTGCTTCGGCTTGTTTTGTCAAGCCAATTCAAATCAGCTTTTGTATATGGAACAGTCGGTTTAATTTCAAACAAGTCCCCGCCCGTAACGCAGGCAACCGTTTTTGCAACTTTTGCAGTAACCCCGCTTGCCGAAAAATAAGCAACTAATATTTTGTTCATAAAATCCCTCCAAAAAAAACTCCGTAAATATATAATTACATCACTTTTTAAGCAACATTGAACTATAAATCGCCCTTGCCGCCTCCGCATTCGTAACAAACTCATCAGGATTAAAATTGTTGTTTTCGTCTTTCAAAACAATCCCCAATGAATCCGCAATAACAGCCGCCCCAAAAAAGTCGGCATTTTCGTCAACATCTGAAAACGGATTTTTAAAAACGTCTTCTTTTGAAATATTGGTATAATTCAATTGAGAAATAATAAAGCAACAAAGTTCTTTTTTTGTAATAAATTCAGACTCTCTGTTAAAAAACTCCAAACATTCTTTAATTTCCTCAGGATTATTAGAACTTTTTCTCAATTCGTTAAAATCATCTATGCTGCTATAATAATTTTGAAAAATATAACCAAAAAATTCTTTCCTCGTTATTTTCTCATCGGGCAAAAACTTATCTCTGTTTATGTAATATCCGTTGTTTAAAAGCGTTTTAACATATTTTTCGCACCAATGCCCTTTTATGTCCGAATATTCTGTCAAAACAGGTTCATCAACTTTGTATGCCTTGCCGTTATAATCAAGCTCTTCACCCGTTTTTGCCGAAATATAAGGCACAGCCTCTTCAATAAGCGAATATCCCAACACAATGTTTCTGTCAACATTTTGTTTTGTAAATTCATAAGTCAATGCAAATTTCGAACGTTTCCCAATAACATCAAAAGCCTCTTCCGAAGAAATCAATCCGTCAGGTTTCGGAAACTCCAAACTATCGTTCCAATTGCATAAATAAGACGTAATATTGTCATTTTTATCAAAAGTAACATTAATAGAATTTTCTTCAAACTTCAAACCGTTAACAACTCTTGAAAAACAAATCCAACTCGAATTTGAACTTTCCTCCGAAAACTCAATATTGTTAATTTTGTCAGGCTCAAGCTTTTGAATAAATTGTAAAGCTTTTTCTTTTCTAACATTCATTTTTTCAAAGTTGTCATAATCTTCTTCATCATTGCCGTCATCATACACGCAAAACGATTTAATTTTCTTTGTTTTTGCGTCAATCGAAGCATATCCGTTCGAATAAGTTATTGTCCAAGAATATGTTCCCGAATCGACAAAATCCTGAAACAGATCACAAGATTCAATTTCTCCAAATTTTATATTTTCCGGAACAGCTTTTTTAATTTCCAAATCAGCCTGTTCTTTAGTCAATATTTTTTCAGACTCTCTAATTTTTTCAAGTTCTTTTTCGGAAAGAATAACCTCTCGTTCAGCTCCTCCCGCATCAGATGCCATTTCAGCTTTAAGATTTTTCTCTTCCATCTCGTTATAATAGTTCAATCCGTCAAAATCCAAAGCTATCAAATCGCCTGTTTTCGCATCAACAGCTTTCGAATAAAACACATTCGGCTCATAAACCAAAATAATATTTTTTTCGCCCGTTGTATAATTATAATTAAGAACATATTTAGGCTCAAATTTTGCATTTTCAATATATAATTTCTTTGCATCATTTTCGCCTATAACGCCGGCAACATCTTCAAACTCGCCGTTCAAAAGATTTGCCTTATCAAAATTATAACTTTGAATATCCAAAGTATCTTTATCAACAACTATGTTTAAAATTCCAAAATGTACGGGAATTCCTTTTTTATAAAGTCTAAACGAAAATCGATTTGTTGAAAAACTGTGTTCAAGTTTAAAATTTTGATAATCGTTCGGAAGAATTTTTTGCAAAAACTTTTGTGCTGAATTAAGACATTCTTCTTTTGATTTTTTATTCAAAAAATTAGCATCGTCCAAATGGTCAAATTTGCCATATGAATAAATATTTCCATCGGTATCAACTTCAAGCTCTATCCTGTCACGCACATTATCTTCGATTTTTTTCGACCAAGTCAAATAATACTTGTCAAAATCATCATAATTGTTAATCGAATATTCAAATTCCGAATATTCCTCGGGAATATCAATGTATGTTTTAACATCAACTATAGCTTGTTCCAAATCCAACGGAATTTCCGAAGATTGTGCAAAAGCAAAATAACCGTTTCCAACGGTTAAAACCGCAGACAAAAAAACAGCAACAAACTTTTTCATAACAAACGCCTCCTTTTCAAATAACTATAAACGAGCTTTAAAATTCTCAAATCCAAATTTTTTAACAACCTTAAATTCTCTGTCTTTTGTATAAAGAACAATATCAGGAAGATTGATTCCGTTAAAAGTGTTGTTTTTAACCATAGAGTAATGAGCCATATCGCAAAAAATCAGCCTGTCGCCCTCTTTCAAAGGTTTGTCAAAAGAATAATCGCCAATAATATCTCCCGAAAGACAAGTTGCACTTCCAAGACGATAAGTATATTTTTTCTCATCAGGTTTCTCCGCCCCAATAATTTCTGGTCTATATGGCA
This sequence comes from uncultured Lachnospiraceae bacterium, assembly GCA_964531385.1. Classification (GTDB taxonomy): domain Bacteria; phylum Bacillota; class Clostridia; order Lachnospirales; family CAG-274; genus MGBC114079. The sequence continues at coordinate 110,284 of CAZHGC010000004.1, read as the reverse complement.
TTTCAAGAACGTCCGGCATATGGCACGCCGCCGAAGTATCCAAAATTGCAATATCCATACCGTTTTTCATAGTGTCCAAAACAGTTGAAACAAGGAAACCACAGTTCAAAGCAACAGCCTCTCCCGGCTCAAGATAAACCTCAACATCATATTTATCTTTTATAAAATTAATACAGGAAATAAGCTTTTCAACGTCATAATCAGCTCTCGTTATATGATGCCCTCCGCCAAAATTAACCCATTTAACCTGTTTCAAATACTTCCCAAATTTTTCGTCAACAATTTTAATTGTCCTCTCAAGGGTATCCGAATTTTGCTCGCACATCGTATGAAAATGAATTCCGTCAACATCATCCATACCATATCGCAAAACGCCCTCTTCAAAATGCTCCAAAGTCGTTCCCATTCTCGAATTTTCAAAACAAGGGTTATAAATATCCGTTTCAATTTCGGAATATTCCGGATTTATCCTAATTCCCATTTCAACTTTATGCCCACAATTTAAAACTTTTTCTTTATATTTTGCAAATTGTGAAAAAGAGTTAAAAACAATATGTCCGCAATAATTTAAAATTTCATCAAATTCGCTTTCCTTATATGCAGGCGAATAAATATGAACTTCTTTGCCCATTTCCTCAAAACCAAGTTTTGCCTCAAAAAGCGAACTTGATGTAACACCGCTCAAATATTGTGAAATAAGCGGATAAACACTATACATCGAAAAGCCCTTTTGAGCAAGCAAAATGTGACACCCTGTCTGTTTTTCAACATAATTCAACACTTTAAGATTTTTTATCAAAAGATTTTCGTCAACAACATAACAAGGCGTTTCCAAATCGCAAATTTTTTTATCATTAATCATTTTCCAATTCCTCAAAATAACATTTTTCCAAACCGATACCAAGAGTTCAACAAAATATTTTTTGAACCCCCAAAATATTAATTTTTAAAATAAACTTTTCAAAAGTAACCTCAAAGCCTGTTAGTCAACAAGCTTCGGGTCAAAACTTTCTTTCCAAGGAAGCCCAAATTTATTCAAAGCCTCCATAAATGGGTCTGGGTCAAATTCTTCAATATTGTAAACCCCCGGTTTTTTCCATTTTCCGCTCATAACCATAGCCGCACCAATCATAGCAGGAACGCCCGTTGTATAAGAAATAGCTTGAGAGCCAACCTCTTTAAAACATTCTTGATGGTCACAAACATTATAAACATAATATGTTTTCGGAACACCGTTTTTAACACCTTGCATAATACAACCAATGTTTGTTTTTCCTTTCGTTCTCGGTCCCAATGATGCCGGATCCGGCAAAACAGCTTTCAAAAATTGCAAAGGAACAATCTTCTTTCCTTCATAATCAATTGGCTCAATTGAAGTCATTCCAACGTTTTCAAGAACTTTCAAATGAGTCAAATATTTTTCCGAAAAAGTCATAAAAAATCTAATTCTCTTAATTCCGTTTATGTTCAAAGCCAAAGACTCAAGCTCTTCGTGATGAAGCAAATACATATCTTTTTCGCCAATTTCAGGGAAATCATAAACTTTTTTAATTTCCAAAGGCTCTGTTTCAACCCATTCCCCGTTTTCAATATAACTCCCCTTTGCAGTAACCTCACGAATATTAATTTCGGGGTTAAAATTTGTTGCAAAAGGATAACCGTGGTCGCCGGCATTTGCATCAAGAATATCAATATAATGTATTTCATCAAAATAATGCTTTTGGGCATAAGCACAAAACACACCTGTAACCCCTGGGTCAAATCCGCTTCCAAGAAGAGCGGTAATTCCCGCCTTTTCAAAACGTTCCCTATATGCCCATTGCCATTTATATTCAAATTTTGCCGTATCCAAAGGCTCATAATTTGCCGTATCAACATAATCTGTCTTCGTTGCCAAACAAGCGTCCATAATCGTCAAATCTTGATATGGCAAAGCAACGTTTATAACAATATCCGGTTTAAATTCATTTATAAGTGCAATAAGTTCTTCTGTATTGTCTGCATCAACTTGTGCCGTTTGAATTTTCGTTTTTCCCCCGTCAAGCTTTGCTTTAAGTGCATCACATTTCGATTTTGTTCTGCTTGCAATGCAAATTTCCTCAAAAACCTCTGAATTCTGACAACATTTATGAACAACAACGCTTGCAACTCCGCCTGCTCCAATTATTAATGCTTTTCCCATTTATTTATTCCTCCTGTGTTTAATTCTCAATAAGTTCCTTAACATAGTTTGGCAATGCAAAACAGCCTTTATGCAGTTCTGTATTGTAATATTTCGTTTTTATGTTCAAATTGTTCCAATAATCCGCTTTTATATCCAAAACAGGGTCAAATTTTTTAGATGCAAAACCAAAAATCCAATAACCCGAAGGATAAGTCGGAATATGTGCTTGATAAAGCTTTGTAAACGGAAAAAAACAACGAATTTTTTCGTTTGCACGTTTTAAAGATTCCGCATAAATATTATAATAAGGGCTTTCGTGTTGATTAACAAGAATTCCGCTTTCGTTCAAAGCACGATAGCAATTCCCGTAAAATTCTTTTGTAAAAAGCCCTTCTCCCGGTCCAAAAGGGTCGGTCGAATCAACAATTATCAAATCATAATAATTTTCCTTTTTGCGAATAAATTTCAAACCGTCTTCATAAAAAATGTTAACACGTTCATCAGACAGCTTGCTTGCGGTTTGTGGCAAATATTTCATACAAGCCGAAACAACCATTTCATCAATTTCAACCAAGTCAATTTCCAAAACAGACGCATATCGTGTAAGCTCTCGAACCGTTCCGCCGTCTCCCCCGCCAATAACAAGAACTTTTTTAATGTCCGGATTAACCGCCATAGGAACGTGAACAATCATATCATGATATATAAATTCATCTTTTTCGGTAACCATCATAAGGCTGTCAAGTGTTAAAAAAACGCCAAATTCATTCGAACGCATAATATCAATTCTTTGAAAATTGCTTTTTGCGGAATAAAGATGCTCGTCAACTCTGACAGAAAACCTAACATCGGGGCTATGTTCTTCTGTATACCACAATTCCATTAAAAAAACTCCCTTTCTTTCAAAAATATTTCAAAATCAAAAAAATTATACCGCCATTCATTCAATTCCGCTGTCATATTCAGAAACAATGTTTATATTGTTTATATAAATATCTTCCGTTCCCGTCAAAACACAGCCTTTTTCTTTTGCATAAGCTATATAAGCCAAAATATCTTTTGTTATATACTCTCCCGGAGCCAAAATCGGAATTCCCGGAGGATAACACATAACAAATTCACTGCATATTTTACCATAGCTTTTTTCAATCGGAACAGAAATTTTCGGTGCATAAAACGCCTCCTGTGGGCTCATCGCAACAAGCGGATTTATATATTCGTGGTCAAACATACCCGCTTTGCTCTTTGAATAAAGTCTCTTAATTTCAGACATCGAAGAAATCAATCTTTCAATTGCAAGAGCCTTGTCGCCAACCGAAATTATCGCAAGAATGTTTCCAATATCACCAAATTCAATTTGAATATCATAATCATCTCGCAAAATATCATAAACTTCAATTCCCGCAAGCCCAATATTTCTTGTGTGTACAGAAAGCTTTGTTATATCAAAATCAAAAACATCATCGTTGTTTATAAGCTCTTTGCCATAAGCATAATAACCGCCAATTTTGTTAATTTCCTCTCTTGCATAATTTGCAAGCGAAGAAACCTTGTCAAAAATCTCCTGACCATTTAAAGCAAGGTTTTTTCTTGAAATATCAAGAGAAGACATAAGAAGATATGAACCGCTTGTCGTTTGAGTCAAATTTATAATTTGACGAACATATCCCTCGCTAATATTGTTGTTTATCAAAAGAAAAGAGCTTTGAGTAAGTGAACCGCCCGTTTTGTGCATACTAACCGCCGCCATATCCGCACCAACGCTCATCGCCGAAACGGGAAGGTTTTTATCAAAATAAAAATGTGTACCATGAGCCTCATCAACCAAAACAAGCATATTATGTTTGTGGGCAAGCTCAACAATATCTCGAAGAGGCGAGCAAATTCCATAATAAGTTGGATTATTAACCAAAACCGCTTTCGCATCGGGATTTGCCCTAATTGCTTTTTCAACGTCCGAAAGAGACATTCCAAGAGGAATTCCAAGCTCCTTGTTAACGCCCGGATTAACATAAACAGGCGTTGCACCGCTTATAACAAGAGCATTAATAGCACTTCTGTGAACGTTTCTCGGCATAATTATTTTTTCGCCCTTTTTGCACGCTGTCAAAACCATAGATTGAACAGCAGAAGTTGTTCCGTTAATCATAAAAAAAGCGTGTTTTGCAGAAAATGCGTCAGCAGCAAGCTCCTCCGCCTCTTTTATAACCGAAATCGGGTGACATAAATTATCAAGGGGTTTCATGGAATTAACATCAACATCAAGACAACGTTCGCCCAAAAAATCAGTCAACTCCTTATTTCCTCTGCCACGTTTGTGCCCCGGAACATCAAACGGAACAATCCTCATCGACTTATATTTTTCAAGTGCCTCAAAAATCGGCATTTTAGTTTGGTCAAGTTTATACATTTTTCATATCCCCGCAAATCAGTATATATTGCTTCCGCTGAAAATTTCAATCATTTCCCTACGCAAACTGTTTGTAATTTCAAGTCGTTGTTTTGGAGGAAGCTCATAAACATCAGTATTAAAAAGATAGTTTTGCAAATCTATTTCTTTTATAAGCATTTTTGTATGAAAAATATTTGCCTGATAAACATTTATATCTATTGCATCATATTTTTCAAGAGTTTTATCATTTATGTAGTCTTGAATGCTCGTCATATTGTGGTCCATAAATAATTTTTTGCCGTCAACATCTCTCGTAAACCCACGAACACGATAATCCGTTGTTATAATGTCCGAATCAAAACTGTCAATCAAATAGTCCAAAGTGTTAAGGGGTGAAATTTGCCCGCAAGTTGAAACATCTATATCAACACGAAAAGTTGCAATCGAATTATCCGGGTGATATTCCGGGTAGGAATGAACCGTAACGTGGCTTTTGTCAAGATGAGAAACAACGCTTTTACGTGTTTTAACAATTTCCGCTTCGCCCGAATTTTCTTTTTCTCCCAAAGAAAGTTCACGTTCCGTTATAAGTATTGTAACGCTTGCTCCTTGTGGCTCATAGTCTTGTTTTGAAATATTCAAAACGTGAGCACCAATCATTTTTGTAACGTCACAAAGTATTTTGGTAAGCCTTTCAGAGTTATATTGTTCATCAATATAAGCAATATAATCTTTTTGTTCACGCTCACTTTTGGCATAACAAACGTCATATATATTAAAGCTGAGAGTTTTCGTAAGATTATTAAAACCATAAAGTTTAAGTTTGTTTTCCAACCCTATCATCACAACCTTTCAAATTTTTCAATTTTTTCAAAAAGTATATTTATTATATTTTACAATATAGCAAAAAAAATATCAATGATTTATTATTCATTCTGTGTTAAAAGTAAATTAAACAACCTGCCTAAAAATAAAGTTCAAAAAATGAATTTAATAAAAAAGAGCCGCAAAAAATGAATTTTCATTTTTCACAGCCCCTAAAATCTGTAATATAATTACTTTCCTGTCAATGTTTGTTTAACAACATCACTAACAAGTTTACCGTCAGCACGTCCTTTAACCTTAGGCTGAACCAAAGCCATAACTTTGCCCATATCCTTCATAGTTAAAGCACCAACTTCTTTAACAGCATCTGCCACGATAACTTTAACCTCATCAATCGTCAACTGTTCGGGAAGGTAAGATTTGAGAATTTCAACTTTTTTGTTAAGTTCATCAATTAAATCCTGTCTGCCACTTTTTTCATAATCAGGAAGCACATCATTGCACTTTTTAAGTTCTTTTGCAACAACTTCAATAACACCGTCATCATCAAGCTCAATCTTTTTATCTTTTTCGATTTGAAGAATTCCGGCTCGAACCATTTGAACGGTATCTTTAAGGATATTATCCTTTTGTTTCATAGCCTCCTTCAAATCAGCCAAAAGCTGTTCTTTTAATGACATAAACATCAACCCTTTTACATTAAATATTAGTTAAATTTACGTTTTCTGGCAGCCTCAGATTTCTTTTTGCGTTTAACGCTCGGCTTGTCGTAATGTTCTCTCTTACGAACTTCGCCCATGATGCCTGCTTTTGCACAGCTTCTTTTAAAGCGACGAAGAGCGCTGTCTAAGGATTCATTTTCTTTTACCTTAACTTCTGACATGAATTTCCCCTCCCTCCGGTTACCGTTTCACAAAATGCACACTATTTCATATGCACTACAAAATTATACACAAAAATTCGTTGCTCGTCAACCGTAAAAAGGTAATTTTTATAAAAAATTTTTTACGAAATTTTTATAATTGTAACAGCAAGCGGCGGCAAGTCAAGCCAAATGCTGTCTTCTCTGCCATTATATTCAATTTTTTCAGAATACATCGGCTCCGGATTAATAATTCCGCTTCCGCCATATTTCGGGCTGTCCGAATTAAAAATTTCAATATATCTTCCCTCAAAAGGAACGCCAATTCGAAATCCCATTCTCGGCTCAGGTGTAAAATTGCATATAAATATCAAAGTGTCCTCTTTACAATCGCTCTTTCGAATAAACGAATAAATACTCCTCAAATTGTCATTGCAGTCAATCCATTCAAAGCCCGCACCGTCAAAATCGTGTGTCCATAACGCTCTTTCATCAAGGTATAAATGATTAAAGTCTTTAACATATTCGTGAATGCCTTTGTGAGTGTCATAATCCAAAAGGAACCAATCCAAAGGCCGTTTTTCGTTCCATTCAATAAATTGCCCAAACTCTCCGCCCATAAACAAAAGCTTTTTGCCAGGGTGTCCAAACATAAAACCATAGGCAACTCTCAAATTTGCAAATTTCTGCCACAAATCGCCCGGCATTTTGTCAAGCATCGACTTTTTGCCATGAACAACTTCATCGTGAGACAGAACAAGTATAAAATTTTCGCTATAAGCATACACCATACCAAAAGTAAGATTATTATGGTGATATTTTTTATAAATAGAGTCTTTCTCAACATATTCAAGGAAATCGTTCATCCAGCCCATATTCCATTTAAGTTTAAACCCAAGCCCGCCGTCTTCCGCTCTTCTTGAAATATTCGGCCAAGATGTCGACTCTTCCGCAATCATCAAAGCTCCGGGGTGCTTGTGGTCAATAACCGAATTCATATGTTTAATAAATTCAACAGCATCAATGTTCTCTTTTCCACCATATTTGTTAGGAATCCATTCGCCGTCGTTCTTTGCATAATTTAAATAAAGCATAGAAGCAACCGCATCAACTCTAAGCCCGTCAATATGATATTTTTCAAGCCAAAAAAGAGCATTTGCAATAAGGAAATTTTTAACTTCGTTTCTTCCATAATTAAAAATCAAAGTCCCCCACTCAGGGTGCTCGCCTTGACGTGGGTCTTCGTGTTCATATAATGCCGTTCCGTCAAAACGTGCCAATCCATGAGCATCTTTCGGAAAATGTGCGGGAACCCAGTCCAAAATAACACCAATGCCATTCTCGTGACACTTATCAATAAACTGCATAAATTCCGCAGGGTTTCCATATCTGCTTGTCGGTGCATAATAACCTGTAACTTGATATCCCCAAGAACCGTCAAAAGGGTGCTCCTCAATAGGCAAAAGTTCAATATGCGTATATCCCATTTCTTTAACATAAGGAATAAGCGTTTCCGAAAGTTCAACATAACTTAAAAATCTGTTTTCCTCTTCTTCAACTCTCTTCCAAGAACCCAAATGCACTTCGTAAATATTCATCGGAACATTTAAATTACAACCCTCATCACGTTTTTTTGTCCATTCCTCATCATGCCATTGATAGTTGTTAATATCAAAAACAAGAGAAGTTGTGCTCGGTCTAAGTTCTGCAAAATTGCCATAAGGGTCCGATTTTTGAAATAGTGCACCTGTAAGAGATTTTATTTCAAATTTATATTTATCATAATTTTTAAGTCCCGGAATAAAAATTTCCCAAATTCCCGAACCTCCGATAATTCTCATAGGGTTTCTTCTTCCGTCCCAAGAGTTAAAATCCCCAATAACGCTAACACGCTTTGCGTTAGGTGCCCAAACTGCAAAAGAAACACCCTCAACACCGTCAACAGTTTTAATGTGTGCCCCAAGCTTGTCAAAAATTTCATAATGAGTCCCTTGATTAAATAAATATATATCCATATCCGATATAGTCGGTTGAAAAGAATATGGGTCATAGGTTGTCCAAGTGTTGTTTTCATAACCTTGAATTTTAAGCATATATCTAAACCACTTGCTTTTTTCTTTTATAACACATTCAAAAAAACCGTCTTGATGAATTTTTTTCATAGGATATTCGTCGTTGTTTTTCGGGTCAACAACAGCAATGCTTTCAGCCTGTGGAATAAATGCTCTGACAACAATACAATCTTTTCCGTCAAGGTTAATTTCGTGCATACCCAAAACGTGATGAGGATTTCCATGCTGTGCTTCAATAATTTGATTAAGCTCAATCAATTCCGCTGTACTTATCATAAAAACACTTCCTTCCGCAAATAATAATCACTGTAAAATCATACCAAATAAAAAATAACTCTCTGTTTTGTTGAAAACAACATCATTTTATAAAAACTATGCTGTTTTTTTGTCGTTTTGTCCCAAAATCAAATTCCCTCAAACTAATTATACAGCATTTATAACTTATTTTCAACCAAAAAGAAATCACCTTTTACAAATATGCACCAACATATTATAATATTCCCAAAATAAAAATATTTTTGCCATATCGCCCAGAAACAAATTCGCAAAAATCCAACAAGCTTCAAGTCCTTGCAAAATCCGCAAAAAATTTGTATACTGAAACATATACATTTCCAAGGAGGAAAAAAATGAGCCAACAAAAAAAACTTCCCGAAAGTTTTTATTTGCAAGATACGCTGACAGTTGCGAAAAATCTTCTGGGAAAATATATCGTTCGAATAAAAGACAACACTCCGCTAATATTAAAAATAACCGAAACCGAGGCATACATCGGTTCAATAGATAAAGCTTGCCATGCCCACCCAAATAAGCGAACTCCCCGAACGGAAACAATGTTTTTAAAAGGCGGAAACGCCTACGTCTACTTAATTTATGGAATGTACCATTGTCTAAATATTGTAACAGAAAAAGAGAATATTCCTTGTGCAGTGTTAATTCGCGGAGCCGTTCCCGTTCCCTCTTCAAATTTAAATGCCCTATCACTTTTGCGTTATGGTAAATCATATAATGAATTAACTCCATATCAATTAAAAAATTTTGCAAACGGCCCCGGAAAACTATGCAAAGCCCTCGAAATAACGAAATCTTTCGATAAAGAATCGCTGTCAGGAAACAAATTATATATATGTGAGGGTGAAACAGTCGATGAAGAAAAAATAAAAGTCGGAAAAAGAATAAACATCGATTATGCCGAAGAGGCAAAAGATTTTATGTGGAGGTTTTACATCGATTGTTAAAAAAAACAAAAACAGCTGTTAAACCCCGAAATTTTTTCCAAAATTAAATAAATGCTTGCATTTCTTTGCCACAGAAATTAAAATTCAAACTATAGACTTTTAAACACTTTCTGTGCTATAATGTTATACAAGTTTAAAAGACCGGCTTTGTTATATAAACTTTGCCAAAAAAGAGGAACAATAAATGAGAGATGAAATTTTAAATCTAAAAAATTGCAAAAAAATAGCCATAATGGGTGGAACGTTCGACCCAATACATTACGGGCATCTCGTTGCGGCAGAAACCGTACGCCAAGAACTCGGCATACAAAAAGTTCTCTTCATTCCAACAGGACGCCCTCCCCATAAAAACAACAAAACCGTCGAACACGATGAACACCGCTACCTTATGACGGTTCTCGCAACGGCAAACAACCCCTTTTTCAACGTATCTCGAATAGAAATAGACCGCCCCGGAATAACCTACACAATAGATACAATAAAAAGTTTAAAAAATATATGCTCACCAAAAGCAGAAATATTTTTTATAACCGGTGCCGATGCAATAAACGAAATATTAACATGGAAAAATCCCGAAGAATTGCTAAAAATGTGCAATTTCGTCGCCGTAACCCGCCCGGGATATGATAAAGATTTTCTTCTAAAAAACTTGAAAACATTCGAAAATAATTATAAAATAAATTTAACTTTTATCGAAGTTCCGGCACTTTCAATATCTTCAACAGATATTCGAAATCGTGTTATTGCCGAAAAACCGATAAAATATCTTTTGCCCGACAGTGTTGAACAATATATAATAAAATTCGGATTATATAAAACATCATTCGAAAAAAAACCGTTATTCACGTTCATAAATCAAAAATTGCATAAATCGTTAACACCAAAACGCTTTGCCCATACGCAAGGCGTTGCCGAGGAAGCCGCAAAGCTTGCAAACGTTTGGGGAGTAAATCCCGAAAAAGCCTATACAGCCGGCTTGCTCCACGATTGTGCCAAAAATTTCACAACAGAAAAAACATTTGAGCTATGCTCAAAATATAATATCGAACTCGATGACATAATTAAAAAACAGCCCGACCTTGCCCATAGCTTTCTCGGTGCGGCTGTTGCCGAAAAAGAATATCTGATAACCGATACGGAAATTTTAAATGCCATAAAATATCATACAACCGGTCGTGCCGATATGTCTCTTTTAGAAAAAATAATATATATAGCCGATATGATTGAGCCAAATCGTAAATCATATAACCATTTGGAAATCATACGAAAAACAGCCTACGAAAATTTAGACAAAGCCGTATACATCGGCTTAAAACAAACAATAACCTACAACTCGGAAAAATCTCGCTTAATTCATCAATTAAGCCTGTCCGCATTAAACTATTACGAAAATAAAATAAAATAACTAATTAAGTTTATAATTAATTTTAAGGAGGCAAATATTTTGCAAACAACAGTAAATTCATTCGAAGGTGTAAAATCAGCATATAAAGCGCTTGATGATAAAATGGCGGTTGATATAACAATCCTTGACATACGTGAAGTTTCCGTAATATCCGATTATTTCATAATCGCAAGCGGAAACAACCCAAACCAACTAAAAGCTATGGCAGATTCCGTTGAAGAAGCATTATATAAATCAGGCTTCAAACTCAATCATTCCGAAGGCTTCCAAACAAAAACGTGGATTCTTTTGGATTTCGGCGACATAGTTGTCCACCTTTTCAATAAAGAAGACCGAGATTTTTACAATATAGAAAGAATTTGGGGAGACGCAAAATTTATACAAAAAGAAGATTTGGAAAAATAAGCAAAAAGAGGGTGTGAAAAATTTAAAATTTTTCACACCCTCTTTTAATTTTTTCAAACATTAAGCCTTTTCAAAATCTTAGAAACCATTTCATATCTGTTAAACGGCGTAACAATATAAAATCCGTCAACAAATGCTCTAAGTCTTTCGGCAATTTCAACAGCAATTTCAATTCCAACGTTTTCCGCTTCTTCTCTTTCCATATCCGGCAAAAAACGAGACGCATATTTTTCCGGAATTGTAATTCCCGGAAGTTCGTTGTTAATAAATTGAACGTTTCCGTAAGTAACAAGAGGCATAATCCCTCCAAAAATTTTAAAATTGCGTTCTTTCGGCAAACTTTTAATATATTCAATCGTGTCATCGGTAAAAACAGGCTGTGTCAAGAAAAATTCTGCACCCGCCTCTGCTTTTTTCAAAAGCCTTTTATATTCGGAATTTTTGTTTGTAACGTTAAAATTAACAGCACCGCCAATTTTAACAGGCTCTTCAACAAAAATATCGTGGTTCATCTCTTTAATCATATTTATGAGCGAATATGAATTCAAATTAAAAACGCTTTTAACAGTTCCTCTTGCTTCTCCAGGGATAGGGTCTCCCGTAACAACCAAAACGTTTCTAATCCCCTCAATATATCCCGCCAAAACAGAAGAACGAAGAGAAATACTGTTCCTGTCCCGACAGCAAATATGAGGCAAAACCTCCGCCCCTGTCTCTCTTTTAATTTTCGTCGAAATAATCATAGAATCCGCTCTTGATTTTCCCATAGGCGAATCGGCCAAAGTAATAATGTCCGCACCGCTTTTTTTAAGCTCCAAAGCCCCTTTAACAAGCCTGTCAACAGAAACTTTAAAAGGAGGGTCAAGTTCAACGGCAATAATAAATTCATCATTTTCAATTTTTTTGTGAAATTCGTTTTTCAAACCTGTCTCATCAATACTTTCTTTTTTCAAATCATCAACACCGCAAGTTTCAATCACTCTTTGTTTTTCAAAAACACAATCACATAAAAACTTAATATGCTCGGGCGTTGTTCCGCAACACCCTCCAACAATTTTAACATTCTCAAAAATTAATTCCGCACAATTTTTCGCAAAATATTTCGGATTCATAACATATTCAACTTTATTGTCAATAATTTCGGGATATCCCGCATTTGGCAAAGCTGAAATAAATTTTCCAACTTTCGGAAGCTTTTTAATAACATTAGCCATGTGTGACGGCCCAACACCGCAATTAAATCCCAAAACATCAATATAATCAAAATCGCCAAGCTCCGAAACAATTCTGTTAATTCCCAACGATTTTTTTGTAATTCCTGTGTCGTTAACCGAAAATTGAACAAAAACGCAAGCATCTTTGTTCTTCATTTTAATATATTTCGAAACTTCTTTAATATAATCAAGACTGTAAAAAGTTTCAAAAATAAAAATATCGATTCCTTCTGAAATAAAACAATCTACAATTTTAAAATATTCCTCGGTGTGGTCTTTTTCGTCTTTTCCGTCAGGAATTGGTCCAATGCTTGCCCCAACAAAAACGTTTCTATCAAAAGCCACTTTTTTTGCAATTCTGCAACCCTCCAAAATAACATTTTCAACAAAATTAATATCATTTTCAAGAATTTGCGTATTTGCCGAAAAAGTGTTTGTTCTAATAAGTTTCGCACCCGAATTTATATATTCCGAATGAATTTTTTCAACAGTTTCACAATCATATAAATTTGCCAAAACACAGCTTTGAAAAGGCTTTTTGGAAATCTCGTTGTAATATGTTCCCATAGCCCCGTCAGTTATCAAAATATTGTCTTTTAAATAATCTAAAATCTTCATAAAAACTCCCGTCCTAATAAAATTTGTATAATAAAGGCATTTAAAGAAAATATAAACTTCTCTTCAAATGCCTTTGTTATATCATTTCAAATAACCACTCAGCTAAGCCCAAGCATAACATTAAGAGCTTTTTTCGCATTTTCGGAAACTTCAAAATCAACACTAACTTGATTTGAAAAATCACCTTTCAAAATTCCCTCAAGAACATTTAAAAGACTTTCAACAGAAGTAAGCCCCATATCCGCACAAACGCTAACTTCATCAAGAATTTGAATTTTCTTGTCCGGATAATCTTTTTTAAGTCTCTCAACAAGATTATGCTCCGTTCCAACAGCCCAAAAAGACCCCGCCTCAGAATTTTTAACCTTGTTTATAATAAATTCGGTCGAACCGTTAAAATCCGCCGCCGAAACAACTTCGTTCCTACATTCTGGGTGAACAACAACTTTAACGTCGGGAAATTTTGATTTAAGCTCCGTAATTTTGTCAATATCAACATTATGATGAGCGTGACAATATCCTTTCCACAAAATAACTTTAACTTTTGAAATATCTCCGTCAAATTCCAAAGAATTTGTTTGCGGATTCCAAACAGCCATTTCATCAAGCCCAATACCCAAATCAAAAGCAGTGTTTCTTCCAAGATTTTGGTCGGGCAAGAAAAAAATCTTTCCGCCCTTTTCAAGCCCCCATTTAACAACTTTAAAAGCATTTGAAGAAGTAACTGTTGTTCCTCCGTTTTGTCCGCAAAAAGCTTTAATAGATGCTTTCGAATTTATATAAGTTATCGGAACAATGTCGTTTCCAAAAAGTTCTTTAATTTTTGCCCAAGCCGTCTGAGTCTGCCCAATATCAGCCATATCGGCCATAGGACAACCGGCTTTCATATCCGGCATAAGAACAATTTGTTCATCATCAGTTAAAATATCTGCCGTTTCCGCCATAAAATGCACACCGCAAAAAACAATATATTTAGCCTTTTTGTTTTTTTCCGCAAACTGTGCAAGCTTCAAAGAATCGCCAACAAAATCGGCAAGTCCAACAATTTCATCAGCTTGATAATGATGTGCAAGAATTAATAAATCATCACCAAGCTTATCTTTAATCTCTTTTATTCTGTTAATCATATTTTGTTGCCCTCCATACTGTTAAAACTAATATCAAGAGGTACAACGGTGTGTGTAAGCGAACCCATAGAAATATAATTAACACCACAGCCCTTAAAATCAGCAATATTATCAATGCCAATTCCTCCGGAAGCTTCCGTTATAATATTTTTTGGAACAAGTTTAGAAAGTTCTCTAATTTCCTCAGGCGTTCTGTTGTCAAACATAATAACGTCGGCTTCCGCCAAAACCGCCTCCAAAACCTGTTCCTTGCTTTCCGTTTCAACCTCTATTTTAACCATATGCCCCGCTTTGGAGCGAACAAGAGCAACCGCCTCTTTAATTCCCCCCGCAAAAGCAATGTGATTATCTTTAAGCATAACACCGTCATAAAGCCCAATTCTATGGTTAAAACCTCCGCCACAGCTAACCGCATATTTTTCAAACATACGAAGCCCCGGCAAAGTTTTTCTTGTATCACAAATTCTTATGCTGTCATCATCAAGAAGTTCAACAGCTTTTTTCGTTCCCGTAGCAATCCCGCTCAAATGTTGCAAAAGATTTAAAATAACTCTTTCGCAAGATAAAAGCGTTCTGATTTTTCCGCAAACTTTTGCAATAACATCGCCTTTTTCAACGTTCTCGCCGTCTTTTTTAAAAATTTCAACAGAAACATCGTCTCCAAAAGCCTGATATGTAAGGGATATAATCTCAGTTCCGGAAATAATTCCGTCTCCCTTCGCAATAAAAACACCGCTTCCCGTCATATCCTCGTCAAAAACAAGTTCTGCCGATAAATCGCCTGTGTTTATATCTTCAATCAAAAAAGATTTTATGAGTTCTTTTGCTTTGAGTTTATTCAAAGTTTTCACTCCTTATCAATTATATAATGAGCCCCAAGGCTTTCGCTTCGACAATAAGCCGCCTTCGCAATAAGCCAGCCCGCTGTAAGCATATTATATATTTCAGCTTGTTCGTTTGTTATTTTATTTAAGTTAAGCTTTCCAAAAGGCTTTTCAGAATTTTTGGGAGCAAATTTTTCAAACCATTTAATAATTTCCGGAATTTTTTCTTTATATCGAACAATTCCAATAAACTCCATCATCTTTTTCTGAATTTCCTTTTTTGTCGGAAGTTCACAAATTTCACCAAAAACATCATCATCAACAAATTGCAAAGCCTTTCTGTCCGAATTTAAAATATTTTCAGCAGTAAGCTTCCCAAAAACAAGACCTTCAAGAAGAGAATTGCTTGCAAGCCTGTTTGCCCCGTGAACGCCTGTGCAAGCCGCCTCACCAACCGCATAAAGTCCGCAAACGCCTGTTTCACCATTCGGCAAAGCTTTAACACCGCCCATGTGAAAATGTGCTCCCGGTTTAACAGGAATAAGATTTTTGCTCAAATCAACACCGTTTTCGTCGCAAATTTCAGAAACATAAGGAAATCTTTCTTTAAAATTTTTAACGTTGGAAATATCAAGATAAATTTCGTCACCTTTAAAATAACAATCATAAACAATTCTCGAAACAACATCTCTCGGTGCAAGGTCTTTAAGAGGGTGCTTTCCCTCCATAATTTTAACACCGTCTTGATTAACAAGTATTCCGCCGTCTCCTCTAACAGCTTCCGAAACAAGCCCCATAGTCTTTCCGTTTATGTTAAGCATAGTTGGGTGAAATTGAACAAATTCCAAAGTGCTAAGCTCAAGCCCCGCTCTATATGCCATAGCTAAGCCATCACCCGTTATAGTAATATCATTAGAGGTACAAGGATAAAGCTGACCGATACCGCCTGTCGCTAGTATTGTATAGTTGGCTTCATAGCAGTTTATGTTACCGTCCGCATCACGTGTAATTACACCGCTACATTCGTTGTTTTTAACTCTAAGCTCCAGAACCATTTCATTTTCTGTAATTGTAACATTTTCGTCAATTTGGGAAAAAAGTTCTTCCATAACTTTTTGACCTGTCCTGTCTCCGCCTGCATGAATAATTCTGCAAATATGGTGAGCCCCCTCTTTGCCAAAAAGTAAATTTCCCTCTTTGTCCGTATCAAATTTCATACCCGATTTTATAAAATCTCTTATAACGTCGGGAGCTTTTGATACAAGAGTCATAACCGACTTGGAATCATTATGATAACAACCTGCTTCCATAGTATCCTCATAGTGCATTGTATAGTTGTCATTTTCAGAAAGAGCAACGGAAATACCGCCCTGTGCAAGATTTGAATTGCTTGAAGTTTTCAAAGCTTTCGTCAAAACAGTAACCTTTCTGCCCTTTTTGCAGAGCGTGTTTGCAACACTCAATGCAGCTATGCCCGAGCCGATTATGACAATGTCAGTTTTAATCATAATCTTTCCTCCAAAGCATAAATTTTTTTGCTCCATTATATATTGACACAAAAATAAAATAAATTCAAGTACTTTTAAACTTTTTTTATAAAATCAACAGGCCTTTAAAACAAAATCTCCTGTTTTAAAAGCCTGTAAATAAAAATCGTCATACCCCCCGCATAATTATAATTTGTACATTCGTTTTATAAAATTATGCGGCATCATCTAAAAATATAAATAATTGTTCCTAATTATAAAATTATTTTGTAAAAAACCTTAACAAAACATTGGGAAAAATCAAATACATCATAAAAATCTTTTCACATAGCCAATCAATTATTCTTCGTCCTCATAGTCCAAAGCATAATAATCTTCTCTTATATCATCGTCATCATCGTCAAATTCATCATCATCAAATTCATCGTCAATATCATCAAATTTCTTTTTAAATTTCAAAACAGCAAAAATAATTCCAAAAATTAAAATCGAAACACCAATAATAGCAAAAATAAATTTCTTCCCACTGCTTCTTTCCTGAATTTTCTTCAATGAAGTTTGAATTTCTCTAATAGCATTCTCGCTTGAATTTTTCATAAATAATCACTCCTGTTTCATTTAGATTTTGTTATATAACCCTTATTTTTTAAACTGTTGTATTCATTATAAGCCATACGCATAATGTGCTTTTCATCGGGAAATTTCAAAAGGTAAAAAGCCTCGTGCTGTTTGTAAAACCCCGAATCGATAAAAAACTCCTCCGCTTGAGGCTTACAATAATATGAATCAACTGTCATAAGATACCAGTGAACAGTTTTGTCAATAATATTTCCGTCAACTTTAAAAGTATAGTGAGTTTGACCGATATATTTAACAATTTCAGCCGAAACCCCCGCTTCTTCTTTAACTTCTCTAAGGGCAGCATGCTGAAAAGACTCGCCTTTTTCAACAGTCCCTTTGGGCATAACCCAACCAACATATCGACCATTTTGATTTTTATACAACAACAGTATTTTTCCTCTGTGGATAACAACACCCCCACAGCTAACAGCTTCAATCACATAAATTCCTCCGCTTTCATAGGCAGAACAAAAACCTCCTGCCAAGGAAATACCGTAAATCAAAACAGCAAAAGCTGTCAGGAACCATTTTGTTTCTTTTCTTCGGTTTTTCCCAAAAGATTTTTAAAAAACATCTATATAAAAAGTATAACCTCTTTACGCAAATTTTTCAACCTATATTTTGCTAAAAAACACATTATATAAAATAGAAGTATAAAAACATCATAATCCGTAAATCAATAAACACTTAAAGTTTATTTTTAAACGGTGACCGTTCCAAATGCTTTTTCATTTTAATAAATCCGCCAATCCATAAATAAATAACAACTGCCCCAAACGGAATAAAATAAAACGGTATATCCGCCAATAAAATGAAATCATACGTTGCATGAAAAACAAAAGGAACAAAAAAAGCCAAAAAACCAAAAAACTTCTTCCTTTGCGGAATAAATTTCGAAAAAGAAAAATAATAGCCCATAAAAACGCCAAACAATGCGTGACCGGGAACAGAAAAAATCGCCCGCAAAAAAGCCGTTTCAAAACCTCCCGCAACGGGATTAAAAACATATAAAACGTTTTCAAATCCGGCAAACCCAAGAGAAACAAAAACAGAATATACAATCCCATCAAAAGGCTCATTAAAATTTTTATTTTTCCAAACAAGAAAAAATAAAACAATAAATTTAAAAAATTCCTCAACAAGTGCCGCAACAAAAAATGAAGTAAAAAAAGCCTCCGAAATATCTCCTTCCGGAGAAAACCCCGAAATAAATTTTTCAAAAAATATAACGGGAAAAGAAATAACAACGCCAAAAAACAGTCCAGTAACCAAAAGAAGAATTGGTTCTTTTTCATATTTGTCCCTAAAAAACAGATAAAACAAAATAATAACAACCGGTGCAACAGCAAGCCTAAAAAGCATAAAACCATTCCCCAAAAAACAGAACAAAAAATATAATTAATTGCTCCATATTATATACTATTCATATTTTACCCTTTTGTCAGCTTTAATATTCTAATATCTTCACCCAAAAATTCAAGGAAATCATAATTTCCGTAAAATCTCGAAACAACTCTGTCGGAATATTTGTCAATAATATCTTTCGGCTCCAAATTTGTCGAAATAACAACAGGCTTTTTCTTAATATATCTAAAATTTATAATATTAAAAAACTCAGATGCAGTAAAAGAAGTTTGAAACTCCGTTCCCAAATCATCAATAATAAGCAAATCTGCGTCAAATATAAGATTTAAAACTTCGCCAAACTCCTCTCCGTCATTTTTAAAAGTGTCTTTTTCAAGCATCTTAAACAACTGAGTCGCCGATAAATATAAAACGCTCTTTCCCTTGTCCAAAAGTTCTTTTGCAATACAGTTGCATAAAAAAGTTTTTCCAAGACCTGATTTTCCATACAAAAATAAATTTCCGAATTTGTTGTCAAAATTTCTGACAAAATCCAACGCTTTAAGCAAAATAAATTCAATTCGCTCCTTTGAAGATTTTCCCGTCCTCTCGTCAATTTTGTCGGAATAAAAAGAAATATCAAATTTTTCAAAATTTTCGTTTTCAAGAACTTCTTTAAGATTTGACATATCATATGCCGCTTCAATAAGCCTTTTTTTCAAGCATTTGCATTCCTTGTTGCCAATATATCCCGTATCCTTACATTCCTTGCATTTATAAACACTGTCAAAAAAATCTTTTCCAATTCCGTATTGTTTTAAAAGATTTTCCTTTTTCAAAATAAGACTGTTGTTTTTTTCTTTAAGTTCGCCAATGTTTCTGTTTTTCCCGCAATTTTTCAAAGCAGATTTCGCAAAATCCACATTAAGTTTCATAATTTCGTCATCAATGGATTTAACTTCCGGAATAAGTTCATAAACTTCCCTAACTCTCTTTTGATAAAGAATTTCCGCAAAGTCTTTTTCTTTTTCATATTCCCTCAAAACCTTTTTGTAAATTTCGGCTTTTGTCATAAAATCACTCCTTTAAATTTCTTTCAAGAAGTTCGCCTTTAAGCTTGTCAAGAGTTTCAAAATCCCAATTTCGTTGTTCATAATTAACAAATTTGTTTAAAGGTTTCTTCGCCGAAGTGCTTTCGTTGTTGGTTTTCTTTTTTTCCTCAGAGCGTCTTTTGTTAAATTCCAAATCGATTTTTTCAATATCGGCAAAAGTTCTAACTCCTTGCTTTTGCCACCTTTGAATAATAGAATCCGCATATTCAAATTTCGGCTTTCCGGTTGCCATAACCGTCCTTTTGCAAGCCTCCTTAACAATCTCCAAAGACATAGCATATTCGCCAAGCCATTTTTGCATATATTTAATCTGTGCATCAACTGGAACAACGCCCGAAAGGCCAAAAGCTTTCATAATTTCACGATAATCGCCATTAAAAAGTTTAACAAGCTCCGAAGCTTTTTCAACAGAATCAATCCCCTTTTCACACCAATCCAAAGCAACCGACTCAATATATCTCAAATTTCTGCCTTTTCCGTTTTCAACGCAATATTTTATAAGAAATTCAATAAGGTCAATAGGCATACCAAGCCAATCATAAAAACTGAAAACAAGCTTCATTTTGCTAAAATCCAGCATAGAAGAAAAAGCCTTTTCTGCCGTTTTAAAAAGCATTTTAACGTCTTCTTTGTTTCTGTAAACATTAATTTCCTCAACTGTATAATTGGGAACATTCTCGCTCTTTCTTTTTTTCAAATTCGCTGTTTTCTGCTCTTCTTTAAGAACAAAATTTTCGGTCTTGCTTTCGCTTTTTTCAACATTAAAAAATTCAACAAAAAAATTGCCGTCTTCTTCTTTAAAATCAACAACGCCCTCGCTCTTCCAATATTTAAAAGCCTTCAAAACATCGCTTTCCAAAATATCAAAATCCTCAGCAATTTTTTTCAAAGTAAGTTGCTCTCCCTCAATGCACTTTTTAAGAGAATAAATATAAATACATACAAAACCGGCTTGTGCCCTAAAAATATATTTTTCAACAAAATCGTTTGAAATCGGCAAAAAATTAAACACCATGCTGTTTTTCATATTTATATCAGACATAAAAACCCTTTCCTTTTGTAAAAAATAGGGTGTCGAAAGACACCCCAAAACCAAGTTATAGAAATCAAATACAATAATTACAATTTTCTCAAAAATCAAAATAACATTATTCTATTGAATTAACAACACCTTTAACAATTTGTGCCGCAAAATTCACATCAGTTAAAGAAAAACCTTCAATATTTCCGGAATTTGAATTAATTTCAAAAGAATCGTCAAATATCAAACAAACAATAACAAAAGGAATTTTGTTAAGATAACAAGTGTGAGCAATCGCCGCACTTTCCATTTCAACACAAACCGCCTTAAATTCATTTTTTATTTCGTTTCTTTCCGAAATATCGGAAATAAATTTGTCACCGCTTGCAATTCTTCCAACAACAAAATTTTTCCCTGTTTCAGAAGCAGCTTTCGAAGCCATTTCAATAAGTTCGGAGTCTGCCTTAAAAAAACTTTCGTCCATACGGTAAATTTCGCCTTTCGGAACACCAAGAGAAACAGTATCAAAGTCATAATAAAATGCGTCGTCAGAAATAACAATATCTCCGTTAACAAGTTCACCGCTCAAAGTTCTTGCAAAGCCAATGTTAATAATATAATCAACCGCATACATATCAATAAGAATTTGCGAACAAACGGCAGCATTAACTTTTCCAACACCCGAGCGAACTAAAACAACGCTGTTTCCAAACATTTTTCCCATAATAAAATCAAGACCGACAATGTTTTTTGCAGAAATAATTTCCATTTCAGATTTAATACTGTTAATTTCTTCTTCCAAAGCACCAATAATGGCAATAGTTTTCATGGTAAACCTCCTATTCATTGTGTTTACTTCAAAAACACCGGCAAAAACTTTTTCAAGCCGATATTTTCAATGTTGTAGAACTATTCAACAGTAACGCTCTTTGCAAGATTTCTCGGCTTATCAACATCGTTTCCAAGACCAAGAGCCATATAATAAGCAAAAAGTTGCTGAGGAATGTTTGCAAGCAAAGGAGTAAGCATCCAATGCGTACGGGGGATATAAAATACATCATCTGCATACTTTGAAATTTCCGAATTTCCCTCCATAGCAATAGCAAGAACTTTGGCGCCTCTCGCCTTACATTCTCTTATATTGCTAACGGTTTTATCAAAAAGTTCTTCTTGTGTAACAATTCCAATAACAAGAGTCGATTCTTCAATAAGTGCAATCGGCCCGTGTTTAAGTTCTCCTGCGGCATAAGGCTCACTATGTAAATAAGCAATTTCCTTAAGCTTTAAAGAACCCTCCATCGAAACAATATAGTCAAGCCCACGACCAATGTAAAATACATTTTTTGAACCAATGTATTTGTGCATAAATCTCTTTAAAACAGGCTCTTTTGTAAGAATACTGTTAACAAGAGACGGAAGCTCTTCCATACTTTCTTTAATTTCAGAGAATTGCTCTTTTGACATTTTGCCAAGCTCAAGAGCAATATGACAAGTAATAAGATACATCGAAACAACCTGAGCCGTAAAAGCTTTTGTCGAAGCAACCGCAATTTCCGGCCCCGCAAGAGTATATAAAACATCATCAGCCTCTCTTGCAATACTGCTTCCAACAGCATTAACAATGCCCAAAGTTCTTGCACCCTTTTCTTTTGCAAGACGCATTGCAGCAATAGTATCCGCTGTCTCTCCCGATTGAGAAACAACAATCATAAGAGTTTTTTCGTCAATCAATGGGTCTTTATATCTAAATTCGCTCGCAACTTCCGAATTAACTGGAATTCTAACAACTCTTTCAATAAGATATTTTCCAACAAGACCGGCATAATAAGCCGTTCCGCAAGCAACAATATAAATTCTGTTAATATCTTCAAGTTCTTTTTTTCCAAGCTTAATTCCGTCAAGAACAATCCCGTCATCAACAAGACGTGAGCTCAAATTATCTCTAACAACTTTCGGCTGTTCGTGAATTTCTTTAAGCATAAAATGGTCATATCCGCTTTTTTCCGCCGCTTCAATGTCCCAATCAACTTTGAAAACTTCTTTTTTAACTTCTTCTTTTTCAGAATTAAGAATTTTAACACCGTCCGGCTTCAAAATCGCAACTTCATTGTCATCAATAAGATAAACGTCTCTCGTATAATTCAAAATAGCCGGCATATCCGATGCAATAAAATTTTCTCCGTCACCAAGTCCAACAACAAGAGGACTGTCTTTTCTTGTTGCAATAAGCTGGTTTGGAAAATCTTTGCACAAAATTCCCAAAGCATAAGAGCCTTCAATTCTTTCAAGAACTTTAAAAACAGCGTCAAGAATATCCATTCCCGATTTATAATAATCGTCAATAAGATGAGCAACCGTTTCTGTGTCCGTTTCTGAAACAAATTTATAGCCTTTCCCTTCAAGTTCCTCTTTAAGTGACATATAATTTTCAATAATTCCGTTATGAACAACTGCAATTTTCGAATCATCACTAAAATGAGGGTGTGCATTTCTGTCGGAAGGAATACCGTGAGTTGCCCAACGTGTATGCCCAATTCCAACCTTGCCTTTCAAAGGTGACAAATACAGCTTATCTTGAAGATTTTGAATACGTCCCTTTGTCTTGCATATATTTATTCTTTCCTCTTCTTCATCAAAAACAGCAACTCCGGCAGAATCATATCCTCTGTATTCAAGCTTTGATAAACCGTTTATAAGAACAGGAACTGCGTCGTTTTTACCAATATATCCAACAACACCGCACATACAGTTACCTCCTAAAATATATTACAAACAATTAAAAATATTTCGCCAAATATAAAAATTCTCGGCATAAATTCAAATTTTCAATAACATAACTATTTAAGCAATTTTTCAATAAGCCCCGCAAGGTCTTTCGCTTCTTTGTAAAGTTCGTCTTTGTTTCTTCCCTCAAGCATAACCCTAACAATAGGCTCCGTTCCTGAAGGACGAATAAGAACTCTGCCCTGTCCCTCAAATTTCTTTTCAAGTCTGTCAATTTCAGCCTTAATTGTTTCGTTTGAAAGATAGTCATTTTTTTTGTTTCTGTCAACAGTTGCATTAACAAGAACCTGAGGTAAAACTTCCATAACTTTTTTAAGCTCCGAAAGCTTTTTACCTGTTTTTTTCAAAATGCTCAAAAGCTGAATTGCGGTAAGAATACCGTCGCCTGTTGTGTTGTGTTCAAGGAAAATAATGTGTCCCGATTGCTCTCCACCCAAAGCATCATTTTTTTCAAGCATCTTTTCAATAACATACCTGTCGCCAACTTTTGTTTTTTCAATGTTTATGCCCTTTTCTTTGCCCATAATAAATAAGCCGAGATTGCTCATAACAGTTGCAACAATAGTATCGTTTTTAAGTTTGCCCTGTTCTTTCAAATATGAACCGCAAATAGCCATAATCTGGTCGCCGTCAACAAGTTCGCCGTTTTCGTCAACAGCCAAACATCTGTCCCCGTCTCCGTCAAAAGCAATTCCAATGTCCGCACCTATTTCAAGAACAAATTCTTTAAGACTTTCAATGTGTGTCGAACCGCAGTCTTTGTTTATGTTTGTTCCGTCCGGCTCTCTGTGAATTGCCGAAACTTCCGCACCAAGTTCGTGCAAAGTAATCGGAGCTGCCTTATAAGTTGCACCGTTTGCACAGTCAATTGCAACTTTAATTCCGTCAAGCTTAACATCTGTCGTTGTTTTCAAAAATCGTATATAATCTTCAACCGCATCGGTTTCAACAGTTTTCGAACCAACCATTTCTCCAATCGGTCTCGGAATATCGTCAATGGAATTTATCATAATATCTTCAATTTGAGCCTCAAGTTCGTCTGGAAGCTTAAATCCTTTGTTGTTAAAAAACTTAATACCATTGTCTTTAACAGGGTTGTGAGATGCACTTATAACAACACCTGCATCAGCATTATATTCTCTAACAAGATGAGCAACCGCCGGCGTTGGAACAATTCCCAAAGAAACAGCACTTGCCCCAACGGAACAAATTCCGGCAATCAAAGCCGCTTCAAGCATATCGCCCGAAATTCTCGTATCCATACCAACAATTATTTTAGGCACATTTTCAGTTTCTTTTGTAAGAACATATGCACCCGCACGACCTAATTTATATACAAGCTCCGGTGTAAGCTCAGTATTTGCAACACCACGAACTCCGTCTGTTCCAAAAAATTTTCCCATATATTTGCTGTCCTCCTAAAAACACTTACTCCCGACAATTATAACACTTAACTGCAATATATTCAACTAAATTTTAAAATTCGTCATATTGCCAAAATAAAATCATTGCTGTTCGCTAACGTTTTCAACGTCTCCAACGTTTGGATTGTTCTCCGCAACAACATCACCTGCGTTTTTTTTCCTAACAATTTCCGCCTCAACAAAAGCTTCCCCGTCCAAAACAACGCCGTCCGGAAGTTCCAAAATAAGCAAAAGCTTGTGCTTTCCCTCTTCAAGTCCACCAATGTCAACCTTTGCGGAAATATCGTTTTCCAAAACGCTGTCAACAACATCTTTCGTTCCCTTAACGTTTATTTTAATTTCCTCAGGAAAAATAACTTCATATTCGTCATTGTTTCCATCAATCGCTATATTTTGAGATTTAACAAGAAGTTCCTTTTTCTCCTCTTTTGCAAGAGTCAAAACAACGGTAATCTCCTTTTTCGTTCCCGACTTTATGCTAAGTTTGTTTTTTGCAATGTGAGCATTAACGTCATAAATCATTGTAATTTTTTCGTCGCTCTGCCCGTTAATTTTAACAACTGGCTTAATCACACCAACTTTGGAAATTTCGTCAGCATCGCCAACAACTTCGATATATTTCGGCTCCCATTCAATTTTTTCAACTTTAAAGCCCTCCGCTGCATTTCCCTCAACAGTTGGCTCTTCAATAGGAATTTGCCCATATTTGTAAATTCCAAAGCTAACTTGAACAGTCTCCGGCTCAATAATCAAAGAAGAAATTTCGTTTCCGTCTTTGTCACAAGCAACCGGCTTCAAATCCTGAACAATCTCTTCCGAAGCATCGCTTATATCCGCAAAAACTTTAACACAATCAATTTTTTCAATTTGAGACGAAGCCCCTTTAACTTTAACTTTCAAAGGGTCTGCGGTCGGCTTTCCCGCAAGATAACCGTTCAAAACCTCGCCCTCCGAATCAACAATAACCTCCTTTTCCGTTTCAACAATATTGTCAAGTTTAACAGAAATTTCAGCAGGTGTAAAATTAACAAGTTCATATGTATAAACATAACTTGTCGGAATAATCGGCGTAACGGCAACTTTAAACGGTTCATTAACATCGTCTGCATAAATCATAGAAAATTGTTTCAAATCAACCGTAGCTTTAATTTCTTTTTTATTTTTGTTAAGCTCATCAAGAGCTGTTCTTGTCGATTTAACCTTTATTTCAATTTTTGTGTTTTCAATTTCTTCTTTGTTCATAATAACAAAGCCCTTTTCCGTAAGTTTTTCCTCGTTAAGAAAAGTTATATTAACGCCGTATGTCTGAATTTCGGTCGGGTTAATAACATTCATAACAATAAACCAAAGCACAACCGAACAAACAACCGAAAACAATTTCCAGCCAAAATTTTTACTAACGCATCTGATAAGTATATCACTTATTTTTTTTAGCATCTTTTTTTCGTCCTTTCCACAATTTTATTCGTCTTTGTGTCGGTTTACCACCATTTGAAATCATATCTATAACAGCATCACCCGATAAATCCCGATAAAGCTTACCGCTGTGAGCAACAGAAATTGCCCCCGTTTCCTCCGAAACAACAATAATGTATGCGTCCGATTCTTCGCTTGCACCAACAGCCGCTCTGTGCCTTGTTCCAAGGTCAAGTCCAATTTCCGTCTGTGTAAGAGGCAAAATGCAGGTTGCTGCAGCAACTCTGTTATTTCTAATAATAACCGCACCGTCGTGAAGTGGCGTTTTGTTTTCAAAAATATTTATAAGAAGTTGGCTCGTAACAACCGCATCAATAGGAATTCCCGTTTTTTCAAGGTCACCTAAAGGAACATCTTGTTCAAGAAGAATTAAAGCTCCCGTTCTAACTTTTGCCATTTTTGTTGCCGCCGTAACAACTTCCTCAACAGTTTTATATAAAATTTTACCCTCTTCGTCTCCGTTAAAAATATTTGTAACAATGTTTCCCTTTCCAATTTGTTCAAGCCCTTTTCTAAATTCAGGTTGAAACAAAACAATAAGTGCAATAATACCAACCGATAACGTTTTTTCAATAATCCAAGATATCGTATAAAAATGTAATTGATAAGAAACAATACTTATAACAAAAATAACGACAATCCCTTTAAAAAGCGACCAAGCCCTTGTTTCCTTAATCCAAATCATAACAATGTAAATAAGAAACGCAACAATCAAAATATCGATAACATCTGTAATTCGAAAACTCGGAATACTTAAAGTCGACAAATTCAATTCCGACATAATCCTGCTAAAAGAACTATCCATAACCGCCACCAACTTTCATCAAATATAAAGTCAAAAAACAAATCAAGCACATTTTCTTAATTTCTTGTAATTTTATTACACGATATTTGCTCAATTCAATATACACATTCATTATATCACAAAATTTTAATATTCTCAAATAAAATGAACCACAAAATTCGGCAAAATTAATCAAAAATAAAATTCAAAGCCGTAAAATCGCAAAAACAGCTGTTTTTCGAACATAAAATTCAAAAAACAGCTGTTTATAAAAATAATCACTGTAATAAAAAGTCAAATTTGCAAAAAACACAACCAAAAACTTTTTAAGCCAAATTTTCTTAATCCTGCCATAAATTTTTATAGCATTCATATTCGTATGTTGCCAAAATAAACGCACCAACGCCCTTTAGGTCGTTGCAGGTAATCGGCTCGCTAATATAATAGGCAAAACTTCCGTCACGCTTGCTCTTGTTTCCAAGCCCCGCAACAGCACAGTTTTTATTAAGGTTAATAAAACCATTGTCCGTAATCAAAATAAATTCGTCAATAATTCCGTTAAATGCTTTTTCAATGTAAACATCATATTTGTCCTTTGCAACAGCTCCGCTTCGAACCGCTTTAACAAATGCATATAAAATCATACAACTGCACGATGCCTCAAGATAATTGCCTTTTTTTCCGCCCTTATCAAGAACCTGAAACCAACAACCGCTTTCGTCTTGAACTTCAACAAGTGCATCAAGTGCATCAACAAACATTTTTTGCAACTCATCATAATCCCTATAATCAGCAGGAATAATTTCAAGCACATCAGCCAAAGCCATAACAAGCCAACCCATAGCCCTTCCCCAAAAATTTTGAGAAAGACCCGTTTTCTTGTCGCACCAAAATTCCGAATGGCTTTCGTCCCAAGCGTGATAATAAAGACCCGTTTTTTCGTCTCTCATATTTTTTTTGCAAAGCAAAAATTGCCTAACAACATCGTTAAAATTTCTTTTGCTGTCAAAAGTTTTAATAAATTGAGCATAAAACGGAGCTTCCATATAAAGCCCGTCAAGCCAAACTTGATTTCTGTAAATTTTTTTGTGCCAAAGTGCGTTTTCCGATGTTCTCGGGTGTTTGTAAAGTTGGTTTCTAAGCTTAAAAATAGCCTTTCTGTATTTTTCTTCGCCTGTTTTTTCAAAAATGTCAAACAAAACTTTTCCGTTATTAATAAGGTCAATATTATATTCATAAGGTCTGTAATCTTTAATCATACCGTTATCATAAATGAATTTTTCCATATAGTCTTTGCAAAGGTCAAAATATTTTCGCTGTCCTGTCTTTTTCCAAATTTTCAAAAGGCCAAGCATAATAACCCCGTTGTCATACGACCACCGTTCATAATTAAGTGACGGTCTTCCAAAAACAACGCAGTCGGCCATTTTAACAGACCACTTTTCCATAAAAGCCCCTCCAATTATTTAATAACACAATTTTTAGAGCCAACCTGTTCAATAAGCTTTGCGTTTTCGTTTCTGTTGTTTTTCATCTTGCAGTTTGAGAAAATAATATCATTGCAATTTTCAAGTTCAAAAGCATTTCCGTCAACACCAACAACAGTAACATTGTTAATAACAAAATTTTCGGAATTTCTAATAAAAAATCCTTTTTGTTTCATAGGTTCAATACCGGCAAGCATAGCAGGGCAACCCTCAACAGCATCGTCAGCCATAGAAATATAAACGTTGTCAAAAGTAATATCTTCAACAAACATTTCCGCAAGTCCATAGAAATAACCTGCAGCCGCATTAACATTTTTAGCTGTAATATTTGCAAAGCTCAAACGTCTGAAAGCCGGCGTTTCTTCTGTAATAGGGTAAGGATTTTTGTCCCAAACATATTTGTCGTCGCCCTTTGGTCCGCAGAAATAATAAAGATTCGCAATAAATGGGCATAACACATTGTTCATAACAATATTGTTAACGCGAATATCTTCAACTTTTCCGCCTCTTCCTCTTCTCGATTTAAGTCTAATACCCCTGTCTGTTCCTTCAAAAACACAGTTGCTTATAGTAACGTTTACAATGTCCCCGCTCATTTCGCTTCCAAGAACAACCCCGCCATGACCGTGAACCATTGTACAATTTGTAATTGTAACGTTCGAACAAGGAACTCTTTGTTCTGTGTCTTCCGTTCCTGCCTTAATTGCAATACAGTCATCACCAACATCAATATGACAATTTGAAATATGTACGTTTGTGCAAGATTCTGGGTCAATACCGTCTGTATTCGGTGAATCCGAAGGATTGTTAATTGTAACTCCGTCAACAGTAACATTGTCGCATAAAATAGTGTTAATTGTCCAACTCGGCGAATTTTTAAGAGTAACTCCCGAAATAAGAACATTTTTACATTCATACGGAGCAATAAGCTTAGGTCTTGGATATTCATTTTCTTTTGCTCTGAAAATTTTCCACCAAAAAGCACCCTGACCGTCTAAAGTTCCTCTTCCCGTAATAGAAACGTTTTCAGAATTATCTGCATTAATACAAGAAGCATAACATTCTCTTTTAACGCCTTCCCATCTTGAAATAACAACAGGATATTCGTCAATATTGTTTGAAAACAATAAAGTTGCTCCTGCCTCAAGATAAAGATTCATATTGCTTTTAAGGAAAATAGCTCCCGTAAGGAATTTTCCGGAAGGAACATAAATTTTCCCTCCGCCGTTTTCGGCACATTTATCAATAGCTTTTTTAATGGCGTCCGTACAAGATGTAACACCGTCACCAACAGCACCAAAATCCAAAATATTGTAAATAGACATTTATAAAATCCTCCTAAAAAAAATAAATTAAATTTTCATTCCTTCTTTAACAATGGCGGAATAAAAAGAAACAACCGGAATAAATGATTGAGCAATTCCTTTTGTGCTTGCTCCCGAAACAATAACAGCTCCGTCTTTTTCATATTTCTCGCCGGCATAGCTTCCGTTTTTTTCTTTAATATATTCAACAAAAGTTTTAATTCCCGCCTCAAGATATTTTCTTCTTCCCGTAAGATTGTAAGCACAAGCCAAAGCCTCCAAAACAGTAGTATTGTTTCCCGCTCTTTTAAGGCTCGGCAATTCCTTGTAATAGAACAATCCACAGTCAAGAATACAATTTTCAATCATATCGTCAACAGCTTCAACAATCATATTTTTAATTTCAATATTGGGCATAATTTCATAATACTTCATAAGACTGACAACCGCAATCGAAATCATAAAAGGAACACGAACCGCAACGTGGTCTGTGTAAGGAGCAAGCCACAAGCCGTATTTTTCTTTCCAGCTTTTAAAATGTCCAACAATAAAATCAGCATCTTCAAGCCAGCTTTCATCATTCGTTTCGTTGTAAAGCGAAACCAAAGCACGCAAAGCCCAGCCCGTCTCTCTTGCGTTAATTTCGCCGTCTTTGTGATATCTCGGCAATTTCAAATTTCTTTTAATGTTTTTTCCAATTTCAATGGCTGTTTCATAAGCAAACTTGTCGCCCGTCATATGATAATAATCAAAAAGTCCCTCAACCCATTCGTGGCTGATTTCAACTTTTCCCGAAACGTGCCTTGCCGAGTGTATAACTTGCCCAAAAAGCCTAAATTCATCATCAGAACATCTGCAAACGTCAATGTCAAACCAGTGCTTTGCGGAAACAAGCAAATAATCAAGCATACGCCTTTCGCCCGTTCTAACATACATAAGCATAGCCGTATGCGGAAAATCATACTCGTTGTTAACCCAAACAAGCTCGCCATTTCCTCTTCCCTGCGTTGTATAATGCATATCAGGAACATCGCCCCAATTTAAAATCCCATAAGCTTTTCCTCTTGCGTCAATCCTTCGAATAAGAACTTCTTCAAAATCTTTGTTTCGTTCCGATTTATCAAGGAATATATCAGGAAAAACTTTCGCCGTTCTGTATGTTTCCATATCCAAAGTAGGCCTGTCCGGCATCTGAAATTGAAGCGAACGAATATTAAGTTCTTCAACAGATTGTTTTGCGGAATGCAAATGAATAAATAAAGTATGAGTTTTTGCCATTCCTCTAATAAATTCAATTTTAGAACCTTTCGGAACAATCTGAATTGAAATTCCGCCCTTGTCAACTTTAAAAGCTTTTGGATAATTTTGATATGCTTGAAAAAGGGTTGTGCAAATTCCGCCCTCGCCGTCGTTCCAATCCGCAAAAAAAGTTCCATAAAAAACTTCGGGAAAATGCTCATTTGCTTCATAAATAAGATGCTTGGCATCAATTTCATAATATAAGCTTTCTTGCTTTTCACCCTTAATAAATTCCGTTCTATAGTTGGATTTTGCAATACAAAGTTTAATATCGTTTATCGATTTTTTGTTAAAATCCAAAGTCAAAGATTTTATATCAACAGAGTTAAAATCTTCAAGATTTAAAATTTTATAATCGATTTTAAACCATTCTTTGTCTTTAAAAAATTGAAGTTCAATAATAAAATCCAAAAGAGAGTTTCCCTCTTTGTCAAAATGTTTTCCTTTTCCTTGTAAAACAGCCGTAACAGGCCCTTTCGAAAGAACTTTCCAACTATCAACAACAGCGCAAAACTTTCCGTTAAGAAGTGGTCCTTTAATATTTTTTTCTTCAAAACGTATATGCTCCGATTTAACCGAATTAAAAATATTTCCTTTTTGGTTAAGTCTAACGTTCAATTTCCCCGTATCAACAGAAATAACATTTCCCTCAAAAGTAATTTTAATGTTTTCAAAATCAAATTTTTCTTTAAGAGATTTGCAATAGTAAACTTTGCTTTTATTACCGGGTAAATCTGCGAAAAAATTTATCAAAGCCCATTTAACCGAACCGTCTTTCCAAAAAGCCGTTGGCTCCGCTTGAGATAAAACTTGCCCGTTATCGTCCGCAACAGCCAATTTTTCAAGTTCAAAAACTTCACCCTCAGGAAAAGGAACCGCAACAGAGCAAGGCTCCTTAATTCTATCAAAAGCAGATAATTTTTCAAAATACAATTTGTTCAAAATGACCAACTCCAATCATCTAAAAACTCGTAAGCCGAGCCATACCATTTATGACCTCCGTCAAAAATCTTGTGAACAAGATTTCCGCTTCTAAGCAAATTAAAAGATTTTTTTGTTTCAACAATTTGTTCAAAAACGTTTTCAAGACCTCTAACACCGTTAAGTTTATCAGATTTTCCGCTTTCAATAAGCAATCGTCTCGGAGCAACCAAGCTTCCCAAATCACAAATATCGATATATCGCCACATATCATAAACAAAATTACAACCGCATAAATTGTTGTCAAGAATAGTGTCTCTAAGGCCGTGGAAATATCCGCTAACAACTGAGCATTTAACTCTGTCATCAAGAGCCGAAAGCCACAACCCGCACAATCCGCCTCCCGAAAATCCACAGCAAGCAACGTTTTCTTCATCAAAGCCAAGTTCAGCAATATAATCGATAACTCTGATTAAATCAAAAACCATAATTCCAAGAAGTGACAACCCAAGGCTAATCGCAGCATTGTTTATGTCGTTGCAAGAGCTCTCCAAAACACTGCTTTCCTTTCTTTGTCTAACCTCTCGCCTTTCCCCCGAACCACACAAATCCGGACAAAAAACAGTATATCCTCTTTTAACCAAATCAAGACCATATGTATAATTATAGCTTTCAATCTTGTCTCTTGTCAAATCATTAACAATTCCAACAAGACCGTTTTTCCCGTCACTTGCGTGTCCGTGAATTGCAATAACAGGAATATTTTTACTTTTTTTAGGAATAAGAACAAACATAGGAAGAAAAACATCTTTTTGCGTTTCAATAACAACCTTGTCTCTTCTGTAATCGTCAAATTGAACGCTTTCAACAACCTTTGGTTGCATATCGCATTTTTTCATTTTGTCAATGCCCAAAAGCTTCAAAAGTTTTGTCTTTGTATCTTTTTGCCAATTCAAAAGCTCTTTGTCGCTTTTCCCAAAAAAGCCAAATTGCCGATAATTCTCATCAAAAATTTTCAAAAAATAATCTCGCATACTGTAAAAATTTCTTTCCACAATATCACTCCTTAATAAGAGTATAACATATAAGACAATAAATTAACAATAGTTTAAAATTATTTTTATAAAATTAAAATTCTCATATTCTCAATCAGTCCAAAATCGGATTCCAATCCTTAAAAATATTTTCAATAGTATATATCTTCGCCTCATCATCTGTCAAAATATAAGTCCAATCGGCAACATTTTTTTCGTCAAAACCTTTGCCAAAAGATTTATATTGTGCATAATAACAAGTTTCGCTTCTTTCCTCAAAATTTTTCCATTTGCTAAAACTTTCTTTATGAATATGCTCGCCCATTTCGCAATTCAAAAAAACCGTCTTTGCAAATTCTCTCCATGGTCGACCCAAATAGTATGTTTCAGAATTTGCACTGTCCGTTGTAAATTTGCAATCAAAAAATACATATCCAAATTCCATACCTTTCGCAGTGCAAGCTGCGGTATAATATCCGTTAAGCTCTTTCTGTCTGTCCAATCCGCAAATCTCACAATTTTTAAAAACAGCCGTAGCCCCGCCAAAAATAAAATCAACATCACCTTCAATGTAGCAATCTTCAAAATATTGCCTGTTAAGTCTCTCAGGCTCTTTCGCAATATCTTCGTGCATAGGAGCTGTCAAAAGAGTATCCTGCCTTGCAACCATTCTGCAATTTTTAAAAACAGCCTTATCACAATCAACATATAACGCAACCGCTTGACCAACAACATCGCCAAGCCCTGCCGAATTTTCAAAAGTAATGTTGGAAGCCGAAAAACCTTCGCCCTCTCTCAAAATATGAACCGATGCCGTTTTAAAAGTTCCCATAGGCTCTCCCGTTTCAGGGTCAATGCCCAAAGCTCCGTCATCATATGTAAGAACAGTTTCGTTCAAATCTTCGCCAACAAATTTAACATATGGTTTATCCACAACAATTTTTTCTTTATATATGCCTTTTTTAATAAAAATTTCAACGCTTTCGCCCGATTTAATCGATGCAATAGCTTCGCAAACAGAAGAAAAATCGCCGTTTCCGCTTTTGTCAACAATTATCTTATTCATTAAGCTCCCTCATCTCTAAATATAATAAACCTTATTCAACAAAATTCTGCAATCACTTAACAAAAAGGGTGTCACAAAATAGATGACACCCTTTTTACTTCAATAAAATATTTCAGCACGCAACTAAAATATTCCGTCCTTTAAAACTTTCCTGCCAAAATCATTCTTTAACAGCACCCAAAGTAATACCTGTAACAAAGTATTTCTGGCAGAAAGGATAAATAATTGTAAATGGAAGAATATTAACAATAATAGCTGCATTCTTCATAGTTTCAGACATAAGTCCGGCATCTTTTGCTTCCGGAATAGGCTCGTCTGTAAGAACCAATTCTCTAAGTTTAACCTGGAAGTTGTTGTTGTCGTTGCTTGTTACATACAATACATAGTGGAAATATTCGCTCCAGAATGCAACCGCAAAGAACAAACCGATAGAAGCAAGAGCAGGTTTAGACAACGGAAGAACAATTTTGATAAAAATACCAAAAGGAGAACAACCGTCAATTTCAGCAGCCTCAAACAAACTTACAGGAAGCTGTTCAAAGAAACTTCTCATAAGAACCAAGTTGTAAACGTTCATAGACAATGGAATAATAACACCCCAAACAGTGTCATAAAGACCAAGGTCAACAATAACCAAGAAAGTAGGAACCAAACCACCGTTGAAAATCATTGTAAACATAAATAACCAACTGAAGATTTTAGAACCCGGCATATCTCTCTGAATAAGTATATAAGCACCAATCGTAGACATAAGCAAACCCAAGAACGTACCAACAATAGTTGTGTAAATTGAAACCCAAAATGGGTGCCACAAAGTTTCTTTTTGGAAAATAATCGAATATGCTTCAAAAGTCCAACCATCAGGCCAAAGTGAAATATCTGTAGAAGAAACAGTTTGAGAAACTGAGTCAACACAAACTTTCCAAATAGGAATTAACATAGCAATCATAACAATAATGAAAAAGATTGCATTAAATATGTTAAAAATAGTTCTTGATCCACTGTAACTAAATTTCTTTTTCATGTTATTAACCAAACTCCTCTCTACACAATACCTTTACCGTTAATTTTACTGCTCATCCAGTTAGAGAAACCAACCAAAATTAAAGCAACAAAAGATTTAAACAAACCAACGGCAGTAGAATAACCATAGTTAAAAGTACCTTGCATACCAACTCGGTATGTGTAAGTCTGAATAACGTCAGATACACTGTAAACTGTTTCGTTGTAAAGAACGAATACTGATTCGAAGATGTTCATAATTTTAGCAAGATTCAAAATAAATACAACAAGAATAGTATTCATAAGGCTTGGAATAGTAATATACCAAGTTTGTTTAAGTCTGCCTGCACCATCGATTTCAGCAGCTTCATAAAGGTCAGGGCTAATTCCGGACAATGCCGCAATGAAAATAATTGTTCCCCAACCGGTTTCTTTCCAACGATTGATAAAGAAGAACACAGGTCTCCACCAATCCTCGTTTGTCAAGAAGTCAATTCTTTCAAATCCCATTTTTTCAAGTACAATGTTAACAATACCTGATTCCTGAGACAAAATAATTGTAAATATACCGGCAACAACAACCCAAGAAAGGAAGTGAGGCAAATATATAACTGTCTGAACCACTTTTTTAAGAGCCAAACGGCCAATTTCATTTATAAGAAGTGCAAATCCAACTGAAAACAGCATGGATAAGAATAAGTTTATAATACTCAAAAACAATGTGTTGTTAAATGCGTCCCAGAAACGTTGAGATTGAAAAAGTTTTGTAAAGTTGTCAAATCCAATCCAAGTTGCCGGACCAAATGGTGTAAATTCAGTAAATGCGTATTTAACACCATACATAGGCAAATAATAGAATAAGAATAATACAACTAATACAGGAATAAACATAACATAGAAATTAGCGTATCTTTTAATTCTTCCGCCTAAATTTCTTTTGCTTCTAAGACCGTTAAGTTGTTCTGTTGATTTTGACATGCTCGCCACAAACAATCACCCTTTCATAAAGTTTAAAAAAATAATTTCAACCGCACAATTTAACATAACAAACCAATTAATTATGTAAATTATTGTGCATCGTCGGCACTTTCTTGTGTAGCACTAGTGCCGTTAAGTTCTTTCATCATAGTTGCAATTTCATTTTTTGCTCTTTCCTTATATTCCGCAACACCCTCTTCAGCAGTCATATCGCCTTTAACAACTTTGGCAACAATTTCGCCTCTGATAGCAGTAATTTCAGTCATTGCATCGGCAATATTAAGTGTCATCTTAGGAACAGGATTAACTCTTGAAGTTTTAGAGAACAAATCAAGAGAAGATTTTATATTGTCCGAAATAACAATAGGGTCTGGGAATGAAGTAATAGACAATTCAGGAGCATACCACGCTTTTTCAACAAGGTCTTTACTTTCAGGGCTGGCAGGAGGAGTAAGAGCAACAGCTTCGTTGTTGTCTTTGTTTGTCCAACTATAATGAGTGTCTTCAACTCCACGAGAGAACAACATCTGTCCTTCTCCGCCGTCGTGAGAATATTCGCAAAGCCATTTGTAAACACCCCAAGGATTTTCAGCAGCTGTAGTAACCGCCAAAGCCGTAGGTGGTCTTTCAATATATTCTGTTTCAACGATAGGAGGCATAGGAACAGCAACACCATCTGCATCTTGTTTCTGCAAGTCACGATTAAGGTTCTTACACCACATACCTGACCAATAATTGAAACAACCAACTTTACTTTCAAAGAATTTATTACGTGCAGTAGAAGTTTTGTTTGTAATAATTTCTCTGTCAAGAAGACCTTCGGCAAAGGCATCTCTCATTCTGTTCAAAGCGTCAATCATCTGAGGTTCTGTCATACCGTCAACATATTGGTCGCTTCCTTCTGGAATATAGAAATCAGGTCTTGCGTCTTGATAAAATTCTCTCAAATAAATGTCATAAGGTGCTTCAGAGTTGATAAGACCTGCAGCTGTAATCGGAATAGCACCGTCTTTCATACCTTTGAAAGCTTTAAGCATTTTAAGAAATTCATCATAATTTTGAGGCATATATTGTAAATACTTGCCGAAGTCTTTGTTATATCCTTCGGAAAACTCAATGGCTTCACCTTTATATTCAATAGCCGCATTTGCATCGTGGCTATAACCAAGTTTGCCTTCTGAGCCAAGTTTTTCAAGCCAATCCCCTCTAACATAAGTAATTGTTCCATTACCTCTTGTCATAGGGAAACCGTAAAGTCTGTCTCTTTCTTCGTCTTCAATAGTTCCGTTTTTGTTAACGTCTCTTGTAATTTTCAAAGCGTCAACATATTTTTCGTCAACAACAACAGTGTCGCCGTTAAAGTCTTTAACTTTTCCGTTTTTAAGGTCGGATTTTTCCCAACATTCAGTCATATCAAACAACGCACCGTAGTTTGCATAGTTAGGATAATAAGTATTACCAACTTCCATAGCGTCCGGCATTTTTCCGCCCGCAAAAGAAAGATTTATTTTTTCGTAATATTGGTTATGTGCAGGCTGTTCAAGTTCAAGTTCAATACCCGTAAGTTCTTTGTATTTTTCAACAAATAAATCTCTTCTGTTTTCTTCTGTAAGATGCGTGTCGGATATAAGCACGATTTTTTCAGGTTTTTTGTATGTCCCGTCTGCTTCAATGAACTGACTTTCGTCTCTGTCAGTATCAAGAACTCTAACTTCTTCTCCACAAGCTGTCAAACCTGCCACCATCAACAAAGACACCGCTAAAGTGGCTGCTCTGGCTGCAAAATTCTTTTTCATGAATATAATTCCTCCTTGTTAGTTTTG
Organism: uncultured Lachnospiraceae bacterium; assembly: GCA_964531385.1. Classification (GTDB taxonomy): domain Bacteria; phylum Bacillota; class Clostridia; order Lachnospirales; family CAG-274; genus MGBC114079. The sequence goes on along the minus strand of CAZHGC010000004.1, from coordinate 72,171 downwards.
TAATTAGGTTATATTGTATAAATTCCCTCTGTATTTTTGATAAAACATATGCAAAAATTTAACCTAATAATAGAATACCTTTTTTTGTTTAATTTGTAAAGCCCGATTTTTTAATTTCAAGTAAACAATCAGTGAATTTTTTCTCCAAAACCCTTGCTGACAGCCAATCACAGCAAAAAAATATTTTTAAAAAAATTTACACTTGTAAAACAGGCTTAGATAAAAATTATCACTTCATAATTCATTATACCATAAAATTATAGTAATTGAAAAGGTTTTTTTTAAAAAAAACTGTTAAAAATAACAATAAATCAAAAATTTTAATTTTCTCATTTTTGTACAGCATTTTCAGTGCAATATCACAACTCAAAAAAATATGTAATAAAATTTGAGATGATATTTTCCAAAATCAGCAAAATCTCACAATAACAGCCATAACCGCATCAAAGGAAAATATCCTCCCAAATCCGTCAATTATAAAATTGCCGTAAAATCATTAATGTCTGTAAAAATTAATAAGACAACCCGAAAGAATAATTTGTCTTTCGTCATCAGTCAAATCAGCTAAAGTAACAGTAAATTCTTTAAGTTCATCTTTAACAACATATGCTTTAATTTCAGACTGTTTATTTTTAACAGCGTCAACAATATCCGGAATAAACACGAAATCTCCGTTTTCAAAAGGAATTTCACCGTCAAGAACAAAAGGAAGCATTCCCCAGTTAATAAGGTTTGAACGGTATCTCTTTGTTGCATATTCTTTTGCAAAGTTAGCCCAGCCCCCAAGAACTTTCTGACAACTTGCCGCTTGTTCTCTTGCAGAGCCATCGCCCGGCTTAACCGCATAAATAGCACTTCCGATTCCCGTTTCCTTAACGCTCATATCGCTAAATTTATTTTTAACAACAGAAACAGCGTTTTTAAGTTTTTCGTTTGTTTCAAGAGGACATTGTCCGCTTATCCTTGCTTTTTCGGAAAGCTGAATTTCCTTAGCTTTGCCAACATATGCAGGGTCTTTTCTCGAAAGAGTAAATTCCGCAAGTCCCAAAGGATTTGAACGATAAGAGCTTGTTTCGCCCGAAGGAATAAGTTCATCTGTAGTAGTAACAGGGTCTGTAATAACCGAAACAATTTGAAGCATAAGATTTTTTGTAAGACTGCTCATTTCCGGCCAATCTGTAATATTCGGTCCAAATTTAAGTTCAACAGAACTGTCCGCTTTTCCAAATCCGTTATAAACTCTGTTTTCATAAACAGTTTTATTGAAATAATATTTAGGTTTTGAAAAATCAGCATCAATATCAGTTGCAGGAGTAAGGAAACCTTTGTTAACCGCAGTTGCCGCAATGGAACGTGCGTCCATAAGTGCAACAGAAGCAATCTGTCCGTTGCCCGGTTTAGAACCCTCTCTGTTAGGGAAGTTTCTTGTCGAATGTCTTATGCTCAATCCGTTGTTTGAAGGAACGTCTCCCGCACCGAAACAAGGTCCGCAAAATGCCGAACGAACCGTTGCACCCGCTGCCATAAGTTTTGCAATAGCACCGTTTTCAACAAGGCTCATAAATGTAGGCTGGCTTGAAGGATAAACGCTCAAAGCAAAATCGTCCGAACCAATTGATTGACCGCCAAGAATATCCGCCGCATCGCAAATATTGTCAAACGTACCTCCGGCACAACCTGCAATAACACCTTGGTCAACATAAAGACGACCGTTTTTAACTTTATCTTTCAAAACGAAATTAATGTTAGGATTATCAATCTGTTTTCTTCCTTTTTTCTCAACGTCATCAAGTATATCCATAAGGTTTGCGTTAAGTTCGTCAATAGTATAAGTGTTGCTCGGGTGGAATGGCATAGCAATCATAGGCTTAACCTTAGACATATCAACATAAACAATGCCGTCATAATAAGTAACAGCACCCGGATTAAGCTCTTTAAAATCGCCTTTTCTTCCGTGCATATCATAATATTCTTCAACTTTGCTGTCCGTTCTCCAAACAGAAGACAAGCAAGTTGTTTCTGTCGTCATAACATCAATGCCGTTTCGATATTCAACATTAAGGTTTGAAATTCCGTCACCAATAAACTCCATAACTTTGTTTTTAACATAACCGTTTTCAAAAACCGCTCCGATAATAGCAAGAGCAATATCCTGAGGGCCAATGCCTTTTTGAGGTTTTCCCGTAAGATAAACACCAATAACATCAGGACGATTAATATCGTAAGTTTTTTGAAGAAGTTGCTTTGCAAGTTCTCCTCCTCCCTCGCCAATAGCCATAGTTCCCAAAGCACCATATCTTGTATGGCTGTCAGAGCCCAAAATCATTTTTCCGCAACCGCTCATCATTTCACGCATAAACTGGTGAATAACAGCTTGATGTGCAGGAACATAAATTCCGCCATACTTTTTGCAGGCAGAAAGTCCAAACATATGGTCATCTTCGTTAATAGTTCCGCCAACAGCACACAAACTGTTGTGACAATTTGTAAGAACATACGGAATTGGAAATTTTTCAAGTCCGCTTGCTCTTGCAGTCTGAATAATTCCAACATAAGTTATATCGTGAGATGCCATACAGTCAAACTTAATTTTAAGCTTGTCCATATTTCCGGAAGTGTTATGTTTTTCAAGAATAGACCAAGCAATAGTATTTTTTGTCGCTTCTTCTTTGGAAACGTTTGAGAAACCGGCTTTTTCAAGCTTAGCCATAGCCTCGCTGTCATCAGCAATAATTTCCGAACCGTTAACAACATAAGCACCTGTTTTAAATAATTCTACCATGAAATTTTCCTCCGTCTGTAATGTAAAATTATTGTTTGTCTGGTAATTAAATCATTGTAATTTTAACAGTGCCAAAAACTTTACCTAACCGTTGCAACAACACAATCGATAAAACGGTCAACCACACAACACCAATTAAAATAATCAATAAAAAATTACACACACAGCTAATTTAATTATATCACATATTTAATATTTTTCAACATAAATACATCTATTTTTGTTTATTTTTTCGTAAACATCAAATTTTATCTTCCTCAAAATCAAAAAAACAATTCAAATTTTCAAATTTTGCCGTTGTTCAATTTTTCTCCAATTAACAAAACCATATATATCGTTTGCAAGAAAAGCACAAAAGCAAACAACAACAGAAATATATTTAAAATCAACCAAGCTTGCCAAAGTCCAAAGCAAAATCAAAACAATATCATTTACAGCATAAGCAACCGCATAATAAGGGCTTCTTCTAAAAGTAAGATAAACCGCAACAAAACTCGTTGTAACCGAAACCGTACTCGGAACTATATTTGTGGTATCAAACCCCTTTAATATGAAATAAAACACAATTGTAACAAAAATTGCCAAAACCCACATAAATATAACTTCTTTTTTTGTAATATGATTAATTCTAACTTCAAGGCTTTCCCCCTCATATGGATTTTTAATCCACGAAATCAAAGCAACAACAGCCATAGGCATCGTCATTCCAAGATATGTAATCATTTCGCCGTAATAATCGAAAGTAAACGAAATAATTCCATACACCAAGCTAAACAAAATTGTCAAAAATTGCCCAACGGGATTTCCTTTAGCATTAAAAATAAGTGATGTAACACCAATCATCGATGCCAAAAGCGTCAAATAATTTTCTCCGTCAAACAAGCAAAATGACACAACAATAAAAATTGATGAACAGCACCAAAGCAAAATTTCAATTTTAGAAAAGTAGCAAATTAAATTTTTTAAATTTTTCATAATAACCTCCAAAAAAATAAGCATTCGCCCGCACATCTTCAAAGACCTAATGATGTGCAAACGAATGCTTTCGCATTCAGCCACTCGGTAGCGGCTCAAAATTAACGTAATTTTACCACAAAAATAAATTTTGTGCAATATAATTTTTCTGCATTTTTCGCCATATCACAAAACTTCAAAAAAAGCAATCATCAATCATTTTTCAAAAGTTGTGACATTTCATTAACCATATCATTTATGCTGTTCGCCTGTTCGGCAACTTTCTCCGTATCTCCGGCAGTATTTTCCGCCATTCTGCTTATAGAGCGAAATTGCTCGTTTTCATATCGTATGCTTTCCGCAATATCCTGATTAATTTGAACGGTGTCTTTTATAACTTCAGCTTCTTCCCTGTGAGCATCGCCCATTTCTTTAATCGCCTCAACAGAAATACCAAGAAGTTCAACCATAGTGCCCATACCCTCAAAAACGTTTGTAAAATACTCATTTTGTTTTGATAATTTCTCAAAATTTTCTTCAACTTGCAACGTAATTTCAGCAACGTTTTTCTGAACTCTTTCAAAGACTCTTGCGTATTATTTGCAAGATTTCCAACCTCCGTTGCAACAACAGCAAATCCTCTTCCAACCTCTCCGGCCCTTGCCGCCTCAATAGCTGCATTCAATGACAATAAATGTGTCGAATCCGAAATATCGCTGATAAGATTTAACGTAACGCCTATTTCTTGAACCGCCTCCGACAATTTTTTTGTAACATCGCTCGTAAGATTCATTGATTGAAACACTTCTTTGTTAATTGTCGATAAATCATTCAATAACTTTTCATTTTTATCTGATGTGGATAAAAGATTTTGAGAAGCCATTTCAACCTTTTCAACATTCTCCGCAACAACACTTCCCCATTTGTTCAGCTCGCTGAGATTTGCCATACTTTCGTTTGTTTTAGAGCTGAGCAAATTGCTTCCGTCAAGAAGTTGTTCGCTCGTTGTTGCAAGTTTTTTTGCCGAAGTTCTTTCATTTTTAGAAACTTGAAAAAGAGCCGAACCCGCAGTATGCAATTTCCCCGACAATTTTTGAACTGCAATAAGTATAGATGTAATATGTTCATTATTCTTTTCAAGTTCGTCTTTTTTTGCATTAACCAAAAAATGTGCAACAAAGAAAACAAATATAATAAGCCCCGCCAAAGATAAAAACACAGCACATAAACATATAATAATATCCGTCACAAATAACTCATCTTTAACGGGCAAAAGATCCGTTCCTCTTATAAACCAGCCCAAAAACAACGACACTACACAAGCAACCCCGCTTGCAACCAACAACTTAACGTCCAAGAAAAACGCCATTAAAATAAGGAAGAAAAATAAAAATCCCCAAAAAGTTCTCGTCGGAATCATATAAAGTAAATAATTCCATTGAATAACCAAAATTACGCTTGAAAATATTTTACCAATTTTAAGCCTGCCTTCTTTTAAAAAACCATATTCATCAAAAGACGTTTTCACAATAACTATCGCTATTATAAAAAATATAGAATCCATCACACCAAGTCCAATAGTTGCACTCCAAGGAACATTCGAATACATACCCAATGCTTTTTCTGTGTTAAATGTAATCGGTCCGGACATACACGCACAAACAAGTATGATAATCCCCCATTTAAATACCGTAGATAAATAAACTTCAACAGCCGTTTTTTTATTTCCCATTTTCAAAACCCCCAAACATTGACGAAAAATATAATAAGTTTATTAAAAAAATCACTCTATTTCATTTTGTTTAATTTGACTATTGGTAAGCCCATTTTTTTTACCTCCCATCTTCATTCCGATATTCGCCATAAATTTATACAAAAAACGAGGAACTGACGGTGCAATATAATTTTCTCCCGCAAATTCTTCATTTTGAATACAATCAAAAAACTCAATCAAAAATTTCGATGTTTTTTTCCAAGGTCCCTCATCAATAGGCATTGCTTTAAGCATTCCCCCACCGCCAACAGCCAAAGACCCGCCAAAAATTATCCCGCACTTTCCGCACCAACTTTTAATAACTCTAACGCTTATACTGTTTTGAGACGATTCAAAAAAACCGTTGTTAACCAAAATGTAAACTTTGCTACGAGACTTTATTTTTAATATTTCCGGCCTTGCATCATTTAAAAACTTCATAAAATATGCCGGTGCCGAATCGGCATAAAGCGGAAAAGAAAAAACAATTTGTTCATTTTTTTCAATCCCCTCAATCATTGCCGAAAACGCCTTTTCCGGTTCCAAAATACTGTTATAAATAACCGGTTTATCTTTATTTTTAAGTTCAAAAAGTTTTTCAAGTATGTAGTTTGAGTTCCCGTCTTTGTGTGGACTTCCGCAAATCAAAATCATAAAACGGCCTCCTTAACTTCATCAGCATTATTATAAAAATACACATTAGGTAAAGCACCAAAATTTATCGCATTTGCACGAACAATTAAATTTGCTGTTTCCTTGTCAAAATCATCGCATTCGCCATAAAAATACACGCTCATTGTTAAATTCTTTTTGTATCTCAATTTGTGATGAATCTCATTGTCAACAACCCTAAAATACGGTAATAAATAGCCAATTGAACGCTCGATAATAGCTTTAACCGAATGAGTATATCCACCATATACGCAAGGGGAAATCACAACAAATTCATCGCATTTCGCAAGATTTCTAACACTTTCGGAACATCTGTCCTTTATTGAACATTTTGACGGTGTTTTAAGCCAGCAGGAAAAACAACCAACACACCCTTTAACAAGCGGATTTGCCGAAAATAAAATATCGTTTTCGTTTTTGCTTTCCAAAACATCGTTGGGAATGTCATAAACAATAAATCTTTTGTTACCGTTTTTTTTCTTCAATTCAGACATAAAAATAAAACCCCTTTCATTTTTTTATAATCAATACACCCGTTAAAGTGTAAAAACTTCTGATTTTCCATTATAATCGTATAAAAATAAGCCCCATAAAAAATACAATAATTTACGAAAAATTAATTTAACTGTTTTTAATCTTCAATTTCAAACAGCTTTCGCCATCTCTTTATTATTAAATTATTTGCAAGTCCCAATTCGACTATCATAAAAACCACAAAGCAAAACAATTCGCAAAAAATAAATTTTATTGTTTTTCATTAATAACCTCAAACATCTTTTTCGTCGCCTCTTCATCAAAACCCATAATCAAATTAACCGCTTTCTGAACTTCTCCGGTTATGTCGCCGTCCCATTCTTTCTCATCGTGAAGAAGAACGCTGCCAATCCCATGAGCCAAAAAAACAGCCGTCATCTTTGCGTCCATTTTGGGTTTTGCTCCAAATTCAACAAAAACATTAACCATCTCTTCTATATACGGCTCAATAACCGTCAAAGTCTGCTCACGAATTGCCCATTTAACTGTTCTGTGTATATTGTTTGCATATTTCGAGCGAAATTCCCTAACTCCGTTTTTCACATATACAAAGAAATTCCAAAATGCACGATACGGCGATTCTTTCGCTTCTCCAACAATAATTGCAAAATCCTTTCGATAAGGTTCAAAAAAATTATCGAGAGCATTTGTAAACAAATCATCTTTGCTTTTATAATAATAATAGAAAAGACCAATTTCCCCGCCAACTTCGCTCATAATTCCACGCACACTTGTTCCGTCAAACCCATTTTCAAAGAACATATGAGAAGCAACTTCCAATATTCTGTTTTTCGTTCCGCCTTCAAACTTCGGTTTCCTTGCCATAAACATACTCCCTTTTCGTAATTATTGAATAATGATTAGGAATATTCTATCATAAATAGACAAAAAAGTCAATTATTGATGCTTATTTTTTACACCTGAAATATTATTTTTTTAACGCCCCCTCGTTGCCTCCTCAATAAAATCAAAACCCAAAATCATCGCAAAACTTCAACAAATTCGGCATTACCATAAATAAAAATAAAGTAACAAAATTTTTTAATAGACTAAATATATGTATATATGGTATAATATTTTTATTAATAATAAGTTACGAGGTACGTTATGTCACAGTTAAATTTTATAGCAACGACAACTTTCGGTCTTGAAGCAACTGTTAAAAGAGAAGTTTTAAAATTGGGCTTTCAAAACATCTCCGTAAGCGACGGAATGGTCTGTTTCTCGGGAACAGAAGAAACCGTTCCAAAAGCAAATATATATTTACGCAGTGCCGATAGAATTTTGCTCGTTATGGGGCAGTTTAAAGCCTTTTCTTTTGATGAGCTTTTCGAAAAAACAAAAATAATAAATTGGTCCGATTGGATTCCCAAAAATGGAAATTTCATTGTAACAGGAAAATCAATAAAATCTCAATTATACAGCGTTCCCGATTGTCAATCAATCGTTGAAAAAGCAATTGTCGAAAGCTTAAAGAAAAAATATAAAGTTGATTGGTTCGAAAAAAGCGGAGCAACCTATAAAATACAAGTTTCAATTTTAAAAGATGTTGTAACCTTAACAATCGATACAACCGGTCCGGCTCTTCATAAAAGAGGCTACAGAGATTCTGCTGTCATAGCCCCTTTAAAAGAAACGCTCGCCGCAGCACTAATCGAATTAAGCTTTTGGAAAAAAGACAGACTTTTTCTCGACCCAACTTGTGGCTCCGGAACAATCCCAATCGAAGCGGCAATGATTGCAAAAAATATAGCACCCGGTTTATCAAGGAAGTTCGTTTCGGAAGATTGGGAAAACATTCCAAAACAATTTTGGAAAGAAACTCGAAAAAAAGCCTATAGCGAAATAAATGTTGATTTTCGCCCCGAAATTTTCGGCTCCGATATAGACCCAAAAGCAATCGAAATGGCAAAACATAATGCCGTTATGGCAGGCGTTGATGATTGCATCAGATTTGAAAACAAACCTCTCAAAGAAGTTGTTTTGCCCGGAAATTATGGCGTTTGTATATGTAACCCTCCATATGCCGAAAGAATGGGTGAGTTAAAAGAAGTCGAAGAATTATACAAAGACATGGGAAAAATCTTCAGAAAAAACAAAACATGGTCTTTCTATGCAATAACATCTCACGAAGGCTTCGAAAAGCTTTACGGAGGAAAAGCCGACAAAAAAAGAAAGCTTTTTAACGGAAACGTTAAAATAGATTATTACCAATATTTCGGAGAAAGACCTCCAAAATAAACCAATCTTTTTTTGAAGTTTGCAAAAATAATTTTAAGCCAATTTTTAAGTAAAGGAAGCGTACAAAAATGACAGAAAATATACATGGCGGCGATTTAGACCTAATCGGCAGAAAATACAACATACCAAAAGAAGAACTTATAAATTTCGGAGGAAACGTAAATCCTCTCGGTATATCTCAAAGCATAAAAAATGCCATAATAAAAAATGTTGATTGTATTTCCGCTTATCCTGACGTAAATTATATTTCATTAAGAAAAAATGTCGGCAAATACACCGGTGTAAATTTTGAAAATATAATCCCCGGAAACGGTGCAACAGAACTTATAAGCCTTTTCATAAAATCAATCACACCAAAACTTGCCGTAATTGTTTCACCCTCTTATTCAGAATATGAACGAGAAATAAGGCTAACCGGCGGAACAACAGTTTTGTTCCCCTTAAAAGAAGAAAATAATTTCAAACTTAATGTTTCAGAACTCATAAACTTCATTCCAAACGATACAAATTTAATTGTTTTGTGCAATCCAAACAATCCAACAGGAACAGCTGTAAACTCTTCAGAGCTCGAAACTCTTTTAAATCATTGTTTGAAAAAAAATATATATGTTATGGTCGACGAAACATATATCGAATTTACCGATGAAGAAAAAAACTTTTCTTCCGTTTCGTTAATTCCAAAATATAACAATCTCTTTATTGTCCGCGGAACAGCAAAATTCTTTGCAACTCCGGGGCTAAGGTTTGGATATGGGCTTTGCTCAAATCCAAAAATTTTAAATTCAATAAATTCAAAAAAAGACCCTTGGTCGGTTAATATTTTCGCTTCCGTTGCAAGCGAAGTTATGTTCAACGACAATGAATATATCAAAAAAACAAAAAATCTTATTTCTTCTGAAAGAAAAAGAATTGTCGGCGAATTAAAAAAATTTAAAAATATAAAAGTTTTCGAAACCGAATCAAATTTCATACTCATCAAGCTTTTAAATGAAAATATAACATCAAGCAAGGTTTTCGAAACGCTCATAAAACAAAAAATTATAATACGAGATGCTTCTGATTTTGCATTCTTGGGAAATCGTTATTTAAGATTTTGCATTCTCTTGCCGGAGCAAAATCAAAAGCTTTTAAATTTCTTAAAAAACATAATTGAATAATTTTATATAAATATTTGGGAGGGTAAAAAATGGATAATCAATTCGAAAATATAAATAATGTTGAACAAGAGGTTGACAGCACACCATTCACAATGAGTGAAGCAATAACCGAATCAAAAAGGTGTCTCAATTGTAAAAAACCAATGTGTAAAACAGGTTGCCCAATAGAAAATGATATTCCCGATTTCATAAATCAACTTTCAAAAGGAAATCTCGGCGAAGCACGAGCAATTCTTGCGGCAAAAACAAACTTGCCCGCTGTTTGCGGAAGAGTTTGCCCCCACGAAAAACAATGTGAAGGGCATTGCATTCTCGGAAAAAAAGGTGCACCAATAAAAATCGGAAAACTCGAACAATTCATCGCAGATTTTGATGCCGAAATGAATTTAACAAGAGAAAATATCCCCGCAAAAACAAGAGGTAAAGTTGCTGTAATAGGCTCTGGTCCTGCAGGTTTAACAGTTGCCGGTGATTTAGCTCTTCAAGGCTTCAGCGTTGTTGTCTATGAATCCGAAAACGAACCCGGAGGAATTCTCTTATATGGAATTCCGCAATTCAGACTTCCAAAAGATGTTGTCAGAAGAGAAACAAGAAGAATTGAAGAACTTGGCGTTCATTTTATAAATAATTGCATAGTCGGACAAGATATAACAATCGACCAGCTTTTCGAAAGAGGCTTTGATGCCATATTCATCGGAACAGGAACAGCTTTGGCAAAAGAACTTAATATCCCCGGAAAAGACTTGGCAGGAATTGTTCAATCCAACTATTTTCTAAGAATGGTTTCTTTGTATAACGACGGAAAATTAAGCAAACAAGAAGTTTCAGTAAACGAGGGCGACAATGTTTTGGTAATTGGTGCCGGAAATGTTGCAATGGACGCATCAAGAACTGCTTTAAGAATGGGTGCAAAAAACGTAACCGTTCTCTATAGAAGCACAATCGAAACAATAAGTGCCTCAAAAATCGAATATGACGGGGCTGTCAACGACGGCGTAAAATTTATGTGGGAAACAACACCGCTTGAATATGTTGGCAATGACGGAAAAATAGTCGGTTTAAAAGCAAATAGCTCCGGAAGTGAAATAATAATTCCTGCCGATAAAATCTTGCTTGCAATCGGTTCAAAACCGGCAAGAAGAATTATATCAACAACAAAAGGAATTGACGTAAACGAAGCCGGCTACGTTATAACAAAAGAACGTCCATACGGTATGACAACTCTCAAAGGCGTGTTTGCCGGAGGTGACGTTGTCCACCAACCCGCAACCGTTGTTCTTGCAATGAAAGAAGCAAAAAAAGTTGTTGCCGGAATTTCCGCATACGTTGATGCAAAAAAATTGCTCGAAGATTAATTTAATATTCAAACTTTAATAGTGCTTTTCTTGCAACAAATTATAATCCTATAAATTTCAAAAAGGGTGTGTTCAACAAAAATAAACACACCCTTTTAAAATTCCTCAACTTTTCAAAAATGCCTCTTTGTTTCTTTTTTTGCTTTCCAAAAATCCCCTGTTTCCCGTTTTCCCTTTCCCTCGTCTTTCCGCTCCTCTCTCCCTTTTCAAAACTCAAACTCTCCTCCTTATTTTACAAAAACCCCCTCCTAAAAATTCCCCTTTCCTTTTTCCAAAAACTCCCCTCTTTCCTTTCCCTCGTCTTTCCGCTCCTCTCCCTTTCCAAAACTCAAACTCCCCTCCCCTCTTCCCTTTCCCCCAACAAAAAAAGGCTCTTCATCAACCGCCACAGTCAACAAAGAACCTTTTCAAACCTTTTTTAACTATCAATCAAACTTCCAAAGGCTATCCAAAACCTTTTTCAAAACCATTGCCGAATCAAGAGCAGTAATTTCCTCTTTATCAGCAATCTTAATTCTTTTCAAGTTATTATTTTTAATATAAATAATATTATCATTGTTCAAAACGTATTGCAATATCAACGATGCGTCATTAATTGTCAAAATTCCGTCTCCGTCTGCATCGCCAAGTAAAAACACCTTGTCATCTTCCGGCAAAAATTCGGTGCTTGTCGGCTCAATGGAAGTTTCGCTTTCGCTTGAGCTCTCTTCACTTGTGCTTTCCTCGCTCGTGCTCTCACTTGAACTTTCTTCGCTCGAACTCTCCTCGCTTGTGCTCTCTTCACTTGTGCTATCGCTCGAACTCTCTTCGCTTGAACTCTCTTCGCTCGTACTTTCGCTCGAACTCTCTTCGCTTGAGCTTTCCTCACTTGAGGTCTCTTCGCTTGAACTCTCTTCGCTTGAGCTTTCTTCGCTTGAACTTTCCTCGCTCGTGCTCTCTTCACTTGAACTCTCTTCGCTCGTACTTTCGCTTGTACTTTCTTCGTTCGTACTTTCGCTTGAACTTTCCTCGCTCGTACTTTCGCTTGAACTCTCTTCGCTTGAGCTTTCCTCACTTGAGCTCTCGCCTGAACTCTCTTCGCTTGAGCTCTCCTCGCTCGTACTTTCGCTTGTACTCTCTTCGCTTGAGCTTTCCTCGCTCATACTTTCACTTGAACTCTCGCTCAAATTCTCATCATCTTTCAAAAGAACAATTTCATTGCTTGCATCAACAGCACTCTTTTTAACAAGTTTATAACCGTCGCTTGTTTTAGAATTATTTTTTGAAACATAAGCTTGAACTTTATTCGCATAATATCCATAATCATCATAAACAGAAATAATTTTTGCAGGCCATTGACCGCTCCATGAATAGCCGTTTCGCCTTTCCTCGCCAATTTCGGCAATATTATGTTTTGCAACACCGTCTCTGTCGCAGAATATAGGCAAATTTGTTCCAATTTCATAAAATCTATACCACAAGCTTGAATCTGCATCTTCAACAAAATAAATCTCGTCAGGGTCGTTTTTATAATAACGAACGCCTTTAACCTCCGAATCTTTAAACCATTGAATAGCACAATCAACCGCATTTTTAATTTCATCGGTCTGATTTTTTCTGCTCATCAAAAACTTAACAATTGCAACTGACTCCGAACCGCTAATTGACGGAAGTTCATACGCTCTTGCACCTCTTGCCTCATAAGAAACAGGGTCGTGCTGAGCACACCATGCCGTAAGCTTGCCTTGTGAAACAATTTGAGATTTCAAAATAAAATCAATTGCTTTTTCCAAAGATGTTGCAATCTTCGCTTTATATTCTTCGCTTATTATGTCCGAATCAAAGGGATATGCACCGTTTTGCATATCTTCAAGCATAATTAAAACGCTAATCATCGCCTCATCATTAAAAGTTACATTATCGGAATAATTCCCTCTTCTCGGATAAACCTGTGCAAATCCGCCGGATTCATATTGCAAATTAAAAATAAATTCAAGCCCTCTTTCAACGCTTTCCTTATATTTTTCATCTTTAACCTCTCTGTAAACAGCCGCAATCTGTCTCATCTGTGTATAAGTTGCAGCGTTATCAATCGTTCCAATAGGCTCTCCGTCAACACTCGTCCAACCGGAAAATTTATTTTTTGCAGAAACACCGTCCCAGGCTGTTTTGGCCTGCTCCTCAACTTTCTTGTCCCAACCTCCGTTGTCCATCTGCCAAGACAAATAATTGTCCGCAACAGTAATCTCTTCTTCCAAATTTGAAAAATTGCTTCCGCTTCTGTCTGGAACAATCCTAATTCCGTCAAGTTCCGTTTCAACATAGTATATAAAAACAGTTTCACCTTTTTCATTTATTGTATATGCCGAATCGGAAGCTGATAAATTACTCAAAGAAGGGCTCAAAGAATACCAATTGTCAGAATATTTTTTCAAAATAATGTCGCTTGTTTTAACTGTGCTAAGCTGTGCGTTTAAAGTAACAATAACAAAATGTTTGTCAAAAGTCTGAACGGAAGAAATCTCAACAGAAGAACCCGAAACATTCGGAACACTTTCAACTGTTGATGGGTTTTCTGCAATAACCCCTTCTTCAGCCAAAAAAGAATAATTTTCTTCGCCCAAAAGCGTTTTTATATTTTCAGACGGATAAATTTTATTTTGTGCTTTTTCGTCAGAACTCGAAAAAACACAAACGCAATTCATAACAAAAAAACAAACAACACTCATAAAAGTGCATAAAATTCGTAGTAAAACTTTTTTCATATGTAGCCCTCCAAAAAAATCGCAAAAAACATAAATAAACACCGCAAATTTAAAAACAATTCAAACAAATGCCCTTTGGTTCAAAATCATAAATAAACAAGTTCCTTTATTACCGTCTATCTTATAAAATTCGTCTTAACCGCTTGTTCATCAACAGGTTTTTCAATTCCCGCATTTTTTCCGGCATCAATACATTTAAGAAGCCAAGCCATATAATTTCCCAAAGTCCTCATAGTTTGCATACCCTCAAGGTCTTTAAGAACTTCATCAGGACTGTTCCCATGAACTTGATTCCAATATTGAGAAGAAACAATCGGCATCTTCGAAATGGTAAAATATTTATTAAGCTGGTCAAATGCAGCCGAAGCCCCGCCTCGTCGACAACTAACAACAGACGCTCCCGGTTTCCCTGCAAAAAGCTTTCCTCTTCCGTAAAAAGCTCTGTCAAGGAAAGATGAAATTTGTCCGGAAGCACTTGCATAATAAACAGGCGAACCAAAAACAAAACCATCTGCTAAAGCCGCTTTTTCAATAAATTCGTTAACATTGTCGTTTCTAAAACATTTTCCGTTTTTAAGACAGGCTCCGCAAGCAATACAGCCCGAAACAGCCTCTGTCCCAATTTGAAAAATTTCTGTTTCAATTCCATTCTCGTTCAAGGCTTTTTCAACTTCACTCAAAGCAGTATACGTACACCCGTTTTTGTGCGGGCTCCCGTTCAATAATAAAACTTTCATAAAATAAACCTCCATAACTATTGATAATTTTATTTTTTATGATACAATAACTAAATAAACATTCACCACATAAATTTTTAAACGCTTATGTAGCAACTGCCAATATAACCACTAACTTTATATTATACATACACAGCATTTAAAAATCAATATGCCAAATATACCAAAATTAAATCATTATAAATAATATGCCAAATGCAAAAAATCAATACCTCAATAAATAAAAAACTAAGGAGACATCAAAAATGATACAAGATATTTTCCCTTTGCATCTTTCAAACGAATACAAGCCCGTTCCGCCAACAAAAGAAAACTCCGTAATAATTTGCAAAAACAGAGAAATTTTAATAAAAAAAGAAAACAACATAATATCACTCCCAAAATTTTCGGATTTTGAAAAAGAATATTGGAACGATTACATTTATCTCTTCTCAATCGAAAACAACTCGTTCTATATATTAAACAATTTCAGCTCCTCAATATATAAAAAATATGAGTTTGTCTCAATTGAATTGCTAAGAACAGCAAAACCCAAGCACATAGCGTTTGCCTCTGTAACAGGCTTGCAACTCTTTAATTGGTACAAATCAAGAAAATTCTGCGGAAGTTGTGGCGAAAAGCTTCAAAAATCCGAAAAAGAAAGAATGCTGTTTTGTCCAAAATGCAACGCCGTTGAATATCCAAAAATTTCGCCGGCAGTAATCGTCGGAATATATAATAAAGATAAATTGCTTCTTTCAAAATATGCAGGAAGAGACTATAAAAAATATGCTCTAATAGCCGGTTTTGCGGAAATAGGCGAAACAATCGAAGAAACCGTAAAGCGTGAAGTTATGGAAGAAGTCGGCTTAAAAGTAAAAAATTTAAAATATTATAAAAGCCAGCCTTGGTCGTTCACAGATACATTGCTTTTCGGCTTTTTCGCCGAACTTGACGGCTCCGATAATATAACCCTCGACACAGCCGAATTGCAAGAAGCCGAATGGTTCTCAAAAGAGGAAATTCCCGTAAAGCCCGATGATGTAAGCCTAACAAATGAAATGATTACGGCGTTCAAAAACGGTTTAATAAATTAGTCAGTCACCTCAAACACCACAGCTTATGCTGTGGTGTTTGTCATATATTCAAAATAATGCAAATCAAACAATAGCTTTGTTGCTAAAATCATTCTTTCAATTCTCCGCCGGAAACAAAAACAACGCTCGAATCTCCTTTTTTTGCTTGTTCAATAACAGCCTTTGCAAGAAGTTTAAAATTTTCGCCCGAGCTTGTCGCTCCCGTCAAAGTATCAATATCATCACTTTGCTTTTCAGTAAGCTGAGCCGCATATTTCCTTGTATATTCGTTTGGATAAGTTCCCGAAATGGAATTCATATTTTTCATATATGCGTTATCCCAGCTTTTAATAAAACCGCTGTCGTTCTTTGCATTAAATTCCGTTGCAACAATTTCATTGTTTTTAACAGTAATTGTAACAAATTCATACCAACCAAAATATTCATTTTGCATTTGTGCACTGTAATAACCGTCTTGCATAACATTTTCATCAGAACAAGCCATACAAAAGACAGCCAAAATAATCAAATTCAAACTCAAAAATAATTTTTTAATCATTTTCTGTCCCTCCTCAAATTAAACTTGCCAATCATAGTATGCAATCTATTAGCCTCGTTCGAAATTTCATCGCTGAATTTCTTTGCTGTTTCCGAATTTTTAAGATTTTCATCAGCAATAAGCGAAATACTTGAAATATCGTCTGCCATACTCGTCAAAGAACTTTGCTGAACATTAACAGCAACACCAAGCTCGTCGGTAATGTTTTCAATGCTTTTTGAAACTTGCGAAATCTCATCAAAAGCATCTGACATTTCTTTCATAAGTTCAAGCCCTTTTTCAATAGTGTTATGAATATTCAAAAGCATATTACTACTGCTTTTCGCAGCTTCCGTACTTTCAAGCGACAATTTTTTAACTTCTTCGGCAACAACAGCAAAACCTTTTCCATATTCGCCTGCCCTTGCCGCCTCAACAGAAGCATTCAATGATAAAAGCTCCGTTTGCAATGCAATATCTTCAATGGCTTTGCTTATATTAGTAATTTCCTGAGCATTATAACTTATCTCGTCCATAGCTTGTGAAAATAAAACCATTCTGTCGTTTCCTTTTTGAATTTTAATTGCAATTTCCGCAACGCTTTCTTTCGTGCTTTCCGAATTTTTGGAAACGTCCAAAAGTTTTTGACCAACAGTTTCAACTTCGCAAACAAGCTTTTCGGCAGACTCATTTTGATTAACAGAAGCAAGATGAAGTCTTTCAAATTCGTTCTTCAAATTCATAGCCGTATTGCTAAGGCTTCCGGCAGAATCATTAATTAAATTCATCGTATCGTTCAAAGAATCAACAATATGTGCAAGCGACTCCTTAACAACAATAAAATCACCTTTATATTCGCCGTCAACATCAATGTTAAGGTTTCCGTTTGAAATATCAAAAAGAACACGCTTAATTTCCGAAACATAATAATTAATGCTCGAAATAGTCATATTCAAAGACCCCGTCAAAAATTCCATTTCGTCTTTCGAATTAACAACTTCAACAGCCGTTTTCAAATCCCCGTCAGCAAGTTTTCCAATTCTCTCTGTCGCCATACTAACCGAAACAGAAATAGATTTTGAAAATTTATAAATTATGGCAATAGCAATCAAAAGCATAACAACCGCCGCCAAAATCGTAACAATTATAGCTTTGTTTGTTAAATATGTATAATCCGATTTTGGAACTTGAACAGCCAAAGACCATTGAGTTCCCCCAATCGGTGCAAAAGCAATAAATGTATTTTCATCATCAACAACAGCTTGTGCCGAACCCGTTTCGCCTGTTGTCATTCTTGTATAAACATCTTTTGCCGAATTTGAACAACCATCAAAAATATTCATTTCTTTTTTAATAAGTTCGGTGTCCTGATGTCCAACAATCTTACCAGAGTTGTCAATAATAACAGGTTTTCCCGATTTTCCAATATTAATATTTATAAGAACATCGTTAAGAGCATCATATTTATATGCCCCAATAAGATAATAAGCCGTTTCTCCGTTAACTTTAACAGGCATACCCATAGTAATGCCAATGTTGTTTTGGAAATAATCAAATTCACCAATAGAAAAATTATCGGTTTTCTTTAAATATTCAAATATCTTTTCGGAAGAAATCGAAGCTTCCGTTCCCTCTGTTCCCAAATATAAATTCCCGTCTTTATCATAAAGCCCAAGTTCATAAAGTTCATAAACTTCCTTTGCTTCCGAAAGAACCTCGTTGCATTTTTCTTTATAATCTTCTCCAACAACCAAAAGTCTGTTATCGTCTGCAATGCTCATCATTCTGTCAGCCAAAATATGCAAATTTCCCTCAACCGTTTTCGCCGACTCTTTAACCATAGGCTGTAACGTGTCCAAAAGAATCGTATCTGTAAGCGACTGCATAGAAAACATCATAATAACAGAAGAAACAGCAATCAACACAACAATAACAGACGTCGTATAAACAATTATTTTTTTCTTAATACTTCCTCTTAGATTTCCTTTGTCCATATAAATCCTCCCATTCATTAAAAATAGTTACGGCTTTCAAAAAGTTGTTCAATTTTCCTCGGGTCGCTAAATATTTTTTATTTCCAATTTAATTTTATTATACAAAACTTCTTTTCACAAAACAATAATATAATCGCCAAAAATGCAAAACATATTTCATAAAATTGCACCCAAACCAAATTGTGCAATTTGCCAAAACACAAAAAGCCCAACCCCCCAAAAAAAGGAAATCAGACTTTTCTTCAAAATCCATAATCGCATAAAATCCCCTTGCAAAAAAGCAAGGGGAAATAACTCAAAAATAACGTCCTATTTGTTTTCCATAGTCATTTCAAGAATTTTGTTACTTCTTGCAATAAATTCAGTCATCTCATTCATTTCAAGAGGTTTATGGCTCATAATTGCCAAATCGTAAATTTGTTTACAAACAAGAGAAACATCATCTTTCCTTGTCTCATCATCATATATTTTGGCAAGAAGTTTAACAACATTGTTGTTGCTGTTCAAAATCAAAGTTTCGTCAGCAGGCATATCACCAAAACTCATACCGTAAATACTGCTCATTTCTTTCATTCTTCTTGATTGCTCACTAAGCTGAATAATTCCCGAAACATCATATGCTTTAAGGCTTTCAACTTTAATTTTAAGGTCGTCTTTTTTAAGAACATCTTTAAAAACAGTCTCCATTTTTTCCGTAAGAGCCTTGTCGTCTTCGCTCTCTTCGTTTTTAAGAGTATCTGCAATGTCCGCATCAATTCTTGCAAAGCTAACACCATTGTTATACATTTCAATTGCCGACATAAACGGATTGTCAAGCTTTGTATCAAGAATAACAGCCTCCATACCGTTGTCCTCAAACATTTTAATATATTGTGCCTGCTGTTTTTCGTCAGTAACATAGAAAACTTTGTTTTCGTGCTTTTCTTTATTTTTGTCAAGATATTCGTTTAAAGTAACATACTCGCCTTTTGTTGTTTTAAACAAAAGAGAATCTTTAACTTTGTCATAAAAATCTTTTTCTCTCAAACAGCCATATTTAATAAATTGACTTATATCGTCCCAAAACTTCTCATATTCTTCTCGTTCTTTCTTGAAAAGACTGTTAAGTTTGTCAGCAACCTTTTTGGTAATATATTTGGACATCTTTGTAACATATCCGTCGTTTTGAAGAAAACTTCTCGAAACGTTAAGTGGCAAATCCGGACAATCAATAGTTCCTTTAAGCAAAAGCAAAAATTCCGGAATAACCTCTTTTATATTGTCCGCAATAAAAACTTGATTATTGTAAAGTTTAACTTGTCCCTCAATCGAATCAAGCTCGTGTTTAAGTTTTGGAAAATATAAAATACCTTTAAGTCTGAAAGGATAATCCATATTAAGGTGAATCCAAAAAAGAGGTTCGTTAAAATCTGTAAAAACTTGATGATAAAATTCTTTATATTCCTCGTCAGAACAATCTTTTGGGTCTTTAAGCCATAAAGGATTTGTTTTGTTAATCGGCTTAGGCTCAGAACTTTTTTCATCATCATTTTTTTCTGTTTCAGCCTCTGCCTTTTTAGCTTCCTCAACATCTTCAAAATAAATTTCAATCGGCATAAAATAACAATATTTAGCCAAAACCTCTTTAATTTTAAAAGGATTTAAAAATTCTTTTCCGTCCTCGCCAATGTAAAGAGTAATAACCGTTCCTCTCTTGTCATAATCGCTTTCGCCAATTTCAAATTCAATACCGCCGTCACAAATCCATTTTGCAGCCGTTGCACCGTCTTTGTAAGAAAGCGAGTCAATTTGAACTTTGTCCGCAACCATAAAAGCAGAATAAAATCCAAGACCAAAATGACCAATAATGTCTCCACCCTCATCAATTTTGTCTTTATATTTATTAATAAAATCACTTGCCCCCGAAAAAGCAATTTGAGTAATATATTCTTTAATTTCATCAGCAGTCATACCAATACCGTTGTCAACAATTTTGATAGTTCCGCTTTCCTTGTCAAGAATAACGTTAACACAATATTTTGTATCTGCGGAAACCTCCGCTTCGCCCATATTGCAAAGCTTTTGAAGTTTTGTAATAGCGTCGCAAGCATTTGAAACAAGTTCACGCAAAAAAATGTCCGACTCCGAATAGAGCCATTTTTTAATAATAGGTAAAATATTTTCGCTGTTTATAGACAAGTTTCCTTTTTCCATTTATAATGCCTCCCAAAAAAATCAAAATATCAAAATTAACACCGCAAAACAAAAACAATAAGTATAAAATATTACACGTTTATTAAAATTCGGTCTTTGTCCAGTGTTTCAATAATCTATATATAATAATATCACTTAAATAAAAAAAGTCAAGAAAAAAATTAGCACTCATCAAAAAAGAGTGCTAACAATTTCATAACTTTAAAAATAAAATCAGCCGTTTATAAAATCCAAAAGCCCTGTTTTAAAGCATTTTTACATAACAATCTCAAAAGGCCAGTCCATTATTCCGCCAAAATCATAAACATCATCATAACCAAGTGCCAAAAGTTTCTCGCAAGCCTCTTTGCTTCTTTTTCCGCTTCTGCAATAAACAAGAATTTTTCTGTGTTTATCAAGAATAACTTCCTCCGCCTTTTTTAAAATATCGTCTTTCGGTATAAAAATCGCTCCGTCAATATATCCCTCTTCAATCTCGTCAGGCTCTCTAACATCAAGAATAACAATATCTTTTTCATTATCCATAATTTTTTTTGCTTCAACGTGAGAAATCTTTCTAAAATCTTTTTTCATAAATCCATATCTCCAATAAATAAAAATTATAGCAACCAACACGTAATCAAAAATATCATTTTTCGCAATTCAAGGGGTGTGAAATTTTCCACACCCCCCTTTTCAAGCAATTTTATAAACTCATTTCCAAGGTTGTTTTGCCCAACAAAAAATCAATTCAAAGCTTCATACATCTTCCTTAAAATATAAGCTTCGTCATAAATTGAAATTTTTTCATTGCTTAAATTATCAAAAGCTTTAAGATTAAAACTTCCTCTTTTTCCTTTAAAGTCCAAAACAGCCAAAACAATTTTTCTAAGTTCAAAAGAAGTAATATCATCTTCCGGTTTAAACAAATTATCTGTCTCTCCTGTTATAAAACCAAGCTGTTTTGCTCGTCCAACAGCCTCTGTATAAGTTTTGCCGTTTGAAATATCATCAAAATTTTCACCGTTATATTCAAGCTTTTCATCATCATCGATAAGTTTCAAAACATCATAAACAAATTGCCCCTTTTCAACAAATTCATCTTCATCAATTAATGTCGAATTGATATAATCTTTCAAAGTTGCAGAAGAAAAACCAATTTGTTTTAAAAATGTTTTTCCAACTTCCAAAGCACCCGCTTTGCTAAGTCCAACAGTGTCATAACCTTTGTTTCCGTCAAGAGAACTTTTGTAAACAGCGTGGTTTAACAACGCTTTCGGCTCACCGTTTTTAGTATAATAATCTCTCAAAGTTTCGTTAAGATTAATATAATTTATTCCCGTCTCCGTTGCAAGCTCTTTCATAGCCGTAATATAATCCGAATATGTGTCAATTGCTTTTTTCTCATTGTCAAATTCGCTTTTTGCACAAGGTGAAACAAGGATAGGAACAGCCTTTTTCTCAACAGTCGGCTTAATATAATAATTATAAAGATAATATTTGAACGAGCCCTCTGTTTCTTTGTCTCCAAAAGGTGTTGTATATTTCTCCAAATTTTCTTTTTCAACGTCATCAGAGCCAAATTGAATTAAAACATAATCCCCCTCTGAAACATTCGCAAAAACATTTTTATAGTTTGCGTTGTTTAAATAGCTTTTGGAACTTTCTCCGTCAACAGCCATATTCAAAACATTAATTTGCTCGGAAAAATATTTTTGAATATAATCTCCCCAACCGGCTTTCGAAACAACATAATCATCGTCATCGGAACTTGCTGCAGAAGTTCCCCCAACAACATAAACCATAGCCGATTTCAAATCTTCTGTTTTAGAAACAGCCTTGTCCGAAGGTTTCGAATAAACGCAAGCATAAATGCCGGCTTGTCTAAGAGCCTCAACAAGCTTGCTCGTAACAATATTCGAGCCAAATTTATTATAATGAGTAATGTCCATACTTCCGTCAGATTTAATATTTTGAAGCCCTTGAGTAACTCTAACACCATAGTTTTCATACATTGTTTTCGTAATATCAAACATATCAACGCAAATAACGTCCATTTCGTCGGCAACCTGTAAAACAGCTTTAACATATCCGTCATCTTCGCCATGGTGCGGAGTAATCTTTCCGTCTTTGTCAAAGAAAACTCTTGCAACGGGAGTAATCAAAACAGGAATTGCACCAACTTTTCTCGCCTCTTCAACATATTGTTTCAAAAACCATTTAAAAGTTCCACCGCTCTCATATGAATAAAAAGTATCACCATACGGCATATCTTTGTAAAACTCAAAAATACCTTGTGGCGTTTTAGATTTAATTCCGGCATTAGTTGGATAAATTCCGTTTGCATCAGGTTTTCCCAAAGGAACCGAATGTTCAAGAAAAGCACTTTCGTCCGTTCTTGCATCATTATGACCAAACTGAATTAAAAGATAATCCCCTTTTCCAATTTGCCCAATCGCATCATCAAGACGACCTTGATTTATAAACGAGCGTGTACTTCTCCCGCCCTCTGCCTTGTTAATAATTTTAACATAATCGCTGTCAAAATAATGTTGTAAATATTCTCCCCAACCACCAATGCTGTTGTCTTCACCATAACTTTTAACGGTTGAATCTCCAACAAGGCAAATTTTAATAACGTCTTCTTTTTCTTTTGGCAAAGAATATTTTCTAACAGTCAAAGTCGTTGCCAAAATTGCATCGGAAGTACTTTCAAAAGCTGTAAAACCTTTAAGCGAATTATTATCTTCAAAAGTCATAACCATAGCCGGCTGGCTTTCTCCCTCAAGTGTCAACGAAACATTAATATTTCCGTTTTCAATAGTCTCCCTAACAAAGAAAAACGGATTTTCTTCTCCTTTTGCTTGAGGAATACGTTTTGAAAGGCTTTTTTCATCAGAAGCAAGAAGAACTTCTTCTTTTCTTTCCTCTTTTTTGTAAAGATATGCTTTCAAAGACTCTGTGTTTGAACCTCTTTTAAAGTTAAGTCTGTAATATGATTTGTTTTTCCCTGTGTAAGCAGTGTAAATATCAATCGAGTCCGAAGAACTTATCCCGTCTTTTTTGGGGTCAAATCTCATTCTTGCCTCATATAAAACGTTTTCCCAAGGTTTTTCGTTTTCGTCATTTTTATACTGAATAAAATTTCCGTTTGAAATCCAATTTTCATTCAAATCTGAAAAATTATCTCTAAAATAAAGTTCGGAAACTTTTTCGTTTTCAAAAACAACATCAGCAAGTTCCGCAAAAACAGCTTCTCCGCTTTCACCATAAGTTGTAACTGTTTCCGGATAAACATATGCTCTTATTTTAAATCCAACATCAGCATCGTCGATAACATAATTTTTAAAATCTTTTCCTCTTCCCTGAGTCAAAACATATTCTTTTCCGTCCAAATCAACAGCACACCATTTAATAAGAGCATTGTCAATAACATCGTCGGATTTAAGTTCATAACTATATTCAAGAGAAATTGTATCACCGTTTTTAACGCCGTCTTTTTGATTAATTTTAATTTCTTTAACAAGGGGAACATTTGTCCTTTCCGGAGTAACAACAACATCAGCAAAAACTTTAAATCCGTTTTCTTCCGTTTCCGCAACAAGTTTAGTTTTTCCTTCCGAAACACCAAAAACATTTCCGGAAGAATCAACAGAAGCAATTTTTTCGTCCAAAACGCTGAATTTAATATTTTTGTTTGTTGCGTCAAGAGGCAAAACCAACGCCCTAACGCTTTTGGAAGAATTTTTAGGAATACTCAAAGAATATTTATCAAGAGTAATATCCAAAACTTTTTTTTCGCTCTCACCCTTAATGTTCCAGCCATTAAGAACATTTGCGGCAGTATAGCTTTCCGCCTGCTCTTTTGTAAGAAGCTTCATAAAATCATTTCTAACCGGAGCAAGTTCAATTTTTTCTCCAAGTGAATTAACCGAACCATATTCCATATATCTGATTTTATTTGTAACAGTGCTGTCGTTCCAAGGGACAAAACCTTTTGTGTTAAGACAATCCGGCATAACACAATCGATAAAAACAGTTTGCGAACCATAACAAGGATAACCGCCGTCAGCTTGCCAAGGTCTTCCCAAATCAACAACTTTGTTTGGCTCTTTTCCATATTTCTCGTCAGCAGTCAAAGTACATTTATAAAAAACATATCCAATATTCGATAAAGTCGTATTTGCGGCGGTATAATGCCCCCCGTTTTCTCTATATGTCATATGTAAATGACAATTTTCAAAAAAAGCAGTTCCGTCACCAAAAATATAATCAACAGTTCCCTCAATGTAGCAATTGTTCAAATACGCTCTTGCAGAGTTTGCATCTCCAAAAATCGTTTTTCCCTTTGAAGCCCCTTTAAGATAAAGGGTATCTTGCCTGCCAATAAAACGACAATCATTAAAATAAACTTTATCGGTCAAACTAACAAGGGCAACAGCCTGTGCCTGAGGTCTGTGAGAATGTTCTTCGCCAATGTTGTAAGAATTTTCAAATGTTATCCTTTCCGCACTAAATCCAACAGCTGTTTCTTCAAGCGTAACGGTAGCTGATTTTTGTGTTCCTGCAACTTTTGTCGGGTCATCAACGTGTCCGTTTGCCTTGTCATATGTAATAACAACGTTTTTTGCACTCTTTCCCTCCGGAGCAACAAAATTAACATAAGGAAGCTTAACATGAATTTCTTCTTCATAAACACCCTCATTAATAACAATAGTTAAAGGTGCATAAACTGTTGGCTCTTCCCTAACAGAGTCCAAAGCCTCTTGAATTGAATGAAATTGAAATTTTTCTTCCTTTCCAACGTTAATAGTCATTGCCGATTTTGCTTTTCTCATAGGAGCAGACTCTTCCGCAAAAACATTGTTCAAAAAAATCCCGTTTCCCAAAAGACTAAACATCAAAATTGAGCATAAAAAACCTCTAAAACTTTTGCCCAAAACAAATTCCTCCTTTTTTCAATAAAATATTCAATTATGCGACACCGCCTTAAATATATTATATAGCACAACCGAAATATAAGTCAAGAGTTTGAAAAAGCTTAAATTTCCCCGTTTCAAATTCTATAAAAACAGCTCCAACAAATACAGCTTTTACCAATTTAAGTAAATTAATAAAAATCAGCCCTCCAATCATCTTAACAAAGAAAATAATTTTATTTTTTTCTTGACAAATAATTATTACAGTTGTAATATTATAAACCGAAGATGTCCAAAATTCAATTTATATAACCTATACCCCCAAAATAATATATAAAATTATATAAAACGAATTTTTAAACATCTCAAAAAAAAATATCAAGGAGTGATTTTAATGAAAAAAATTTTTGCAATTATTTTATCAACACTTTTTCTTCCTGTGGGTTGTAGCAAAGAACCCCCTGCCCAATCTCAACCTCCAACCGAAACAACCTCCAAACAATCGCCAATAGTAAAAACTTTGGAAAACTCCGAAGAAAAAGATTTTTCAGATTGTTTCAAAAATATAAAAGGTTGTGCCGTAATCTATAGTGACAACGAAAAAAAATTCACATTCTACAACAAAACAAATTGTAACGAACGAACTTCGCCATATTCAACTTTTAAAATAGTTGCCGCAATAACCGCCCTAAAAGAAAATATAATAACTGCCGATAATTCAATTTTCAAATATTCAAACAAAAAATATCCGTTTGAAACTTGGGAAAAAGACCTAAATTTAAAAGAAGCATTCAAAGCCTCTTGCGTGTGGTACTTCAGACAATTAATCGATAAAATTGGAAAAGATAAAATGCTTTCGGCAGTAAATTCGCTAAATTATGGCAACTGTGACATAAGTTGCTGGGAGGGAAGCAATATAAATGCCGATAAAGAATTAAATGGCTTTTGGCTCGCCTCTTCTTTGGAAATCTCCCCAAATGAGCAAATAGAAGTTTTAAAAAAAATATTTGATAAAAACAGCCCTTATTCCGAAGAAAACATAAACACATTAAAAGATATAATGTATGTTGAAAACACAAACTTAAAAAACATCTCCGTATATGGTAAAACAGGAACAGGAAAAGATAACATAGGCTGGTTTGTCGGCTTTTTCGAAAAAGAAAACAAAAAATATTATTTTGCCGTTCGTATAAATGATAAAACAGCAAAAGAAGCAACCGGCGGAGTTGCAAAAGAAATATTGTTAAACATAATTTCAAAATACTATCAATAATTTATTGAGCGAAAAATTTTTATCAAACCTTCGTTTCTTAAATTAAAATTATTTTTGACAATCACATATTTATATTTTTGTGATATAATATCCACATAAACTTCGTTTATGTGGCTCGCCTATACCACCAATCAGTTTAAATTCAATTTATTGATTTAATTTAATAAAACAACATAGGCTCAAAAAAAACAAAGGAGAAATTTTTTATGGAAAAAATAACAACCGCTTTCACGCATTCCGGAATATTCCACGCCGATGATGTTTTCTCTGCGGCATTATTAACATATCTATACCCCAACATAGAAATACACAGAGGTTTCAAGGTCGACCAAAATTTCAAAGGAATTGTCTTTGATATAGGCTTCGGCGAATTTGACCACCATCAGGAAAACAGCCCAATTCGTGAAAACGGAGTTCCATACGCCGCTTTCGGTTTGCTTTGGCAAAAATTCGGAACTCAAATTTTAAATTCCGAAGAAGCTGAAAAATTCGATAAAAATTTCATACAACAGCTTGATTTGTCCGACAACACCGGTGAGCCAAATATCCTTTCCGGAATTATCTCAAGCTTTAACCCCGTCTGGAACTCAACCAAAACATCAGACGAAGCCTTTAAGGAAGCAAAAAATTTTGCTCTCGAAATATTAAAAAAGAAATTTGAGCATATATTAAGCTATGAAAATTGTGATAAGCTTATAAGTGAATACATCGAAAAAAGTTCGTCAAATTATGTTCTTCTGCCATATTTCATACCTTGGAAAAAGGCAATTTGCGAAACAAAAAAACTTTTTGTAATATATCCCTCAAAAAGAGGAGGATACAACGCACAAGCCGTTCCCGTAAATACCGAAACAACCGAATTAAGATGCCCTTTTCCAAATGAATGGCGAAACAAAACACCCGATGAACTTTTCGAAATAACAAAAATAAAAGGCATAAATTTTTGTCACGCAAGCGGTTTTTTAATTTCAACAGAAACAAAAGAAGTTGCAATAACAGCTTGCGAAAAAGTGGCAAATATGCAAATATAAACAAAAAAACTGTGAATTTATAAAAGCCAATCAAGCCAAAATAAATTCACAGTTTTATTTTTATCTCATTTTTTAATATGTCCCGAAATTTTGCTTGCACCGCCTTTCAAATCAATCAATTCCTGCATAGTAACAAATTGAAATCCTTTTTCCGCAAGCTTTGGAACTGCTCGCCCAACAGCATCAACTGTCGAATTATACAAATCGTGCATAAGAATAACATCGCCATCTTGAGCATTGTTAATAATGTTGTTGTAAATATCATCAGCGTTTCTTGTTTTCCAGTCAAACGTATCAATCGACCAATTAAACCATTCAAAACGAGACGCTTGTTTTATTTCGTGGTTCAAAGCCCCGTAAGGAGGTCGCCCAATGTATGTATAGCTTCCCGTTGCCTCAAAAACAATGTTTGAAGTTTTGTTTATTTCCGCCTTTGCCTCTTCAAGCTTCAACTTTGTCAAAATAGGGTGAGAATATGAATGATTGCCAATCTGACACCCCATATCATATGCCCTTTTAAGAATTTTTGGATTTTTTTCTGCCATTCTCCCAACAACAAAAAATGTTGCACGTGCATCATATTTTTCAAGAATATCCAATATTTTTTCCGTTGTTCCCTTTTTCGGTCCGTCGTCAAAAGTCAAAGCAATAACAGGCCTGCTTCTGTCAATCTGTGGCTTATCGGCTTTGTTTTTTGCAGAAACAGTCAATTTTCCCGCCGTTTCAACAACAGCCATATTTTGAATTAAAAAATTCGAATTAATTTTATCGTTCAACAACGAAATAATCGCATAATCTCTTATATCCGAATTGAAATATTGCGAAATTTCCGAATACGGAATTTTAACGCTGGAAGAAAATATTTCAACATAAAGTTCGTTTTCAAGAAATTCAAAACTGTGACACATTTCAAAACTTGAAAGTTTCTCTTCGGAATACTTCGAAAAATTCCCCTTTCCAAGAGTTTTTTCAAAACATTCCTTAATTTTCTCACGTGCTTTCTCCAAATTTGTATTTTCAAAAAGTTGGTTCAAAGATGTAACAGAAGAAACTTTTTTTGAAAAATCCGAAAGTTTGGTTATTTTTTCAGAAATCTCAATTTTTGAATTTTCCAAATCCTCTTTTATTTCACAATCCAAAATTTTAAAAAAAATTCCAAAAGTTGCAAAATATTCATCTTCAATTTTATAAACATCTGCTTTCTTCAAATCTCCGCCAATATCAAATTCAATTTCAAAAGTTGAATAACTCGGAGATTTTTTTTCACCAACAGTTAACTCTCCCTTTCCCAAATATTGAACACCCTTTTGCACAGTGCATTTTTGCTGTTTTTCGTCAAATTTAAAATTAAATCTGTCTTCCGTATCTTTCAAAATCAAAGCCATATCTTTAAAAGATATGCAAAGATTTCCGTCAACATTATAAATCGACAGTTCTTTGCTTCCAAAACCGCCCGAAACAACTGAATCGATTTTCTCCGCCGACTTTGCAAAAACAATGAAACAAAATACCAAAATAAGAATAATCGTAACTGTCAAAAACATCATTTTTCTAAGCATAGCCTTTGTCCTCTCACAATATATATATGAATTAAATTTCAAAAAATTCATAACGTAACTAAAAAATTGAGATAACATTCTTTCGAATATTACCCCAATATCAACAATCTATAAAAGTATTCCGCTTTCTCTAATTTTGTCAACCGCTCTGATAATTTTGTCAACAGGCTGAACAAGTGCCATACGAACATATCCCTCGCCAAGAGAACCAAACCCAACCCCCGGAACACATACAACTCCGGCATCTTCAAGAAGACGCAAAGCAAAATCGGAAGAAGAAGTAAATTTTTCGGGAATAGGAAACCAAGTAAACATCGTGCTTTTGCAAAAAGGAACTTTCCAGCCGATTTCGTTAAGCTTTTCGCATAACACATCTCTTCGTTCCTTATATCGGCTTCTGTTTCTGTCAAGTATATCCTGTGGGCCGTCCAACGCCGCTATAGCAACATTTTGAATTGCACGACATATTCCATAATCAATTTGAGAGCGAAAAGCTTTAAAACGTCGAATTATATCTTTGTTTCCAATAGCAAAAGAAAGCCTCAAACCCGTCAAATTATAAGATTTGGAAAGCGAATTAAACTCTATTCCAACGTCCATAGCTCCCGGAACGCTTAAAAAAGAAATCCCCGGAGCCGAATCATATACAAGCTCGGAATACGCATTGTCGTGAACAACAATTATATCATATTTCTTTGCAAAGGCAACAAGCCTTTCATAAAAATTATAGTCCGCTGTTGCCGTAACAGGATTGTTCGGATATGAAACAACAATCATTTTTGCTTTTTCAGCTGTTTCCTTTGGAATTGCGTCAAAATCAATTAAATAATCGTTTTCTTCCAAAAGAGGATATGTAACCAAATTAGCTCCTGCCATTTGCGGGCCAAAAGAAAATATTTGATATCCGGGGTTCGGAACAAGAACAACATCGCCTCTGTCACAAATAGGAAATGCAATATGTGCCATACCTTCTTGAGAGCCATTTATCGTTGTAATGTTTTCTGCTTCAAGCAAAACCCCATATCGCCTGTCATACCAATTTATAACCGAATTTATAAGCTCTTTGCAATCATATAAACCATATTTAAAAAGCTCAGGATTTTCAGCACTTTCCCTCAAAACATCAAGAGCGTGCCTGTCTGGCTCAAAATCAGGAGTTCCAATAGAAAGGTTAATAACTTCTTTTCCCTCTTTTTCAAGATTTATTTTTATATTGTCAAGTTCTGTCAAAATATTGGTTTTCATATCACCAAATAAAGATGAAAATTTCATCAAAAACACATACCTTTCATTTGTCCAAAATTATTTGTTTGTTCTTGAACGATAAACATAAAGCATAAGTAAAAGAACCAAGAAAAACAAGAGAACAACAACGGTTGCCTGAAAATCTTGAACAGCAATTAAAATTGCTATAACCGCACTTATTGCACTCAAACCATAAAGAATCATAACAGCTTGTCTGTGAGAATATCCGCTGTCAATCAATCTGTGATGAAGATGCCCTCTGTCCGGACTCATTATAGGTTTGTGGTTAATTGCTCGCCTAATCATTGCAAAAAGTGTGTCCAAAATCGGCAAAGCCATTGCAAGAACAGCAATTACAACCGATAAAACCGCATAGCTTTTGTAAACGCCAATACACGATGAAACCGCAAGAACATATCCCAAAAAAGTTGAACCCGTATCGCCCATATAAACTTCGGCAGGGCTAAAATTCCTCGGAAGAAATCCAAGACAAGCTCCCGCAAGAGTTGAAGTTAAAACAACTGCCGTAGCACTTCCGGAAATTATGCAAAGAACCGTCAAACAAAGTGCCGCAATTGAAGTAACCCCTGCCGCAAGCCCATCAACACCATCAATAAGATTTACAGCGTTTATAACGCCAATTATCCAAAGAATTGTTATCGGAGCATTAAAATTTTTAAAATATTCCCAATACGGCCACATTATAACATCAATTCTTGTTCCCGTTTCAACAACAATCACCGCAACAATTATCTGAACAATAAATTTAAACTTTGCACTAAGTTCATATATATCGTCAAGCATTCCCAAAATAACAATTATAATTCCGCCAATCATAAATCCTGTAAATTGCGTTGACATAAAATCCGAAACAAACGGGCCCAATAAAAGAACCGTTATCATAAAACCAAGAACAATAGCAATTCCGCCCATACGTGGCATAGGCTCTGTGTGAAGACCTCTCGACTTAGGATAATCAATTGCCTTCAACTTGAAAGCCAACTTTTTCGCAAGAGGTGTTGTAAGAAGGGAAATCGCAAAGGAAGTTGCAAATGCTGCCATATACAGCAACCAATTATGATCCAATATAATTACTCCCTTCTGTTATTTTGTTCCGTAAAGCCTGCTCCCAACATCTCCAAGACCTGGGAATATATATCCGTTTTCAGTTAAATATTCGTCAAGAGCCGCTGTATATATATCAACATCGGGGTGCTCTTCCTGAACACGTTTAACACCGCTCGGAGCAGCAATCAAACAAAGATATTTTATATTTTTAATTCCTCTTTCTTTTATAAATTGAATTGCGGAAGATGCTGTTCCGCCTGTTGCAAGCATAGGGTCAAGAAGAAATATCTCGCAATGCTCCGAATCTTCCGGAACTTTACAAAAATATTCTATAGGCATCAAAGTATTTGGGTCACGATAAAGACCAATATGACCAAGTTTGGCGTTTGGCATTAAAGACAAAATCCCCTCTGCCATACCAATTCCCGTTCTCAAAATTGCAACAATACCAATTTTGTTTTCAAGAACTTTCCCTTTTGCCTGTCCAAGAGGAGTTTCAACAGTTGTCTCCTCAACAGAAAGATTTCTTGAAGCCTCATAGCAAATTAATGACGAAATTTCAGCAACAAGCTCACGAAATTCCTTGTCGGAAGTTTCCTTGTTTCTAAGCATTGTAAGCTTGCTCTGAATAAGCGGGTGGTCCAAAATATATAAATTGCTCATTTCAAATTCCTCCTTGTTATCTTTTGCAAAATTTCGTTTCAAACAAAACAAAATTAAAGCAACATCGCACAATTATAAATTACAATTTTGCTTGCTTTCAACTATGATTGCAAGCTTTTTTCAATCAAAAATATAAAATCGTAAAACTAATCTTCAATCATATTTATTCTTCGTATATGACGTTCCTCGTTTGAAAAATCAGTTTCCAAAAAAGCTTTAACAATTTCAATTGCAAGCCCTGCACCAACAACTCTTCCGCCCATAGCCAAAATATTTGCATCGTTGTGAAGACGTGTTGCTTTTGCAGAAAACACATCATGACAAAGAGCCGCGCGAACTCCCTTAATTTTGTTCGCCGTTATGGATATTCCAATGCCTGTTCCGCAAATCAAAATTCCTTTTTCGCATTCTCCCGAAACAACAGCATTTGCAACCTTCTTCGCATAAATGGGATAATCAGTAGACTCTTCCGTATATGTTCCGTAATCTTTAAAAGAAATATTATTTTCTTCAAGATATTTTATTATTTCGTTTTTCAATTCAAAACCACCATGGTCACAGCCCAAACCAATCAATGTTCAACACTCCTATAAATTCAGTTTATTTTTGTCAATTATTTCTTTTACACATTTATAAATTTCGTCAAGACAGCCGGCATAAATTTCAAAACTTCCGCCAAAAGGGTCCAAAATATCACAACTTTCGCCAAAAGCAAATTCATATAACGTAAAAACTTTGTCTTTGCATTCCGGAACAGCTGAAAGTATCATATTTTTATGATTTTCAGACATAGTTAAAATCAAATCAGATGAATTAATTTCTTCAAAAGTCAAAGCCTTTGCATAATGATTTGTTAAGTCAATATCATATTTTTTTAAAGCCTCAACAGAATTTTCGCTTGCAGGTGAATTTTCAAAAACAGAAAGCCCTCTCGAAATAACGTTTATGCCCAAATTGTCTTTTTCCGAAAAAGATTTCATCAAAGCCGCCGCCATAGGACTTCTGCACGTATTTCCGGTGCAAACAAATATGACATTTTTAACTTTATGTTCAAATAATTTTTTTCCACACATACCAAACACCCGATTTTCATAAAATAACGCAAATAAACTATACGTTCACAATATTGTAACCTGCCGCTTTTTTCAAACGATTCATTATTGCCAAACCAACCTCATTTTCGTCAAATGCCTCAACATAAACCTCAGAAAGCCCCAAAAAATCACACTTTCGCAAAATTTTAAAAAGATTTGCCGCAATTTCTTTTGGGTTATTTCTGTCGCCAATTATAAGTATATTGTCGCAAATATATCTGTCTTTTGTTTGCTCTGTTGCAATAACGCCCGTTTTAATATTTTTCGCAGAATTTTCAGCAACAAAAGAATTTATTTTCTCAACCGTATCGTCAATGGTTCCGTTTACTATCGTTACATTTGCGGAAGGAGAATAGTGAGTATATTTCATACCCGGAGCCTTTGGCTTTTCGTCTTTTTCAAGCTTTCCCAAAACAGCTTTGTCAATGTTAACTTTTCCAACAACTTGCTCTATCATATTTTTTGTAACCGAACCCGGTCTCAAAATACAGAAAACATCGCCGGAAACATCTAATATTGTCGATTCAAGACCAAATTCCGAATATCCTCCGTCAATTATCATATCTATTTTTGAATTCAAGTCAAATTCAACGTGTGATGCTCTTGTCGGGCTTGGTTTTCCAGAAGAATTTGCACTTGGTGCCGCAATCGGAACACCGGCAGTTTTAATCAAAAATCTGGCAACCTTGTTTTCAGGAAAACGAATTGCAACCGTTTCAAGCCCTCCCGAAACTTCCTTTGGAATTATGTCAGTTTTCTTAAAAATCATAGTAATCGGACCCGGCCAAAACGCTTCCATAAGCTTTTTCGCATTTTCCGGAATTTCTTTAACAAGAGGCAAAATTTCAGATATCTCGGATATATGAACAATCAAAGGGTTGTCCGAAGGTCGACCCTTTGCCGCATAAATCTTCTTAACTGCAACAGGGTCGAGAGCATTCGCCCCCAACCCATAAACAGTTTCTGTCGGAAATGCAACAAGACCTCCGTCTTTTATTATGCTCGCAGCTTGCTCAAAAACATCTGCATCATTTTTGGGATTGTTGAAATCAACAGCTTTTATTATTGTCTCCATAAATTATTTTGCACCACAGCATTTTTTATATTTTTTGCCGCTTCCGCAAGGGCAAGGGTCATTTCTGCCAATTTTCTCTTCTCTAACGTAAGTTTTTGAGCTTTTCTGACCTTTGTAAAGAACTTTCATATGTTCCTCAGTGAATATATTTTTCCATTGAGGAAGATTATATAAATGGTCTGCTTTATATTCAACCATTTTTTTGTAAAGAACCTCAAAATCAATTTTTATCGAAACAGAAGTGTTTTCTTCAAGGTTCTCAAGATTAACCTTTTCTTCCTGAGTATCGTTTATTCCGTCAATAAAACCGGCAATATATTCGGGAGACATCGAAAATCTTTCGCTAAGTTCTTTAACTGTTCCCTCAATTTTTTCAACTTTTTCCTCAAGAATATATTCATATATTTTTTGTTCTTTTGGGATATAATCGTCCCAAAGCTGATTATTTGTTTTTCCATCACGAGTATACGCTTTTTTAAACCATTCTTCATATAAAGCCATTTGTAAATCCTCCTAATAATTGAATATGTTTTATATAAAGTCAGTGTCTTCTAATTATAAAAAATAAGACAACATACCGAATTCTAATTTTACTACACTTTTGTATTTTTTTCAACTGCCACATTAAATTTATTTTTAACAAAACTATGACAAAACAGCATTTAAAAGTTCCGAAACCGAAGAAACGCCAATTACTTTGATATTTTGAATATTTTGAACTTCTTTATAATTTTCTTTCGGGAGAACACAAGTTTTAAAACCAAGCTTTGCCGCCTCCATAACTCTCTTTTCGCTCATAGCAACCGCTCGCATCTCGCCCGTCAAGCCAATTTCACCAAAAACAATTGTAAATGGGTCAATTTGTTTATTTTTATAGCTTGATGCAACCGCACAAACAACAGCAGCGTCCAATGACGGTTCAGCAATCTTAATTCCTCCCGCAAGGCTAACATAACTGTCATAATTTCCCAAATTCAAACCAACACGTTTTTCAAGAACAGCAATAAGCAAAGTAACTCGGTTATAATCAACACCTGTTGCCATTCTCCTTGGCATTCCAAAATTTGTATAGGTTATAAGCGATTGAACTTCAACAAGAATTGGCCTTGTTCCCTCAATACTGCACGTAACAGACGACCCAGAAACATTCAAAGGCCTCCCCGAAAGCATATATTCTGAAGGATTTGTAATTTCCGTCAAACCTTCTTTTCTCATTTCAAAAACGCCAATTTCGTTTGTTGAGCCAAAACGATTTTTAACCGCACGCAAAATTCTGTAACTTGCCCTGCGTTCACCCTCAAAATACAAAACCGTATCAACCATATGCTCCAAAACTCGTGGTCCTGCAATAGCACCGTCTTTTGTAACGTGTCCAACAATAAGAATCGAAATATTTTCGCCTTTGCCCAAATGCATAAGCTTTGAAGTACATTCACGAACCTGTGTAACGCTTCCCGGAGCACTTGAAATTTCATCAAGAAACATCGTTTGAATTGAATCGATAACAATTAAATCCGGTTTTATTTCTTTTATTGTATTTTCTATTATGTTCAAACTTGTTTCGGATAATAACAAAAGATTCTCGGTTGTTATGTTAAGTCTTGATGCTCTAAGCTTAATTTGCTGAACAGATTCTTCGCCCGAAACATATAATATTTTTTTGCCCTGACAACCAATATTTTGACAAATTTGGATAAGAAGAGTAGATTTTCCAATTCCGGGGTCTCCACCAACAAGAGTCAACGAACCTTGAACAATTCCCCCGCTCAGAACTCTGTCAAGTTCGCCAATATTTGTTTTAATTCTGTCATCATCGATAGGCTTAATATTTTCAAGCTTCAGCGGTTTGCCAAGCGAAGATACCGGCAAACCGGAAGAATATGCCGATGTTTTTGCAACAACCTCTTCGTTCATAGTGTTGAACATACCGCAAGAAGGGCATTTTCCAAACCACCTTCCCGTTTCATATCCACATTCACTACAAACATATTTTGTTTTTAGTTTTGCCATATAACCACCGTTAATTCATAATTAAATAATTTTTTCAACGAAAATATTTTTCATTTTTGCGTTCAAACCAACGCTAAAGCTGATTTTTCCTGAAAGATTTGCTTTCATTTTTCCCAAAGATACATCGTCAACCGAAATTTTATAAATTGTATCCGATGCAAGTTCAAGAGTAACCTGCGTATCTTCAATGCCCTCTGCAAAAAAAGAAATATTTTTTTCAGAAACTTTCAAATTATGAATTGTTGTTCCCGGAACAGTTTCAATCAATAATTTTCCGTTTTTCTCAAGCCTTGTTATTTCATTGTGAGTTTTAATTTTATAAACATCGCCGGCAGCTTCAAAATCGTTAACTTTTTGTTTTTCCGAAACCGAGTAATTTCCAAAACTTAAACTATTATCACTTTCAAGACGAATAATTTCATCTATTACCGCCATTTTCAATTCCTCCTAAAATTTAATAAAAATTAAAATAACTTATTTATGTATAAAATAGTTATTGCTTGAATCATAAGAAACAATCTTCTGTTTAATAAAAAATTACTCCGCTTAAAAACCTATCACTTTTGCTTCGCAAATTCTCTTTTTCGGTTTTTGTGCTTCGCACACGCTTCGTATTTTTTATTTTCAATTTAATTTCTTACAATTTTAATTATAAGAAACAATCTTCTGTTTAATAAAAAATTACTCCGCTTAAAAACCTATCGCTTTTGCTTCGCAAATTCTCTTTTTCGGTTTTTGTGCTTCGCACACGCTTCGTATTTTTTATTTTCAATTTAATTTCTTACAATTTCATTATAACAAATTAAATTGAATTTGTATATAAAAAAAAGAAATAAAATAAATTTCCTTAAAATTTCACAAATTTTTAAAATTTTAATATAACACCGCATAATTAACCCGCTCCCCCATAATTACATTTTTACAATTGCAGTCAAAAAAATTTATTGAAAATGTGCTTTTTGTACTATATAATAAAAATCAAATTTATTTCAAAAAAACTTATTAATTTTGGAGGAATAATCGTGGGAACTATACGCATTGATAAAATGCTTTCAAATTCCGGAATCGGAAGTCGAAAAGACGTAAAAAACATTATAAAATCAGGAAAAGTCACAGTCGACGGAAAAATCATAAAAAGCAGTGATTTAAAAATTGACCCCGAAAACAGTAAAATCATCGTCAACGGAAAAGAATTAACATACAAAAAAAATATATATTTGCTTATGAACAAGCCTGCGGGCGTAATCTCCGCAACATATGACAAAAAAGAAAAAACTGTAATCGATATTCTGCCCAATAATTTTAAAAATATCGACCTCTTCCCTGTCGGAAGGCTTGATAAAGACACCGTAGGTATGCTAATTTTAACAAATGACGGAGATTTTGCACATAACACTCTCTCGCCAAAAAAACACGTTTGGAAAAAATATTATGCAACCGTATCAGGAATTGTAACCCAAGAAGATATACAATTTTTTGAAAAAGGTGTTGAAATAGGCGAAAATGAAATTTGTAAAAGTGCAAAACTTCAAATTTGCACAACAAACGACAACACAACAAATGTTACAATCGAAATTTCAGAGGGTAAATTTCATCAAATAAAAAGAATGTTCAAAGCTGTCGGAAAAGAAGTTTTATTTTTAAAAAGAATAAAATTCGGCGGGCTTGAACTCGATGAAAACATTGCCGAAGGCTCTGTTCGAGAGTTGTCCGAAATCGAATTAAAAAAAATATTCGAAAATTAACAAAAAATTTGCATTTATAAAAACAAATTTTCAAAAATGGCTGTTTCAACATCACCCATGCAAAGAAACAGCCATTTTAAATAAACATTCACTTTTTCCGTTCTTTTGTCATATCAACAAAATATCTGTAGAACTCATCGTTTTTTGTCAACTCCGAGCGAAAAAAGTCACACGCATATTTTCTTGACATGCAACAACAATATATCCGTTTAGCAGTAAAAAAACTTTAACAGATTTTTTTAAAGAAATTTTCAATAAATGTGGAAATTTTTACAATTGTGTAGTATAATATTGATTAATAAAATATCGCATAAAATTTTAATTCTATGAAAATAAAAACAGAAAATATAAACTAACAAAAACACAAAAACTTTCTTTGCAAAATTAAACATATTTTCTCTTTTATTCTTACAATTTTATTAATTATGCGACATAGCCTAAATCTATCAATAATTTTGGGAGGGATAAACTTGAAACATATTTTAATCGTCGATGACGTTGCCGTAAACTTAAAAACTGTCAAACTCATACTTGAAGGACAATACAGAGTCTCCTTTGTAACTTCCGGCCAGCAAGCTCTTGCGTTTCTAAAAAAGAACGTCTTTGATTTGCCCGATTTAATACTTATGGATATAGAAATGCCCGTTATGAACGGCATAGAAACTATGCAAAAAATAAAAGAAGAATATGGAAAAGAAACAATCCCCGTTATATATCTAACCGCAATATCCGATAAAAGAACAGTTGTTGAATGTTATAAAAACGGATTAAGTGATTATATAGTCAAACCGTTTGAAGCAGATAAGTTAATCGAAAAAATCGAAAATGTTTTTAATAATCCGGATTTTTAAAAATTAAATTTTTCAATAAAAAAAGTTTTAATGTTAACGGAGGTTTGAAAATTGCATAACATTTTGCTTGCATTTCACATTATAACAACTATCGTTTCTTTTCTATCAATTGGATTTCTTGTAACAAAAAAAAGTTGCATAGACAGTAAATTCATACTCTTAACGCTAATTTGCGTCTTCATTCAGTCTGCAACGTTAATCTTCGAGTTTTTAAGCGGTTATATGGAAACTGCGTTGTTGGCTGTAAAAATGCAGTTCATAGGAAGTTGCTTTTCGGCAACATTCCTCCTGTTTTTTGTGCTGAAAATTTACAACATACGAATAAAAAAAATTATAAGTTGGTCAATCATAGTCATAAACACAATTATTTTAATCTCCGTATTCACCTGTGAAACCCACTCTTTGTTCTTCAGAACATATGATTTCGTAGTTGACCAAAATTACCACCATATCATTTTCAAAGGCGGAATTTTCTATCACGCTTTTGTCGTAATAAGATTATTCACCGTATCATTTATGATGTACATTTCAATCTCAAATTTGATAAAATGCAAAAAAGAAGATATAAGAAAAAATATTATGATAAACATAGCCTCTTCTTTCGCATTTGTTTTTGTCTTGCTCTATTCTTTAGATTTATTCGAAATGCAAGACTTAACTGCACTCGGCTTTGCAATATCAAGTGTGCTTTTCATATTCATTATGTACAAATATCATTTCTTCGACCTCCTGCAATCAGCAAAAGACATTATTATAAAAAATATGATTGAAGCAATCATCATTGTCGATGAAAATTTAAACTACTTGGAATCAAATTTATCGGCAAAAGATGTTTTTCCTCGGCTCAAGTATATGAAAAAAGGCGACAACATAAAACGATGCTCTCTAATTATGGCAGAACTTTTCCGAAAAGGTGGAAAAAGAGAATTTGACATCAAAGAAAAATACTACGAATGCCATATATCCAAAATTTATGACGGAGAAGATATAAAAGGCTATGCCGCTTGCATTTTCGATGTAACCGAGTCCCACTATTACACAGAACAACTCATAAATATGAAAAATGAATCCGATGCCGCAAACAGAGCAAAAAGCGACTTTCTTGCAAACGTAAGCCACGAAATACGAACGCCAATGAATGCCATAATCGGTTTAAGCGAAATTGTTCTTCGTGGAGAATTAAACGAAGACCAACGAGGAAATATAAGAAATATCCTAAATTCAAGCAAAAGCCTTCTAACAATAATAAACAATATTTTGGATTTATCAAAAATCGAATCGGGAAAATTCGAAATTATCGAAGATAAATATAACATAGGCAATGTCTTGCACGATGTCTATAACATAATTTGGGTCAGGCTCCACGACAGACCAATTAAATTCACAATCGAAGTGCCAAATGATTTGCCGTCAATGTTTTTGGGCGATTATATGCGAATTAAAGAAATTCTTTTCAACATTTTGGGCAATGCCGTTAAATTCACAAAAGAAGGCTCAATAACTCTCTCAATCGAATGGCGTGTTCCAAAAAACGTAAAAAATTCAAACATTGTAACGTTGGTTATGAATGTCAAAGACACCGGAATTGGTATAAAAAAAGAAGATATGAAAAAACTTTTCGAAACATATAATCAGGTTGACACAAGAAAAAATCGCTCAATTTCTGGAACAGGGCTTGGGCTTGCAATCAGCAAAAATTTAGCCGAAATGATGGGCGGTTACATAAGTGTTGAAAGTATATACGGAAAAGGAACCGCTTTCAGCATAGGAATAAAACAAAAAGTTATAGACTATAAACCGGTCGATAAAACTTTAATCTGCAAAGATGACGAAGAAAATTTCAGCGAAGAAAAAAATAACTACCTAAACGAAAAAATAATTTCAATTCCACAAGCAAAAGTTTTGATAGTTGATGACATAAGCGTTAATTTGCAAGTTGCAAAGGGTCTTATGGAACCATACAGTATGAAAGTTGACGTTGCTCTAAACGGAACCGAAGCAATAAAAATGATAAAAGAAAAAGATTATGACCTTGTTTTTATGGACCATATGATGCCAAATATGGACGGTGTCGATGTCACAAGAATAATTCGAAGCTTTGAAGAAGAAAAATATAAAAAGCTCCCAATTATCGCACTAACGGCAAACGCCCTAACAAGTTCAAGAGATTTTTTTCTTCAAAACGGCTTCAACGGCTTTCTTGCAAAACCAATCGATTTAAAACAGCTCAACAAAGTTCTGTATGACTTTTTGCCGGTCAATAAAAACAACGTTGCAAAAAAATCAGAAAGCTCGTCGGAAAATAATTTTGGAATTTCAATAAACGGAATTGATGTCGAAATTGGAATAAAAAATGTTGGTGGAAAACTCGAATCATATTTCAAAATATTAAAATCATATTATCGTGAAACAACAGAAATGTATGAGCAATTCAATGATATGATAAAAAACGACCTCGACACTTTCCGAATTAAAATCCATGGCTTAAAAAGTTCAAGTGCAAATATAGGTGCTGTTTTAATTTCAGAAAAAGCAAGACTTCTTGAATTTGCCGCAAAAGATATGGATATGCAGTATATCAACGAAAATATAAACGACTTTTATAAAAACCTCAAAATTTTGCTCGAAAACATCAATAACTTCATATTAAATTACGAAAAAGAAAACGATAATAACAATAAAGAAGTTTTAAACGAAATTGATGAAAAATTTATAATACTTCTCAAAAGAGCAGCAACTGATTTTGATATAAGCTCAATGGAAAATATTATGGAAGACATAAACAAAAATAAATATTCCGGCGAAACAGCCGAATTCATTAAAAAACTTGAAGATTTAATCGATGCTTTCGAATACGGAAAATGTATCCAATTAATCAAAGAATACGAAAATCGGAAATAAAAATTAATTAAATAATTTAATACCAAAAATCAGTTGCATAATAAATGCCAAGTTTCAAAAGCTCACAATTTCAAACAACCCCAAACCCGCATTTCAATCTTTGCAAAACACAAAATTAGGCTTAGGAAATTGAAAAACATTTTTCAAACTTCCTAAGCCTATAATTTTATTATATTAATATTCTCATTCTTTCAATACGGTTTCTGTCAACTTCTTCTATAATAAATTTAATGTTGTCATCTTCTATAGTTTCGCCTTTTTCGGGAAATCTGCCAACAACACCTATAACATAACCGCCAATAGAATCAAAATCTTCAGATTTAAAGTTTGTGCCAAGCATATCATTTACATCAGATATTTTTGCACTTCCGTCAACAATATATTCACCGTCTTTAACTGTGCTGATTTCTTCGGGCTCATCATCATACTCGTCAGATATATCTCCAACAATTTCCTCAAGCAAATCTTCCAAAGTAACAATACCGGAAGTTCCGCCATATTCATCAATTATAACAGCCAAAGAAAGACTTTTCGTTCTCATAACAGAAAACAACTCACTACAAGACTTAGATTCATACGTAAAATAAGGCTTTCTCATAATAGCGTTAATGTCAAAATTATCTTTGTCACCCAAAAACATAAGGTCTTTAAAAGATATAACTCCAACAATATTATCAATAGTTTCTTTATAAACCGGAAGCCTTGAGAATTGCTCTTCTTTAAAAACTTCTAAAACTTCATCATATGATGATTCAACCGAAACGGCAATAATATCCGTTCTTGGTGTCATAACGTCTTTTGCATCGAAATTTCCGAATACAACAACATTGTTAATCATTTCTCTTTCGTCAACTTCCAAAACGCCTTCTTCGTGGCTAACGTTAACCATAGTTAAAAGCTCCGATTCTGTAATAGTCGGTTGCTTCTTGTTAAAATCACATCTCAAAATTTTAAAAAGTATACCTGTTATAAAATTAAGAACAACAACTATGGGGGTAAAAACGTAAACACATAACGTTATCGGCTTTGCAACAACTATACAAACTTTTTCAGCTTTTTGTGCAGCAAAAGTTTTCGGCGTTATTTCACCAAAAATTAATACCAATAAAGTTACAATACCTGTAACAAAACCAACAACACTGTTGTCAAAAGTATTAATCGCAAAAGATGTTGCCAATGCAGATGCACCAATGTTAACCAAATTGTTACCAACCAGAATTGCACTTATAAGCCTGCTCTGATTTTGAAGAAGCTTTTGAATAAGTTTTGCATTTTTAACATTATCGTCAACCATGTTACGAACACGTATTTTGCTAAGCGAAATCAAAGATGTTTCGGAAGCCGAAAAAAATGCCGATAACATAAGTAATACGATAAAAAATGCTAACTGTAGTTGGGCCGACGAACTGGCAGGGTCCACTAAAAATCACACTCCTAAAATAATAAAATATAATAATAAAGTTTTCAATCCGGAAATAAATAAACTAAAACAACTCTCCCTCCCAAAAGATGAAAAATTGCTCCATTGTTTAAATTTAATTTCCATGTTAAAGATTATAACATAAATATACTACATTTGCAAACAAAATTAAAGTTCATAATAACCCGCAAAAGTCAGAAATTAAGAATTTATTTAAAATTTATGACAAAAATAACTCAAATCTTCTAATATCTTCATAAATCTTTTAATATCTTTGCATTTCAACAAACTCCAAATACAACACCTTTGTCAATAATTCCTTGAAAATTATATAAATTTAGAATATAATTAATAGAGCGTTATACAATAAATTAATCAACACCGCAACATTGCATTTTCACAAACTCAAAAGCTTGCCATAAATTGCAATGTTGCCAAAATATTCATAAATTTATGATAAATATATTATTAAAAAAATATCGTTTTTTGGAGGGAATACTTTGAAAAATTTTTTTTGCAACAACAGGAAAAAAATTGCTGATTTTATCGATGATAAAAGTATTATTGTCTTATTTGCGGGAGAAGCTCCTTTTAAAAGAGGCGATGAAAAGTATCCCTTTTCCCCGGACAGAAATTTTTATTATTCAACAGGGTTAAACAATCAAAATCTAATTTATATGGGCTATAAAATCAACGGAAATTTTTCCGAAAAATTGTTTCTCGAAAGATTTGACCCAATTCAGGCAAAATGGGTCGGAGCTGTAATCGAAAAAGAAGAAGCGGAAAATATTTCTGGAATTTCAAATTTCAAATACATCGATGAATTTGAGGCAGATTTTTCAAACATTGTTTTTTCAAACAGAATTGAAAAAGTTTATCTCGATTTGGAAAACAGACAAATGAAAAGATACACTCCTGCGTTCGAATTTTCAAATAAAATTTTAAAAAACTACCCCTACATTTCAATTATTAATTGCTATAATCAATTTGCCGAATTTCGAAGAATTAAAGAAGATTTCGAAATCCAACAAATAAAAAAAGCAATCGATATAACAAAAAACGGAATTTTAAGTATGATGAAAAATGCAAAAGCGGGAATGTTTGAATATGAAATCGAAGCCTATTTTGATTTTGCTGTCAAATTCTTCGGAGCAAATGATTTTGCTTTCAAATCAATTGCCGCAAGCGGAAAAAATGCAACCGT
The DNA here is from genome assembly GCA_964531385.1 of uncultured Lachnospiraceae bacterium. GTDB lineage: Bacteria > Bacillota > Clostridia > Lachnospirales > CAG-274 > MGBC114079. The sequence goes on along the minus strand of CAZHGC010000004.1, from coordinate 27,425 downwards.
CTTACATTATTCCGAAAATAATTGCAAAACAAAAAAAGATGACTTAATCCTTTTCGATGTTGGAGCCCAATTCGGCTATTATAACGGAGATATTACAAGAACTTTCCCCGTTTGCGGAAAATTCACAGAAAAACAAAAAACAATTTATGATATTGTTTTAAGAGGTCAAAAAAAGGTCATCGAAAATATTATGCCAAAAGTTCCGTTCAAAAAACTAAATGAAATTTTAAAAGAATTCTATTTCGAAGAATTAAAAAAAATCGGTCTTATCGATAAAAACGCAGAAATTGAAGCCGTTTCCGAATTCTATTATCACAGCGTAAGCCATATGCTCGGGCTCGAAACCCATGATGCCGGAAGACATAACGAGGGTCTTTTAGAAAAAGGAATGGTCATAACCGTTGAACCCGGTCTTTATATAGAAAAAGACTCCATAGGAATAAGAATTGAAGACGATGTTCTTGTAACAGAAAATGGTTGCGAAGTTCTTTCAAAAGATATTATAAAAGAAATTTCGGATATCGAAAATTTTATGTGCGGTGAATAATTATGAGTGTTCTTGAAGAAGAGCTTTATATGCCTGTAAAAAAATATTTCGAAAAAAAAGGGTTCACAGTTAAAGGCGAAGTTATGGATTGTGACATCGTCTGCGTTTCAAACAACATCGTTCTAATTGTTGAGTTAAAAAGAAATTTCAACCTTAAACTTGTCTATCAGGCAATTGAGCGTCAAAAAATAACCGATTATGTTTATGTTGCTGTTCCAAGACCCAAAAATTTCCAAAAAACAGAAGTAAAAAATATGATTGGGCTCTTAAAAAAACTCAACATCGGGCTTATAACAGTTAATTTTGGAGAAAAGAGAAATTTTGTACAAATAATTTTAGACCCTGCTGTTCCCGAGAAAACAACAAAACAAATTAATTTCAAACAGCAAGATGTTTTGCGTGAATTTAACGAAAGAAAATGCGATTTCAATATCGGCGGAAAAAACAAAACAAAAATTTTAACCGCTTATCGTGAAAAATCAATTGAAATAGCCTGTTTTCTCGAAATTCTCGGACAAAGTAGCGGAGCAGAACTAAAAAAAACAGGGTGCGATAAAAACTCAACTTCAATTATGTACAATAATTTCTACGGCTGGTTTGATAAAGTTTCAAAAGGAATTTACAAATTAAGCGAAAAGTGGCAAAATTATTTAGGAAAAAATGAATTTTTTGAAATCATCGAATTTTACAGAAAAGAGGCAAAAGAATGTTTAAAATCTCAAGAAATGAAAAATGTTGGTGCGGAAGCGGAAAAAAATATAAAGTGTGCCACGAAAGAAAAGACGAAGAAAATATAAAACATTTAGAAGCCGAGGGATATATAATCCCCGATAGAAGCCTTATTTTAAACCCTGAACAAATTCAAGGAGTTAAAGACAGTGCAAAACTTTCAATCAAAATTATGGACGAAGTTGGAAAACTTGTAAAAGAAGGTGTAACAACAGAAGAAATAAACACACTTGTACATAATATGACAATTGATTTCGGTGCAATTCCCGCCCCTCTAAATTACGAAGGTTTCCCAAAAAGCGTTTGCACATCAATAAACGATGTAATTTGTCATGGCATACCCGATAACACAGTTCTAAAAAATGGGGATATTCTAAATGTAGATGTAACAACAATTTTAAACGGCTACTATTCCGATATGAGCCGAATGTATATGATTGGTGAAGTTTCAAGCGAAGCAAAAAGGCTTGTCGAAGTTACAAAAGAGTGTATGTTTGAGGGAATAAAAGCCATTAAACCATACACTCCCGTTGGAAACATAGGCAACGTAATTAATGATATTGCCGATCGAGAAGGATATTCCGTTGTCAGAGCTTTAAGTGGGCATGGCGTTGGTCTCGATTTTCATTCCGAACCAATCGTTGAGCATTTCCGAACAAACAAAAAAACAATGATTATGGTTCCCGGAATGATGTTCACAGTTGAACCTATGATAAATCAAGGAACATACAATTGCGAAGTTCTTGATGATGATTGGACAGTTGTAACAGCAGACGGCAAACTTTCAGCACAATGGGAACACACAGTTTTGGTAACGGAAACCGGTTTTGAAATCATAACAGAATAAAATGCAGAAAGGAAAATTTAATTTGAAAAGTTTTAAATTATGGGAAAATGGGAAAATACCATTTTTCAAAGAAGAATTTCAAACAGAAGAAAATTTAAACACATCAATTGTCAAATCTTTTATAATTAACGACGGAAAATTTCATTCGGGTATGATTATCGTTCCCGGTGGCGGATACACCCACAGAGCCGAACACGAAGGCGAACCAATTGCAAAATGGCTAAATGAGCAAGGAATTAATGCGTTTGTTGTAGACTATCGAATTGAACCCTATTCCCACCCCGTTCCAATGGTCGATGTCAAACGAGCAATTAAATTTGTCAGATTTCATTCAGAAAAATTTATGACAATTCCAAATAAAATCGGAATTATGGGTTTTTCGGCAGGAGCACACGTTGCCTGCTGTGCAACAGAATTCTATGACGAAGAAGATTACGAATATTGCGACAACATCGATAAAGTCTCCGCAAGACCCGATGCTTGCGTTCTTTGCTACCCCGTTATAACAATGAAAGATGAATTTTGTCATTCCGGCTCAAAAGAACGTATTCTCGGCGGAAATTTATCCCTCGAAAAAAAACTTTCTTGCGAAGAAAACGTCCGAGATGATATGCCCCCCGTATTTTTGTGGCACACTTTCGAAGATATGAGCGTTCCTGTAAGAAATTCGCTCGAAATGGCTCTTTCGCTTAAAGCAAAGGAAATCCCCTTCGAGCTTCATATTTATCCAAACGGACGACATGGGCTCGGAATTGTAAAATGCGTTGATGTTGAGGGAACAAATAAATGGACGCAATGCTTCCAAAATTGGCTTTGGAGAAACGGTTTTTGCAATGAAAAATAAAAAATATCTGTTAAATTTATAATACTTTCGGAGGAAAAAATATGTCAGGTTCAACATATGGAAATATATTTAAAATATCAACGTGGGGCGAGTCCCATGGAAAAGGTCTTGGCGTTGTAATCGACGGTTGCCCCGCAGGAATTGAACTTTCAGAAAAAGATATACAAAAAGACCTCGACCGAAGAAAACCGGGAACAAGTAAATACACAACCCAAAGAGCCGAGGGCGATTTAGTCGAAATTTTGTCTGGCGTTTTTGAAGGAAAAACAACAGGAACACCAATTTCTCTTGTAATTTTCAATAAAGACCAACGCTCAAAAGATTATTCCGAAATTTCCCAAATTTTCAGACCGGGACACGCCGATTTGGGCTTCGAATTAAAATTCGGCTTTCGAGATTATCGCGGTGGCGGCCGCTCTTCAGGAAGAGAAACCGCCGCAAGAGTTGCTGCGGGTGCTGTTGCAAAAAAAATCTTGTCCTCTCTCGGAATTGATGTTATGGCATACACTCTCTCAATCGGAAATATCGAAATCGATAAAAATAATTTTAACAAAGATGAAATATTAAACAATTCTTTTGCTATGCCTGACATCAAAGCCGCCGCTTTGGCAGAAAAACTTCTTGACGAAGCAATTTCAAAAAAAGACTCTGTCGGCGGAATTGTCGAATGCAAAATCAACGGTGTAAAAGCCGGAATCGGCGAACCCGTTTTCGACAAACTCGATTCCTCAATAGCAAAAGCTGTTGTTTCAATCGGAGCAGTCAAAGGAATTGAATTCGGGCTTGGTTTTGAAGCCTCAAAAGTCAACGGCTCTTTTAATAACGATGAAATGTTCACCGATGAATTTGGCAATATAAAAAAATATTCCAACAACGCCGGAGGAATTTTAGGCGGAATGTCAGATGGTTCAGAAATCGTTTTCAGAACAGCATTCAAACCAACCCCCTCAATTTCACAACTTCAAAAAACTGTTTCAAAACAAAAAGAAAATGTGGAAATTGAAATAAAAGGCAGACACGACCCAATCGTTGTCGCAAGAGCAGTTGTCGTTGTCGAAGCTATGTCAGCAATCACGCTTGTAGACTTAATCTTAAATAATATGTGTTCAAAAATTGAATATGTAAAAGATTATTACAATAAATTAAATTAACCAACTCAAAATCGAGGAATTGCAAATGAATTACATAGTATTGGATATGGAATGGAACCAACCTTTTAACACTAAAACTATGGTAAAAAAACCTGTAACGCTCCATGGAGAAATTGTTCAAATCGGAGCTGTAAAATTAAATGAAAATTATCAAATTATCGATACATTTAAAATAATGGTTGCCCCAAAATATTACACCAAAATGCACAAAAAAGTTGCAAAACTCACAAAAATAACAGCCGATGAACTCCAATTAGGCTTTCCGTTTCCTGTCGCTTTCAAACATTTCAAACAATGGTGCGGAGATAGCTTTACTTTTCTAACTTGGGGTTCAAGCGATATAGAAGTTCTCCGCAATAATATGCTTTTGCATAAAATAAACACAGAATGGATTCCAACAACATATTATGACGTTCAAATAATTTTCAACTACCAAATTGCAAAAGAAAATCATCAAGTTTCCCTTCTATCTGCAATGGATAAAATCGGAGAACCTTTTCTCGAAGCCCACGATGCGTTAAATGATGCAAGAAACACTGTTTCTGTTTGTTCCCATCTTAATATGAATAAGGGATTTTCTGAATATTCCGAAATTTTAAAAAAACAGTCAAGTTCACATATAAATAACGAACTCACAAGGAGTAACTCAATAAAAATCTATTCAACAAAAGAAGAAGCCCTCGAAGATTTAGAATTAATAAATTTTTTATGCCCGTTTTGCAATACAAAAGTTGTGTCCAAAGACTTTGTTCGTCAAAATTCCAATAAATACATCGGCATTGCTGTGTGTGAAAATAACGATGAATTGTTTGTAAGATTAAAATTTACAAAATGGTCTGATAAAAAATTAAGCGTTTCAAGAATTACATACAAACTTGATGAAGATAAGAAAAATTATTATTTAAAAAAGAAACAACGTACCGAAAATGTAAAAGAAAATTAATTAAATCCAATGTTCAAAAACCGCCTAAACGGCGGTTTTTAATTAAAAAAATCAAAAAGCTCCCCCAATCAAAAATTGAGAGAGCTTTTTTGTCAATTATTAAATTAAACCAATTCAATAATAACTTCTTCAGCACCGTCGCCACGTCTTGCACCAAGTTTGATTATACGAGTATAACCACCGTTTCTGTCAGCATATTTAGGTGCAATTTCTTCAAACATTTTCTTAGCCATATCAACACTTTTAGTGTTAGCTCTTCTTTTTCTTCCGTCAGCAGGAACTTCTGTAACAGGATAAAGAACACTAAGAATTTTTCTTCTTGCATTCAAACGAGAAGGATTGTCTTTTTTGATAGTTTTCTCAACTTCATCAAAAACAGTAACTCTCTTACCATTAACGTTTTCTTTAATGCGTTTTCCTTCAGCGTCTTTTTTAGCAACCTTAGCAGTAACAGTAACTTCAGTAAAATTGTCTTTTTCTTTCACTGCAAGAGTGATAAGTTTTTCAGCAATTTTTCTGATTTCTTTAGCCTTTGTTTCAGTAGTTCTGATTTTTCCATGATATAATAAATTAGTCACTTGATTACGAAGCAAAGCTTTACGCTGGCTTGTAGTACGACCAAGTTTTCTGTATCCGGCCATTACTAAACCTCCTTAAAATTAATCATCGTTAGGACTTAAAGCAAGTCCAAGTTCAGCCATTTTGTTAAGTACTTCCTCTAAAGACTTACGTCCCAAATTACGTACTTTCATCATATCCTCTTCAGTTTTGTTGGCAAGGTCTTCAACTGTGTTAATACCGGCACGTTTAAGACAGTTATAAGAACGAACCGAAAGGTCAAGTTCTTCAATGCTGAGTTCAAGAACCTGAGTCTTTTTGTCCTCTTCTTTCTGAACCATAATTTCAGTATTCATAGCAGCATCAGACAAATTAACAAATAAGTTTAAATGTTCGTTTAAAATCTTAGCACCTAAACTCACTGCGTCTTCAGGGGTAATAGTTCCGTTAGTCCAAACTTCAAAAGTAAGTTTGTCATAATCGGTAATATTACCAACACGTGTGTCTTCAACAAGAAAATTCACCCTACGAACAGGTGTATAAAGTGAATCCACAGGAATCATTCTGATAGGCTGGTCCGGCTTTTTATTTTTAGAAGCTTCAACATAACCACGACCTCTTGTAATAGTTATTTCCATAAACAACTTGCTGTTTGGTCCGCCGCTCAAAGTTGCAATGTGAAGCTCAGGGTTGAGAATTTCAATATCAGCATCAACTTTAATGTCTCCCGCTGTAATCTCACCCTCGCCAACAAAATCAATGTATGCCATTTTAGGTTCGAAACTGTCGCTGTTATTCTTAATAGCAAGATTTTTAAGATTTAAAATAATCTCTGTAACATCTTCCTTAACACCCGGAATAGTGCTGAATTCGTGTAAAACACCTTCAATTTTAACAGTGCTAACAGCTTGACCGGGTAAAGAAGATAATAAAATCCTCCTCAAAGAATTACCTAAGGTCGTTCCGTAACCTCTTTCCAATGGTTCAACAACAAATTTACCATATTTACCGTCCTGTGATTTCTCAGCAATATCAATGCGAGGTTTTTCAAACTCAAACACTCATTCGAACCCCCTTATAAATTAACATAAATATTATAGCAACAATATATTTATAATATATCCGATGGAGCAAATGCCCCAATCGGATATGAATATTATTATTTAGAGTACAACTCGACAATAAGTGTTTCATTAACAGGATATTCAATTTGTTCTCTTGTTGGAAGAGAATTAACAGTGCCTTTAAGATTGTCTTGATCAGCAACAAGCCACTGTGGAACAATTCTTGAAGAAGTAACATCAAGAACGTCTTTAAATCTCTGTAAGTCTTTTTTGCTTTCTTTAACTTCAATAACATCGCCAACTTTAACTTGATAAGAAGGAATGTTAACTTTCTTGCCGTTAACAACAATAAGATTGTGACGAACAATCTGTCTTGCTTCTTTTCTTGTACGACCATAACCAAGTCTGTAAACAGCGTTATCAAGTCTTAATTCAAGAAGCATAAGAAGATTTTCGCCGGCAATGCCTTTCATATTTTCAGCTTTTTTATAGTAAGTTCTGAATTGTTTTTCCAAAACACCGTAAATAAATTTTACTTTCTGTTTTTCTTTCAACTGTAAACCATATTCGCTTGATTTTCTCATAACCCTTTTTCTTTTGCTGGGTTTTTTAGAAACACCAAGTACAGTTGGTTCAATACCAAGGTATCTGCATCTTTTAAGAACAGGACCTATTTCTCTAGCCATTTAAGCCGCACCTCCTATATAATAATAAAAATTAAACTCTTCTACGTTTTGGTGGTCTACAACCATTGTGAGGAACAGGTGTAACGTCTTTAATCATAGTAACATCAAGACCTGCAGCCTGTAAAGCACGAATAGCTGCCTCACGTCCGCTTCCCGGACCTTTAACAAAAACTTCAACAGTTTTAAGACCATAATCCTTAGCAGCATTGGCAGCAGTTTCAGCAGCCATCTGAGCAGCATAAGGAGTAGATTTTCTTGAACCTCTGAAACCCAATCCGCCGGCGCTTGCCCATGAAAGAGCATTGCCTGCGGCATCAGTAATAGTAACGATAGTGTTGTTAAAAGTAGATTTTATATGAGCCTGACCGCGGTCAACAACTTTTCTGTCACGACGTCTGCGGCCGGCAGTCTTTTTAACTGCTTTCTTAGCCATTAGATTAGAACCTCCTTAAATTATTTTTTCTTGTTAGCAACAGTTCTTCTCGGACCTTTTCTTGTACGAGCGTTAGTTTTAGTTTTCTGACCTCTAACCGGAAGTCCTCTTCTGTGACGAATACCTCTGTAACAGCCAATTTCCATAAGACGTTTAATGTTAAGAGCAATTTCTCTTCTCAAATCACCTTCAACAGTCTGAGAATTATCAATAACTTCACGGATTCTGGCAACTTCGTCGTCAGATAAATCTCTTACTCTTGTATCAGGGTTAACGCCAGCTTCTTTCAAAATTCTGTTAGAGCTTGCGCGACCGATACCATAAACATAAGTAAGACCTATTTCCACACGTTTTTCTCTTGGTAAATCCACACCGGCAATACGAGCCATGTACCAATGCACCTCCTGATAAAATTTAAAAATATATATAAACAAATAATTACAAAATAATGACGGTCTGCAAGGGTTCCTCCCCCTCTAAAACCATAATAGAATCAGCCTTGTTTTTGTTTGTGTTTAGGATTTTCACAAATAATTCTAACGCTGCCTTTTCTTTTAATAACTCTGCATTTTTCACACATAGGTTTAACAGATGGTCTAACCTTCATTTGAAACTACTCCTTTCATTTATCTCTCCATTTAATTCTGCCTTTAGACAAATCGTATGGTGACATTTCAACCAAAACTTTGTCTCCGGGAATTATTCTAATAAAGTTCATACGCAACTTACCTGATATATGAGCAAGAATTTTATGCCCGTTTTCCAATTCAACTTGGAACATAGCGTTGGGAAGCTTTTCAAGAACAGTACCCTCAACTTCAATAACATCATTTTTAGACAAGGTAATAAACCTCCTTATTACTATTACGATTACAATTTATATGCCTCCAAAGCTTTTCTAAAATCAGCGTCGTTCAAATAAGAACCGCTTTCAAGCTTCTTTGCAATATCATCAATAACATCGTTTACAATCTGAACGTGCATAATCTTTTTCTTTTTGGGTTTTTGAAGCTTTCTCAAATCCCCGTCAACCAAATATACATATTGACCGTCAAAATCAACAACGATAAAAGGTCTCCTTTTGTCACGTCCGCTTTTTGAATATACAACCTGACCTTTACTGTACACTAAAACTCACCTCAACCTAAACAAGTGTAAGAAGTTCCGGCTCACCGTCAGTAATTAAAACAGTGTTTTCATAGTGAGCTGCCGGTTTTTTGTCTTTCGTAATAACCGTCCAGCCGTCAGCCAAAACCTTAATTTTATAATCCCCTGCATTAACCATGGGCTCAATGGCTAAAGCCATACCCTTGCAAAGCCTTGGGCCTCGAACATTGGTTTTGTAGTTGGGAATTTGAGGAGCTTCATGCATATCAGAGCCAATGCCATGACCAACATAATCACGTACAACCGAAAATCCATTGGATTCAATATATTGCTGTATAGCACCGGAAATTTGAGAAAGATGATTGCCCGCTTTCGCAAACTTTATTCCCTCAAAAAAACTCTGCTTCGTAACATCAATAAGCTTTTTCTTTTCTTCGGAAATATCACCAACCGCAAAGGTTCTTGCCGCATCACCATGAAAACCGTTGATATATGCACCAACATCAACACTGATAATGTCGCCATTTTTAAGAACTCTCTTTCCGGGAATCCCGTGAATAATTTCTTCGTTAACAGAAGCACATATCGAAGCAGGAAATCCGCCATAACCCTTAAAAGAAGGAACAGCCCCTTGGCTTCTGATATATTCTTCGGCAATTTCGTCAAGTTCCTTTGTTGAAATACCTTCGCAAATCTTCGTTTCCAAAAGATTAAGAACTTCGCCGGTAATACGCCCTGCTATCCTCATATATTCAATTTGTTTATCGTTTTTAATAGTAATAGCCATTATTACGCCTCTTCCAAAGTTTTAATCAGATAAGAAGTTATTTCATCAATATCGCCAACTCCTGAAACCTTAAGAAGAAGACCTTTCTTATCATAGTAATCTACAATAGGTGAGGTAGTTTCATGATAAACTTTAAGTCTGTTTTTAACAGTCTCTTCTGTATCATCTTTGCGTTGAATAAGCTCTCCGCCACATTCGTCACAAACTCCCGAAGCTTTTGGCGGATTGTATTTGGTATGATACATCTGACCGCATTTCGGGCAACCTCTTCTGCCTGACATACGTTCAATAATAACATCATCATCAACGTCAATAAGAACAACTCTGTCAACTTCGCCAATAATATCGGCTAAACCTTCAGCTTGACTTAAATTTCTTGGATAACCGTCAAGAATATAACCTTTCTTGCAATCGTCTCTTTCAATTCTCTGTGATAAAATCTGAGTAACAATTTCATCAGGAACAAGCTGACCTGCATTCATAATATCCGTAACCTTTTTTCCAAGCTCAGTTTTAAGTTCAATTTGTTCTCTAAGCAAATCGCCTGTAGAAATATGAGCAATATCAAAATGCTTTGACAACTTTTTAGCTTGTGTGCCTTTTCCGGCACCCGGACAACCTATAAGAATAAGTTTCATAAAACATACTTCCTTTCAGGTTTGAATAAATCAAAAAATGTATCTGAACGGTCTTTTGAGACTGTCCCAAAAAATGGGACAATCCAAAACCCGATAAAAAAATCCAACTAATTTAAAAATCCTTTGTAATGTCTCATAAGAAGCTGTGATTCAAGTTGTTTAACAATTTCAAGAGCAACGCCTGTTACGATAAGAAGAGTAGTTCCTCCAAAACCAACTTGGATTCCTGGGAACAACCAACCAATAGCAACCGGAACAATGGCAATCAATGCGTAAAAACAAGCACCAATTAACGAAATTCTGTCAACAACCCCCTGAATAAATTCAGAAGTTGGTTTTCCCGGTCTAATACCTGGAATAAAACCACCGTTTTTCTTCATATTCTCAGCAACTTCAACAGGGTTGAAAGCAAATGAAGTATAGAAGAAAGTAAAACAGAAAATAAGTATAATGTAAATTACCGCTCCAACAGGGTGCTGTATATCTAAAATTCTAACAACATCATCAAGCCAAGTAACACCAAACATATTTTTAATTGTTTGAGGGAATTGTAAAAGTGAAATTGCAAAGATGATAGACATAACCCCTGCAATATTTACTTTTATCGGAATAAATGAGCTCTGTCCGCCAAAAGTTGTGCGTCCTGCCATTTTTTTCGAATATTGAACAGGAATCTGTCTTTCGCCGTCCTGAACAAGAATAACAAACCCAACAATAAAAATGAAAACTGCCAAAAGTAAAATAACTGCAATCCAAGCCATACTGCTTTCTCCGCTTGTAGCGTAAATGTAAAGCTGTTCAATACCATTAGGCAAACCGGCAAGGATATTAGCAAAAATGATGAATGAAGAACCGTTTCCAATTCCGCATTCAGTAAGCTTTTCACCAAGCCACATAATAAAAATTGTACCTGTAACCATAGTAATCAAAGCCGCCGCATAAATAAACCAAGTCATAAAACTTGAGCTTTGAGTCGTAAATACTTCATGAATAGAATAAATTTGACCTGCACCTTGCAAAAAAGCAAGAACAACAGCAAGAACTCTTGTAGCTTGATTAATTTTTTTACGACCTTCTTCGCCTTCTTTGTTAATCTGTTCCAATTTCGGAATAGCAACAGTCAAAAGCTGCATAATGATAGATGCGTTGATGTATGGCCCAATACCCATAGCAAAAATAGAACCGTATGAACCTCCTGTCATCAAAGTGAACAATGACATAGCATCGTCAGTTTGAGTCGGGTTAATGAGATTTTGCATGCTCATTCCCGGAACAGGAATGTGTGTTCCCAATCTTACTATCAATAATATAAAAAGCATATAAAAAAGCTTCATACGAAGGTCTTTAACTTTCCATGCATTTCTAAATACAGAAAACATTAAATCACCTCTGCTTTTCCGCCTGCTGCTTCAATTTTTTCTTTTGCGGATTGGCTGTAATAATTAACTTTAACTGTCAACTTTTTAGACAATTCTCCGTTACCAAGGATTTTAACGCCATCTCTTGGATTACTTACCAAGCCTTTAGATTTAAGTGCCTCAATATCAACTGTAGCACCGTCTTCAAAAACATTCAAATGAACAAGATTAATAGCAACGATTTCCTTAGAGTTGATGCATTTAAAACCTCTTTTAGGAATACGTCTGTAAAGAGGCATCTGACCACCTTCAAAACCCGGTCTAACGCCACCGCCTGAACGAGCATTCTGACCTTTGTGACCTCTGCCGGCTGTCTTACCGTTTCCTGAGCCGTGACCTCTTCCTTTACGGAAAGCTTTAACTTTAGAACCATCTGCTGGTTTTAATTCACTTAAATTCATCTTAGAAGTGCACCTCCTTTTATTAAATTTCTTCTACCTTAACCAAATGTTGTACTTGTTTAATCATTCCTCTGATAGCTGCGTTGTCCTGTTTTTCAACAGAAGCGTTAGGCTTTTTAAGACCAAGAGCAACAACAGTTTTTCTGTGTTTTGGAATAGCACCGATAGTAGATTTAACTAAAGTAATTTTTAACATTTAATTAACCTCCTTAACCCAAGATTTCTTCAACGGATTTACCGCGAAGTCTTGCAACTTGTTCAGGAGTTGTAACTCTGCTCAATCCTTCGATAGTAGCATTTACAACGTTTCTCTTATTGTTAGAACCTAAAGATTTAGTTCTGATGTTTCTAATACCGGCAAGCTCCAAAACGGCACGAGCAGGACCGCCCGCAATAATTCCGGTACCCTCTTTAGCCGGCTTCAACAAAACAGTTGCACTGCCAAACTTTCCAAGGTTTTCATGATAAATGCTGTCAACATCATTGCGTTCAACGTAAATAAGATTTTTAATAGCGTCTTCTTTGCCTTTTCTGATAGCATCAGGAATTTCCATAGCTTTTCCAAGACCCGCACCAACATGACCGTTGCCGTCACCAACAACAACTAACGCTGCAAAACGGAAAGTACGACCACCTTTTACAACCTTAGTAACACGTTTGATAGTTACAACTTTATCTTCCAATTCAAGCGTACTTGCATCAATTCTCTTTCTCAAGATGTTCCCTCCTTACTAAAATTGTAATCCGGCTTCTCTGGCAGCGTCAGCCAAAGCCTGTATCTTACCGTGGTAAACAAAACCACCTCTGTCAAAAACAACAGTGTTAATGCCTTTTTCCAAAGCTTTTTTAGCAATAGCTTCGCCAACAACTTTGGCTGCCTCAACATCAGATGTTTTTTCAACTTTACCCTTAATAGCACTTTCCATAGTGGAAGCAGCAACTAAAGTATTACCAATAGTATCATCAATAATTTGAGCATAAATATGCTTGTTTGACCTAAAAACTGCCAATCTCGGTTTCTGTGCTGTACCGGAAATTTTGTTACGAAGTCTGTAATGACGTTTAACTCTTCCCTCAGCACGTGATGGCTTACTCATCATCTGGATATCACTCCTTTACTTATTATTTCTTACCTGTTTTACCAACCTTGCGTCTGATAGTTTCAGTAGTATATTTAATACCTTTTCCTTTGTAAGGTTCAGGAGGACGTTTAGTTCTGATTTCAGCAGCAAACTGTCCAACTTTTTCCTTGTCAATACCGGAAACAGTAATTTTGTTAGTACCTTCAAGAGTAGTAGTAACACCCTCTGGGTCAATCATTTCAACGGGGTGAGAATAACCAAGAGTAAGAGTAAGTTTGTTTCCGCTCTTAGCTGCTCTGTAACCAACACCGTTAATTTCAAGCTCTTTAGTAAAGCCGTTAGTAACACCCTCAACCATATTAGCAATAAGTGTTCTTGTAAGGCCGTGTAAAGCTTTATATCTTTTCAAATCGCTTGGTCTTGTAACAACAACTTGACCGTCTTCAACAGCGATAGTTAAATCATCAACCAATTTACGAGTCAAAGTTCCTTTAGGTCCTTTAACAGTAATTACGTTGCCTTCCTCAAGTTTAACATCAACACCTGCAGGAATAGCAACAGGTAATTTACCTATACGTGACATTTTTGCACCTCCTTATAAAATTACCAAACGAAAGCGAGGACTTCTCCGCCCACACCAAATTTTCTTGCTTCTTTGTCAGTAATAATGCCTTTGTTTGTAGAAACAATCGCAATACCAAGACCGCCCAAAACTTTAGGCATTTCTTCGCAAGAAGCATAAACTCTAAGACCGGGTTTGGAAATTCTTTTAATACCTGTAATAACTTTTTCGTTTTTATCCTTGCCGTATTTCAAAGTAATACGCATAGTTTTCTTAACACCGTCTTCTAACATTTCAAAACCTTGAACATAACCTTCTTTTGTCAAAATATCAGCAATAGCTTCTTTTGCCTTAGAAGAAGGCACATCAACAGTATTATGTTTAGCAGTGTTTGCATTTCTGATTCTTGTAAGCATATCTGCAATAGGATCGCTCATTGACATTATAAAAATCCTCCTTTCCCTGATTACCAGCTGGCTTTCTTAACTCCCGGGATTTGACCTTTGTACGCTAATTCACGGAAGCAAATACGACATATACCGAACTTTCTCAAATAAGCATGTGGTCTTCCACAAATTCTGCAACGAGTATAGCTCTGAGTTGAATACTTAGCTTTTCTTTGTTGCTTCACGACCATAGATTTCTTAGCCATTGTCTGTCCTCCCTTATCTTTTAAATGGCATGCCAAATAATTTTAATAATTCTCTTGCCTCTTCGTCAGTTTTTGCAGTAGTAACAAAAACAATATCCATACCTCTGATTTTGTCAATTTTGTCATATTGAATTTCAGGGAACATAAGTTGTTCCTTAACACCCAAAGTATAGTTTCCTCTGCCATCAAAACTGTTAGCACTGATACCTCTAAAGTCACGAACACGAGGAAGAGCAATGTTGATAAGCTTGCTAGCGAAGCTGTACATTTTTTCTCCTCTCAAGGTAACTTTGCAACCAATAGGCATGCCTGCACGAAGCTTAAAAGCAGCAATAGATTTTTTAGCTTTTGTAACAATAGGTTTCTGACCTGCAATAATAGCCATATCACCCATAGCATTGTCAATAGCCTTTGCGTTTTCTTTGGCTTCACCAAGTCCCATATTAATAACTATTTTAGCAATTTTAGGAACTTCCATTTTATTTTTATATGAAAACTTCTTCATCATAGCATCAACTATTTCATTTTCATAGAATTCTCTTAAAGCGTTCACAGTCAAATGTACCTCCTTTCAAAAATTAATCGATTACTTCGCCGGTTGATTTAGCGATTCTTTGCTTAACATTAGTCATCTTTCCGTCTTTTTCAACTCTCTCAACCTTGTAACCAATTCTTGTAGGTTTGCCTTTGTATAAAAACATAACGTTAGAAGCATTAATAGGAGCTTCTTTGTCAAAAATTCCGCCTTGCTGATTAGCAGAAGCTTTCTGGTGCTTCTTAATCATGTTGATACCTTCAACGATAACTCGATTGTTCTTTCTGTCAACCAAAAGAACTTTGCCCTCTTTGCCTTTATCAACACCGGCAATAACAACAACTTTGTCACCTTTTTTAATTTTCACAGTCCGTACACCTCCTTATAAAACTTCCGGAGCAAGAGATAAAATTTTCATATATTGTTTTTCTCTCAATTCTCTTGCAACAGGTCCAAAAATACGTGTACCTCTTGGGTTTTTATCATCTTTAATAATAACAGCTGCGTTTTCATCAAACTTAATGTAAGAACCGTCAGGTCTTGAAGCACCTTTTTTAGTTCTAACAACAACAGCTTTAACAACTTCACCTTTTTTAACAACGCCACCGGGTGTTGCATCTTTAACAGTAGCAACTATAACGTCGCCAATATTAGCATATCTTCTTGTTGAACCGCCCAAAACTCTGATACAAAGCAATTCCTTAGCACCTGAGTTGTCAGCAACAACCAATCTTGATTCTTGTTGTATCAATTTAATTGCCTCCTTTCCGAAGGGGTAAGCAAAACCACCCCAACAAACATAAAACTATTTAGCTTTTTCTACTATACTAACAAGTCTCCATCTCTTGTCTTTAGATAAAGGTCTTGTTTCCATAACTTTAACACGGTCGCCAATTTTGCATTCATTGTTTTCGTCATGAGCTTTAAGTTTGTAAGTAGTTTTAACAATTTTCTTATATAAAGGGTGTCTAACATTATTTTCAACAGCAACAACAATAGTTTTGTCCATCTTGTCGCTAACTACTTTACCAATTCTTGTTTTACGAAGATTTCTTTCCACGAAATGTGCCTCCTTCCATTATGAATTAAAGACCTTTTTGTTTCTGAGTAATAATAGTCTGAATACGAGCAATGTTCTTGCGAACTTCTTTAATTCTTGCAGTATTATTCAACTGGTTAGTAGCATTTTGGAATCTCAAGTTAAATAATTCCTTTTTAGCAACAACCAAATCATTATTTAATTCTTCATTAGATTTATTTCTAAGTTCTTCAACGAAATTCTTTGTTTTCACTATTATTCACCGTCCATTTCCTGGTCAGCACGTGACACAATTTTGCACTTGATAGGTAACTTATGAACAGCAAGACGCAAAGCTTCTCTTGCAACTTCTTCACTAACTCCTGCAATTTCAAACATAATTCTGCCTGGCTTAACAACAGCAACCCAGTATTCAGGAGAGCCCTTACCTGAACCCATTCGAGTTTCAGCAGGTTTTTCTGTGATAGGTTTGTCAGGGAAAATTTTAATCCAAACTTTACCACCACGTTTAATATATCTTGTCATAGCAATACGGGCAGCCTCAATCTGGTTAGAAGTAATCCAGCTTGGTTCGCAAGCCTGTATGCCGAATTCGCCGTAAGTAATTTTATTGCCTCTTGTAGCTTGACCTGTCATACGACCTCTAAATTGTTTACGTCTTTTAACTCTTTTAGGCATTAACATTACTTATCACTCCCTTCAGATTTTTTTTGAGGAAGAACCTCGCCCTTGTAAATCCAAACTTTAACGCCAATCTTACCATAAGTAGTATCAGCTTCAGCAAAACCATAATCAATGTCAGCTCTTAAAGTCTGAAGAGGAATAGTTCCTTCGTGATATTGTTCTGTACGAGCCATTTCAGCTCCACCCAAACGACCTGAGCAAGCAGTTTTAATACCCTTAGCTCCAAGACGTCTTGTTCTTGTCATAGCTTGTTTCATTGCACGACGGAAAGTAATACGATTTTCAAGCTGTCTTGCAATGTCTTCAGCAACAAGCTGAGAATCAAGTTCAGGTTTTTTAATTTCTTCTATATTAATCATAACTTTCTGAGTAGTCATTTTCTGAAGTTCGTTGCTAAGTTCTTGAATAGAAGCACCGTTTCTTCCAATGATGATACCCGGTTTAGAAGTATGAATAGTAATTTTAACACGTTCGTTTGTTCTTTCAATGTTAACTTTAGAAACATTAGAATTGTAAAGCTTTTTCTTGATATAAGTTCTCATATTGTTGTCCTCAACCAAGAAGTCAGCATAATTTTTCTTATCAGCATACCAAACTGAATCCCAGTCTTTGATAATACCGACTCTTAATCCATGTGGATTTACTTTCTGGCCCATCATTAACCTCCTTATCTCTCATTCAAGTATATTGAAATATGAGCAGTACGTTTGTTAATTCTATAAGCTCTACCCTGAGCTCTCGGACGAATTCTTTTAAGAGTTGGTCCCTGATTAGCAACTACATCTTCAACATACAAATTGTTAACGTCTAATTCCAAGTTATTTTCTGCGTTAGCAACTGCAGATTTTAAAACTTTCTCAATAATTTCAGCAGCATATCTTGGTGAATAAGCAAGGATACCCAATGCTTCGCCAATGCTTTTGCCTTTAATCTGGTCTAAAACGATTTTAGCTTTAGTGTTAGAAACTCTCACAAATTTAGCGTGAGCCTGAGCTCTTCTGTCTTTCTGCTTTTCGTTTCTTTCCTTTTTAATCTGGCTTCTATGTCCTTTAGCCATGAAAGATTACCTCCTTCCAAAAACAAATATTAACGAACTCTTGATTTTTTTTCTGCGTCTTTTCCGTGGCCTCTGTAAGTTCTTGTTAAAGCAAACTCACCCAATTTGTGACCAACCATATCTTCAGTTATATAAACAGGCACGTGTTTTCTGCCGTCATGAACAGCAATAGTGTGACCAATCATTTCTGGAAATATAGTAGAGCGACGAGACCAAGTTTTAATAACGTTCTTTGTGTTAGCCGCATTCTGAGCGTCAACTTTTTTAAGAAGATGAGCATCACAGAAAGGACCTTTTTTAATTGACCTACTCATTCACATTTCCTCCTATTATTTATTTCTACCGTGGATTATAAATTTGTTGCTTGCTTTGTGTTTTTTACGAGTCTTATAACCAAGAGCAGGTTTACCCCAAGGAGTACAAGGAGCAGGACGACCGATAGGAGCTCTACCTTCACCACCACCATGAGGGTGATCGTTAGGGTTCATAACAGAACCTCTTACAGTAGGTCTAATACCCATATGGCGTTTCTTACCCGCCTTACCAATGTTAATAAGTTCATGGTCAATATTTCCAACCTGACCGATAGTAGCACGACAATCGATAGGAAGAAGTCTCATTTCTCCGGAAGGAAGTCTAACAGTAGCATATTTACCTTCTTTAGCCATAAGCTGAGCAACGTTTCCAGCAGAACGAACAAGCTGACCGCCTGCACCCGGTTTCATTTCAATATTGTGAATTTCAGCACCAACAGGAATGTTTCTCATAGGAAGTGCATTACCAACTCTGATTTCAGCATCAGGACCGTTATTAATAACATCTCCAACTTTCAAACCGTTAGGAGCAAGAATGTATCTTTTTTCACCATCAACATAAGAAAGTAAAGCAATGTTTGCTGTTCTGTTTGGGTCATATTCAATACCAACAACTTTAGCAGCAACGCCGTCTTTGTTACGTTTAAAGTCGATAATTCTATATTTTCTTTTAGCACCGCCGCCATGATGACGAACAGTTATTTTACCCTGATTGTTACGTCCGGCTGTAGTTTTAATATGAACAACAAGACTTTTCTCAGGAGTAGATTTAGTAATTTCAGAGAAGTCAGACACAGTCATATGTCTTCTCGAAGGTGTATAAGGCTTAAATCTTTTAATACCCAATTTTTACACTCCTTTCAATCATTATACCTCACACGTAGCCGTGTGTATCATTTAACATTCAATTACATACCTTGGAAAATTTCAATTTCCTTGCTTTCAGCAGTAAGTTTAACAATAGCTTTTTTTCTTTTGTTAGTTTTGCCAAAAGTATATCCACGTCTTTTAACTTTGCCAACTACGTTCATAGTGTTTACAGAAGCAACTTTTGTTCCTTCAAACATTTTCTCAACAGCTTCTTTAACCTGAGTTTTAGTAGCTTCAGGGTGTACGTAGAAAGCATATTTCTTATCAGCCATATCGTTCATTGTTTTTTCAGTAACAACAGGCTTTAAAATAACGTCATAATATTTAATATCAGCCATTATGCGTACACCTCCTCAATTTTTTCAACAGCTTGTTTAGTAACAACAACCGAATCATATTTAAGAATATCATAAACGTTCATAGTGTTTACAGAAGCAGTTTTAACATCAGGAATGTTTCTTGCAGAAATAACAGCGTTTGTATTTCCGTCTTCAAGAACAACAAGTGCTTTAGAAACATTGATGTTGTTAAGAACATTCTTCATTTCTTTAGTTTTAATTTGTTCAAGATTAAGATTTTCAAGAACAACAAATTTATTATCATTTACTTTAGAAGTAAGAGCTGATTTAAGAGCAAGTCTTTTAACTTTTTTGTTAAGTTTGAAAGAATAGTCTCTTGACTTCGGTGCAAAAACAACACCACCGCCTGTCCATTGAGGAGCTCTGATAGAACCTTGTCTTGCTCGGCCTGTTCCTTTTTGTCTCCAAGGCTTTCTTCCGCCGCCTCTAACTTCAGAACGTGTTTTTGTTCCCTTAGTACCCTGTCTCTGATTAGCAAGATACTGAACAACAGCCTGATGCATAACGTGTTCATTAACTTCAACTGCAAAAATATTATCATTAAGTTCAATAGAACCAACTTCGTTTCCGCTCATGTTTAAAACTTTAACATTTGCCACCGTTTATTCCTCCTTTCGTAAAGTAATTATCAAGCCTTTACGCTTTCTTTAATAACAAGCACAGAACCTTTGTTTCCTGGAACAGCGCCTTTAATAAGAAGCAAATTCTTTTCAGCATCTGCACGAACAACTTCAAGATTTTGAATAGTAACGTTAACTGAACCCATATGTCCTGGCATTTTCTTGCCTTTTTTAACCTTACCCGGTGTAGTTGCAGATGATAAAGAACCAACACCTCTGTGATATTTAGAACCGTGAGCCATAGGTCCTCTGTGCTGATTGTGTCTCTTAATAGCACCCTGGAAACCTTTTCCTTTAGAAACTCCGCTAACATCAACTTTATCGCCTGCGGCAAAAATATCAACTTTAATTTCAGAACCAACTTCATATTCATCAATGCTGTCCATTCTGAATTCTTTCAAAACCTTAGCAGGAGCAGTGCCCGCTTTGTCAAAATGACCTTTAGCCGGTTTGTTAACGTGTTTTTCTTTAACTTCGCCAAAACCAACCTGAATAGCAGTATATCCGTCATTTTCTTCTGTTTTTTTCTGAGTAACAACACAAGGACCAGCTTCCAAAACAGTAACAGGAATTAAAAGTCCGTTTTCAGCAAAAATCTGTGTCATACCGATTTTTTTAGCCATAATAGCTTTTTTCATTTTTCGTACCTCCTAAACTCTACAGCGGATTGTCCTCATAGGGATAATCATTCTAGGCAAATATAAGGTGTACTTATATAAACCATATTTCTGGGATTAATTCATGATTTTCAAAGTAATATCAACACCTGCTGGTAAATCAAGACGAGTCAAAGCATCAACAGTCTTGGCAGTAGGCATCAAAATATCAATCAATCTCTTATGAGTTCTCATTTCGAACTGTTCTCTGGAATCTTTATATTTGTGAACAGCTCTAAGAATAGTAACAACTTCCTTTTTAGTAGGAAGCGGAATAGGCCCGCTAATTTTAGCACCTGTCTTTTTAGCAGTTTCAATAATCTGAACTGCAGACTGGTCAATTAACTTATGGTCGTAAGCTTTGAGACTGATTCTAATTTTTTGATTAGCCATAAAAAAAGTCCCCTCCTTTTCGCACTTTTTTGATTTTCTCAGTACGACAAGTGGTGACTGCACATTACACACATATTTCAACGCAAACTGCTCCTAAGAAACAGTAGCATCAAAATTCAGATATAGTACAGTGACCTTGTCGCCCGGTTTCGTGAACTGGACATCGCTCTGCAAAAAAACCTGTAAACAAGTACAGCAACCTTTTGCTTCAACGCTCTTAGTGTCACAACAATAGTATTATAGCACACACATTTTATAAATGCAAGCATTTTTTTAAAATTTTTTTAATTTTTTTCAAAGGTAAATCGCACTCAGTTTCTTCCTTATTATATGTACTTTTTTTCGTTGCAAAAAACAACAACTTTTCACAACTTCAACAAGCAATAAGCAAAAAATTTATTTTGTAAGTTTCTTTTCGTTTCCGTCTTCATCAACAATATAAATGTTGTCGAGAATATTTTTCTTCATACCCTCTCTAAATTCTTTCAAATATTGTTTTCTCAACTTGTCTCTTTCAATGCTTTCGCTTTCCGTAAGTCCCTCAGCCTTGCTTTTTCTCGCAAGCTCGTTTATTCTTTCAACCAATCCCTCTGTCATTTCAATTCTCCAATCCAAAATCAATTATAAAATCAAATTCCGCAAAACCTTGCACAAAACATTCCTGCAAGTGATTTATAAAAATTATAGTACACTTGTTTTGTAAAGTCAATATGATAAAAAAAGACTTAGAAACCCGTTTGCATTTCTAAGTCTTTAAAAACATTATTTAACTTGAAGAACTTCGTTAGCCTTTTCAATAAGCTTATTAACTTTTTCCGACAAACCTCGAACATTACTCATCGATTCACTTATAAGCTTACTGTTTTCAGATGTATTTTGAACATCTTTAATTGTGTTTCCAACAACGTTTATAAGATTTTTTATTTTTTCGTTAAAATCTTTTATAACGCCGTTTATGTAAACAATAGACTCATTTATATTTTTGTTGTGAGTATTTGCGTTTTGAACCGACCTACGTGAATTTTCAGACAACTCTCGAATACTGTTTGCAATAACAGCAAAGCCTTTTCCAAGTTCGCCCGCTCTTGCCGCCTCAATAGACGCATTAAATGAAAGAAGATTAATATTTTGAGCAATACCCTCAACATCATCTGTAATCTTTTTATAATTTCCGGCATTTTTTCTAATTCCGTCAATATTAGAAGAAATTTCATTGCCCAAGCTCGTAAGCTCTTTCATATATTCATTAACCAACGTCATATCTTCAATGCCTTTTTGACCAAGCTCACCAATTTTCTCAGAATCTTTCTGAGTTTCCTCAACACTGCTGTTAAGAACAGCAAAAACATTCGCAAGCTCGCTCGTTATCTCAAGAATCGTCCTGTTAATTTCTTCAATTCTCAAAGTTTCTTGTTTTATTTGGTTCATTATATTTTGACGACAATTATTCGGTATATTAACACCCAAAGCAATTGCCTCTGCCATTTCCTTGCAAGTTTTATATCCGCAAGCGTGACAGTCAAAAGTTTTTTCAATCGGAGTTGTTTTTCCCAAAACTTTAAAAGCTTCTTCAAGCTCTTGATTTGAAATCTTCCTAAGTTCTTTGCATTTAGAAACATATCTGCGTTTAAAATCGTTTAAATTAAGCTTTTCTTCAAATTCTCTAAATTGCAAATCCTCTGTGCAATTTCCGTTTTCATCAATTTCAACAGAACCGTTTCTTTTGCTAAGAGTATATTCCTTAACATCGTTCATAATCGATTCCATTTTAAAAGATTTATAATCCTGACCAACAGCAGGACCGTCATTACAACCGAATTCACAATTAAGAACGTCAAACACATCTGGCAAATCTTTCGAATTCTCATTCTCATACTCATTAATTTCACCATAAACCTTGTTAATTCCTTCGGAATTCATAATATGAGCTTTCGGAAGATGAATAAGAATATTTTCTTTAAGTCCGCCCGGCTTCGGATAAATTGCACCAACAAGCCCCTGTTCAACGTCAAATTCAAATTCGCTGAAAACTTTAATTTTAGGAAGTGAAATTCTGTTATCTTCAAAATATTGTTTAAGATGCTTAAAGGTAACATTATAATCAATATAACCTGTTTGCTCAAATTCGTCTTTCTTTGCAACACAAGGTGATAAAGCCGCAATCTTGCAATTTTTACCAAGATATTTTTTTATGTAAATCGCAAGGCAAAGCATAGGGCTGTGAATAGGTGACAAATTATCAATAAGATTAGGTTTGTGTCTCAAAACATAATTCACAATTGCAGCACAAGGCTGTGAAATAATTTTTTTATCCGGATTTTCTTTAATATATTTAACGTGAGCCCAAGTGCAAATATCCGCACCCAAAGAAACGTCAAAAATTTCTTTAACTCCGTTATTTCTAAGCCATTGCAATGCGTGACGCCAATTTCCGTCAAACGCAATTTTAATTGCAGGTGCTGCAATAACAATAATATCCTCGCCTTTTTTCACATCGTTTATAAATTTTTCAGTATCATCACGAAAATATCTTGCACCATGAGAACAAGCCGCAATACACGCTCCGCATTTAATGCACCTTTCTCCGTCAATATCGATAATCATTTCACCTCGTTCATCATATCTTGCAACGTTCGCCGCAGGAGCAGGACAGACTCTAACACATGAATTACAACCAACGCATTTTTCCAAATCAATTCCAATTATTTCCATAATAAACACTCCCGTAAAAATTTTTCTTTATATGAAAGAAACATATCCTAATAACATCGGGTTTTAAATGTTTCTCCATCTCGAAACAAAGCAAAATTATCCCAAATAATCAACATTATATCATAAAACAACACGCAATTGCTTTCCCTATACTTATATAATACACTAATATATATACTTATTGCAACAGTTTTTTAAACAATACCGCATATTTTGACACAAAACCAAAAAATATAATTCAAAATCGCAGTAACATAACATCGTTTCAATTGCCTCAAAACGGGCAAAAAAAATAACATAACAAAGGCTGTAAAAATAATTTTTTTGTCTCCTCTGTTATGTCAAAACAAAATTCAAAAACATCAACTGTCACAAAAAATATAAGGCATTGACTAAATGTGAATAAAATAAGGCTGCCGAAATTCGACAGCCCAAAACTTCAATTTAAAATTATTTAAGAACTCTGCAAGCACCAACATAAGTTCTTGCCGAATAACTTGAACCAAGGCTTGTAATCTGAACGCAATTACCTTTTCCGTTAGTTGCGTGAATATAATTTCCGTTTCCAATATACATACCAACGTGAGAAATTCTTGAATTTCCGCCTGTATTAAAGAACACTAAGTCTCCAGGCTGAAGATTTGATTTTTCAACTCTTGTACCGTTGCTTATTTGGTCTCTTGAAACTCTGTTCAAGCTAACGCCAAAGTTTTTGTAAACACTGTAAACAAATCCCGAACAGTCAACACCCGAATTAAGATTAGTTCCACCATAAACATAAGGAGTTCCCAAGAACTTTTTAGCATAAGCAACAACTTCTTCGCCTTTTGATTTTGTGCTGTTATTATTGTTAACAGGAGTAATTGTAACAGAAACTTTTTTACCCGGAAGATATTTAAGCATATCGCCGGAAACAAAATCTTTATGAACATAAGCAAGAGAATTGTTATATTTAACTTCATACCACTCACCAACATCAGCAGTAACAGCAAGGCTCTGACCTTTGCTAACCTGTGAAACAACAGCTGCAGAAGTTGAAGGAGCAGTTCTTATATTAACACCTTCGGAATTAACAACACCGTCAGCCTGAGTAAGTTTAACAAATTCAGTAGTAACATAAGACTCTTTGCCGTCAACGCTTGAAAGTTTAAACCAACCGTCTTGCAAAGAAACAACCGAAAGAGTAAGACCCTCATCAACAGTTGAAACAACATCTGAAGAAGTTGAAGCCCCCGAACGAATATTTACATTTGTTCCTGTAACCTTAACAATAGCTCCCGCAAAAGCAAGAGAAGTATTTAAAGTAGCAAATGCCACACCTAAAGCAACAACTTTCTTAATATTTTTAACAAACTTCATTTTATTAATTCCTCCTAATGTATAAACACCAACAAATAACACCAAATTAACTCATCATAATTTATTACATAAATGTTACATAATTATTATATAATCATTTTAAACATTTGTCAACACCTATATTAAAAAAATGAAAATTTGTTAAAATAAACAAAAAAATGCTGAAAACAAAAAACACAACAATCGAATATTTGATGAAAAACCGTTCAAATTTAACAATTATGTTTTAAAAGCATTTGTAAAAAAATTTTATTTGTTACATTTTGCCTGTCCAATTGTTACATTTTAATTTTCAAAAAATTAAATCCAAGCATTAAAATTTGTAAAAAATAACCTTTGCCCAAACATCAAAGCAAAGGTTAAACAAAAAACTCTCATTTTTTTCGTATGCTCAAATCTAAATCCTTGCAAAATATAACAACTCCGCCAAGCAAAATCGTTCCCGTAACAATTAAAATATCGGCAAAATTAAAAACAGGAAAATCGTAAATCCCCCAAAAAGTCAAATGGAACATATCAACAACTTTTCCTCCGTCACGAAAAAGTCGGTCAATAAAGTTTCCAAATGCACCTGAAGCAATCATAACAAGTGCAATTCTAACAAATTTCATTCCTTTGCCTCTCGGCAATTTAACATAATAAATAATCATAGCAATTAAAATAATCAGCGTAGCAATAAGAAAAAACACTCTCGCTCCGCTAAAAACGCCCCATGCCGCACCCGGATTGCCCGTATATGTCAAATAGAAAAAATTTTCAATAACTTCAAAACTTCTGCCATTATAAAAATTTTGAACAGTCAAATATTTAATAAATTGGTCTGTAAAAACAAGAACCACAACAGAAATTACAGGTAAAATATAATGCATATGCCCCTCCGATTAATCAAGTAGCTTTTGCTTTCATTCAACAATTCGTCAAAGGATATATTCAATTGCGTCCAAAACCTCATCATCAGAAACTTCGCTTTCGGTATACGCTTCGCCAATCTTCCTTAACGCAACAATGTTCAGTTTATTATTCTTTGTTTTTTTGTCAGAAAACATCTGCTTAAATATTTCGTTTTTGTCAAATCCCTCTACTGCAATCGGCAATTCAAAAAACCGTAGAAGTTCTTTTGCAAAATCCAAATCCTCCTGTTGAACAAACCCCCGTCCAAGAGATAATTTCAAAGCCGCAACCATTCCAATCGAAACGCATTCGCCGTGCAAAAGATTAAATTTCGAAAGTGACTCAACAGCATGACCAAAAGTATGACCAAAATTTAAAATTTCACGAAGTCCCGATTCTTTTTCATCTTCCGAAACAACAAAAGCTTTCGCTTTGCAAGAAGTATAAACAACCTTTTTAATTTCTTCCGAAGACAATTCTTTAATTTTCTGCATATTTTCTTTAAAATATAACAAAAAATCCTTGTCAATTATATAACCGTATTTAATGGCTTCCGCAATCCCTGCAGCAACCTGATTATAAGGAAGAGTATTTAAAGTTTTAACATTAACATAAACAAACTCTGGTTGATAAAAAGCACCAATCATATTTTTATTGCCAAGGAAATCAACGCCAACTTTCCCGCCAACACTACTATCAACCTGTGAAAGAAGCGTTGTCGGAATTTGAACAAATTTAATTCCTCGCATATAAGTTGCCGCCGCAAATCCCGCCATATCTCCAACAACTCCGCCGCCAAGTGCTATAACAACCGATTTTCTGTCCAAACCCTTTTCAACAAAAAAACTGTAAAAATCTCTTATAACATCAAGATTTTTGCTTTTTTCTCCCGCTTCAAAAGCATAGCTAAAAACTTCCGAAAAACAACCCTTTGCAATTTTCTCAATTTCTTCAAGATAAAGTGCTTCCGTATTGCTGTCGGCAATAATGCAAGCCTTTTTCCCTTCAAATCCCGCATCAAAAAAAGCCTTTTCAAGAGCCGAAAAATCATCATTTATATAAATAGGATATTCCTTGCTTGCCGTTTTAACAAAAAGCGTATCCACCAAAAATCACCCTTTCAAAAAATCCGTTCCTTCAGCCAAACAGCCTTTGTATAATCCAAAAATAAAACTTTTTGTATAATATTATACCACCGTCAAAAATTTTATTCAAGTATCATTTTTGAATTATGCCAAAATTCTGTGTTAAAAATAGGGGGGTTCATTTGCCCCCTCTGAAATGCAGTATTTATCGGCATAAAGAATGGCAGGCAACTAAAGATTTAGCCACCCGCCGATTGTTGAATCTTATACTGTATTCTGTATTTTTGTCAGTGCGACAAACTGGAAGTTGTCGATACGAATTAAACAGGTGTTCCAACTTCAATCAAATTACCGTCAGGGTCATAGAATCTGACCACCTTTTGTCCCCAACTGTGTGTCATC
>CAZHGC010000003.1:0-146264 GCA_964531385.1 uncultured Lachnospiraceae bacterium | reverse complement strand
GGATATTACGAACATAAAATTTAGCAAAAAACAACTCTTTTCAACAACAAAAAAAAACACTTGAAACAGCTGTAAATTTGAGAAAAACTTCGATTTTACAGCTGTTTCAAATAAAACGCAAAATTATTATTGTCATAATTAACGTTATTATTCATTTATAAATAAATTTAAAAATTTTTACAAGCAATAAAAAATCAGCTAACATCTCCAAATAATCCACCAAATTTTCATCATCTTAACAAAATCAATTTTTCATACAACCATAACCTTATTTTTCAATTACTTCAATAGCCTTGTCAAACATTCCAAAAATTTCATCGCCAATTTTGTCATATCCTTGTTCGGCAATCTCCGCCAAATTAGAATTCATCGGAAGTTCGGCAAGAAGAGAAATATCGTTTTCGTTAATAAATTTTTTAAGATTTGAATCATCGTGAAATTTAATTTTTTCATCACAATGAGGACAAATTGCATAACTCATATTTTCAATAAGACCATAAATATTAACATTAAGTTTCTTTGCCATATTTATTGATTTTGAAACAATCATAGAAACCATATCTTGAGGAATGGAAACCATAATAACACCGTTAAGCGGAACAGATTGCATAACAGTAAGAGTAATGTCGCCCGTTCCCGGAGGCATATCGATAATCAAATAATCAAGTTCACCCCATAAAACATCGTTCCAAAATTGATTAACACAACCCGAAAGAAGCGAACCCCTCCAAATAACCGGTTGATTTTCATCGTCAATCATAAGATTAAGTGAAATAACTTTAATTCCGTCTTCTGTAACAACCGGCAAAATACCGTCTTTGTTTCCATAGGCTCTTTGTCCTGAAAGTCCTGTAAGCCTTGCAACGCTCGGTCCTGTAATATCTGCGTCCATAATTCCAACAGAATAACCTTTTTTTCGCAAAATCTTCGCAATCATAACCGAAACGGTAGATTTTCCAACACCGCCTTTTCCGCTCATAACGCCAATAACTTTTTTAATTTTGTTGTTAGGATTAACTTTAATTGAACAGCTGTCGCTGTCTTTTCCGCAAGTGCCCTTAGAAGGACATGAATTGCAATCTCCCAAAACATTCACTCCTTAATTTTAATTATAAAGAGATGTGTAAAAATTTTAAAATTTGCACATCTCCGTCATTGCAAATTTATAAATGTACAATTACATTCATTATCCAATTTTACTCCCAAAACAGCAATATGTCAAAATAAAAATTGCAAAAACAACATAGCATAAAATAACGCTGTAAAATCAATCAAATCATCATTTTTTTCTTTCCGCCAACATGGCCGATTTTCCCAAACTATACCTGCGATACAAACTTTTAATTTCTTTGCAGTTATTTTTTCTGATAGAAACAATATCGCCGTTTTTCATAATAAAACCATATCCCTGCATTTCGCTAACATATTCCATATTTATAATGTAACTTTTGTGCGTTCTCAAAAACAAAGGATTATATTTAAGCATTTCTTCAAGCTCCGAAAGAGTAATGTAAACTTTAACAAGATTTCCCGAAGCCAAATGTATGCAAGAAACATTTCCAATAACCTCAATATACATTATATTTGAAACGTTTATTTTTGTATTAATTTTGTTACAATTAACATTAATAAATTTTTTTGACATATTAACATTTTTTAAAATTCGGTTCAAAGTTCTCTCCAAACGTTCAAATTTAATAGGCTTTAAAATATAGTCCGCCGCATACAACAAAAAAGCATCATAAGCATAATACTTATTGTCAGCAAAAAAAATCATTAAAGTGTTTCCGTCAAGCTTTCTTATTTTGTTTGCAATCAAAAAACACTCCTTCGGATTTTCCGTCGTATCAAAAAAAATCAATTTGTATCTTTTTGGCTCAAAAGCTTTAAAAAAGCCATTTTCAGAATTAAATTTTTCAATAACAAATTTAAAATCTTTAAACAAACAATATTGCTCAAGTAAAACCGTAAGATTGTTAATATCTTCTTTTGAAAAACAAAAATAAGCAACGTGCATAAAAACTCTCCTTCCCGAACAAAATAATGAAGAATTTAAAAACTTAATAAAAATTCAATAAGTAATTATTCACTACAAACACTAACGACCAAAGCTGTAAAAATTTTAAAATATCAGTCAAAATTTAGAATTCAAAACAATGCAATAATAATTTTTAAATTAATTAAATCACCACTCTCTAAATATATATTTTATCAAAAATATATATTTATTTCAATAAAAATTCAATTTTTATCATCGAAAACACCTTTTTATCATTATTTACTTGAAATAGAGTGAAAAACATTATAGAATACACGTACTGGGTTTTGATAGCCCAAACAGATTGATTTATTCAATTTGGGTTATGTATTACTTATTCATTTAAGGAGGAAAATAAAATGAAAAAATTTTTAGGTATTGCAATCTCAACTTTAATGGTAGGTTCTTTGTTAATCGGTTGTGGCGAAGATAAAGTTGAAACTACAACTGAAGCTGCTACAGAAGCTGTTGAAACAACTACAGTTGCTGAAGAAGTTGTTGTAGAAGATGAATCTGAAGAAGTTTCTGTTGATGTTGCAATCGAAGATGCTTCTGTTGATGCTGAAATTGAAGAAATCTCTGTTGAAGATGCTTCTCTTGCTGCTGACGTTGAAGTTTCAACTGTTGCTTAATTTATCTAAAACTTATTTTATTCGTTCTTTCAAAGAAAGAGGATTTTTCCTCTTTCTTTTTTATTCCCAAATCCTATTTCATATTAAAAATCCATTGCTTTCATTCTTTTCCAATAAAAAAACACACTTTCCTAAATGTTTAAACAAAATCAAATTTAAAAACTTAGTCAAAAGCATTTAAACGCACTTTTTTCGCATTTTTCAAAAGCTTTGGTATAAAAATACACATATATTTAAAAATCGCTCCAAATATTCCAACCGGAGCCAATTAACAACAGCATAAATATAACAATCTTATTGCGTCATAAATAATAATAAATTTTCATACCCCTCTAAAACAAAAAGAAAAAAAAGCTGTCAAAAGCAACTTTCGCTTTCAACAGCTTTCATCAGGCAAGCCCTCAAACACAAAACAAGAGCTTGCCAAACCGATTAAATTTTAACCAAAAATCAATTATTTAATATAGTTGCAAATATTGTAAATAATAACGGCAGCTTGTGCTCTCGTTGTGTTGCTCTTTGGCTCAATCTTGTTTCCTGTTCCGTTAACAATTTTTGCACCAACCATAGCACTAAGACTTTCCTTAGCATATTCGGAAATTTCCGAATTGTCTGCAAATTTGTCCAAAACAGACAAATCGCTGTCAGCAACGCTATAATCAAGAGCAATCAAGGCTCTGTAAGTCAAAACCATCATATCTTGTCTTGAAATAAATTCCTCCGGTCTAAAGTTTCCGTCAGAATCTCCCGCTGCAATTTCCAAAGCTTTTGCCGAAGCAACAGCCTTTGCATAATATTTAGAAGATGAAACATCAGCAAAATTGTCTTCAGAATTGCCCATATCAATATCAAGAGCATTCATAAGCATAATAAGGAAATCCGCTCTTTTAATATTGTTTGCCGGTAAAAACTTATTGTCTCCAACACCGTTAATAATTTCCTTTTCCGCAAGATAATTAATTGCTTTTTCTGCCCATTTATAGTTTGCAATATCATTAAAAATTGCAGTTTCTTCGTTGTTCAAATCATCTGAGCTTTCTTTATCTTCAGAAATAGCCTCATCTGCATCAGAACTATCGTTTTTGTCAGAAGTTGTTGCTTCTGTAACGCTTTCGTCTTCATCATCGGAGCTTGAAGAACCCGAACTTGACGAA
This sequence comes from uncultured Lachnospiraceae bacterium, assembly GCA_964531385.1. Lineage (GTDB taxonomy): Bacteria > Bacillota > Clostridia > Lachnospirales > CAG-274 > MGBC114079. The sequence continues at coordinate 142,440 of CAZHGC010000003.1, read as the reverse complement.
CCTGAAGAACTCGAAGAACCTGAAGAACTTGAAGAATCTGATTTTGTTGTTGTCTCTGTTGAATTTTCAGAAACAGTTGTTTCCGTTGAAACATTTTCATCAACAGTTGTTGTCTCTGTAGTCGGCTCAGCATCACCAACTTTAACATAAGCCGATTCAAGGTCAACGTCTCTTGCAACGCTGTTCACACCATAAGCAAAAACTTTGCTTCCCGCAGCTTTAAGAATTTCAATATTTGTTTCTCCCTCTCCAACAACTTTAAAAGTCATTCTAAGGAAAATTCCGTTTTCTTGAATTTCATAAACAGAAGTAACACTGCTAACAAGTTGCCCAAGTTTAATAATTCCAATTTCAGCCGAAGTTTTAACCCCATCAGCAAGCCCGTCAAAATCTTTTTGTCCTTTTGCCGGAACAATGTTCATTTGTTTTTCAATAGATGAATTTGTAAAAAGTCTTGCCGATTTTCCTTTAACAACTTCATAAGTTACAAAGCCGTCATTTTCAAGGTCCGAAGACTCGTTTGGAACAGCCATAATAACGTTAGGGTCATATTTAATTCTAAAAGTCGAATTATTATACCCCTCATTTCCGTTAAGCATAAAATCAACAACAAATTTCTCGCCAATCTGGTCTTTTTCAAATTCATAAGATGCCTGTTCCGGTGAAATTGACATACCCGCAGCAAAAACGTTTGTGCAAGTCATTCCAAAAACAACAGCAAGTGACAAAATGAAAGCCAAAATTCTTTTTTTCATTGAATAACCTCTTTTCTTTTTTATTAAGAAAATACATTCTTAAAAAGAACGTTAAATTTTCTTTTTGTAATAATAAGTTATATAATAATTTTAATTCATATAATGAAATTTTACAAGACAAAAATAAAAATTTAATCCAAAACATAAATTTATAATTATGCTGTTTGCTCCAAATCACAAACTCTTGCATTTCCAAGAGGAAGCATATTTGCAAAGCTGTCATAAACAAAAATTTTCATTTTTACATTTTCTTTCAAATCTCGTTCAATTTTTTTCCAAAAAAAGCCGTCATATGCCAAAAACTCCGTAATATCCAAATCAATAAGTTTGTTTTCTTCGTCAAAAAAAGCAACAACAAGCACATCATCGTTGCCAACAGCCGCTCCGCTTGTGTTTTCATCAAAAATTTTAATATTAAAACTTCCGTTTTTTTGAAAAACCGGCGAAACAAAAACTTTTTTTTCGTTTTCCAAAAATTTAACGCTTTCCATTGCATCAAAAACGCCAAATCCCGAATATATATCACGACCCAAAGTTTTAATGTCAAGGCTTCCCGCTTTTAAAATATTCAAAAAAGAATGAACATCAACATCTGGATATTTTCCCTTAACCAAAGCTGCAAATCCCGAAATAATCGGAGCCGAAAAAGATGTTCCAAGCTGATTTGAAACATATTCCCCACTTGAATTAACCAATGTAAAATCGTTTCCCGCCGCCATAATATCAACCTTTTCGTTTCTTTGCGAAAAACTGCAAACATCAAAATCTTTATCAACCGAACCAACGCCAATAACGTTGTCATATGCCGCCGGATACCTTTTTTTATTTTTTCCGTCATTTCCTGCCGATGCAACAACAATAACTCCGTTTTTTTCCGCATAGTCAATAACATTTTTTAAAAGTTCGCTTTCGTCCGGAACGCTTATTGACATATTTAAAACATCACAGTCGTAAATTGAAACAGCTTCTTCAATTGCAGTAATAACATTGCTAACAGGTGCTTTTCCGTCTTGAAAAATAATTAAAGGCACAATAACTGCGTTTGGAGCAATTCCAACAATGCCCTCGTTGTTGTTCCCCTGTGAACAAATAATGCTTGCAACGCTTGTTCCGTGGTTTCTAACAACATCTTTGTCCAAATCACTAATGTCGTTGCCTGTTTTTGTCGGATTTATATAGTTATAACCTTTTTCAATTTTATCGGGATTAAAATCCTTTTGAATTGTAACGCCCGAATCAATAATTCCAATTCTAACCCCTTCGCCCTTTCCAAGAACTTTGTTTGCATAATCAATATTGTGTTTTTGAAAATACCATTGTTCGGAAAAAAATTCATCGTTATAATCTTCGTTAAAATATCCTTCCATAAGTTCAACAGAAATATCCTCTTCAAAATGCTCAATCAAACCTATTTCTTTAATTTTTTGAAAAGTTTCAAAGTCTGCCTTAAAAATATTAAGATTTTCAGAAACAACATCAACATTTTCCGCAGAATTAAGAGAAACTTCGTTTTCGCTTTCTTTCAAAGTAAAAATATAATCAACATCACCGTTTCCCTCAGCAAAAGCAAAAGATGTAAAAAAGAAAATCGAAAAAAAGCCAATGAAAACAACCGCCAAATTTTTCATAGAAAAACTCCTTTACCAAAACATACATCAAAATCCACTTAAAAAAGGCTGTTTCAAGAGATAATAAAATCATCTTCAAATGAAACAGCCAAAAAATACTCAAAACAGCTTCCTTGTAAATAAAAATCAAAGCAATGCCACATAATTCGATAAACAAGGTTTAAACAAATTTAAACTCACAATGGGAAATTACCGCAAAAAAACTTTCACAAAACAAAAAATAATCTCTGAAAAAATTTATGTTATCCAAGTCGTTTAATTTGTTCTTCAACTTGAGCAAGCATATTGCTATATTTCTCCATTTTGGCTTTTTCTTCGGCAATAACTTTTTCAGGAGCTTTCGAAACAAAGCCTTGATTGCTGAGCTTCTTTTCAACTCTTTCAACTTCCTTAACAAGCTTTTCTCGTTCTTTAGAAAGACGTTCTTTTTCTTTTTCAATGTCAACAAGTTCTGCAAACGGCATATAAATAACGCCATCGTGAATAACCGCCGAAACCGCATCGTCCGAAATACCGTCTTTGTTTTTCTGAATAACAACTTCGCTTGCATATCCGAGAGATGCAAAGAAAACTTTGCCTTCTTCAAAAACTTTCAAAACCTCGTCATTTTCTGAAACAACAAAAACTTTTGCTTTTTTGGAAGGAGCAACATTCATCTCCGTTCTAACGTTTCTAATACTCTTAACCGCCGACTTAATAAGCTCAATAGCTTTTTCTTCTTTTTCAAAATCAAATTTCTCTTCAAAAACAGGCCAAGCCGAAAGCATAATTGTTTCTTCTTCGCTCTGAATTGTTGTAAAAATTTCTTCTGTTATAAAAGGCATAAACGGGTGTAAAAGTTTAAGAGCATTAATAAGAACTTTTTTAAGTGTCCATAAAGCCGCTTTTCTTGTTTTGTCCTCTTTGTTGTAAAGACGTGGCTTAACCATTTCAATATACCAGTCGCAATACTCGTCCCAAATAAAGTCGTAAACTTTTGAAACCGCAATACCAAGTTCATAACTTTCAAGATTTTCCGTAACATCTTTCGCCAAAGTGTTAACCTTTGACAAAATCCATTTATCAGCATCTGTAAGGTCGCAAATATCAGCAGAAACATCTTCTTCATTTTCAAAATTCATCATAACAAATCTCGTTGCGTTCCAAATTTTGTTAAGGAAGTTTCTATTTGATTCAACCCTCTCCCAATAAAATCTCAAATCATTTCCCGGAGCATTTCCTGTAATCAAAGTAAGCCTTAAAGCGTCTGAGCCATATTTTTCAATAACTTCAAGAGGGTCAATTCCGTTGCCCAAAGATTTGCTCATTTTTCTTCCCTGAGAATCTCTAACAAGCCCATGAATAAGAACATCTTTAAACGGAACTTCGCCCATTTGCTCAATTCCAGAAAACACCATTCTTACAACCCAGAAGAAAATAATGTCATAACCCGTAACCAAAACGCTTGTCGGATAAAAATGTTCAAGTTCAGGTGTTTTTTCCGGCCAACCAAGAGTTGAAAACGGCCACAATGCCGAACTAAACCAAGTATCAAGAGTATCTTCGTCTTGTTTCAAATCTGTCAAACCACATTTCGGGCATTTTTCGGGCTTTTCTTCCGAAACAATAACTTCTCCGCAAGAGCAATAATATGCCGGAATTCTGTGTCCCCACCAAAGCTGACGAGAAATACACCAATCGTGAATATTTTCAAGCCAATGTAAATAGATTTTTCCAAATCTTTCGGGAACAAATCTAAGCTTGCCCTCTTTATAAGCCTCAATTGCAGGTTTTGCCATATCTGCCATTTTAACAAACCATTGGCTCTTAATCAAAGGTTCAATAACTTCGCCACATCTTTCGTGAACACCAACAGCATGGGTAATATCTTCAATTTTAACAAGAAGACCCATTTCGTCAAGTTCTTTAACAATGGCTTTTCTTGCTTCATATCTGTCAAGACCTTTAAACTTGCCACCGTTTTCGTTAATTGTTCCGTCATCATTCATAATGTTAATTTTAGGAAGAGAATGTCTTTCTCCAACCTCAAAGTCATTAGGGTCGTGAGCAGGAGTTATTTTAACAACACCCGTACCAAATTCCATATCAACATATGAATCGGAAATAATCGGAATTTCTCTTTCAACAAAAGGAACAACGCAAGTCAATCCGATAATGTCTTTATATCTATCATCGTTTGGATTAACGGCAATAGCAGTATCACCAAGCATAGTTTCCGGCCTTGTTGTTGCAAATTGCAAAAATCTGTCTGTGCCTTTAATAGGATATTTAATGTGCCAAAAGCTTCCCGCTTTGTCAACGTGGTCAACTTCCGCATCAGAAATCGTTGTTTGACATTTAGGACACCAATTTATAAGCTTTTCGCCTTTATAAATCCAACCTTTGTCATAAAGCTTTTTAAAAACTGTCAAAACAGCTTTCGAAAGCCCTTCGTCCATAGTGAAACGCTCTCTGTCCCAATCACATGAACTTCCAAGTTTTTTAAGCTGGGTCAAAATAGTTCCGCCATATTCTTTTTTCCATTCCCATGCACGTTCAAGAAAACCCTCTCGACCGATGTCTTCTTTTTTAATTCCTTCTTCCGCCATTTTGTTAACAATTTTAACTTCAGTTGAAATGCTTGCGTGGTCTGTTCCCGGAACCCATAATGCGTTAAATCCCTGCATTCTTTTCCATCGTATAAGAATATCTTGCATAGCATTGTCAAGAGCGTGTCCCATATGAAGATGCCCCGTAATATTCGGAGGCGGAATAACAATAGTATAAGGCTTTTTGGTTTTGTCAACCTCTGCGTGAAAATATTTCTTTTCAAGCCAATTTTTGTATATTCGGTCTTCAACAACCGAAGGGTCATAATTTTTTTCAAGTTGCTTGTTCATAAAATAAAATCCTCCCAATTAAGATGTAATATGTCAAAGTCAGTTCAAAAATCGCCAACTGTAGCAGTCAAACAGCAATCCAATAAATGATTAAGCCAATAACAAAAACAACGGCTCCAACACTTCTGAAAAAGCTTCGAGAACTTCCCATAATAATTTGAAGCTCAACATCATCAGAATCAAATTCGTCATCAAAATTCAAATCATCATTTTCCGGCTCAAAATCTTCTTTTCCGCCGTTACTTTTTTCAAATTCTCTAATAGCTTCCTGCAAATCTTCTTCAATGTTGCTTTTTTTAATTCTAATCATAAAAGAAGAAATAAAAATTAAAATCCCAACAATAATAAAAACAATTCCAACTCCGTCCATTTAAACAACCTCTTCAAAATCATCATCAAAATCAATTTCAAGTTTAATTTTTTCAGCCTCACGAACATATGCTTCCATAAGATTTGAAATTATTTCCGAGCCGGAAAAATCTTTGTTTTCAAGTTCAACAAGCTCGTTCCAAATATTTTCGTGTCGTTGGTCAATATTTTTAAGTTTCTCCTCAGTTTCGGCTTTCGAAAGATTAATTTCGTTGCAATATTCAAGTTTGTCATCAATGCTGATTGTGTTTGCAAATTTTTCAATCGAAACATTGTCCATATCAATATTTTTTTCTCTCAAAAATTTTTCAAGCAATTCCTGCGTTTGATACATAATGTTTCTAATCGAATCATATCTTGAAGTAACATATTTATAGTTGTCATATTCTTTAAGATGACTAACAAGCATATCCGAGTTTCTAACCTGAAATTTGTTATATTCATATTTCAAAAAATTTGTATAATAAGAATATAAAACATTTTTCTTGTTCAAAATTTCAACAAGCTTTTCTTGCTTCTTTCTGTTTATTTTAAGTTCATAAGTCAGCTTTCTTCTAAAGAAATAAACCAAAGCAATTATGAAAATAACCAAAATCGCCATAATGCTCAAAGAAAAGAAAACAGTTTGCCCCTTAAAAACATTTGACATAGCCAAAACAATCGTTCCAACGCCAAAAAGCAAAAGCATAACAATACTGAATTTATAAATAAAATCAAGACCAAAAACAAGTTTGTCCATTTCATCAACCAAATCTTGTTTTTCCATTTGGAGATAACCAATATCTTGCCTGAATATCCGTTGATTATATTCTGCATCACGCATTCTTTCAACAGCTTCTTCGGCGTTTTCATCAATATCCTCAAGTTTGTTAACGCCTTTGTCAAAATCAACAAGCTGATATCTCAAAACGTTTCTCTCTTTTGTAAGAGAAACAAATTTTTCAATAAGCGATTTAAGCTCGTTTGCATCTTCTTCCGACAATTTGTTATAACTGTCAACTTCTTTAAGCCTAAGGTCATATTCCTTAATTTTGTTAATAAGATAAACCCTCTGCCTGCACGCAATCAAAGCCTTGTTGCATAAAGCAACGGCGTGTTTAACAACAGAATATTCCTCTTCTCCGGAAGCGTCATATAAAAATTCGCTAAACTTCATAAATTCCGAGCTTTCTTCGCTTTCATTATTTTGATTTTTAAATTTGTTTATAAAATCCAAAACCTTGTTAAAAACAGCCAACTTCTTCACCCATTCCAAAACAATAAAAAATTTATACTAAACTTGTGGAAATCAATAAATTTTTCGACAGTCTTTTTTTATTATAAAATAATAAAATAATTCTGTCAAATTATAAATAAATAAGAACTTTTTTAACGCCTTGTAAATCGTCCGAAATCAGTTTTGATTTCATAGTAATATTAATTTTTGTATTTAAAGCAACCGCATTAAATTTTCCGTTTTCTTTTCCGTCAAAAACATCATTTACAAATTCTTTAACTTCTTTTCCGTTTGCAAAAATCTCCCAAACCTTTTTTCCGTAAACTCCGTTTTTATCAAACCCAATTAAATATTCGGCATTTTTGCTAATTCCCTCAACAGAAAAATCATCTTTAACAACAACAATAGAACTTGTGCTTTCTTCAAGCATAATGTCCATTATTTTTTTCTGAATAACTTCCGAGCTTTTAAGTTTGTTTATATAAGAAATATCTCTTATAACAACGGTAAACCCCGATATATCGCTGTATTCATCTCTAACAGAAAAAATTTCAACCTCCGTCAAAGCTTTTTTCCCATCGTCAAAAAACATATCAAACAATCGGCACGCCTTGTTTGCTTTAAGAGCAATTTCAATATAGTCTGTTTCATCATCTCTAATGTAATCCTCAATATTCGGAATTTTCGAAATATTCTTTCCAATAACAGAATCTCTCGAAATATTAAACATTTCAACCGCACCGTCATTAATCATAACAATATTTTTAGAAATATCGATTGAAATAATTGCATAGCCTTTGATACTATCAAGTATGTTGTTAAGAAAAACTGTGCGTTCTTTAATTTTAAGTTCCAAATCTTCGTTAAGATTTTGAATAAGCTGATTTTGAAATTTAAGTTCTTTTGTAAGACGTGTGCTTTTGTTGTAAAAAACGCCGTTAATAACAGCATATGCAACATATTTTTTAATTTCTTTAAGAATTTCAACGTGCTTTTCGGTATATTCATAAACCGACCCAACAGCCAAAACCCCAAGAACCTCGTTTTCATCGTCAACATCTGTAACCGGAACAGCAATAATGTTTTTCGGCTTAATGTCTCCCAAAAAAGTTTTTGCAACATAAACCGAATCATCATCAAGTCCCTTAATAATAACAATTTCATTATCAACCGCAGCCTGCCCCAAAAAGCCCTCGCCCATACTTATGTCAAATTGACTGTAAATATCTTTTCCAAAACCAATGCTCGACTTTATTTCAAGCTTGTTTGTTGTTTTGTTTGCAAGATAAAAAACAATAAACTGGCTTCCGGTTATATTCATAATTTGTGGCATAACATCGCCCAAAAATTTTTCAAGCTCCCTATTAACAACTGTTGAAACCAAAATTTCGTTCAAAAGCTTTTCTTTTTTTCTAAAATCCAAAAATAAATTTCTTTGCTTTTTCATACATTCCGAAACCAAAGCAAGTTCATCATCATCGGCAACCTCTTTTTCAAAATTGCTTTCAAATCCGCCGTCATTTCCGGAAATCATATCAACAACGGCATTGCTCGCCTTTTTCAAATTATCATCGTTTCGTTGCTTCTGCTTTTCAACAAGATAAACAAGATAATATTGCGGAATAAGAACGGCAAAAACCGCAACAACACACAAAAACAACGTAATAACATCGCTTTCCAAAAGCGACTGAATTCCAACAAGTGTAACAATTAAAACAGAAAAGACCAAACAACATCTCGAAAAAAATCTTATTTTATTGTAAAATTTCATAAATTCCAACTCCCAACAATAAAATTTCAAGCTCCAAATCAAAAAATCAATTTCCGTCTGTCTTTTTTTCAATGAGAATTGCATTAATCTGGCTTCCGATTAAAATTAACAGCGATAAAATATTAAGCCAGATAAGAAGTATAAAAATGCTTCCCAAACTTCCGTAAACAACCGAAACTTTTGAAAAATTATTAACATATATATTAAAAAATTTGCTCATCAAAAGCCAGCCCACAACAGTAAAAACCGTTCCCGGAACAAGTTGTTTAAAAGAAATTTTTCGATATATGCAAATTTTCGATATAACAATTAAAATAACAAACAAAACAACAATATTAACAATATAACTTGTCATACTGAATATCTCATCTAATATATCGGCAAAATCAGTAAAATCAATTAGAAATTTTTCAATGGCATCACCAAAAATAAATAAAATAAGAGATGCGATAATCAAAAATGTAAAAACAAAAACAAGCAAAACGCTTATAATTCTAATTTTAACAAAACTTCTTTTGTCCTCAATGTTAAAAGCCTTGTTAATTCCTTTAATCAAATAATTAAACCCCGAAGACGCACTGAAAACACTAATTAAAAGGCTGATAGACAAAAGACTTATATTTTTTGTATAAACAACCTCTTCAAGAAAAACAGCAAGAATTTCCTTAACTTCCGTCGGCATTGAAAATATAAAATTTCTCATTTGCCCGTCAATTTCAAAATTAAAAAACCCCAAAAGAGTCATAAGAAAAATAATAAACGGAAATAAAGCAAGCAAAAGCCTGTAAGTAAGAGCATTTGCAAAATAAATAAGTTCATTTTCTTCCATTCTCTTAATAAATAAAAAAAAGAAATCAATCACTTTTTTCATAAAAACTCCTCGCAAATCGATATATAAATTTTTATAATAAACAATTCAATCGAAGAAAACAAATTCCAAACCTGTTTTTCAAAAAACTTGCAACACTCACAATCTAAATTAATAAAGGAGCAGACACAAAATCCACCCCCTCTATAAAATCGTTATAAAAACGATACAGGCTGTATAAATTTCAAAACAACGCAAACCGCAAATAATTTGATAGTTCTGAATTTTCAAAACTGAGAAAGATTTAAGCTCAAGGGTGCAAAACTCACTTTTGCACCCCCACAAAGCCCATAATTTTGGCAATTTGCCAACTTTATAATGTTATTTAAGAACAATATGCTTAGGCAAGCCGTTAACCATAATTTGAGTCATTTCGCCTTGAATAAGCGGTCTGACATAGTCGGTAAGTTCGGAAGTAACATTTGTTCCGTCCTCACAAATCCAAGACAACGGAACTGTTTTTTCAACATTTGCAATTTCATTAACATCGCAAACCTTTGTAATCATCTGATATGGTGATGTAGAAATTCTTTCAAAAATTATAACTTTTCCCGTCTCACCTTCAAAAGCCGCCTCAACAGCCTTGCTTCCTGCAATAAATGCTTCTTCAACGTCAGTCCTTGAAGCAATGTGAGAAGCACATCTTTGAAGTGTGCTAAATTCAATAGACCTTGTTTTACAACCGATTTTCTGATTAACAAGATGAGCAAGATATTGACTTGTTCCGCTCAAAGACTTGTGTCCAAAAGAATCAACCGCAACGTTTTCTCTTGAAGCCTCACAAACATATTTGCCGTCTTTTGTTCTAATTCCCTCAGAAATTGCAATAACTTGAGATTTGTTTTTCTTGCTTTCAATTTTTGCCAAAAACTTATCAACATCAAAAACAACTTCTGGCAAGCAAATAAGGTCAACACCCTCGCAATCGTCACCTTTTGCCAAAGATGCCGCCGCAGTAAGCCAGCCTGCGTTTCTTCCCATAATTTCAACAATTGTAACACTCGGATAATTGTAAACAAGTCCGTCTCTAATAACTTCTTTCAAAGTGCTTCCAATATATTTCGCCGCACTTCCATATCCGGGAGTATGGTCAGTAACCGCAAGGTCGTTGTCAATGGTTTTTGGAACACCCATAAACCTAATATCACTGCCTGTTTCCTTTGCAAACTGTGAAAGTTTTTTTGTTGTATCCATAGAGTCGTTTCCGCCAATGTAAAAGAAATATTTAACTTCAAGTTTTTCAAGAATGGAAAATATATCTTTGTAAAGCTGTTCGTTTTCCGAAATTTCCGGAAGCTTAAATCTGCAAGAACCAAGATATGAAGAAGGAGTTCGTTTAAGAAGCTCAACGTCAAGCCCGTCTTTAATATATTCTGTCAAATCTATGTATTGGTTTTCAAGTAGCCCCTGAATACCGTTTCTCATTCCATAAATTTTTTCAACGCCACCGTCTTTCGCAGCTTTAAAAACCCCTGCCAAGCTCGAATTAATAACAGATGTAGGTCCGCCGGACTGACCAACAATAACGTTCCCTTTTTGCATTATAAAAAATCCTCCTTATAAATAATTGTATCACATAGTTATTATACCAAATAATAAAATATTATTCAATTATAGTTTTGATTTTAACAACTTTTTCTGAAAATTTATAAATAAAATTATAAATAATCGTTAAATCGACAAAAAATACACAAAAAAAGGAAAAAAATATTAAATCAAATTTCAATTAAAATTTATAGCATCAATCAAAATCCCGTCTTTGTTTTCAAACATTTATTTTTCTTCAAAACCCACATTACATCGGCAATTTAGACAACAAAATAATTTCTTCAAAATCTTAAAAACAATTTTTAAACACAGTTTTAAATTATCCGAACAGTACACATTGAATAAAATTTTGTCAAAATTTTTATTGCCAAAAACTTGACTAATTTCAAAATATAAATTATATTAATTAAATAGGCTATACAGAAAATATTAAGGAGTGTTTTTATGAGTTTCAAAAATATACGACAAATGCCCTCGCCGGAAGAAATCATTTCCGAAAATCCGCTTCCCGAGCATTTAAAAAAAATAAAAGCAGAAAGAGATGCTGAAATAAAAGATATCTTAACCGGCAAAAGCAATAAGTTTATAGTAATCGTCGGCCCATGTTCGGCAGATAACGAAGATTCCGTATGTGATTATATATCAAGGCTTGCAAAAGTAAATGAAAAAGTAAAAGATACTCTTTTCATCGTTCCAAGAATATACACAGGAAAACCAAGAACAACAGGAGAAGGTTATAAAGGCATAATGCACCAGCCCGACCCTGAAAAAGCACCAAATATGGTTGAAGGAATTTGTGCAATAAGAAAAATGAACATTCGTGCAATGTCCGAATCTCATCTTTCCGCAGCTGATGAAATGCTCTATCCGTCAAACCTTCCTTTCGTTTCCGATTTATTAACATATATTGCCATAGGTGCAAGAAGTGTTGAAAACCAACAACACAGATTAACAGCAAGCGGAATTGATGTTCCTGTCGGAATGAAAAACCCAACAAGTGGAGACTTAAACGTAATGTTCAACTCAATTCGTGCCGCACAATCTTCACACGACTTTGCATACGGCGGTTATGAAGTTAAAACAAGCGGAAATCCTCTTGCCCATGCAATAATGAGAGGTTCTGTAAACAAACATGGAGACAACATTCCAAACTATCATTACGAAGATTTAACACGAGCAACCGAAATGTATCTCGATAAAGGCTACGAAAACCCTGCAATCGTAATAGATACAAATCATTCAAACTCAAAGAAAAGATTTTACGAACAGCCAAGAATTGTAAAAGAAGTTCTTCACAACAGAAAATACAACTCAACCCTCAAAAAAATAATAAAAGGCTTTATGATTGAAAGCTATATAGAAGAGGGAAATCAAAAAATCGATGAACAAATCTATGGCAAATCAATAACAGACCCTTGTTTGGGCTGGGCAGCAACAGAAGAACTTTTATACTATATGGCAGAAAGAGTATAATAAAATTAAATTTCAATTTTAAAAACAGGGGTGCGAAAAATCAATTCGCACCCCTGTTAAACATAAAAAACAAACTCCGCAAATCAATCTTGCCAAAGAAATTAAACTTCAGACATTTTTTCCAAAATTATAAGCTTCTTGAACATATTCTGTGTTTTTTATTTCTCCCGCCTCATAAACGCCAGTTCCGTAAATTGAACCTTTTTCAACAGAACCGTCAAGACAAACCGCAAACCCTCTCATACATTCAAGTGTACAATCCATTGCACTTTTATCATCTTCGGCAGCCGTCATTATATAATAAAACTCCTTGTTTTTAATTTTTGTCCATTTTGCAACAGTTCTGTCAATAACTGTTTTAAGCTGTGCATCAATAGAATAAAAATAAACAGGACTTGCCATAACAATTACGTCCGAAGAAATCATTTTCTCAATAATTTCCGCCATATCATCATTAATTGCACATTTTCCGCCATTATCTCGACAATAATAACAAGCCACGCAATAATTAATTTTTTTATCTCTCAAAAATATTTTTTCAACGTCGTTCCCCGCTTCTTTTGCACCACGCATAAATTCATCACATAAAATATCGGAATTTCCGCCCTTTCTCGGGCTTCCCGACAATATCAAAATTTTTTTTGCCATTTTAATCTCCTCCAAAAAAACAATCCTATCTCAATTTTTCATATTCTTCGTTCAAAACGAGCTCGCACCATTTATTTGTATTTTTTCAAAAAACTTCAATTACCTTCCCTTTTCAATCGTGAATTTTCATACTGTGAATTCTTCTGACAAAATCAGGGTCATAATGGTTTACAATATCACTGTGCCCTATATCAAGTTTTGAAATTTCTTTCATATCTTCGTCAGACAACTCAAAATCCCATATATCAATATTTTGTTTAATTCTGTCATAATTAACAGATTTCGGGATAACAACAACTCCTCTTTGAACATTCCAACGAAGTGCAACTTGTGCCGCCGTTTTTCCATATTTCGAACCAATTTCCGTCAAAACAGGGTGTGTAAAAATTCCATATTTCCCTTCGGCAAAAGGTCCCCAAGCTTCCGGAACAACTTCAAATTGTTTCATAATTTCAAGTGCCTTTTCCTGTGCAAAAAACGGGTGAAGTTCAATTTGATTAACCATAGGCATAATTTCAACAGTTTCGCAAAAATCAACCAATCTTTCGGGGTAAAAATTGCAAATACCGATTGCTTTCAATTTTCCGGCTTTATATTCTTCCGTCATAGCACGATACGCACCGATATAATCGCCCATAGGCTGATGAATTAAATATAAATCAAGATAGTCCGTTCCAAGTTTTTTAAGCGAAATTTCAATAGCTTTTTTCGCACCTTCATAACTTGTATCTTGAACCCAAAGTTTCGTTGTAATAAACAGCTCATCTCTTAAAACACCGCTTTTTTTAATTGCTCTTCCAACAGCTTCTTCGTTTCTGTATGATGCCGCAGTATCAATAAGCCTATACCCCGCCCCAACAGCGTCAACAACAGCTTTTTCGCAAACTTCATCATTTGGAACTTGAAACACGCCAAATCCCAAAAGAGGCATTTTAATCCCATTACTTAAAGTTATATAATCCAAAAAAACATCTCCTTAAAAACATTCGTTTAATATTTCCAATATATTTTCTTTGCTCATATTTCTATAACTTCCCGCAGAAATATTGCACGAATTTGCAATTTCAAGAAGAATGCTTCTGTCCGAAATGCCAAGTTCACGCAAAGATGTCGGAAGTCCAATTTCCTTAATAAAATTTTCCAAAGCATCAATTCCCAAAAGAGCAATATCATCATCAGACTTGCCGTCAGGGTTTATATTCCAAACATTTTTTGCAAAACGCATAAATTTGTCAATTCCATATTCGTAAATTTTTCTGTAATAAGTCGAATGAATTGCCGCCAATCCACAGCCATGGTTGCAATCTGTATATGCTCCAAGTTGATGTTCAATTTGATGTGCCTGAAAATCGCATTTTTTGCCAAGCTTAATAATTCTGTTTTCGCCCATAGTTGACGCCCACATCAAATTACTTCTCGCCTCATAATCTTTTGGATTTTTAAGAGCAATCGGAAGATTTTTAATAACGCTTTTCATAAGTGCCTCGGAAATATCGTCGGAAACATTGTTTTCGTCCGGAAAACTGAAATAAGTTTCCATAATGTGCGACAATATATCAAACCCGCCTGAAGCCGTCTGCAAAGCCGAAACTGTAAATGTATATTCTGGGTCAAGAAATGCAAATTTCGGATTACATTTGGGATAATCTCTGCCCGTTTTAATTTTCTTTTCTTCGTTTGTAATAACCGCACCGCCATTACATTCACTGCCCGTTCCGCTAACGGTTACAATCGCACCGAGAGGAAGCGGTTCAAAATCAATATCACCGCTTTTTTCCCAATAATCGGCCCAAACATCACCGTCATATTTTGTCGCCAAAGAAATCGCCTTACAGCAATCCATAACTGACCCGCCACCAAGTGCCAAAATCAAATCAATATTGTTTGCCCTTGCGGTTTCCGCTCCCTCCATAACTTTTTTATATGTAGGGTTTGGCATAATTCCGGCAAATTCAACAATAGTTTTATTGCTCTTTTCCAAAACATTAACAATTTCATCGTAAATACCATTTTTCTTAACAGAATTTCCGCCATAAGCAAGCATTACATTTTCCCCAAACTCGCCCAATTTTTCGCCCAAAAATTCTTTAACGCAACCTTTTCCGAAAAATACTTTCGTACTGTTTTCAAAAATAAAATTATTCACATTCTCAATCCTCCAAACATTTAACGCAACCGCCAATAAATTATCGAGCGTATACACTTAATTAAAATCCGCTTTGTCAATTTGTATTATACCACAATTTGAGCCGTCTCGCAACGTTGCAAAAAAATTCTCCTTTTATTCTGTAATTTAAATTAAACAAACAAAAAAGAGGTTATGAAAACAAATTTTCCATAACCTCTCAAAATATCAAGTTTTCCAACTTCTTACAAAAAATTTCAAGATGCTTTAAGTTCAAGACGCAACCTGTCGGCAATAAGTGCAATAAACTCCGAATTTGTCGGCTTTCCTTTGTGATTATTAATTGTATATCCGAAAAGAGAGTCTATAACATCAACCTTTCCTCTGCTCCATGCAACCTCAATGGCGTGCCTTATTGCTCTTTCAACTCTGCTTGGAGTTGTCCCGCATTTTTTCGCAATCGAAGGATAAAGCTCTTTTGTAATATAGTTTAAAACATCAATGTCATTTATTGCCATAATAATAGCTTCTCTCATATAGTGATAACCTCTAATATGAGCCGGAACGCCAATTTCGTGAAGAATATTTGTAACTCTCGTTTCAAGGTCAACCTCTGCTTTCTTTGCAAAACTGTCAAAAAGATTTTTTTGCTCGGAATTTGAAGAACATTTTTCCCTAAGTTGTCTAATTCTTGAAACCAAAAGTTCCATATCGAAAGGCTTTGCAATATAATAATATGCACCAAGATTAAATGCCTTTTTTGTAATTTGTTCTTGAGTAACCGCTGTAAGCATTATGCACATAGTTTGTGTTTGGGTGTTGCTAAGCTTTTCAAGAACACCAATTCCGTCAAGTCTTGGCATAACTCCGTCCAAAATAGCAACATCTGGCTTTTCATTAACTATCTTTTCATATGCCTCAATTCCGTCATAAGCAACTCCAATAACTTCCATATCATTCTGTTTTTCAAGGAAATTTGTAATAACATCGCAAAAATCCTTATTATCGTCAGCAATTAACACTTTTAATTTGTTTTGTTCCAAATTAATCCCTCCAACATTTTAAAATTTGAATATATTACACGATATGGTATTTTTTACCAGCAAAATAATTATAATACAAATTTTAAAACATTGCAAGAGTTTTTTTATTTTTTGTCATCTAAACCAAATTTTGACATATTAGCATTCGCATATTCAGGGTTAAAGCTAATATCCTCGCCAAACCATTTCGGCGGAACAAAAGCAACAGCTTCCTCTTCCGAAGGAAACTCAACTTCAACATTTTTAAAACCGTCAAACTCACCTTCATAAATATCGAGTTCAGCTGTCAAATTATTATCCAAAGGTATAAAATAACGCTTTTTAACAATTTTCTTTCCAACAACGTTCTCCCATAAATCAGAGAATTGTTTTTTTGACAACGGATACTCAAATTCAACGCGTTTAACTTGTCCGCTTCCTTTAAATGTAAATATATAATTGTCATCTTTCTGCCTAAGTCTCATAACAGGGTCAATACACAAATAAGCTTGCTTAATAACACTGCATTTAAATTGAGTTAAATCAAATGGAATATCTTTAACCAAAAATTTTCTTTCAATTTCAATGTTTTTATTCATATATGTTCCCCCTTTACAGTCGAAATAAAAAAACATTTGCATACAAAGCCTTTAAAACCATACACAAAATATCTTTTTCTATATTAATTATATCGTCAATTTACGCCAAAATACAATATGAATATTTATATAATTTTTATATATCAAAACTTATGCAACTTGTATAATTTTATCATAAAACAATACTCCAAATAACAAAAATTTTCCCGCTCAAAATTCTGCTCTGAGTTTTCCCTGCTCGCTCCCGCATTCCCCCTCGGGTCGTTCCAATTTTTTATTACCAATTTGATTTCTTACAATTTTAATCCCCATTCCCACGTTTCAGCACAAAACACACTCACTTAATCATTTTTTTATTTTTTGTTCGTCCAAGGATATAATCAACACTGCAATTATAGTAATCTCCAAGCACAATAAGAAAATGAGACGGAATTTCTCTTTTCCCCGTTTCATAGTTGCTGTAAACACGTTGGTCAATTCCAAGAATCGCCGCAATTTCTTTCTGCGTTTTTTCGCTGTCTTCTCTCAAATCTCTAAGTCGCCTATAATACAAAATTATCCCCTCAAAATTAATAAGTTATTTAAATCAGCACAATAATTAAAATTTTAATTGTAACATTTCCAAAACATTGCCAGTCAAACAAACATCAAATAATTGTAATTCAACCGCTTTGCAAAATTTCCAACAACAATGTTTTTGTTCCAAATTATATAAAAGTATTATAGGTTACTATCAAATAATAGTATTGATTTTACTATCGTTTAATAGTAAAATATTGCTATACACTTTTGTTTGTATAATTTTTTTGCAAAAAGGAGATAAATTGTGGTTAAATATAACTTAGAAGAGAACGTCAATTGGAAAAAAATATTAAACACATTAAAATGGAATTTGGAAATAAAAATCGAAAACTTCGAAAGATTTGGAAACTATGAAAATATAACTTTAACAAGAAAATTAATATCCGAAATCCATTCAAGTTACAAAGCATACAACAGTTTACGAAAATTCCTCGGTTACACAAAAATAACAAAATTGGAACGCATTGCAAAAGATATTTTCGAAAATTTAGAATAACCCAATATCTATTCTTCCCAAAATCAAAAAATATTTCTCATCTGCTTTTTTCTTTTTTCTTCTCAATTTTACATTTACTTTACAAATTAATAATATTTTTCGCAAACTTCATTTGTTTTGTAGAAATAAAAATTTTTTTGTGTTATAATAACAAACGAATTTTCATTTCGGAGGTCAAAACGTTGATGAATAATAAATTTGAAAAGAAAGATATAAACCTTTCAAACGAAGAACTTGAAAGACAAAAAGTTTTCATAGAAAAAATCAAAAAATTAAATACAGAATTTGAAAAAAAACATAATCGTAAAAAAACAATGTTTATTTCAACATTTGGCTGTCAAATGAATGCCCACGATTCCGAAAAAATTGACGGTATGCTGAAAGAAATGGGCTTTGCAGATGCTGCCGAAGAAAAAAATGCCGATTTTATAATATACAACACTTGCTGTGTCAGAGAAAACGCTGAAAATAAAGTTTACGGAAACCTCGGCTATTTAAAACACGCAAAAGTATCAAATCCATATATGAAAATAGCTCTTTGTGGCTGTATGATGCAGGAAGAAAACGTTGTCGAAACAATACGAAAAAAATATAAACAAGTTGACATAGTTTTCGGAACATTCAATTTATACAAACTTCCGGAACTTATGTATACAAATATCGAAACAAATTCGCCTGTGTTCGACATTTGGAAAGAACATGGCGAAATTGTCGAAGATTTGCCAAGCATACGAAAATATAAATTCAAATCAAGTGTAAATATAATGTTCGGTTGCAACAACTTCTGCTCCTATTGTATAGTTCCATACGTTCGAGGTCGTGAGCGAAGCCGTTGTTCAAAAGATATTTTAAACGAAATAAGAGCATTGGCAAAAGACGGCGTAAAAGAAATAACGCTTCTCGGTCAAAATGTAAATTCCTACGGAAAAAATCTTGACGAAAACATAAATTTTGCAAAGCTTTTGCGAATGGTAAATGAAATTGACGGAATTGAACGAATTCGCTTTATGACAAGCCACCCAAAAGATTTGTCAGATGAACTTATCTCAGCAATGGCAGATTGCGAAAAAGTTTGCAACCATATCCATTTGCCTTTTCAAGCCGGAAGCAACAGCATTTTAAAAAAGATGAACCGCTGTTATACAAAAGAAAAATATCTTGAACTTGTTTCAAAAATCAAAGCAAAAATTCCGGATATAGCAATAACAACCGATATAATAATTGGTTTTCCCGGAGAAACAGAAGACGATGTAAACGAAACAATAGACGTAATAAAAAAAGTCGGCTTCAACAGTGCTTTCACGTTCATCTATTCAAAAAGAACAGGAACACCTGCAGCATCAATGGAAAATCAAATTCCCGAAGATGAGGCAAAAAAACAGTTCAATCGTGTTTTAGATGCTTTAAATCCGATAGTTTTGGAAAAAAGCAAAAGCCATATAGGAAAAACATATAAAGTTTTGGCAGAGGGAATAAGCGGAGATGAAAACTTCATAACCGGCCGTCTTCCGGATAACAGCCTTGTCCATTTCAAAGCCGAAAAAACAACAATCGGAAATATAGTTGATATTGAAATTACAGATTGTAAAACGTTTTATCTAATCGGAGAACTCAAAAACGCCAATACACAGCAAAACCAATAACATAAAAATAGAATTTCGGAGGTTTTAATATGTCAGTATACGAAAAAGCAAGAGAGCTCGGAGAAATGATTCTTGAAACAAAAGAGGGAAAACGATACTATGATGCAAAATATGTTTATGACGGCGATGAAGACGCACAAAAAGCATTAATCGAATACAGTCAAGCAAAATCAATTCTCCAAAATAAAGTTCACGAGGGAAATATTTCCGAAGAAGAATTTAAAGAAGAATTTAAAAAACTCAACGAAATTAGCGAAAAAGCCCGCCAAAACCCTGTTGTAAATGAGCTTATGAATTCCGAAAGCGATTTCAACAAGCTTGTAAACAGTATTTTTGACATTTTAAAAGTAACCGTTACAAAAAGTGAGGGAGGCTGTTCCGGAAGCTGTTCAAGTTGTGGTGGCTGTCATTAAGGAGGTTTTCGAATGGCAACAGTTAAATATACTCCAATGATGGAGCAATATTTAAAAATAAAAGAAGAATATAAAAATTGTCTTCTTTTCTTCCGTCTCGGAGATTTCTATGAGTTATTTTTTGATGATGCCATAATTGCATCAAAAGAACTTGAAATTGCTCTAACAGGCAAAAGTTGCGGAACAGAAGAAAGAGCGCCAATGTGTGGCGTTCCTTTCCATTCCGCCGACACCTACATTTCAAAGCTTATAGAAAAAGGCTATAAAGTTGCAATATGTGAACAAACGGAAGACCCCAAAAAAACAAAAACATTGGTAAAGAGAGAGGTAATTCGTGTTGTAACTCCCGGAACAGTCTTAGACTCCAATGTTTTGGAAGAAAGCAAAAACAACTACATAGCTTGTATCTTTGAGGGAAAAGGCTTCGGCTTTTCCGTTTGTGATATCTCAACAGGTGAATTTTTAACAACCGAATTCGCCCTCGAAGACGAAACGAAAGTTATAGACGAAATTGCAAAATATTCACCGTCTGAAATTATATGCAACGACAAACTGCATATAAGCTCCGATATAAGCAATATTTTCGACCTAAAATTAAACGTCTATTATGAATGGGCGTTCAAATATCAAGAAGCCCACATAAATTTATGCAACCATTTCAAAACTCTAAATTTAAAAGGATTTGGAATTGATGATTGTGAAAATTGCGTTTGCTCTGCCGGTGCGTTGCTAAACTATTTGACAGACACCCAAAAGAGCAATTTGTCAAACATTTATGGCATAAAAAAATATTCTTCCGAAGCGTTTATGTTTTTGGATTTATCTTCAAGAAAAAATTTGGAACTAACCGCAAACGCACGAGACGGCGGAAAAAAAGGTTCTCTTTTGTGGGTTTTGGATAAAACAAAAACTTCAATGGGTGCAAGACTTTTAAGAAAATGGCTCGAACAGCCTCTTTTAAACAAAAATGAAATCGAGCGTCGCCTTGAAAGTGTTGAAATGTTCAAAAATAACGTGCTTGAAAGAGAAGAATTAAAAGAGCTTTTAAACACAATTTACGATATTGAAAGAATAATGAGCAAAATTGCTTATAAAACAGCAAATGCAAAAGATTTGATTTCGTTAAAAAATTCTTTAATGTATCTTCCCGATTTGCATAAAACTTTAAACAATTTCCCGTCGGAAATAATAAGAGACATCATCGATGTGTTCGACCCTCTCGAAGACATATATTCTTTGCTTTTCTCCTCAATAAAAGAAGATGCACCGTTCACTCTTCGTGAAGGAAATATCATAAAAGAGGGCTATAACAGCGAAATCGATAAACTTCGCAGTGCAAAAGAAAAAGGTTCCGGCTGGATTTTAGAGCTTGAAACAAAAGAACGAGATTTAACGGGAATAAAAAATTTAAAAATAAAATACAACAAAGTTTTCGGCTATTATATCGAAGTAACAAACTCAAATGCAAGCTTAGTTCCCGAAAGATATATACGAAAACAAACATTGAGCAACTGTGAAAGATATATAACCCCCGAACTCAAAGAAATAGAAGATACCGTTTTGGGAGCAGACGAAAAAGCCATCGAGCTTGAATATTCTCTTTTTTGCGACATTAGAGAAAAAGTTTCTTCCCAAATCAAAAGAATACAAAAAACGGCAAAATTCATTGCCGAAATCGATGTTTTACAATCTCTCGGCGAAGTTGCATACACAAATGATTATGTAAAACCCGAAATTTCCGAAAACGGCAAAATCGAAATAGTAAACGGCAAACACCCCGTTGTTGAACTAACAGGAAAAGAAACTTTCATTCCAAACGATACAACCCTAAACACAACCGATAAAAGGCTTTCAATAATAACAGGGCCAAATATGGCAGGAAAATCAACCTATATGAGGCAAGTCGCCTTGCTTGTCGTAATGGCACAAATCGGAAGTTTCATTCCCGCAAATTTTGCATCAATAGGAATTTGCGACAGAATTTTCACAAGAGTCGGTGCTTCCGATGACCTTGCAACCGGTCAAAGCACATTTATGGTTGAAATGAGCGAAGTTGCAAACATATTAAATAACGCAACAAAAAAAAGTTTGCTAATTCTCGATGAAATCGGAAGAGGAACAAGCACATATGACGGGCTGAGCATCGCCTGGGCAGTTCTTGAAAACATTGCTCTAAAAATTGGGGCAAGAACCCTCTTTGCAACGCATTATCACGAATTAACAAACCTTGAAAATAAAATTGACGGCGTAAAAAATTATTGTGTATCTGTCCAAGAAAAAGGCGATGACGTTGTATTTTTGCGAAAAATCGTTCGTGGAGGAGCAGATAAAAGCTATGGAATTCATGTTGCAAAGCTTGCCGGAATTCCAAAAAGCGTAATAGAACGTTCCGAAGAAATTTTAAACCTCCTCATAAACGGAGAATATGTAAAACCAAAACCCTCCTCAGGAAAGGAAATTGAATACACAGCTTCGCCAATAATAAACACAAATTTTGTAACAGAAAAAACAGCAGAACAAAAGAAAAAAGAAATTGCAAAAGATAAAATATATAACGAGCTTCTAAACCTCGATGTAAACACACTCTCTCCTCTGGAAGCTCTCCAAAAATTGTTCGATTTAAAAAAAATAATAACAGAAACAAATAAATAAAAACTTTCAAACGAAGGTGTTACTATGAATGAAATTCACGTTCTTGAAAATACTCTTATAAATAAAATTGCGGCAGGCGAAGTTGTCGAACGCCCTGCGTCCGTTGTTAAAGAACTTTTGGAAAATTCCGTTGATGCAAATGCAACGTCCGTCTCCATTGAAATATCCGGCGGCGGAATAGATTTCATAAAAATAATTGACAACGGAATTGGAATTCCAAAAAATCAAGTTAAAACAGCATTTCTCCGACACGCAACAAGCAAGCTCGAAAAATTCGAAGATTTGGGAGATATTCTAACGCTTGGTTTCAGGGGCGAAGCTTTGTCAAGCATTGCGTCCGTTTCTCAAGTTGAACTCATAACACGAACATCAGCCGAAGAAACAGGAACAAAAATTGAAATTTCAGCAAATGAAATAATAAACGAAAGCGAAGTCGGAACAGTTGTCGGAACATCTTTCACAGTGCGTAACTTGTTTTTCAACACTCCCGCAAGAAGAAAATTTTTAAAGAAAGCAGGAACCGAAAGCGGTTATGTAAACGAAGTTGTAACCCGCCTTGCATTGGGACACCCCGAAATCGCTTTCAAATATATAAATAATAAATCAATAGTTCTTCAAACCTCAGGAAATAATAATCTAAAAACTTGCGTTTTCCACGTTTACGGCAAAGAAATTTCTTCAAAAACCGTTGAAGTTTATTCCCAAAAAAACGGCTACACTCTTTCTGGGCTTGTTGCATTGCCCGAACTTTCAAGAGCCGCAAGAAATTATGAAAATTTCTTTATAAACGGAAGATTTATAAAAAGTAAAATTGTCTCCGATGCAGTTGAAGATGCCTTTCGTGGAAAGCTTATGGGTGGAAGATTTCCAATCTTCATTTTAAATTTAAAAGTTCCGTCAAACACAGTTGACGTAAATGTCCACCCAACAAAACTCGAAGCACGTTTTGCCGATGAAGACTTCATATATAACCTCATATATGATGCTGTCTATTCGGCTCTAAAAAAAGAAGTTCTAATCCCAAGCGTCAAAATAGAGGAGCAAAAAACAATTTTTGAAAATTCGCAATCCAAAAGCGAACAACCCGAAAAAAATGAAATTCCAAAAAATCGTCAAGAACTCGCAGAAAAATTAAAAAGCGAACTTTTAATAATTGAAGACGTAAGCTCAAACACAAGTGACCTTGAAAGCCTGCTTGACGACACACCGATAAACACAAGCGGAATTGTTTGCATCGGCGAACAAGACACTTCTTCGTCTCAAAATTCAACAACCGATGCTCCGTTTTTTGAAAAACCTCTAAAATCAAAAGATGTTCAAAACATAGAAATCCAAGACTTACAAAATAAAATTTATCAAAAAGATGATTTAAAAAATAATGTAACTTCTTCAAAATCTTCGCAAAAAGAAATTACAAGAAATAATTTTTTCACAAATTACAAAATCATCGGACAAGTTTTCAAAACATATTGGATTATCGAACAAGCGGATAACATATATATAATCGACCAACACGCCGCCCACGAGCGAGCAATATATGAAGAGTTAATCGAAAAGCTCAAAAATCAAGAAATTATAAGTCAACGCTTGCTCCAACCCTTTGCAATCGATTTAAACGAAAAAGAACAGGCAACATTAAAAGAAAATAAACAATTAATTGAAAATTTCGGCTTCGAAATCGAAGAATTCGGAAAAAACACATATGCCGTTCGAAGCGTTCCGTACATTTTCAAAAATCCGGCAGATATTTCTTTTTTCAAAGACATTCTCGAATTGCTTTTCGAAAGGAACTTCGAAAGTATATATGATACAAAAACCGACGCTGTTGCAACAATGGCTTGCAAAGCAGCTGTAAAAGGAAACGACCGGCTTGATTATCTTGAGGCAAAAGCATTAATCGAAAAAATAATTAACCTTGAAAATCCGTTCAACTGCCCACATGGTAGACCAACAATTGTAAAATTAACAAAATATGATTTTGAAAAATTTTTTAAGAGGGTTTTATAATTATGGAATTACGAATTGCAAATCTCATTAATGATTCAATAGTTGACGGTCCGGGGCTAAGGCTAACCGTTTTCGTTCAAGGTTGTCCCCATAACTGTAAAGGTTGCCACAACCCCCAATCCCATGACCCAAACGGAGGACAAATCGTTGACACATCATATATTTTAAAAACCTTTTTCGAAAATCCGCTTTTAGACGGCATAACATTTTCCGGAGGAGAACCGTTCCTTTGGGAAAAACCTCTGTCAATAATTGCAAAAGAAATAAAAGAAAAAGGATTTAACGTCATTGCATACACAGGCTACACTTGGGAAAAACTTATGGAAAACAAAGAAAAATATTTAAACCTTTTAAAATACGTAGATATTTTAATCGATGGGCCCTTTGTTCAAGAATTAAAATCCTATGACCTTAATTTTAAGGGCTCGTCAAATCAACGTACAATAGATGTTCCCTCAAGCCTTGAAAAAAATAAAATCATTCTATATAATTTTAAGGAGGATTAATATGACCAATAACTCCATTGTCATACAGTATCTTTTGTATATCCCCGCAATTTTAATTGCCATAACAATTCACGAATTTACAAAAGCAGCTGTTTCAACATCATTGGGAGATTCTTGCCCAAAAACAGACAAAAGGCTTTCTTTGAATCCTTTCAAACATTTCGAACCAATCGGCTTCATATTTCTTATGTTCTTTGGCTTTGGCTGGGGAAAACCCGTAAGAACATCTGGAGTTTACTATAAAA
The DNA here is from genome assembly GCA_964531385.1 of uncultured Lachnospiraceae bacterium. GTDB lineage: Bacteria > Bacillota > Clostridia > Lachnospirales > CAG-274 > MGBC114079. The sequence goes on along the minus strand of CAZHGC010000003.1, from coordinate 116,995 downwards.
ATCGAACTTTCGGAACGGTTCTGACTTATGCTTCCCCAATAATTGCAAATTTGATTTTTTCTTTCGTTTTTGCAATACTTAACGCCGTTTGGTCAATAACACTGGCTAACGAAGCAATAAACCTTGAAATTTACACATATGTAAAACTTTTTTTCAGTGCCCTTGTCCGCTTCAATTTAAGCCTTGCATTGTTTAATATAATTCCCGTTTCGCCTTTGTGCGGAAATAAAATATTAACTGCGTTTATTTCTCCAAATGAAGCACTGAAAATTGTCCACTATGAAAAAATATTCCAGTTAATTTTAATAATGCTTTTAATGTTCGGATTTGTAAGTATGATTTTCGACCCAATAATAAACAGTTTTATAGAATTCTATAATTTCATACTTTTGCTTATTTTCTAATTATTTAATGAGGTATAAAAGTGAATATCGAATTTAAACTTGAGGTCTTTGAAGGCCCGTTAGACTTGCTTTTTCATTTAATCGAAAAAAATAAAATTGATATATATGACATTCCAATAGGTGAATTAACCGACCAGTATATGGAATATATTTCCGATTTCAAAAATAAAACTATGGATAATATGAGCGAGTTTTTGATTATGGCAGCAACTTTGCTTGAAATAAAATCAAAAACTCTTCTTCCAAAAACTCAAACAGCAAAAGAAGATGAGGAAGACCCAAGAGAAGAACTTGTAAACAAACTTATCGAATATAAAAAATTCAAAAAAATTGCCGAAATTTTTGACGAAAAACAACAATTCTCGGAAGTCTATCTCTTCAAAGATGCCGATGACAAAATAATTTCAAAAATAAAAGAAAACACACCAAAAGAAATTGACGAAATTTTAAACGGTGTAAATCTCGATATGTTGTATAGGGCGTTGAAAGACGTTTTAAAAAGGCAAGATATAAGAAAAGATAAAATCCGCTCGGGGTTCAACTCCGTTTCAAGAGATTTGTTCACAATAAGCGATAAAATAAGCTATATATCCGATTTGCTTTTTTTAAAAAAGCAATTCAAGTTCCATGAAGCATTTAAAAAAGATGCCTCAAAATCAGAAGTTGTCGTAACTTTTTTGGCAGTTTTGGAACTTATAAAAACAAAAAAAATATCAGTAACGCAAAAAAACAATTTTGACGAAATTTACATTTCCGCAATTTAATTTGAAAGGTGTTCTGCTATGAATCTCATAACCCAAGAAGCCATTGTCGAAGCCGTTTTGTTTGCTGCGGGCAACAGCGTTCCCCTAAAAGATATAGCTTTGGCTGTTGGCGAAGATATAAAAACAACTGAAAAAATAATAAAAAATCTTATGAATAAGTATAATTCGGAAAAAAGAGGAATTTCAATTATAGAAGTTGGCGATTCCTTTCAAATGTGCACAAATATAAAATATTTTGCAAACGTAAAAAACATCTATGAAACTCCCCGAAAAAAACAACTGACACCCTCAATTTTGGAAACCCTTGCAATAATTGCCTATAAACAACCTGTAACAAGGGGAATGATTGAAGAAATTCGTGGCGTAAATTCCGACAGAGCCGTAAACAAGCTTGTTGAATATAACCTTGTTGCCGAAAAAGGTCGTCTCGATGCTCCCGGAAAACCAATTCTTTTCGGAACAACAGACGAATTTTTAAAATATTTCGGTTTCAAAAATCTTGATGTTCTCCCAAATGTTGACCAATCCGAATTGTAAAACAACCCCACCCGCTCAAAAACCTCGGTTAAGCTTTTGCAAACCGAGGTTTTTAAACAAAGTGCATTTCATCAACATTGGTCAACTGCCACCAACTTTCACTTTTTCTGAAAAATCAACATAACCAGCAAAGCATACATAAAAATATTATAGTTTGCCGGCTTTTTCGCTTTTTGCATAGATAAAAGACAAGTTTCATCTATATCATAAATTCCGTCTTCTTTTATAGACGGGTCAACACCGCCGTTTTCCAAAGCACTCGCCACCAAAATCTCCTCCTTTTTGCTTTCTTCTTCGTTAATCTTTTTCTCATTTTCAATAAAATCCTTTTGTATATCCATTAAAGTCGTCATATTTATCAAAATGTCCGTTATATTATCAATTTCTTTATGCCTCTCTTTGTTAATAAAAGGCTTAACAGCCTGAATAAGCTGTATTTCTTTTGTTGGATTTTTGCGATGAGTTTGCTTTTGTTTTTTAAGCTCCCTCTCAAGCTTTTCAATGTACTTTTGTCTAAACATCGAACTTATAAGCGATGTCGCTTCCATAATATCGTTTTGAAAAGCATCTTTGCTTCCAATCATTTTGCTCAAATTTATTATTTCGCTAATGTCTGACATGAAATTCCTCCCTTTCAATTAATTTTTCAACATCGATTATCCCCCAACCCTGACGATTTTTAGGATAGTTCAAATCAATTGCACTGCATTTTATTGCATATTTAACGTCATCAGGTGTCATATTGGGATATTTCTCCAAAAGAAGTGCAATCGCCCCCGCAATCATCGGCGTCGACATAGACGTTCCGCTAAGCTTAACATAATTTTCGTCAACTTTTTTCAATCCATCTTTTCCCTCCGAATACGGTGTTGGTGTCAAACAAGAAACTATATCCGTTCCCGGTGCCAATATATCCGGTTTAACAACGCATTCGTTTGTCGGCCCTCTTCCCGAAAAATTTATAACGCTTGTTCCCGAAATACTAACAAGATTATTGTCGTTCGATGTTCCAACAGTTATAACTTTTTTGCTTATTCCCGGCGAAGTTATCGTTCCCGATTTCGGCCCGTTGTTTCCCGCTGCGGTTATTATAATTATTCCCATATCCCAAGCATATTCAACAGCCCTAACCAACGGGTCATCAGAAGTTTGTGGCTCCGTTCCAATCGATAAATTTGCAATTTTTATATTATAGCGTTTAGAATTGTCAATAACCCATTGTATTCCGGCAAGAACGTCCGAAGAATTTCCGCTTCCTTTGTTGTTCAATGTTTTTACGGAAATTATGTTTGCCATAGGAGCAATGCCCGAATATTTTCCGTCAGACATTGCTCCGTTTCCTGCACATATCCCCGCAACGTGAGTTCCGTGCCCGTTGTCATCATAAGGCTCTGTTTTGTTGTTTATAAAATCTTTAAACGCAATTATTCTGTTTGTCGGATAAATAAAATCTTTCAAAGGAGCTATGCCTGTGTCCAAAAAAGCAATCGTCACGTTTTTTCCGCTAAACCCCTTTTTATAAGCAAAATCTGTTTTCAATATTTTTTTTGCATTATTCATTTGTGCCGTTATTTTTGTATTTTCATAAACCGCCTCAACCCCCTCAATATTTTGCAATTTCGAAAGGTCACTTTCATATAATTCAACAACATATGAATTTATTGCTGGAAGACGATATTTTAACGTTGCAACTTCGCTTATCAAAAGCTCCTTCGCTTTTGTCATACTGCATTTGAGTATCAACTGTATCTTTTTTTCGGACATTAACAGCCAACTCCTTGTATGCTCTATTAATTAATATAATATGCAAAAAAAATTTAATTTGACACTTTAAACAACCATAAGACTAATATCCAAAAAAAGTTCAGAAACATAAACTTCCTTTTTGCCGTCTGTGCTCCAAATGTCAGGATTATGACAATATTCACCTTTGCACCAAATGCCTTGCTTAAAGCCATTGTAATATTCTTTAAATTCTTCTCTCATTTTGAAATTTCCTCCCGAGTATGTTTCTTAAAAGAAACTTAATATTATAAAAATAATTTAACAAAACCGTTTTGTAAAAATAAAAAAACTTTGCATTATATCGTTTGCATTTTGCAAATTTGATATAAGCAAAGCTTTTATTTTTGACAAGCCGTTAAACCAAGCTTTCGTCACACTTTTGTATGTTTTAACCAATAGCATTGGTTGTTTTTATTTTTATGAAAATGTTTTTTTAATTTTGCAAATTTGAAAGCAAACTATTTTGCTTCACAAATTCCGCAACCAATTCCTCCGTTTGAGAACATAATGATAAAGAGAAGAAGAATTAACATCGAGCTGTCGTTTCCACAGCCACAACCGTTTCCGCAGCCACCTTGTGAAAGCATACAAATAAGTAAAATCCAAATAAGGCTGTTTCCATTACAATTCATAAATAAACCCTCCTAAAGAAAAATATTTGTTACACAATTATACTATGATGCAAAATAAAAAAAATGACTGAATTTTAAAAAAAATAACGGTACAAGCTGTAATTTGTCATTAAAATTGATTTAAATTTCCCGCATCAAACATTCGCAAAACAACGTATCCGCTTTTTAACAAAATTAAGATATTGCCTAATTTGTTGTTCCCACTAAAAAAGCAGAAGAATTTGAGAACCAAAAACAATTCCCATATTCAACCGCTTTGCCGTTAAACTGCAAAAAAACGTAAAATTACAATTGCAACATCTCTTTTCCAAAATATCTCGGGTCAAATCCCTCAACTTGAATTGTCTTCATCATTTCTTTAAATTCTTCAACGTCAAAATCTTCGTTCATACAAAAAACTTCATAATCAACGCCAAAATATGACAAAAACAACCCTATTTCTTTATATCCGTTTCGCAAATAAAAATCCCTTCGCTTTGTCCTCTGTTCGCTGTTGTCAGCTTTTTCGTCAAGCATTTCAAAATCAACAACTTGCTTTTTGTTCGGATATTTCTCCCTAACAGTTTCAAGAGCACAACTTCCATATCCTCTTGAACGTTGAAAATGTTCTATCGCCAAAAAGAAAAGATATGCCAAATTTTTATAAATTTTAACAACCGCAAATCCAACAAATAAGCCGTCATCTGTTAAATCAAAAAAATCAAAATCTTCTTCCTTTGCCATTTCAACAAGCTTTGTCGGTGCAATATATTCTTCAGGCGGAAACGCTTCTTTTGCAAGAAAATTAACTTCTTTCCAAAAGCGATAATTTTCAGTAATACATTCTGTTTTCAATTTCATAATATCCTCCAAATAAACATTGAAAATATTTGATAAACTAACAATATTCCATTTCTATTATTTGAAAAATATACCTACCATTCTTCGCCTCTTCCCAAAAACATATAAAACAACCTCACAAATCATATTCCAAATATTTATTTTTATAAACAAATGAGTACAAAAATCATCTATACATACAACACCAAACAATATAAAACACTTGTCAACATAATTGCAAAACCTTCCAAAATCGCAAAAATCAAAAAAGCCGACAATTTCTGCGTAAAAATAATCAGTAGAAGTCATCGGCTTTAATGCAGTTTAGGGTTTTATCCCTTTGGGAGAATCTCATTCCCAATATTAAAAATGTTATTTATCCGAAACAATTTTAACCGTAAGCTTTGCGGTAACTTTTGAATGAAGTTTAACATCAACAGTTTTTTCGCCAATAGCTTTTATTGCATCGTTTATAACAATTTTCTTTTTGTCAATGTCAATATTGTGTTGCTCTTTAAGTGCCGAGCCAATTTCCTTGTTCGTAACCGAACCGAAAATTTTGCCGTTGTCGCCTGTTTTAACAGCAACCGTAACCGAAAGCTCTTCAATTTTTGCACTAAGTTCTTTTGCATTCGCAAGTTCTTCCGCCTTTTTCGCCTCTTCAGCTTTTTTCTTGTTTTCAAGTTGCTTTAAATTGTTCGGAGTTGCCTCAAGAGCTTTGTTTTTTGCAAAAAGGAAATTTCTTGCATATCCGTCGCTCGCATTTATAATTTGGTCTTTTTTTCCAACACCTTTAATATCTTCCAATAATATAACTTTCATTTATTTTACCTCCTGTAAATATTCGTTTATTGCCGTTTTAAGCATAATAATAGCTTTGTCCATATCGTGTTCGTTAATCTGTGCAGCAGAAACAGTCTGGTGACCTCCCCCGCCAAGCTTTTCCATAATTATTTGAACATTTATTTTTCCAAGACTTCTTGCACTTATATTTATTCTGTTTTCGTTTTGACAAAGAACAAAAGATGCCTCAATGCCTTTAATGTTTAAAAGTTCGTCCGAAACTTGAGCCGCAAGAAGTGGCGGATTTTCAATGTTCGATTTGGAAATGGCAATTGCCATATTTCTGTTAAACATCTCTGTTCCTTCAATAACTTTTGCTTTAAGTGTATAATATTCAATGGAATTTTGAAAAAGCATTTTAACTCTGATTGTGTCAGCACCTTTTCTTTTAAGATATGCCGCCGCCTCAAAAGTTTTCGTGCCTGTTTTAAAAGCAAAATTCTTTGTATCAACGGTTATTCCCGCCAAAAGACCGTCTGCCTCAACGTCAGAAAGCGAAATTTCTTTGTTCATATAAAGAAACATTTCCGTTATAAGTTCGCAAGTTGATGAGGCATATGGCTCGTGATATGTCAAAACAGCATTTTCAATAAATTCCGCACCCTTTCTGTGGTGGTCAAAAACAACAATTTTCTTTGCCCTGTCAATAAGGTCCGGAAATTCGCAAATGCTTTGTTTATAGGTATCAACAATTATCAATAATGTGTTTTCCTTAACCTTCATAAGTGCCTCATCGCTGTTTATAAAAGCTGTTTCGGCATAATCTGTTTCGTCAAGCAACCTGTCATAAAATGATTTTATGCTCGTTGTTATTTTGTTCAAAACAATGTTGCATTCTTTTCCAATCGCAGTAACAATTTTATAAACACCAATTTCCGACCCAATACAATCAAGGTCTGAATTTTTATGCCCCATTATCAAAACATTTGAAGATTCTTGAATTAAATCAGTCAAAGCAAAAGCTTTAACCCTCGCTCTAACACGTGTGTTTATGTTAACTTCCTTTGAGTTTCCGCCAAAAAATGAATATTCGTCAATATCTTTTATAAGAACTTGGTCCCCGCCTCGGCTAAGAGCAAGGTCTATTGCAGCACGTGCAAATTCCATAGATTGGTTAAGAGTTGCCCCGTTTATTCCAATTCCAATGCTCAAAGTAACAGGAAGCTTATTTCCCATATCAATTTCACGAATTTTGTCCAAAATAGGAAATTTGTTTTCTTTCAAATATTGAAGCTTGTCTTGCGAAAAAATAAAAATATATTTATCCTTTTCAAGCTTTTTAACAATTCCGCCAATGTTAAAAGCCATAGAATTTATTTTTCGGTCAATTAAAGCTGTCAAAAGAGGGTGTTTAACATCTTCAACACCGTCAAGAACTTCCGTATAATTGTCTATAAAAATAAGGCCAACCGCAACTTTGTTAAGTTCACATTCATTGTGCAAAGAACAATCGTTTTCAATCAGAAAAACATTATAATAAGAAACATTCAAATCTTGCGGTTCAACCAAAGTTGTAAAAACTTTATAGCATTTAGCCCGAATAACAGCTTTTTGCTCTTTTATTTCGGGATTATATTCTTGAATTAAATCGCTCAATTTCAATTCGTATTTTTTGTTTTCCTTAATTCCAAACTCTTCGTCAAATTTGTGGTTCGAATGAATTATATTAAGAGATGAGTCGATTATAATGTGAGGAAAAAGATATTCGTTGCTATCCATATTTTTTATCATAACTAAAACTCCTTAAAACTCTCGGTATAAATGCCTGAGAAGAGAAGACATATCCTTGTGCATAAATTGAGTTTCGTCAAGAATACCAAATTTAAGCTTCTTAACTGCTTTAATGTCTATGCTTCCATATGAAAAACCAAGACGATTTGCAAGCATATATGTTATTATAAGCAAATCTGAAAGGATTTCCCCTCTTTCGTTCAAATCCGATTCGTCCTTTGAAAGATTTGTGCATAAATCAGCTATGTTCGTAAGTAACTGACACTTCAACATTTCTATAAGCTTTATGTTTTTTGTAATGTCAAAATCCTGAACCGCTCCCATAAAAAATTCCCCCAAATTTCATCTTATGTATTATCGTTGCCTTGTAAAAATCCCCAAATTTTTGCAAAGCACATATCGGCAAAAATTCTGCCAAATCCATTATAACACAAAGTTTATTATATTTCAACGATAGTCGTATACAGGATAAGCACCTAAATTTTTAAAAAATGACGTTTTTCGCCTAACCATTGCAAGACAATTTTCTATATCTTCAGACAAAGCGTTTCCTTGAAGGTCAACAAAAAAAACATATTCGCCCGATTTGTTCCTCATAGGCCTTGAAACAATTTTTGTAAGGTTCAAATCCCAAATATCAAAAATATTTAATACTTTCCAAAGTGCACCGGGTTCGTTGGAAGTTGAAAAAGCCAAAGAAATTTTTTCAGAATTAAGATTTTTTGTTGTGTCGTTTTTTGATAAAACAGCAAATTGAGTAAAATTTTCGCAGTTGTCCTGAATTGCTTTGTGAATAATTTTCAAATCATAAAGCTCGGCAACTCTCGAAAGCCCAATCGCCGCCCAAGGTTCGTCAGATTCTTTAACAAATTTTCCTCCGCCCGCTGTTGAATTAACGTTAATCATCTCTGCGTTTGGATAATTTTGCTGAAGAAATAATCTGCATTGAGCAATGCCTTGAGGGTGGGAAAATATTTTTTTAATCTCCTTGCCCTCTGTCGCTTTGTTTATCATCATATTTTGCTCAACAGGAAGATTTATTTGCCCCTCAATAAAAAGATTTGTATCAAAAATCATACTGTCAACAGTAATGTTTATACAGCCCTCCGTTGAATTTTCAATCGGAACAACGCCTTTGTCGGTTTTCCCCGTATCAACGCTTTCAATAACGTCCCATATGCTTTGAAAAGGAATTATCTCCTGTCCCTTCGATATTTTTAATGCAGCTTGCTCGCTAAAAGTGCCCTGTGGCCCCAAATAACCAATTTTCATACTCTGCCTCCAAAATCGTTGTAATAATTTTAACAAAAATGTAATTTGTCCATAATTGGTAATACTACAGCCTAATCGATAAAATAAATTTCATATACCATTGTCCAATTAAAATCTATAATAAAATTAAACTCAGTAACAAAAAAAATATGCGACAAAATTGTAAAATTATAATCTGCGGTATCGCCTTAAAATATTTTATCATATTTTTTATATTTCTTCCATTAAATTATTTATATATTTGGAAATTTGTGATATAATAAAGATAAGCACTGTATAATTCAAATAAAATAATTTTCAACTTGTACGGTGTTTCTCAAAAAACAGCTAAGGAGGCGATAAAAATGGATTTTTCTATGACTTCAAAATTATCTGAAAATCCTGAATGTTGGTTAATTGATATTGCAGGTGAGGTTGACATTTTCAATTCTTCCGAAATGAAAACAAAACTCATCGAGCTTATAGAAGAAAAACCTCTCGACATAAGGATTGAATGCAAAAAACTTACATATATCGACAGCACAGGCTTGGGTGCATTAATTGCTGTTTTGAAAAAAACAAAAGAATTTGATAAATCTATCTATTTCCAAAATTTAAAACCAAGCTTATCCAAACTCTTCAAAATAACAAATTTGGATAAAGTATTTGTAATAGAAGGTGATTTAAATGAATAGCAGCGAACAAATAAAATTAACGTTGCCCGTAAATGCGGCATATGTTTCCGCCGCAAGATTAACCGCATCTTCCGTTGCAAATCGCTTAAATTTCGATATAGAAGAAATCGAAGATATAAAAGTTGCCGTTTCGGAAGCTTGCACATATATAATAAAAAAATATTCTTCCGAAAAAGAAAGAAATTTCAAAATTGAATTTACGTTGTCAAATGATAATATAACAATTTCAATTTCCGTTGACAACAAAGAAAATATAAAAATCGATAAAGAAGAAATGAGCCTTTTGGTTATAAAAGCTCTTATGGATACAACAACAATAACTTGTGACAATGGAATTTTCAATATGGTTATATCAAAAAATCACGTTCAAACTTCTTTTGAAGAATAATCCGGATTTGCGTTTGTTTAGTCTGTAAATAAACGTTTAAATCAAAGGAGGGAGGCATTTATGGTTAAAAATAAATTTAATATATCCTTCCAAAGTGATATATATAAAGTAAATGACATAGTCGACAATTCCCTAACATTCTTAAAAAACAACTTTCCAAAACTCGGAGATGATGAGCTTATGGAATTCAAACTTATATTCTGTGAGCTTTTGTTTAACGCCGTCATACATGGAAATAAAAAAGATGATGCAAAAACAGTTTCTCTGTCAATAACCATAAACGACAAAACCGTAATTTCCGCCGTTTCCGATGAAGGTCTTGGGTTCGATTATGAACACATTATAAACGTAAATTGTAGCCAAGAAAACCTATTTCTCGAAACAGGAAGAGGAATAAAACTTGTAAAATCTCTTGTAGATAGCCTCGATTTCGATACAAACGGAAGTACCATAAAATTCTGCAAAAAGGTGGAGTTTGATGGATAAAATTTTAATCGCAGACGGAAATGAAAAAACAGTTGATTTAATCGGAAAACTCCTTTCCGACTCAAATTTTGAAACATACACAGCAAACTCTGGAAAAGTCGCTCTTGCAAAAATAGAAATGATTAAACCGGACCTCATAATAATAGATACGGATTTTTCCGATATGAGCGGTTTCGATATATGCAAAAAATTAAAATCAAACGCCGAAACAAAATATATTCCGGTTCTGATGCTTATAGCCGTTGAAACAAAAGATATCCTTTTAAGGTGTGTATATTCCGGAATTGACGACTATATATCAAAAATTTTTGACGGAACAATTTTTCTTGCAAAAATAAAATCTCTTCTAAGAGTAAAACATTTAAGCGACAGGCTCCAAACTCAATATGAAGAATTAAAAGAAAAAAACGAACTTATCGAGTTCCAGCTGAAAACAGCAAGGCAGGTTCAACGCTCAATTATTCGAAAAATCGATATGACAATAAACGGAACAAAAATTTTAAGTAAATATCTCCCTGCTCTCGAAGTTGGGGGCGATTTCTACAGCGTAACCGAACTTGACGATAACTTGATAGGTCTTGCAATAGGTGACGTTTCGGGGCATGGCATATCTGCCGCTCTTCTAACCGCAACAATGTCAATGATGTTTGACACAACCGTTTCAAACTATCATTCCCCAAACTCCCTTTTAAAAGAAATGAACAACCAGTTTTACAGAATTTTCAAACATACCGGAAATGAAATGTATGTCTGTATGTTCTATGCAATAATCGATACGGCAAATTACACAATCTCATATTCAAACGCAGGTCAGGTTTATCCTGTGTTCGTTGATAATAAAAATAACTCTGTCTATGAGCTTGAAATCGGCGGAATTCCAATCGGTCTTATGAATGATTCGTCCTATGAAATAAAAGAAATGGAATATTCCCCCGGCGATTATCTCCTCTTCCACACAGACGGTTTGTCAGACTTTTTCTATAAAGAAGAACCTGATAAATTCAGCGAAAAAATTAAAATTTGCCTAAAAACCAACACTCAAAAATACGGAGATTCTCTGGGTGATATAATAAAAAGTATCCTCGATGAATTTTATGACTATAACGAAAAAAATAAATTCGAAAAAGATGATATAAGTATAATTCTTTGTAAACTTTAAAATCTCTTTCAAAAATTGCAAAAAAAACATAAATTTTTAACTTTTTTGTTGCATATTTCAATTAAATATGATATATTACTAATATTAACGGCTTTGATAAAGAAAAGTAACAAAAGAGAAACTTATCAGGGAGCGGGCAACGTGACTGAAATTGCCTGTTATGACACTCTTTTGCGAAAAACACTTTTTAGCTTGCTTTCCGAACAGCTTGCAAAAATAAGCTAATTAAGAAAGTACGGTTTACACTCGTTATTGTGTTTCAAGAGGACAATCCGCTTTTGCGTTTTGTCAATTTAGGTGGTACCGCGGACTATGCTCGCCCTGAAGTTTCTTCGGGGCGTTTTTTTATTATTTTTTTGGAGGTTTTGTTCAATGATTAAAGTAAACGGTGTCAATGCAAGCAAAGATTTGGAAATTAAAGATTTGGTTGCATTAAAAGAAGAAGAAAGAAAAAATGTTCGTGTTCATGGAATGATTTACAACGTTCGTGATATGGGAGATTTCGCTTTTGTAATTCTCCGCAAAATAGGTGGCCTTGTTCAATGTGTGTACAACAAAAACGGAAGTGAAGAAGAAAAAGAACTTCTCAAAGAAGAAAACTCCGTTGTTGTAACAGGTGATGTCGGCGATGAACCAAGAGCTGTAAACGGAATTGAAATTCGTGTTTCTGAAATGAAGCTTTTGTCCTCTCCCGCCGAAGAAATGCCTTTCGCAATAAATAAAAGAAATCTCAACATCTCAATTGAAAATGAATTGCCAATTCGTCCAATAGTTTTAAGAAACGAAAGAAAAAGAACTGTTTTCAAACTTCAGGCAGGAATTGTTCAAGCGTTCAGAAAATATCTCGAAGATAATAACTTCACAGAAATTTTCTCGCCAAAAATCGTTGCAGCCGGTGCAGAAGGCGGTGCAAACATTTTCAAACTTGAATATTTCGGAAAAAAAGCATACCTTGCCCAAAGCCCACAGTTCTACAAACAAATGCTTATCCCCGTTTTTGAAAGAGTTTTTGAAATTGCCCCTGTTTTCAGAGCTGAAAAACACGAAACCGTAAGACATCTTAACGAATACATCGGTGTCGATTTTGAAATGGGCTTCATAGAAAATTTCTACGACATAATAAATATGGAAACAGGAATGTTAAAATTTGCATTCGAATTTTTAAACGAAAATTATTCCGATTGTCTCAAAAAACTTAACGTTGAACTTCCTGTCATAACAGAAATCCCTTGCGTTAAGTTCAAAGATGCAAAAGAAATGATTGCAGAAAAATATAACAGAAAAATTAAAGACCCATATGATTTAGAACCTGAAGAAGAACGCCTTATAAGCGAACTATTCAAAGAAGAATATAACAGCGATTTTGTTTTCGTAACACATTACCCAATTAAAAAACGCCCGTTCTATGCAATGGACGACCCTGAAAACGAAAAATATACCTTAAGCTTCGACCTTCTTTTCAAAGGTATGGAAATAACAACAGGTGGCCAGCGTATACACGACTATAACGTTCAAGTTGAAAAAATGATTTCAAAGGGTTTAAACCCTGAAGATTTCGAAAGTTACCTTATGCTTCATAAACAGGGTTGCCCTCCTCATGGCGGTTTGGGAATGGGTCTCGAAAGATTCTTAATGAAACTTATCGATGAAAAGAACATTCGTGCAACATCTATGTTCCCAAGAGATATTACAAGACTTAATCCATAATGTAATTCAATCAATGCCCCTCTTCAAATTTTGTTAAAAAAATAAAACCAAGTGAGGTTGTAAAATGGATATATCTCTGTATTATCAAGAAAAAGGATTTGGCAAACCTTTAATCCTCTTGCATGGAAATGGAGAAAACTGCACATATTTCAAAAATCAAATAGATTATTTCAGCAATAACTATCGCGTAATAGCAGTTGATACAAGAGGTCATGGAAACTCACCGAGGGGAAAAGCTCCGTTCACAATCGAGCAATTTTCAGCCGATTTAAACAATTTTATGAAAAACCTAAACATTCCAAATGCAATAATTTTAGGCTTTTCCGATGGGGCAAACATCGCAATGAAGTTCACGCTAACATATCCGAAAAAAGTTAACGCACTAATATTAAACGGCGGAAACCTAACCCCTTGCGGAGTTAAAAGAACAACACAATTGCCAATTGAAATCGGTTACAAAATTGCAAAGCTCTTTTCCGCAAAATCAGCTTCCGCAAAAAGAAATGCCGAATTGCTCGGTTTAATGGTGAACGAACCTAATATCAATAAAAATGAATTATCACATATAACCGTTCCAACACTTGTAATTTGCGGAACAAAAGATATGATTAAAGAATCGCATACAAAAGAAATTGCAAAAAACATACCAAACTCAAAATTGTCAATCATTAAAGGCGACCACTTTATCGCAAATAAAGAACATTCGTCATTCAATAAAGAAGTTGAACTTTTTTTGCAAAATATAACCTAAATACTTAAAAAATATTTTTCAATTTCAAAAGGAGGATTTTTGATATGCAAATAAATGATGAACTCATCACCTACCTTGAAGACCTTTCAAGACTTAAACTTTCAAAAGAAGAAGAAGAAAAAGCCGAAGTTGATTTGGGAAAAATCTTAAACTATATAGATAAACTCAACGAACTTGACACATCAAACGTTGAAGCTGTTTCCCACCCTTTTGCGTTCACAAATAATTTTCGTGAAGATGTTCTCGTTCCCTCTGCAAATAGAGAAACAATTCTTGCAAATGCACCAATGAAAAAAGACGGCTGCTTTAAAGTTCCAAAAACTGTTGAATAAAAGGAGAGTGTATTATGGATTTTTCAAACAAAACTGCTCTTGAAATCGGGCAGATGATAAAAAATAAAGAAGTAAGCTCTGTTGAAGTTACAAAGCAAATGCTTGAAAATATCAAAAAAACAGAAAAAGATATAAATGCCTATACTTCCGTTCTTGAAGATATGGCTATTAAAGAAGCCGAAGAAGTTCAGGCAAAAATAGATAAAGGCGAAGAGCTTTCTCCGCTTGCCGGCGTTCCAATGGCAATAAAAGATAATATCTGCACAAAAGGAACAAACACAACTTGCGGTTCAAAAATGCTCGAAAACTTCGTTCCTCCATATAACGCAACAGTTGTTGACAAGCTTAAAAATGCAGGTGCAGTCGTTCTCGGAAAACTCAATATGGACGAATTCGCAATGGGTGGCTCAACAGAAACATCATATTTCGGAGCAACAAAAAACCCTTGGGATTTGGAAAGAGTTCCCGGCGGTTCGTCAGGTGGCTCTGCCGCTGCCGTTGCTGCCGAAGAAGCAATATACACTCTTGGCTCAGACACAGGCGGTTCAATAAGACAACCTTGCTCTTTCTGTGGAATTTCTGGAATAAAACCAACATACGGTGCAGTTTCAAGATATGGACTTGTTGCTTTCGCCTCCTCGCTCGACCAAATCGGCCCTGTCGGACGTGATATAAAAGATTGTGCTTCCGTTCTCGAAATAATTTCCGGCCACGATGTTAAAGATTCAACATCAATCAAAAACGAAACTTTCGATTTTTCAAAATCATTTGACGGAGATGTGAAAGGCTTAAAAATTGGAATTCCAAAAAATTATTTCGGCGAAGGTCTCGACAATGATGTAAAAGAGGCTGTTCTTTCATCAGCCGAAACGTTAAAAAAACTCGGTGCTGAAATTTGTGAATTTGAAATGCCAATCGTAGATTATGCAATCCCTGCATATTACGTTGTTGCTTGTGCCGAAGCAAGTTCAAATCTTTCAAGATATGACGGAATAAAATATGGCTTCAGAAGCGAAAAAGGTGACGGAATTCTTGATGTGTTCTATAACTCAAGAAGTGAAGGCTTCGGAATGGAAGTAAAAAGAAGAATTATGCTCGGCTCTTTCGTTTTAAGTTCCGGATATTATGACGCATACTACAAAAAAGGCTTGCAAGTTCGTGGTTTAATTAAAAACAGCTTCAACGAAGCTTTCGAAAAATATGATATGATTTTAAGCCCAACTGCTCCAACAACAGCATTCAAACTTGGAGAAAACACATCAGACCCGCTTAAAATGTATTTGGGCGATATTTACACAGTTTCCGTAAACCTTGCCGGAATTCCTGCCGTAAATATTCCTTGCGGATTTGGCAAAAATAATATGCCAATAGGAATGCAGCTTATAGGAAAAGCATTCAGCGAACCTGTTTTGGTAAAAGCTGCCCATGCTTTCCAAGCAAACACAGATTTCCATTTAAAAAAACCTGAAATTGTTAAAGGAGGAAGAGCATAATGAATTATGAAACTGTAGTCGGTCTTGAAGTTCACGTTGAGCTTTCAACAAAATCAAAAATATTCTGTGGCTGTACAACTGAATTTGGCGGCGAACCAAACACCCACGTTTGCCCTGTTTGCACAGGTATGCCCGGAAGTCTTCCCGTTATGAATAAGGGAGTTGTTGAATTTGCAATAAGAGCAGGATTGGCGTTAAATTGTGATATAACAAGACATAATAAATTCGACAGAAAAAACTACTTCTACCCCGACCTCCCAAAAGCTTATCAGGTTTCACAGCTCTATTTGCCAATTTGTCAAAACGGTAAAGTTGAAATCGAAGTTGACGGAGTTAAAAAATTCATAGGAATTCACGAAATCCATATGGAAGAAGATGCCGGAAAACTTATCCATGACCCTTGGGACGATTGTACATTGGTCGACTATAACCGTTGTGGCGTTCCCCTTCTCGAAATCGTTTCCGAACCCGATTTCAGAAGTGCCGATGAAGTAATCGCCTATTTAACAAAACTTAGAGATATTATGATGTACCTCGGCGTTTCCGACTGTAAAATGCAAGAAGGTTCAATGCGTGCCGATGTAAACGTTTCCGTTCGCCCTGTTGGCCAAAAAGAATTTGGAACAAGAAGTGAAATGAAAAATATGAACTCTTTCAAGGCAATATACAGAGCAATAAATTTTGAAGCAAAACGTCAAATCGAAATTCTTGAAGAAGGAAACAAAGTTGTTCAGGAAACAAGAAGATGGGACGAAAATAAAGACGCAAGTTTCGCAATGCGTTCAAAAGAAAATGCACAAGATTATCGTTATTTCCCCGAACCGGACCTTCTTCCAATAGAAATAAGCGATGAATGGATTAATAACGTCCAAACAAATCTTCCGGAACTTCCCGAAGCAAAACGTGCACGTTATATAAAAGAATTCGGTTTAAGTGAATATGATGCCGGCGTTATAACATCAGCAAAACAACTTGCATATCTTTTCGAAGATACAACAGCAATTTGTAAAAAACCAAAAGAAGCTTGTAACCTCATAATGGGCGAACTTATGCGTCTTTTAAGTGAAACATCAACTTTGCCGGAAGATATAAATATAAAACCGGAAAAAACTGCAGCAATAATTAATTTAATTTCCGAGGGAAAAATAAACAGAACCGTTGGAAAAGAAGTTTTCGAAGAAGTTTTCAGAAATGACGTTGACCCTGAAAAATACGTTGAAGAAAAAGGTCTTTTAATGCTCAATGATGACAGCCTTGTTTCCGATACAATCGATAAAGTCATTGCCGAAAATGCAAAAGGTGTCGAAGACTTTAAAAGCGGAAATGCAAAAGCTTTCGGCTTCCTCGTTGGCCAAACAATGAAAGCATTGAAAGGCAAAGCAAATCCACAAGCTGTTAATAAAATTTTAAAAGAAAAATTGGAAAATTTATAATATAATAAAAAGCTGTTTTCAAGGTCAATCCTTGAAAACAGCTTTTTCCCTTTTTAGCAAAAATTTATAAAACAACAACCTACAAAGTTCAATCTTTGAACAAAAAAAAATCAGGCTTAGAAGTGTGAAAAATTTTCCCAGACCTCTAAACCTGTATTTTTTATACGGAAAACAGAAAGAAATTTTAAATTCCCTTAGTCAATCATAAAGAATTTGTAACTTTAACAACTTGTTGAAGCTTCTTCAAAGCTTTTCCGCTGTCAATGGATTCTCTCGCAATTTCAATGCCTTCATTAATGGATTTTGTAGCACCGGAAATATAAATTGCCGCACCCGAATTAAGAAGAACAATGTCCCTTTTCGGACCTTTTGCTCCTTTCAAAATATCCATTGTAATTTTTGCGTTTTCATCAGCATTTCCGCCAACAAGTTCCGCCTTGTCGGCTCTTTCAAATCCAAATTCTTCCGGAGTAATTTCATAACTGATAATTTTTCCGTCTATAATTTCAGAAACAAAAGTTTTGTCCGTTGTAGTAATCTCGTCCATACCGTCTCCGCCGTTAACAACCAATGCACGTTTAACGCCCATAACTTTCATAGCCTGTGCAAAAGTTTTTGTAAGATCTGGGCTAAAAACTCCAATAAGCTGAGATTTTGCATCGGAAGGGTTTGACAAAGGCCCAATAATATTGAATATAGACCTCATTCCAAGCTCTTTTCGTGCCTGCCCAACACTCTTCATCTTTTTGTGAAAAACTTGAGCAAACATAAAACCAATTCCTGTTTCATTAAAACATTTTTCAACAAGTTCCGCTTCAAGCATAATGTTAACACCAAGAGCCTCCAAAACGTCAATCGAACCGCTTCTGCTTGAAATAGCCCTGTTTCCGTGTTTTGCAATCCTAACACCTGAACCCGCCGCAACAAAAGCAGAAGTCGTAGAAATATTAAATGTATTTGTTCCGTCTCCGCCTGTTCCAACAAAATCAATGTAATTTCCGTCAAGATTCATATGCTCTGCCAAACTTTGAAGAACACTTGCACAGCCAACAATTTCATCAAGGTTTTCGCCTTTCATTCTAAGTGCTGTAAGTATGCTTCCAATTTGAGCCTGTGTTGCGCCTCCGCCAAGAAGTTGCTTCATAACGTCTTTCGCCTCATCAACACTCAAATTTTCATTTCTAACAACTTTGTTAATAGCTTGTTTCATATCAATCATAGTCAAATCACCTTTCCAAAACCAACTACAAAATCAGTTGTCACATATTGCTGTCTCTAATAATAATGTCAACCATATAAAGAAGCTCTGCAAGACTCATTGTGTCTTTAGGTCTTGCACCGTTGCTTGCCTCAAAAAATCCCAAATCAGCAGCTTTAAGCAAAGCTGTTCTGTAAGCAGGCGTTGCATTTGCAATATCTTTGTATGGTGTAAGATTTAAAGGTGTATAAGACGCTTGTCTGCCTGTCTTAACTTCATAAAGTCTAACAAGTGCATTAACGCCAGCTTCTCTCGAAACCGTTGCAGAATTAATAACAATTCCTTTTCTCGAAAGTGCGTTATAATCCGCATCAGATAAAGCCCCATTAATTGCAACGTCTTTTCTTCCGTTTGCAACAGCCGCAATAAGGTTGTTAAATTGAACAGTTGAAACAACCGCATTCGGTTTAACATATTGCAAATCAGTAATTGCAATTCTGCTGTTAACACCAACAACCGAATTAATAACATTTCCGTCGCTCGATGAAATCGAAGGCGAATTTTTTCTGATAGCCGAAAAAATTGCAGGAACTTTTGTTGTTCCAATAAATGAACCGATAGCTTCGTTATAAACGCTGTTATATCTCTGCCAATCAGTTGTCAAATCTGTGTCATAATATGCTCCAACGTTTGTCTCCTGAGAAGTATACCTGTCATTAAGCTTAATTGCAACCGTAACATCTTTATAAAATTGTTTCAAATTAACAGTTCTTGAAGGCGTAACAATATCAACCGAAAGCTTTGAAGTCGGGGAAATATATGTTTGCCCATAACCAAGAATAGGAGCATCTGAAGGATTTGAAGTTGCGGTTATTTTAACCGTTGCACCCATTCCATAACCGGCAAGATTGTTAATTTCGTTTGTTCTAACAAAATCCGGAGAAAATCCGTAAGTAACATTATCTGCTTTAAAATAAAGAGTAATTTTGTGTTCTCCCAAAGCTTCCATAATTGAATATGGAATTTCAATAACTCTGTTATTAATTTGATAATTGTTGTAATAAGTTAAATCAACATCAAATTTGTAAACTTTCTTTTTAAGTAAAGTTGAAATAAATCTTTGGTCAACAAAGTTATCGTCAAGACCGTCTTCGTCTTCTTTGTTCGAACGGAAACGATAAGTCAAAGTATTTGTAAAACCGTCATAAATATATTCAAAATCATCATCAGGCAAAGGATAATGCGAATCAATTATGTCTCCATCATACTCATCGTCGGTTTTTCCTGTTGAAAATCTAACAACTCTGCTCCAATCCGACTCTTTTGTAAAAGTTGACTCTTTAATTTCTGCTTCACCCTCAGGAATAACAATTGTCAAAGCATCTTTAAAATCTTCATTATCTGAAAATTGAAGAATATATGTAAATGCCTTTTCCCTTGTTCCGTCTGTTGCAACGCTAACAGTGCACCTTGCCTTAACACGAGCATAATATGATTTGTTTGCTGTAAGCTTGTTAAGCTTTGTAACAATAGTATCTTTAATATGTTCATCAACTAAAACTTCATATGAATCTCCGCCCGCCGGAACTGCCGGATATTCGCCAATATCGTCTTCGTTTCTATACCATTCAAGAATAAGATAATCTTCGCCTCTTTGTTTAAGGTCGGTTGAATTTGTGTTGTTGTAAATTCCCAAACTATTTTTGGAAACAAGACCAAGTCCGCTCGGAACGTCTGGTTTGCCAAGTTCTGAAGTAACAACATAAATCGGGCTCGACCAAGATGAATAAGTTGCAGTTCCGTTTTCGCCGTTAGGTGCGTTTGCACGAAGCCAAATATAATATCCCGTTTCAGGCATAAGCCCATTAATTTTGTAATAAATTCGTTTAACTTCTTCTTCTGTAATGTGGTCGCCGTTTTCAAGAATTTCTGCCATATCAATAACAGTTCCAGAAGCAGGGTCCTCAAGAAGATTTGTCGAATAAGCAAGTTCATATTCAAGGCTATTCATATGCTCTTGCCATTTAACAGTGATAGACATATCATCGTGAGCATCTTCCTCAAGAACAGGAACAGTCGGTGTTATATCAAGATTTGGCGAATCCGGCAAAGTTGTTCCCATAATATATGTAGGATAAGCATCTTTTTGTCCGTCTTCAAGAAGTCTGTACGGTCTTATAATAATTGCATAAGTTGTGTTTTTTTCAAGTTCTGCAATATTATATGACGCTGTAATATCAGAAGAGAATGTTGGAGAAATGTCTGTCCAACCCGCATTTTCATCTGTCATAATTTTTTCAAGATAAGCTTCATAACCGCCCTCTTTTTCTGTAATGTCTTCATAGGGGATATAAAGCATTTGATATTTAATATCAGAGTCTGTCAAATCAACTTCTCTAACAGGAAGTAAATTAACTCCGTCTTCCGAAAGACCGGCTTTTTGAAAAAGTTCTTTAACCTTTTCTTCGCTTGCAACACCAACAAAGTCAATTGCTCCGCCTGTTGTTGCATCATCGCCGAAATGAACTTCCGAATTGTCAACAGATGCTTTCGAATACCAAGAATCAGTGTTGCTGTCATAAACTTCAAACCACTTCGTTCTCCATTCAACTTCAACCGAATTGTTTGTAACCATTTCGTTGCCGTTTTCGTCTTCTCTAATTTTAAGAGGAGGCTTTCCAAGTGATTGAGGCGTTGAAATACCACCCTTTGCAGGGAAATATTCAGAAGCATAAGCCGGGTCAGCAACAAGGTCGTTGCCAATTGCAACAGGTTTCGAAACAACAAGTTTTATATAATAAACTTTGTTCTGAACAATAGGTTTCGAAACAAAAGCACCGTTTTCTTCAGTTGTATAAGTAGTAATCGGATTATAATAAACAGGATTTTCCGTTTCCTCAATTTCTGTTTGTTTAAGCTGTGCCGGTGTAACGCCGTCAAGAGTTTTCGGCAATCCCGGATTTTGAATGTTTTCAAGACTGTCAGAAACCCATAAATCATATTTAACGTTTGTATCAATATACATACCGTCATCTTGAACAAATTCCTGTTCATTTTCATTGTAAGGATATCTCAAAAATACCGACCAATAAACATCAAGAGTATTTTGAGTTGCTGTTTTGTTAACATCAACATAAATTTTAGGCTTGTTCGGAGTAATGTTAACTTGGCTTGGGTCATAAAGAGCAATTTCCGAAGTTAATGGAACGTCCATATCCTCAACAAAGACCTTCAATTGATAATATGTTGTTTCGGTCGGTCTGTCAATTTGCCAATAATTAACATAAATAGCTTGAGGTGAATAAATTGTTCCAATTTTAACACCAATATCGTTTTCGGCAGGACCTTTAAAAACTTCAATTCGCTGAATGTTTCCAATTGTGTTTGAAAGCCCCCACCAATGTAAGTTCAAATAATCTTTTCCATTTTCAAGAATTTCAAGAGGAATTGAAATATAAGCGTTGTTTGTTCTATATTCGTTTGTGTTGTAAGAATTAAACGCCATTTTATAAATCGTTCCGCCAATATCAATGTTTGCATAGCTCAAATTTGTAAGCTTCCTAATTTCCGAACCGGAATATAACGGCTCAACTTTAACCGCATAAACTTCACCTTGAGATAAAGAGGTGTCATAAATTGAATATTGAAGCCTTGAAACACCTGTTCTCTTGTCATCAATAAGTTTAATAAGTTCCGAATTATCAATGCTTACATCTTTAAAATTATTAAATGAAGTAACTGTTTCTCCGCCTCTTTGATAATAAATTCTATAACCGGAGAAAATATTTTTACCGCTATACATAGGATTATCCCAAGTAACAGTAAGAGTATTTCCCGAACCGCTTGCGGAAACCTCAAGGTCTGTCATAAACAAAACATCTTCAACAGCCGTTGAATCCGAAGGTGCATCAGATGTAACATAGCTTCCGTCATTTTGTAAATATCTGTGTCTGTGGAAAGGCATAATTCTGTAAGAATAAAGACTTCCTGTTGTAAGCGGTCTCGAAACGGTTGCTGTTGTAAGAGCAGGGTTTCCTGTCAAATCGCCCGAAACATTTGTATATTTGCTTTCTCCCGCAGTAACATTTCTTTCCATAACACGAAAGCCGTCAGGCGTGTGCATAACGTCTCCGTCCTCGGCAGCCGCATCATTAACGTCCGACCAAGTCGGATTTGTCCAAGAAAAGTTAATGTTGCTGGCAATGCCCGTTGGGGGCATTGCTCTAATAACAACATCTCTAACATTGCTCTGACGATTAGCAAAAACACTTTCAAAATTAAATGTAATGCAAGATAAAGAGAGAATAAAAGAAAGTAAAGAAGCTGTAAATCGTCTAAAAAATTTTTTATTCATTTTAAAAATTCCCCCTCAATTAAAGGTTCGCTTTTGCAGATAAGTTTGCAAGCATCTGTAAAAAGTCCTTTATAGTCATATTGCCGTTGGGGTTCATACCCGAATTTGTATAAACTCCTGTTTCAAACGCCGCCTGAATACTCTTTTTGTAAACAGGTGAAATTCCGCTTATAGTGCTTGTTGCCGCAAAATTTCTAATTTGAATTGTATCAATTTTAACGTTCTTTCTTGTTTGATAAATCATCATAGCAAGATAAACCGCTTCTTGATTTGTCGCGTTTCCTTGTTTGTTTTTAACAAGAAGATTTGTGCCCTTTGATGTAAAAAATGCAATAGGCTCATCAGTTTTTCCTGCACCTGAAAGCCTTGCCGAACAGCCAAGAGCCGCACTTCTTGTCAAAGGAGAACTAATGTTTAAAGATGTTCCCTTTCCAAGGAAGTCTTCAAGACCATATTTTGCAACAATGTTTGTAATAAGAGTTCCGTTCGGAAGTTCGGAAATTCCCGGAATAATAATAGCTTTTCCAATAAACACATATGTGCCCGGATTTTTTGTATAAATCGCTTTTTTGCCCATATAGTCCGAAACAGAAACACCTGTCCAAACGCCGTTAAGCTGTCTGCGTCCCGAAACATTAACATTTGCATTCGCCGTATGAGCAATTATAATATTCGATTCAAGTTCTTCCGTTGCATAAGTTCTGTCAACAATATCATCAAGGTCGTCAAGGAATTCTTCATACATATCATCATTAAAATCTTGAACAAGGTCTTTAATATATTTAACCATATCTTCGTCCTTGTCAGAATCGTCAATTTCATCAACAACATCGTCATAATCGTCTTCAATTTGGTCAGCAATCCAATCCATAATGTCATCAACTCTGTTGTCGTCCCAACCTTGAATATCCTCATCAACACCAACCGCATCAACTTGAACATCAATAATCGGGCTCAATGGGTCAACTCCGTCAACAGTGTATGAAACAGGATTAAAATATGCACTGATTTTAACAAAATAATCGTCAACGTGATTATAA
The DNA here is from genome assembly GCA_964531385.1 of uncultured Lachnospiraceae bacterium. Classification (GTDB taxonomy): domain Bacteria; phylum Bacillota; class Clostridia; order Lachnospirales; family CAG-274; genus MGBC114079. Next base: position 93,193 of record CAZHGC010000003.1, on the reverse strand, counting down.
TCAATTCTGTCAAGAACGCTTCTAATAGCTTGGTTCAACGAAGGGTCAATAGCTCTTGCTCCAATAATAACATCACTGCCCTTCCAGCTAACCTTAAAACCTTTGTTTGCATCAAAAGCCTGTTTAATCGCTGTTGCAGGGATATAATAAATCTTCTTTGCACCCTCTTCGCCAACAGCAAGGTCAATAACGCCCGTCGGAGCTTCGTTTATAACATTTTGGAAATGTTGAGGTCTGTAATAAACAACTGTGTTTGCTGTTGTGTCTTCAAGAATCCAATACGGGTCGTCAAGAATTTCTTCAAGCAATTCTCTATATCTGTCAAGCCAACCTTCAATTTCTTGCTTTTTATCCTCGTCCTCTTGGTCAACTTCCGTTCTCATAGAAACAATGTTTGAATAAACCGAAGCTTCGTTAAGAGTTGTGTTTAAAAGACGAACTTTAAAGCTGTAAAGAGTTCCTTGTTTAAGCCCGCCAATAGTGTAAACAAAATGCAACGTTCCGTCTTCATTTTGAGTACAGCTTGAAGCAAGCGAGGAAGCGTTCATCGTAACAGGCTCGCCCCACAATCCGTTGTCCTCTTTAACAGAATATTGAATATCATATTCCTTGCCCAAAAGAGACGTGTCCAAAGACGGTGTGTTAAAGCTAACAACCATCTGATATTCCTCGTCGTGCTTAATCTTTCTTTCAATCTTAAGGTCAAAAGGATTTTCAACCGGCGTTGTTGTAACAGAAAGAGGAACCCAAACAGAATAAGAAACCGCTTTTCCGTCAACAACTCTGACAGTTCTCAAATAATAGAAATAAAGCTGATTAGGGCTCAAAGTTTTGTCATAAAGCGAATTTAAAACAGCATCGCTGTTGTCATAAGCAAGTCTTGTTGCTTCCGAAGGAGTTTGCGAAAATGTCGTTCCGTCAAATTCAAAAATATTGTCTCCGCTTGTTTGCCAACCCGCAATATTAACATCGCCTTTAACTTTTTCCCAAGTTTCCGCATAGTCTTTTCGACTTGCACGAACAGTTTCGTCCATTTGCTCTCCGTTAATTCTGATAAATTGATATTCAACAGAACTGTTGGAATTTGTATCTTTAAAAGTATCGATAACTTTGTCCCAAATAAGTTTAACGCTATTTAATGTAATTTCGTCTTTTGTAAAATTCTCGGGAGCTTGAGGATAATTGTCTTCCGGTCCCGGAATATCTTCATCAGGCAATGTTGTTGCCGTAACAATTGCAGAATAATTCGAGAAATCAATTTCAGCGTCCAAATATTTTGAATTTGTCGAATCATAAGGAATAACAACAGTTTCAAAAATAATGTAATAATCTTGATTTTTGTCAAGTCCGTTTAAAGTAAAACTTTGAGTTTCGGCTACTTTGTCGTGCATAATATTTGAAACTTTAACAATTTTGCCGTTTCTCAAATCTTCTTTCAAAACAGTTCCTTCAGAATCTTTCGCAGTTGAAACATCAAGCCCCGAAACAGCGGTTTTGTTTTCAAAATCGTGTTCTTTAATAAGTTTTAAAATATTATCGGGTGTTTCGTCTCTCTTTTCGTCAAAAGAAATAACATCATCAAGAAGACTCTTTTTCTGGGCAATGTATGCGTTAAATTTAACCGATTCATCGCCAACCGTATAATTTCTTGATTTAAGCATCTTTTCAATATATTTATACATCATACTGCTTTGGTCATTAACATCAAATGTATCCCAATCAACAGTAAAATTGGTTTTTCCAATCTGCTTTTCGCCAAAAGTAATAACTTTAACGTTCTGTGGCTGAGGAACATCATAATCAACAACATCGTCCAAAGTTATATCGTCATAAAGTGAATCAGGAATTTTAACAACAGTTGTTCCGTCGTTATAATATCCGCCAACATTCAAGAAATAAACGTTTGGATAAAGGAAATATTGATTTTTATCAGCTTTCGGAGCTGTCGGAAGCCTAAAAGTAACCTTCGGTCTAACAACTGTGTATCTTGCCGTTCCAATCAAAACTTCATATGTATCAAAAGAAAATTCTTCAATTTCCGCATCACCCTCAATTTTGGAAGCGTCAATATTAATTTCATCACCGTTTAATGTAATGTGAAGTTTAATCTTTGAATACATTTTTTCGTTTTCGTCATAAGGAACCTCGCCTCTGTTAAATTCATAGAAAAGGTCAAGTGAACCGCTGTTTCGTTTAAGAAGATTTTTCAAAACTTCTGTATATGCCATATCAAATCTGGCTGTCAAAAGGAGTTGATTTTCAGTTGTTGCACCTTCCAAAGCAGGAACAACTTCAGCAGAAATTGCTTCAAATCCGTTAGGCGTTCCAACAACAACGTCAGAATCGTCCGGCTTAAATTTAAGCATCTGTGAAGAAAGAGTAATCTGGCTTGTTCCCGGTGTAGCATCAGGCGGAGTAAAAACAAAATCAACTTGGAAAAATTGAGTCTGCTGATTAATAGCATTAATATTAACAGGAACATAAATAGGCTCTGTTCCGCCCTTAGAATCCTCAACCTGAGCCCATTGGCTAACTGTTGCTGCTGTTGCTCCCGATTTAACTATGTAATAACCCTTATAACCCTCATAAGGCTGAATTTTAAGATAAAATTGCTCTGCCGACATAGCCTCAACAGTAAATTTCGGATATGTATAAACAACACCATGTTCAAGAGTTGTCGAATCTGCAAGGAAATCCGAATTATTAGGTTTATAAAGAGAAATCTCAACAGGATTGTAAATAACTCCCGGTTCAAGATTTTTAATATCAATGGAAATTTTCTTTCCGTCAGAACTTCTTTGCGAAGTAACAGTTCCCCCGCCGGAAGTCGAAAAAGTTGTAACGCTGTTAATATCCCCTGCATAGATATTGTCAATGTTAACTTGAATTTTCTTTTTATCGTCACTGTTGCTCAAATCGATAATAAGAGAAGTTTTATCGGCTGCCGATGTTGAAGTTGGAAAAACATATTTCTTTGAAGTCTCGTTCCAAACTTTCGGTGCATCGATTTCAAGAACAATTTCAGGCTTTGTTGCTGGGTCATCATCAGCGTGAGGTCTTGTTGTATGGTCAATTTCAAATTTTCTGTCGTTGGCATAAGGAGTTGAAGAAAAAGAATTTGCATTAACTCCCGTAAAAACTTGAAGACTTTCTGTTATATCAGATTCTCCCAAAATTGAAAGAGTAAGGTCAAAATCAATAACATTTCCCTGTGTAACCCCGTCGGTCACAAAATAGAAAACATCATTTCCCGTTCCCTTAACCCATTGAAACTTAACGGTTTTGTTGTCATATTTAAAAGCAAATCCACTGCTTTGAGTAATGTTAAAACTTGCCTCTGTTGGCTTTCCGTCAGTTCCATACTCAACACCAAAGCTTTCCGAAACATTCGGAAAAGTTGTCGAGGTAGGAGGGATATAAACTCCCTGAGTGTCGTTGTAAACTTGGAAAAGAGTATCTTCAATCGGAATATAAGCGTTTGAATTATAATCCCAAACTTTATATTTAACCTTTGCTGTGCTTCCGTTTTTGTCAACAGTAAAATCAATGCGTTTGCCATCTTGAATATTATAGCTTAAAGTATATAAGCCTTTGTCAAAATTGCTCCCGTTTCTCTTTCCAAAGTCCCACCACAAGAAAACATTGTCAAATTTTTTGCCTTTTTCAACAATATTAAGCTTGTCGTCCAAAATGCTTTCTTTGTTCCATTCAAACTTAAAGGCTTCCGCCCCAAAAACAGTTTGAAAAGAAACCCCGATAAACAGTGTGTTTATCAGAAAAATAAAGCTCAAAAGCTTTGCCGTAAAAGTTTTCATACAATACCTCCTGCACATAAAATAAAATGCTTTTTGTAAAATAAGAACTTAAATAACCAATGGCAAAAAGCCAAATATCGGCAGATTTAAACAAAACCGATATATAATCCTAAAAAAGCAAAGGATAAACTCAATTGGTTAAAATAAACAGTCGAAATTTCTGCAAATATGCCAAGTTCACATAACAATTTCAACCCTTTAATTTTACGAATTTTTAAAAGCCTTATTTATATAAAATTTTTTAAAAACCGACAAACAGAAATAACAATCCGTAAGTCACAACTACACATAATAATTATATAATCAATTAGCACAAAAGTCAAAGGTCAACATAGCAATTTTAAGAAAAATAAGATAAAAATTTTATCAAAATATTTGTAACTTTTGCCAAAATAAAAAAACAAGTGTCAAACCAATAGTAAAACACTCGTTTTTAAAATTTCAAAAATAACAAATCAAATAATAAAACGTCAAAAACAGCGTTGAAAACAAAGCAAGTAAAACAACTGTTTTTAAAAGGCTGCCGATAAAATCGACAGCCCAAAAAATTATTGAGTCAAAATCTTTTTAAGTTCGTCAACAGCGTTCATTTCATCATCGCCGTCAGCCATAATAACAACATCTTGCCCATCAAGAATACCAAGAGAAATAATTCCCATAATACTTTTTGCGTTAACGGTTTTGTTATCAACTTTAACTTTGATATTGCTTGAAAATTTGCTTGCAGCCTGAACAAACAATGCAGCAGGTCTTGCTTCCAAGTCTGACTCGATTTTAATTTTTTGTTCTACCATATAATTTCCTCCCTTAAATTCTCCGCAATACTTATTATTTTCTTTAATCTATGATTCACGCCCGATTTTCCGACAGGCGGAATTAACATTTGCCCAAGCTCTTTCAGGCTCAAGTCGGGATATTGAAGCCTAATTAAAGCAATTTCCTCAAGTTGCTTAGGCAAATATGATAACCCAACCGTTTTTTGAATATATTCAATTTCCTCACGCTGTCTAACCGATGCCAAAACAACTTTGTTCAAATTTGCCGTTTCACAATTAACAATTCGATTAACATTGTTTCTAACATCTTTAATAATTCTGACATTCTCCAAATCCATAAGGGCTTTATGAGCGGACATAACGTTCAAAAGCTCAACAATTTGCTCGCCCTCTTTAACATAAACAACAAAATGTTTCTTTCTTTCAACAACTTTCGATTCAACATCAAAGCTGTTAATAATTTCTTTAAGTGCCTCGGCAAATTCAAAATCCGCCTCAACAAATTCAAGATGATAATTTCTTTCGGGGTTGCATAAAGACCCCGAAGCAAGGAAAGCACCTCTAACAAATGCTCTCTTGCAACAAACACTTCCAACCACAACAGAATTAATTTTTTTAGAAACAATATCATCATCAATAAGCCCTGTTGCATTCAAAATATTAAAAACAGCTTGTTTATTAAAAACCGCAACAAAATACAATCCGCTTTTTTTACTGCCACAGCCAAATCTTGAAAAAACTTCACATTCACAGCCAAAAAGCATTTTAATAAGATTATAACATTTAACTGCGGCAAATTTATTTTCGGTTTGAATTTTCAAATATGAATTTCCAAAACCATAAGAAAACTCTCCGCAAGTAAGCAAAATCGCCAAAAGTTCAGCAATATTACAATGCCTGTTGCCGTCATAAAAATTAAAAAGTTCGTCTTTAACATCTGAAGAAAACGACATACAATCACCACTCTACAATATAGAAAATATACTATCTTTTTGCGTCTTTGTCAATATCTCTGTGATTAATAATAACGCTATGCCCATATTTTTGCAAAGAACGTGACAATTCGTTTGCAAGGGTAACCGAGCGATGTTTCCCCCCCGTACAGCCAATTGAAATAACAAGCTGATTTTTCCCCTCTTTAATATAATTCGGAATAAGGAAAGAAACCATATCATCAAGCTTTTCAAGAAATTGCCTGCTCTCGTCCCATTGCATAACATAATCACGAACTTTAATATCGTTTCCCGTCAATGTTTTAAGTTCAGAAACATAAAAAGGGTTTGGAATAAATCTAACATCAAAAACCAAGTCCGAATCGCTCGGAATACCATATTTAAAACCAAAAGACAAAACAGTAATCATCAAGCTTTCAAAATCTTTGTTTTCAACAAAAATATCATTAATTTTTTCTTTAAGTTGTCTTGTAAGAATATAACTTGTGTCAATAATATAATCAGCACGCCTCTTAACATCACGCAAAAGGTCTCTTTCTCGCATAATTCCGTTAATAAGCCGTTCGCCCCTTGCAAGAGGGTGGTTTCTTCTCGATTCTTTAAATCTTTTAAGAAGAATTTCATCAGATGCGTCAAGAAACAAAATGCTTATTTTGTGATTTTCATTTTGAATTTCCGAAACACACGTAAGCAAATCATTAAAAAGCTTTCCGCCTCGAATATCAATTCCCAAAGCAACTTTTTCAATCCCAACCTCGGGCATTTTGCAAAGTTCAACAAACTTAGGAATTAAAGACGGTGGCAAATTATCAACACAAAAAAAATCAATATCTTCAAGAAATTTCAAAACAAGGCTTTTCCCTGCCCCCGACATACCTGTTATAATAACAAATTGCATAAAACCATTCCTTTTTTAAAATTCGCCAATAACTCTAACTTCCGGCTCAAGAACAACACCAAATTTTTCAAAAACAATTTCCTTAACGTTGTTAATAAGCGTCAAAACATCTTTTGCACTTGCGTTTCCCTTGTTAATAACAAAACCGCAATGCTTTTCAGAAACAACCGCATCTCCAACCGAATACCCTCTAAGCCCCGAATCCATAATAAGTTTACCCGCAAAATAACCTTCGGGTCTTTTAAATGTGCTTCCCGCACTCGGAAATTCAAGAGGCTGTTTTTCTGTTCTCATTTTGTTAAATTCATTCATCTTTTCTTTAATCTCAGAATAAACGCCCTTTTCCAAACACATTTCGGTGGAAATAACAAGCATCTTTTCTTTAAGAATTTTGCTGTTTCGATATTCAAAGCAAGCATCTTCAGAAGAAATATCAAAAACTTTTCCGTCGTGCAAAACCGTAATTTTTTGCACAACATCTTTAAGTTCTCCACCATAAGCACCGGCATTCATACAAACGCCACCGCCAACAGTTCCCGGAATTCCCGCCGCAAATTCAAGCCCCGAAAGCGAACATTCAAGAGCCTTTTTTGAAACAGCCGTCAAAAGAGCACCGCTGTCGGCTTTAATAACGTTTTCAAAAACTTCAACATTCCCAAAATTTTTAAAAAGTTGAATAATAACTCCTCTAAAACCGCCGTCACCAACTAAAACATTTGAACCGTTTCCAATAACATAAAACGGAATATCCTCTTTTTTGCAAATTCCAACAGCTTTTTCAACTTCCCCAACGCTTTTCGGAACAACAAAAACATCAGCATTTCCGCCAATTCTGAAAGTAGTATGCTTTTTCATAGGCTCATCAAACAAAACATTTTGAAATTGGTTTTCAAAAATGCTCCTAAAATTATTCAAAACATCACCGCCTCAAAAAATTAATTTCTTCTTCCAAGCATAGCTGCGCCAACAATCCCTGCATCGTTTCCAAGCTCTGCCCTAACAATTTTTGTTTTCAAAACTCCGCCATAAACGTCTCTTTCAACAAGCTTAACAAGCGGTTCAAGAAGATAATCGCCCTGATTGCAAATTCCTCCGCCAACAGCAACAATATCTGGCTGAAACACATTAACAAGGTTTGTAATTCCATCAGCCAAATATTCAATATATTCATCAACAATAAATTTTGAAATCGGTTCATCTTTTCGTGAAAGTTCAAATAACAACTTCGGATTAATTTTCGAAACATCACCCAAAACAGATTTAAACAGTATAGAATTTATATTTTTTTTCGCAAGCTCTTCAGCTCTTTTAACAAGAGCAGTTGCCGAGCAATATGCCTCAAAACAACCCTTTCTTCCGCAAGTACATTGTCTGCCGTTGTGCTCAATAACAATGTGACCAATTTCTCCACCGCAAGAAAAACTTCCCCTGTAAATTTTCCCGTCAATGATAATTCCTCCGCCAATCCCCGTTCCCAAAGTTATCGTAACAGAATTTTTTTTGCCCTTGCAAGCCCCCGAAATGCTTTCTCCAAAAGCCGCACAATTTGCATCATTATCGATAAAAACAGGAATATCAAAAAACTTGCCAAGTTCTTTTTTTAAATTAACGTTGGAAAAATTAACGTTGTTCATATAAAGAACAACTCCGTTTTCAATATCAAGACTTCCCGGAGAGCCAATTCCAATTCCCAAAACAGATTTTTGGTCAATATCAAGTTCGCTCAAAAGTTCTTTGCAAACTTCCGCCATATCGGCAATAATTTCACTGTAATGCCGTTCGCTTTTTGTCGGCTTGCTTTTTTTTGCCAAAATTTCGCCAAAATCATTAACAATGCCCGCCGAAATATTTGTTCCGCCAAAATCAATGCCAATATAATACATATTTGCCTCCGATTATCTTTTCATATTTCCAACAACTCTTTCGCTCAAATCCATAGCGGCATTATATCCCATTTTCTTCTGTCTCCTGTTAATTGCCGCCGACTCGCAAATCATAGCAAGGTTACGTCCCGGCCTAACGGGAATTGTGTGACAAACAACTTTGTTGTCCAAAATATCCATATATTCTTCTTCAAGACCAAGCCTGTCATATTCTCTGCCGTTTTCCCAAGCTTCAAATTTAATAACAAGGTCAATTCCCTGAGCCTCTTTAACAGATTGAACGCCAAACATCTGTTTAACGTTAATAATTCCAACGCCTCTAACTTCGATAAAATATCTTATAAGTTCCGGACAGCTTCCAAGCAAAGTTTCGTGCGAAACTCTTTTAATTTCAACCGCATCATCTGCAACAAGACGATGACCTCTTTTAATAAGTTCAAGAGCAACCTCGCTTTTTCCAATTCCGCTTTCACCAATAATCAAAATTCCTTCTCCGTAAACGTCAACCAAAACACCGTGCATAGTGGTTCTCGGTGCAAGCTGAACATTAAGCCAGCGTATAACTTCACCCATAAAATCGGAAGTTGTCGTATCAGTCTGCAAAATAGGAATATTATACTCGCTTGCACAAGCAAGCATTTCCGGAAAAGCTTCAAGCTCTCTGCACATAATAACCGCAGGAATTTTGTGGCTAAAAACCTTTTTAATTGTTTCCGCTCTTTCTTCCGAAGACATTTTGCTCAAATAAGTATATTCAACAATCCCAATAATTTGAAGTCTTTCGTTGCTGAAATATTCAAAAAATCCCGCAAGTTGTAAAGCCGGTCTGTTAATTTCGGGGCTTTCAACAAGCCTTCCCTCAATATCAACATTTTCCGTAAGATTTTTTAAACCAAATTCTTCAATAATCTCTTTCAAAGAAACCGAATACATAATAAACTTCCTCCCAAAAAGTAAAAACTGTTTAAACAATACCGCATAATTATAATTTAACAAATGCCTTTCTCTGCCATATCAAATTATGCAACATCGTCTTTGTATTTAAACAAAAAATACACATAACAAAAAACAACCCATAATTGCAACAACTCTTTTAAAAAAACAATATCACACATTTAAAATCACACACGATGTTATCTAAATATAATAATACCGCAAAACAAATTTTTTTTCAATCCCATTAATAAATTTTACTAAAAACAAACAAATTAACATTGTTCAAAAATAGATTTATTCTTTTTTCCCTCTAAAAAAATTAAAAACAGCCTCTGCCGCCGTCTCATTCATACTTTCAACCTCTTTAAGTTCCAAAACATCAGCTTTTCTAATATTTTCAATCGAACCAAAATGTTTAATAAGTGCCTTTCTTCTGCTCTCGCCAATACCTTTAATATCTTCAAGAATAGATTTAACTTGATTTTTCTGTCGCAACTTTCTGTGATATTCAATTGCAAATCGGTGAACCTCGTCTTGAATTCTTGTAATAAGCTTAAATCCTTCCGAATTTGTCGAAAAAAGTATTTCCCGATTGTTGTAAATAAGCCCCCTCGTTCTGTGGTGGTCGTCTTTAACCATTCCGCAAACGGGAACGTTCAAATTAAGTTTGGCAAGAGCATCTAAAACAACGCTAATCTGACCCTTTCCGCCATCAAGAAAAATAATGTCCGGCATTTTATTAAACTTTCCGTTTTCCTCGTTTTCGGAATTTTCTTTCAAATATCTCAAAAAACGTCGTGTAATAACTTCTTGCATACTTGCATAATCGTCAGCTCCAAAAACCGTCTTTATTTTAAATTTTCTATAATCGCTTCTCTTTGGCTTTCCATACTCAAAAACAATCATAGACCCAACCGAATCAACACCCTGTGTATTTGAAATATCATAAGATTCAATTCTGTCAAGGTCAAAATCAACTTCCAAAGCATTTTTAATTTCTTCCAAAGCACCAAAAGTCCGCCTTTTTTCTCTTTTAATTTCTTCACCAAATTGCTCAAGGGTAATAATCGCATTTTTTGAGGCAAGCTCAACAAGCTTAAATTTCTCGCCCTTTTGAGGATAAGTCGCCAAAACCTTTTGACCTTTAATGTATGAAAGCCATTTTAAAATTTCGTCTTCGTCCTCAAGCTTTTCCTGCAAAATAAGTTCTTTCGGAACAAAAGGAGTTCCCCCGTAAAATCGTTTAACAAAATCTGTCATAAGTTCCTGTCGTGAAATCCCGTCAACGTTATTAAGCATAAAATGCTCTCTTCCCGTCATTTTTCCGCCTCGTATAAAGAACACCTGAACCAAAGCCTCCGAATCCGCCCTTGCAAATGCAATAACGTCTCTGTCTTCCATAGACATATTTTCAATAATTTGACGCTCATCAAGCTTTTTAATTGCCAAAATTTTGTCTCTAAATTCAGCCGCTTTTTCAAACTCAAGATTTTCCGAAGCCGTCTCCATTTCTTTTTCAAGATTTTTAATAATGTCGCTGTGCTTTCCGTTAAGGAAATCAACAATTTCATCGGTCATTTTGTTATAATTCTCCAAAGAAACATTTCCCCTGCAAGGTGCAAGACATTGCCCAATGTGATAATTGAGACAAGGACGCCCTTTTCCAATATCCCTCGGAAATTTTTTCAAACATCGCCTAAGTGGCCAAATTTTAAGAATAATATCAATAGTTTCTTTAATTGCAGTCGAACTTGTATAAGGTCCAAAATATTTTGCTTTGTCTTTTTCGTGTCTTCTTGTCATATAAATTCTCGGAAACATTTCATTAACCGTCAATTTAATATAAGGATAAGTTTTATCGTCTTTAAGCATAATATTATACTTTGGCGAATGTTTTTTAATCAAATTGTTTTCAAGAATAAGTGCTTCAACTTCCGTACCCGTAACAATATATTCAAAACTTTTAATTCTTTTAACCATACTCAAAACCTTTGCAGAATGATTTGAAGACTCCTGAAAATATTGCCTAACACGATTTTTAAGAATTTTGGCTTTTCCAACATAGATAATGTGTTCGTCTTCGTCCTTCATAATATAAACCCCAGGCTTATCCGGAAGTTTTTTAAGTTCCTCTCTAATGTCAAACACAATTCCAACTCCTATTCAAAAACAGTTTTTTTGTTACCCCCGTCAAATTCCGAGCAATATAAATTCAAATCGTTAGAATTAATATAAAAAACTTTGTTATCCGCAATAAGAATACAAGCACCGCTGTCATCAGAAATTTTAATTTTATCATTCCCGTCAGATTTTATTTTATAAACTTTGTTGTTATCCGATGCGTTTGAATAATAAATATATCCGTCAAAATAATTTAAATAACTGCAATCATCATCGCAAACAAGCGAATTTTCGCTCCCGTCAACTTTCATCTTGTAAATTTTGTTTCCGTCATCGGAATTGGAATAATAAACCCACCCCTCCGAAACATTTATATAATTGCTGTAGCAGTCGTTTAACGCAGTTTTTTCGCTTCCGTCAGCTTTCATTTTATAAATTTTTCCACCGTCGCTCCAATTCGAATAATATAAATATCCGTCACAATAAACAAGGCCCTCCGTATCATCGGAATTAATTTTAACAACATCATTAAAATCGTTTTCAAACCTGTACGGGCTGTAAACATTGTTTTGCTCCGCATATTCAAAAAAAGCACCGTTGTCGCCAAATCCCAAATACTCGCAATTTTCAAAATCAACAATTTTTTCTTTGTCATCTCCGTCATAATCCATTTTGTAAATTTTTCCGCCGTCGCTCCAATTCACATAATAAACATAACTGCCCTTTATATTTATAAATCCCGAAATATCGTTAGATATTTTAACAATTTCACCGTCAGATTTTGCTTTTCTGAAAACACCATTTTCCTTTCCGGAAGTTGCCGAAATAAAAATATAATCATCATTTTCAGCAATAAGCCCGCCGTTAATAATGTTTCCCCCATAACTCCAAACTTTTTCATCAACTTCAAAAAGCTTGCAAATCTCCGTTCTAAACAAAAAGCCCAAGCCACATAAAATAACAACCACCGCAACACATAAAATAATTGTCTTTTTCAAAATAAACCCTCCAAAAAAATAAATATCATCATATCGTTAGTTTTATAAACAGCCTAACAAAATTATATCACAATTTATGTTTTTCGAAGCAAAAAAATATAAACTCGGCAAAAATTTTATTTTAATGAAAAAGAGCTGTAAGAGTAAAATTTTTCTTCACAGCTCTAAAATCATCATTTAAAAAATCCCAAACTTTTGTAAATTTTTATAAAACTCTTGCATAATTTCGCTTCTTGTTTCAAAATCCGCATTGATAATATCAATAGCCGAATTTTTATCCTTTTTGTCGGTTTCGTTTGCTTCTCCAACTTTAACATTAAAATCAAATCCGGCAACATCTTCATTTTCAACGCAAACAATTACATTTTCAAAATTCAAATCAAATAACGTTTTTTCGTTTTTAAGCGTTCCGTTAAATTCAAGTCCAAAACTTTTGTTGTTTTCCGAAATCACACCGCTGAATTCATCGGTATCATAATTAATTTTGTTTGTAAATTCAACAATGCTTTTGTCCAAATCAGCAACAACTTCAAAAGTTTTTTTGTTTTCAACAATTGAAGAATTTCTTTGCGTAACATCGTTAAATTCAGCAACTTTCTCAGTTTTCTTTTCTCCGCCTATCGTTTCAACTTTTTCAAAAACAATTTTCAAATTGTCGCTTGTTCTTTTTTCTCCAAGAAAAGAAGCTTTAATATTAAATTCTCTGTCCGAATATCTTTCAAAAACATCAAATTCAACAACATTGTCATCATTGATATATATATCAACATCAACCTTGTCAACACTTATTCCCTCAATGCTGTCATACATATTTCTGATAATTGCGTCATAATCATTATCATAATCAACTTTCGTTGCCGAAAATCCATTGCTTACAGCATAAATATTTATAATAGTTTCTTTTGCATAATCGTTCAAAGAAACAACATCAACAATACTGTTTAAAATTTCTTTAATCGTTTTGTTATCCAAAGAAACAGTATATTTATCACATTTGTGATTGTTTATTTCAGCCTCTCCGGAGTCCAAAACTTCAACATTTTCGGAAAATTGTTCAAAAAACACCTCTGCAATTTCTTTTTGCAATTCCAATTTTTCCGGATTTTCCGGCTCATTAGAAAAAATATTTTTAATCATTTTAAGCTGTTCTTCGTCGCCGTTATATTTGGCAATGTAATCTTGCCAATCAACATAAAAAGATTTATTCGACAAAGCAGGAACTTGAAAAACCGCATATTCATCATTAAAAAAGGCATCAAGAACAGAAACGGAAATTCCGTTATATTTCCCGTCAATTAAAATATTGCTCTCTTGTTGCTTAACATTGTAATTAATTTTAACTTCCGAGCCTTCCAAATCAGGCACATCGCCAAACTTTTTCAAACTTGATTTAATTTCAACGTTTGCCGCCTTATTTTCTTCAATATAATCGTCAATTTCAGCACAAAACAACCCGTTTAAAAAAGTTTTGTTATCAGCGTTTTCTTCAAAGAAATATTCGGAAAAAGTTTTCGAACACGCCGTCGCAACCGTTCCAAAATTGCTTTTAAACAAATTTCCAAAATTAAAAGCAAAGCAAAGGCTTCCCAAAATTAAAACACACGCAACAATTGAAACCGCAACAATAATGCCATTTTTCTTTCTTTTTCCTTTTTCAAAATCTTTGTTTTCCCCAAATTCGTTGCCAAAATCCCCATAATCCATAATTTCCATCTCCATTCAAATCACTTGAAAATTTCAGAACAAATTTTAAAAACTTTTCCAAAATTTTCGCAAAACAATTAATTAAACAAGATTTTCGATGTCCAAATCAAGATTTTTGGACAAATCAATAAATTCGTCTCCGGCTTTAACAATCGGTCTTGACATCTGACCTTGATTAATGAATATAATTTCAGCCGTTTTCCCGTTAGTAAGTTTAACCCAGCTTCCAACGTATGTATAAGCAATGTTTTGAAGGAACACAAGCAAATACTCTGTATCCAAAATACCAAAATTTTGTCTTTCAAAATTTCTTATAACGTGGAACGGACAAAGTCTTCCCCTATAAGCCCTGTCCGAAGTCATTGCGTCATAAATATCGCAAATTGAAACAATCTTTGCATATTTGCTAATTTGCTCGCCTTTAAGACCGTTTGGATATCCTGTTCCGTTAATTTTTTCGTGGTGCATAAGAACCGCTTCTTTAACGTCTTCCGGCAAATCCATATTTTTAATAATTTCATACCCTATAGCAGGGTGTTTTTTAACTTCGTCAAACTCTTCTTTTGTAAGTTTTCCCTTTTTATTTAAAATATCAGGGTTTACTTTAAGCTTCCCAATATCGTGCAAAAGCCCCGCAACAGTCAAATCTTCCGTTTCTTCTTCCGAAAGATTAAGCCATTTGCTAAACATATTGCAAAGAAGCGAAACATTCAAAGAATGAGTATAAGTATAATCTTTCATATCTTTAAGATAACTCAAATAAGTAAAAATATCACTTTTACAATTTATCGTTTGAATTATGCCTTTTGTTATTTCAAACAACTGTGATTTATCAACAGCACCGCCGTTTCCAATAATATCAAGACTACCTTTTGTTGTTTCAAGATTTTCGCTGTAGCTTCCTTGAAATTCTTTAAATTCCGGCTTATCAACAACCGGCTTAATTTGTTCTTCAACAGTGTAAGCCTCTGTTTTGTTAAAAGCGGGCAATGTGTCGTCAATAGAGTCTTCCCAAACATAGACATATTTAACATCGTCTTGGTCAAGTTTTGTAAAATTGACGTTGTTAATCATTGTATTTTTAGCAAGAATAACAACACCACTTTTTGTAACAACGTCTCTTGCCAATATAGAATTTGGTCTAACTTCATTAACTTTTATCTTCTTCACTACATTATCCTGCTCCATAGATCTTCCTACCTCCCAAAAGTAAGTACATTCAAATTGCATCAAATTGCTTTCTGTTTATTAAAAATATAATTCCAAAAAAATTTTAAATCCAATATGCAAACTTATGTCATTTCAAAAAAACGTCATTTTAATCAACAATTTGTTGACTTATATATTTTTTTTGTTAAAATAATAATGTGTAAAAATAAAAACAATTATTTTATTTTGACATGGTCGAAACTAATGGTTTCCATATATAGCCGTCAACTTCATCAATAATAAAATATTATGTATATTATAACATTTTATTTCAAATCAATCAAGATATTTTATAAATTTTATAAATTTTAAATTTACGGGGGTTTTATAATGAGTAAATACAAGCGAACAATTTTTTTTATGATGCTGTTGTTAATTTATCTTTGCACAGCTCCGTTTCTAATTTCAATTTTTTTGTATACGTTCCAAATAGAATTCGAAAATGAATCAATAATGTCGGTTTCAATGCTTTTTGTAACGCCGTTAATCTGCTCTCTTTGTCCTGCAATTCTATATTTTTTAACAACAAAAGAAAATATCAAAGAAGAATTAAAAATAAACAAGCTAAGCATAAAAAACTTTTTTTTAATAATCCTAATGTCGTTTTTAATCCAACCCGTTGCAAATTTTATAGCTCTCATAACAACGTTGTTTTTTCCAAACACCGCCTCCGACGTTATGGGCTCAATAACATCAATACCGTTTTTGCTTTTTTTGCTTGTTTCCGCAATAATGCCCGCAATATTTGAAGAAATGATGTTCAGAGGAATTATCCTTTCCGGCTGTCGAAGTGCCGGAATCATAAAAAGTGCACTAATATCGGGATTATTTTTTGCAATAATGCACTTAGACCCACACCAAGCTGTATACGCCTTTTTAATAGGAACAATATTTGCGTTGTTTGTAACATACACAAATTCAATTTTTTCGTCAATACTGTCCCATTTCATAATAAATGCAACGCAGGGTGCTCTAATATATATTTCAAATATAATATTAGAAACTTTTCCGAATATCGAAAGTTCAACTGAAAATTACATTCCCCAAATATTCGACTTCATATTTTTCGGAGCAATGGCAATAATATCTGGAACTCTTTTCGTTCTTGTTTTCAGCCACTTTATTAAATCAAACAAAACAAAGGTAATTGCTCCAACAGATGAACCGCCCAAAAAAATAATAACCGTTCCCTTTGCAATAATATTAGTTTTATTTTTCGCCTATATAATTTTTTTACAGCTGAACGGAATAAATTAAATCCCCATATTTACGCCATTTTCCCCCAAAAATTTGCCCCTCAAATCCTGTCGGGCAAATTTTTTTTATTTTTTTCAAAAAAATGCTTGACTTTTTTTTTGCAAGGTGGTATTATTATGAAGTCGGGTTGATAAAGCCTGTGATAAATGTGCGGATGTGGCGGAATGGCAGACGCAGTAGACTCAAAATCTACCGAGGGCGACCTCGTGGGGGTTCAAGTCCCCCCATCCGCATTTATCAAAAGCTGAATTTCTTTTTGGAAATTCAGCTTTTTCGTTTTCCAAGAAAACTTTAAAAAGGCTGCAAAATGAAAATTCATTTCAACAGCCTTTTTAAAGTATCTTCTTAAAAATTTACGGAGGAAAAAATCAAATCGGCTCTGTCTAAAAAGGTACACACCGCCCCAATTATAATTGTACTGTGCAAAAAACAGCTCCAATAAAATTGTTTCCAAACTAAAAAAAAATATTCCAATCAAATCATCATTTCCGAAAAATCATATATAAATTTATCAGCCTCTTTTTTTATATTCAAAACATCGTCCTCTCCGTTTCCGTCAAAAACACCAACAACTGTCATTCCCGCAGCTTTTGCACCTCTTATCGCTTTCAAAATATCCTCAAAAACAATGCACCTTTCTGGCAAAACGCCAAGCCTTTTTGCGGCAAGTAAGTAAATATCCGGAAATTCTTTCCCTTTTCCAACTTCCGTTCCGCTAACAAATGTATCAAAATATTCAAACACGCCGTTGTTTTTCAAAAACGGCTCAAAAAGTTCTCTCGGCGATGCTGTGCAAAGAGCAATCTTCGCCCCTTTTCCGGCAACATATTTAAAAAAATCTTTTGCAAAAGGTTTAAGCTCAACATTATGGCTATATTCCTCAACAGCCATATCATACCATTCATTCATAATTTCTTCAACACTCTCAAAAAAATTATATTCTTTTTTGGTAAAACAGGCCGCCTCGTTAAAACTCATAGAACTTATTTTTTGAGAATAATTCTCAGGAATTTCCATTCCCCTTTTTCCAAAAAAATCAATATCAACTTTTTTCCAAACATATAAAGAATCCGCAATCGTTCCGTCCAAATCGAAAATAACTCCGTCAAAATCAAACATATAATTCTCCTCTCCGCAAATCATCGATTTTTTTAACAATTCGAAAATCAGTTTATTTTTTTATCTTCAAAAAAGCCTCTTTCATAGCCTTTGCCGAATTTTTAATATCTTTCTGTGCAATAATTGCCGAAACAACCGCAACTCCGTCAATTCCCGTTCCGTCCAAAAGCCCAACATTTTCGCTTTTAATTCCGCCAATTGCAACAACAGGAATTTGAACGCTCTTTTTAATTTCAGAAAGCTGTGCCGGTGTAACAGCCTTTGTGTCGTTTTTTGTCAAAGTTGAAAACATCGCCCCAACGCCAATATAATCCGCCCCGTCTGCCTGTGCTTTTTTTGCTTTTTCAATGTCAGACGCCGAAACTCCAACAATTTTGTTTTCTCCAATAATTTTTCTAACATAATCGGCAGGCAAATCTTTTTGTCCAATATGAACTCCCGAACAATCAACAGCCAAAGCAATATCAACTCTGTCGTTTATAATAAGAGGAACATCAAATTCTTGACAAACCTCTTTAATTTTCAACGCCGTTTCAAAAAACTCTCGAGAAGAGCAATTTTTTTCTCTAAGTTGAACAATCGAACAACCGCCAATAATTGCCTCTCTAACGCCCTCCTCAAGATTATAACAGCTCATAAGTTCCCTGTCTGTAACAAGATATAAGCTGTAATCAACTTTCTTCTTGTCCATATAAAAGTCCCTCCAAAAAAAATTATTCCGTTTCAAGCCCCGCATTTTTGTAAAGAGTATAAAAATGGTTTGTCGGTCCAAAACCTTTGCCAATATCAAGTGAATGTTCAATCGCCGTTGTAATAAATTCCTTTGCAAGCAAAACCGAATTATAAACATCTTTTCCCAAAGCAAGATTTGCCGCAATTGCGGAAGAAAGCGTACAACCCGTTCCGTGAGTATTCTTTGTATAAATTCTTTTTGCAACAAAAGTTGAAAAATCTTTGCCGTCAAATAAAACATCAACAGCATCGCCCTCCGAATGACCGCCCTTAATAAGAACATTTTTCGGGCCAAATCCATAAATAATTTCCGCCGCTTCTTTCATATCATCAAAATTTTTAATTTTAATCCCCGAAATAATTTCCGCTTCAGGAATATTCGGTGTAATCAAATATGAAACAGGAATAATTTCATCGATAAAAACATCGATAAACTCAGAACTCATCAAAGCCGAACCGTCCTTTGCATACATAACGGGGTCAACAACAACTTTTTTTGCCGAATATTCTCTGATTTTTTTCGCAACAATCCTCATACAATCTGGCTTTGAAAGCATTCCAATTTTAACAGCATCAACATCTATATCCTCAAAAACCGCATCAAGCTGTTTTCCAATCATATCCGGCGTAACATCTTGAATATCAATAACCCTGCTTGTATTTTCCGCAACAACCGAAACAATAACGCTCATACCAAAAACACCCAAAGCCGAAAATGTTTTTAAATCCGCCTGAACACCCGCTCCTCCGCTACAATCCGAACCGGCAACAGTTAAAGCCTTTTTCATAAAATTTCTCCTTTCAAAAAAGACATTACTTTCCAAAAACTTCGTAAGCAGTATATTCTCTGTCAAAATTATATCCAATTTTCAAAGCCAAATCGGCAGAATTTCTGTTTTGAGCGTCCCAACTTGGATAAAGCCCTTTTTTAAGACATTCAAAAATAAGTTTTGATGCACAGTAATATGCAAATCTCTTTCGTCTGAATTCCTCTTTCGTATCAACTTCAATTTCAATGCCATCTCCATAGCGTGTATATGAAGATGCCCCGCAAATAATTTCTCTTCTGTCCAAAACAAGATAACCCAAACCAAGCCTTTTAAACTCCTCAAAATCTTTAAACGATGAAACCAAGCTTTTGCTCCATTCTTCTTTTTGGCATTCGTAAAAAAGATTTTCATCAATTTCCTTAAAATGATAAAGCCTGCTCATTTTTTCAACTGTGCGATTAAGTTTTTCAAGGTCAAAATTGTCTTTTTCTTTTTTAAACGCAAATCTTCTAACTTTTTTGGCTTTTTCTCCAAAAATATTTTCAATGCAAAACCCCCAGTTAATATTTTGCGGAACCATAATAATGAATTCTCTTTCTCCAAGAGCAAATTTAATAAGCTCTTCCGAAACTTCTCCCGCAAAAAAACAAAAATCACCAATTATCGCAACAACCGAGCAAAGTTTATCCAAATCATCGGTGTAAATTTCGCCCATAATATTATCAACACAAGACCAAATCATAGTTTCTTGCCAATCACCAAAAAGCTTCTTTGCCTCTTTTGTTTCTTCAAGTTTAAAAATCATATAAAAATTCCTCCATTAATCATAAATAACGCCATCAAGCTGTGAATTAATATTTTCTTCAATCTCTGATTCGTCAAAATCCATTTCAACGCCCGTCATATCAAATTCATTGCATTTTGCATCAAAATCTTCTTGTCTGACAATAAAAATATTAAACTTCTTTCCAAATTTTTCTCCAAGCTTTTCTTCAATTTCCTTTTTCGCTTTGTTAATTATGTTAAAATGCCCCTCTGTTGAGCAAACAATATAAAATTTGTCGTCAAGAAATTTTGGTTTTGTCTGCAAAAGAAAAGTTCTGAGAGCAACTTTAAGTTCATCAACAAAATTTCTCCATTGTCCAATAACCGCTTTCATATCGTCCGGAACAGCCTTTGGCTTTGGCTTAACGACAGTATCTTGTTTTTCAACAGAAGAAGAATAATCTTCATTTTTTAAATGTTCCGTTTTAATTGCAATTCCCTCTGTGAGTTTTTTCTGAATATTTCTAATTTCCAATTTAATTTGCTCAATGTTTTCTCCTCCAACAGGATTGCATATTTTAAGACATTCAACTTCAAAAAGCACCCTCGGATTTGAAGAATATTTAACGTTGCCTTGTAAAATTGAAAATTCGTTTATAAGCTCCATAAGAAAGCCCTTTTCAACTTTCTCGCCTTGTTCACGATATTTTTTTGCATTTTCATCAGAAAAACCAAGTGCATACGACCCGTCAGAAACCGAAAGTGACACAATAATATTTCTAAAATGAATAATAATATCGTTAATAAATTGAACAATATCTCTTCCGCTCAAAACAACGTTTTCAATAATTTTCATACACCTTTCGCCCTGTTGTAAAAATAAAGCCTCCGTCATATCAAAAAACACAGAAGAATCAACAGCCCCGCAAACCTCCAAAACTTTTTCAAGATTAATTTCTTCGCCAAAATAAAAAGCAGTACATTGGTCCATAATACTCAAAGCATCACGCATAGCTCCGTCGGCAACATTCGCAATATAGTCTATAGCCTCATCGGTAACAGAAACGCCCTCTTGCTCCATATATTTTTTTAAAGTTTCACCAATCTGCTTTGCCGAAATCCTTTTAAAATCAAACCTTTGGCATCTCGAATGAATTGTAACCGGAATTTTTTGAGGGTCTGTCGTTGCAAGAATAAAAATAACGTGAGCCGGCGGTTCTTCAAGTGTCTTCAAAAGTGCGTTAAAAGCACCAATCGAAAGCATATGAACTTCGTCAATAATATAAACTTTAAATCTTCCGTCTGTCGGAGGATATTTAACTTCATCACGAATTTCCCTAACGTTATCAACACTGTTGTTGCTTGCAGCATCAATTTCAATAACGTTCATATCCGAACCCTCTTCAATTCTTTTGCAAACATCACATTCACCGCAAGGCTGACCGTCATTCGGATTTAAGCAATTAACCGCCTTTGCAAAAATTTTAGCGGTTGAAGTTTTTCCTGTTCCTCTTGTTCCGCAAAATAAATATGCGTGGCTTATTCTGTCCGATTTAATTTGATTGCATAAAGTTCTTATAATATGCTCCTGCCCAACAACCTGTTCAAAATTTTTAGGTCGCATTTTTCTGTAAAGAGCCATATATCCCACAAAAATCATTCCTTTCAAAATCATCAAAACAACAAACTTCACCTGTATTTTTTAATTAAAAAAATCGTTTTATATCAAAAGCAAAATTTTTAACCAAAAAAATTATAAAAAATTGTTAAATTGCCAAAATAACTGTGACAACCCCAATAACAACGCAAAATTTCTCAATATCAAATATAATAATACCACAACACAGGACAAAAAGTCCAATATCGACAAATTTATTAAACAATTCAAAAATTCTAACAATAACTGTAAAAAATAACGCAATCAACCGTTATAAACCTTAAAAACAAAAAAGAGCCAAAAACAGGCCCTAAAAATCAACATTATTCGCACATTTAAAATATGCCAAACCGAAGTTTTTGTCATCAACCAAATTTCAAACATTTAATTGATTATATAATAAAATCTCGTGAATCTGCTGTTGTCAGCCCATTCCCTGCGTAACCAAAAAAAGAAAGCTCAAGTCAAGCACCCTTACGGCACATGAAAGTGTTTGCTTAGTGCTGCTTCCGTCAGGACCTGACACGGTTCACAAATTCCCATTGCGTAAGACTCAACCGTCAACACCCCTTTCAAAGGGCAGACCAAAAAATGAAGAAGCCTAAAGCAGACATCACCCCCACTATAGCGGATTGTGGGTTCAGGGTGCCGCTACCTCCCCGGCTATCACGAGAAACTTTATAACATATTAAAAATACAATATCGACATTTAAGCCGATACACAAGTGTCAAAACAATCATTTAACGACAACTTGCCTTTAATTATACATTGCAAAATTAAAATTGTCAACAAGTTTATTTCCCAAATTTTCAACAAAAAATTGCAAAAACAAAAAAATGTGCTATAATAAAAGAAATCAGAACAAAAACAACAATTCAAACGTTAAAAGGCTGTAATTTTATAATCAGCCAAAAAACTGTAAAATAAAAACATATTAAAATAAAACTAAAGCACAGCCCCGCTTTGCCAAAAGAAAGGATTTATAAATGAACTATTCAGACAGCTTTGCAACACTTTCAAAAAAAGAAATTTCAAAAATATATTCAAATTATATGATAAAAGATTTTCCAAAAAATGAGCTAAAACCTTTAGACTATATGTTCAAATTAGAAAATGACGGAAAATACACAAATAAATGTCTTTTTTCAAAAGAAAATGAATTGCTGGCATACGCTTTTTTCGGCTATCCAAAAGAAAACAACCTTTGCCCGCTTCTTGATTTTTTTGCTGTAAACAACAGCTATCGAAATCAAGGAATCGGAAGTCACTTTATAAATATGCTAAAATCAGAAAATTTGCCTTTTAAAAATGGAATACTTGCCGAAATAGAAGACCCCCAATATGCCAAAACCAAAGAAGAAAAAGAAATTCGAACAAAACGTGCCGAATTTTAT
Organism: uncultured Lachnospiraceae bacterium; assembly: GCA_964531385.1. Taxonomy (GTDB): domain Bacteria; phylum Bacillota; class Clostridia; order Lachnospirales; family CAG-274; genus MGBC114079. The sequence goes on along the minus strand of CAZHGC010000003.1, from coordinate 70,205 downwards.
AAAAGAAACGGTTTTATAACAACAAATATAAAATCAACCTGTTTTGGTGTAGATTTTTTAATAATTTATCTTCCGAAAGAAAATAATCTTCCCGAAGAAGAACTTTTCCAAAATTTAATAAATGTATACAAAGCTCTTTTTCCAAAAGCAAATTTCGAAAAAGACGTTAAAGTAACAATATAAAACAAAAGGAGAATAAAAACTATGACAAAAATCAACACAAAAAACGCACCCGAAGCAATAGGCCCATATTCTCAAGCAATAATAACAGAAAATTTAATTTTCACATCTGGGCAAATCGCAATAAATCCAAAAACAAACACAATTGAAGCAAAAACAATAACAGAACAAGCCGAACAAGCAATATTAAATTTAAAAGCAATATTAGAAGAAAGCGGAAGTTCTCTTTCAAAAACAATAAAAACTGTGTGCTATCTCACCGATATGAACAATTTTGCCGAATTTAACGAAATTTATGGAAAATATTTCACAGAAAAACCAGCACGTTCTTGCGTTGCTGTAAAACAACTTCCAAAAAACGCACTCGTTGAAATCGAAGTTATTGCCAAAATTTAAAAAATAAAAAGCTGAGGAAAAACAATTATTTGTTTTCCCTCAGCTTTTTTTAAATAAATAAGCACTTGCTTATTTTGCATACTCAATGGCTCTTGTTTCTCTAATAAGATTAACTTTAATTTGCCCCGGATATTCAAGCTCTGCCTCAATCTTTTTGGCAATATCTCTGGCAAGCAAAGTCATATCAGAATCATTAACCTCTTCAGGTATTATGATAATTCGCAATTCTCGACCGGCTTGAATTGCAAAAGATTTTTCAACTCCATTAAATGTATCCGCAATGTTCTCCAAAGTTTGAAGACGTTTAATATATGATTCCAAAGTTTCACGCCTTGCACCCGGCCTTGCAGCGGATATAGCATCTGCCGCCTGAACCAAAACAGCTATAATGCTTGTTGGCTCAACATCACCATGATGTGCTTCAACGGCATTAATAATAATATCATTTTCACGATATTTTCGGCATAAAGCAGCCCCAAGACTAACATGAGAGCCCTCAACATCGTGATTAACGGATTTCCCAATGTCATGAAGCAACCCCGCACGCTTTGCAAGAGTCACATCAACACCAAGTTCTCCGGCCATAATTCCACACAAATGCGACACTTCAACTGAATGTTTCAAAATATTTTGACCATAACTTGTTCTGAATTTCATTTTGCCAAGCAAACGAATTAATTCAGGGTGAAGTCCATGAACACCGGTTTCAAAAGAAGCGGCCTCACCCTCTTCTTTAATCATAACTTCAACTTCTTTTTTGGCTTTTTCAACCATTTCTTCAATTCTTGCAGGGTGAATACGCCCGTCAATTATAAGTTTTTCAAGGGCAATCCTTGCAATTTCTCGTTTCATTGGGTCAAAGCAAGACAAAATAACAGCCTCCGGAGTATCGTCTATAATTAACTCAATTCCGGTTAAAGATTCAAGCGTTCGAATATTTCGGCCCTCACGACCAATAATTCGACCTTTCATTTCATCATTTGGAAGAGGAACAACAGAAACGGTCGTTTCCGTAACGTGGTCAACAGCACATCTTTGAATTGCAGAAGCAATAATGTCTTTTGCCTTTTTATCTGCATCTTGTTTTGCCTTATTTTCAATTTCTTTAACCATAACGGCAGCTTCGTGTTTAACTTCAGATTCAATAGTTGATAATAAGTATTGTTTTGCTTGTTCGGAAGTAAATCCCGATATGCGTTCAAGTTCGGCTGTTTGCTTTTCTCTAAGCTTGTTCGCTTCAACCTTAATTTTTTCAACTTCTTCAACTTTAGCTTGATACTGTTCTTCCTTTTTTTCAAGTGTATTACTTTTTTTATCCAAAGTTTCTTCTTTTTGAAGCAATCTCTTTTCAAATCTTTGAAGTTCAGCTTTTCGCTCTTTGCATTCTCTTTCAGCTTCATTTTTTGCTCTGATACTTTCTTCTTTTGTTTCAAGTAAAATTTCTTTCTTTTTGGCTTCGGCTTCGGCTTTTGCTTTAACAATTATGTTGTCTGCCTCTTTTTCGGCAGAGCCAATTTTTGCCTCGGCAGTTCTTCTCCTCAAAAGATAGCCGATTAAAGCACCAACACAAACCGAAAGCACACAAGAAAGAGCTGTAACAATTATCTGAGTCGTTTCCAGAACAAAACACCTCCTTATATTAAATTTTCAAAGTTCAAATAATATAAACACTAAAAAAGCACATATGTTTATAAAAAGAGAAATAAACTTTCAGTATTAAATCAAAATATGTACGAAAAGCACATATTAAAAAAACAATACCTATATTATTTTATAACCATTTAATAATAATGTCAAGAGATTGTAAAAAATTACACAAGATAAACTCCAAAATTACCAATATTTGGTCATATTAACAAATTTGTAACACATTCGTCTAATAAAAAAATACAAATCCCATTTTCATAAACCTAAATAAATATGGCTCGCTTAATTATTCGATATTTTGATAACAATCACACTTTAAGAAAACTTTTTTGCAAACAAATTTTCATCTTGACAATGCCCCGCTCATATGCTATTATGTGAGTAGTGTTGCACAGTTGTGCAATGTTATTTATATCATCGGGGTGTGGCGTAGCTTGGTAGCGCGCTTGAATGGGGTTCAAGAGGTCGCAAGTTCAAATCTTGTCACCCCGATTTTTTATTTTATCCTCTCTTAAAATCAATCTCAAATTTTCCAATCTATATAAAAAGCGAATTCATTGATAACCAACAAATCCGCTAATCTCGCATAACATTTCACAAACTTATGTCAACTAACATTCCCGTTTCAATTATTTTAACAGTATTATGATTTTCATTTGAAAATATGTAATTATAATAATAGCTCAAATTTTTAAATCCCATATATTCTTCCATAGGAACTTTCATTATTTCGCAAGTTTGGTCATACACTGTTTTGCAAAATTCAGAAAGTTCGTTAATGTTCTTTCCCATTTTCGATAAATTTAAAGAATTAAAATATTCCTCATCAAAATAAAGAGTTTGAGCCTCATTATCATAATTCATTCCAAATTTAGCCAAAACCCCCGAATTTTCTTCAAAACAAAATTTCAAATTATCCGAGAATTCCGAAAGGAGAGAACTATTCTTATAATTGTTTTCCGCAAAATCTTTATATGAGTTATATTTTTCTTCAAGTTCCGATAATTCTTTTTTCAAAATTTCTTTTTTCGAATCAATATTAACATAAGAACCGCCAACATTGTTAATAATATTTTTAACCGAATTTTTAATCGAATTAAAATCAACGGAAATATTTTCGGCATAATTAACAATTTCTTTTTTAAAAGTCTTGTTCAGAAAAAAAGAATATTCGTTTTCAGATTTGTCATCATTCAAAAATCGAGCTTCCGAATTTTTACTTTTATCGGAATTTGATTTTGGATATTTTGACGTTATCTTTTCATTTTTGAAAATATACGGTTTATAAAAATCATAGTAGAATAAATTTGTAAGCATAGAAATCCTCCTTTCGTAAATTAATAAAACACTTGTCGGCAAATTTCAAACTCATTTGCCTTTAATAAAACAAGTTAAAATCATTCTTCTTCGTCGTCAAAGTCGTCCTCGTCAAAATCTTCGTCCTCAAAAGCTTCATCGCCGAAAATTTCAAAAAATGCGTCTTCAACTTTTTCAAATTCTTCGTCTGTTTCAATGTTCAAAAGTTCAAAGCTGTCGTCCTCGTGAAGAATAAATTGATATATAAGAACTTCTTCTTCGCCCATAGGCAAAAGTGCTATATATTCTTTGTCATCAACGTCAAAAGTCCCCAAAATAGTGCATTTTAATTCTTCGTTTTCGTCTGTAACAATTGTCATAGTCTGGTGGTCATGTCCGCAACAATCATGTTCATCGTGATTATGGTCGTGTCCGCAGCCGCAAGTGCAATTTTTTTCGTTATCCATAAATAATCTCCTTAAAAATTTATTTGTTTTAATAATTATATCATATATTTCGTTTCAAATCAACACCGCACAATTATAATTTTGCAATTTTTGTATGGTTCAACAACCCAATATCATAAGCCCCAAACAATAATTGCAAGCTTATTTCACACAGAAAAAATATCCTAATCAGACAAACTTTGCCCAATTATCAGTATTGCTTAAAAACTGCAAAATTATTCTTTTTTTAATAAAATTGTAAAAATAAATCATATTGCAAAAATCAAAATAAGCTTCGAAACAACGTGCACTCCAATATGTCCAACAAAAGCATATTGAATTCCATATTTTCGATAAAATCTGCCAAACAAAAGACCAAACCCTCCATTAAGCAAAAAACATCTTACAATAATTAAAAAATTAATTTCTCCAAAAATCGTCATTGTTGCGGGAATATGCCCAACCGCAAAAATAATTGCAGAAATAATATTTGCAAAAACAAAAACACCACAAGGAATTTTTTCTTTATCCTTTTTTCTGTAAAAAATTTTCCAAATGCAAAATGCAACAAGACTCATAAAAAACAGCCTAAGCATAACCTCTTCAATAACTCCGCCATACGAAACAGAAGCACAAAAATACGCAAAACTGATTCCCTTTTCATAATCTGCGGCAACTTGAGGAATAATTTGTCCAAAAGTGAAATAATCCCCCGCAAATAAAATCCCACAACAAACAGTTGCAATAAGTACATTTCTCAAAATTTTCCATTCAAAGGCAACCGGCTTCAAAAGCCCAATCTTTTGTGAAAGTAAAACTCCCAAAATTGTTGCAACAACTGAATATACCACGCTCTGAACGGTCGTAATTACAAAAAAAATCTCTTCACTGCCAATAGCCGTCAAAACAGTCTGCCGAAATTCTTCGCCAAAATATTCATATGTATAAATCCCCGTAAAAAAACCGCCGATAACAGCAATAGGCAACACAAAAATCAGCCATTTAATCATTGTTTTCATAAAAAAACACCCCCAATTTTTTTCCATATAATTATATTAACAAATTGTTTTCTTGTCAACATACCGAAAAAATTTTTCGCAAATAAAAAGGAGTATAGAAAACATCAAAATTCTCCACTCCCTTTAAAAATTGATTACATCAAATTTGCATCATAACTTTACGCTCTTTTTTTGAAAAAAAAGAAGAACGACCCACAAAGCAAACCAAAAAACACAACACTTCCAATCGTTCCCATACCCAAAACGTCCGAAATGTTTATAAACTCACCAAAACTGCTTTTTCCAAAAGGAATAACCGCAAACACCGCAAGCAAAATTCCAACAAGTCCTTCTCCTGCAATAAGCCCCGAAGAATACAAAATCCCCTTTTCAACAACTTCACTTCCAAACTTTTCGTTTTCTTTTCGTTTTTCAAAAATCAACCTTATAATTCCGCCAATCATAATCGTCGCACTTAAATGAATAGGCAAATATAATCCAACAGCAAATGGCAAAACCGGAATTTTAAGAACTTCAACCGCAACCGCAATCATCGCCCCCGAAATAACCAAGTTCCAAGGCAAATTTCCGTCCATAACTCCCTCAACAACCATTTTCATAAGAGTAGCTTGCGGTGCCGGAAGTTCGCCCGAACCATATCCCCAAGCTTTGTCCAAAAGATAAAGAACCCCGCCAATTATCAAAGCCGAAACAATAATTCCAATAAATTCGCCAATTTGTTGTTTTTTCGGTGTTGCTCCAAGCAAAAAACCCGTTTTAAGGTCTTGAGAAGTGTCTCCGGCAACAGCTCCAACAATGCAAATAACCGACCCAATTGCAATGGCAGAAATCATTCCCTCTCTTCCCATAATTCCCGTTCCTTTAAGTATAACCGCTGCAATAAGCAAAGTTGCAATTGCCATACCCGAAACAGGGTTGTTACTGCTTCCAACAAGCCCAACAAGTCTTGATGAAACCGCCGCAAAAAAGAACGAAAACAAAGTAATTATAACCGCACCCGTAAAATTAACCGGAACAGACGGAACAAGCCATATAATAAGTATAAGCAAAAAAATTGTTATGCCAATAACTTTAATTGAAATGTCTCTTTCCGTTCTTTCATAACTTTTCTCAAATTCCCCTCCGCCAACACTTTTAAAAGTTTGAACCAAAGTTTTAAAAATAATCGGCATTGTTTTAATAAGGCTGATTATTCCGCCCGTTGCAACAGCCCCCGCACCAATATATCGTATATAATTGCTCCAAATTTCGTTCGAAGTCATATTCGAAATAATTTCGTTTGCAGGAAAAAGAACAGCGTCACCACCAAAAATGTTAATCAACGGCATAATAACAAGCCAACTCAAAATCCCTCCGGCAAACATATATGATGCAATTTTTGCCCCGCAAATATAGCCAACTCCAAGAAGAGCCGGCAAAACATCAATTCCAAAAGCTCCGCCTTTAAATTTGTTAAATTCAAAATGAATTTGAGCCGGAAAAATTTTAATTCCCTCTGTAAAAAATTTATAAATGGAAGAAATCCCAAGCCCCGAAAAAACAGCAATCGCCCCTTTGCCCTTTTTTTCTCCCGCAATAAGAACTTCCGCACATGCCGTTCCTTCGGGATATGGCAAATTTTTATGCTCTTTAACAATTAAAGCTTTTCTTAAAGGTACCATAAATAAAACACCAAGAACACCTCCGCAAAGAGAAATAATTGTAATATTAAAAAGAGAAGCACTTCCAATTCCCCATTCATTCTGCCACATAAACAGCGTCGGAAGAGTAAAAATCGCCCCCGCCGCAACCGATTCTCCGGCAGACCCAATAGTTTGAACAATATTATTTTCAAGAATAGATTCTTTTTTTAAAATAATTCTGATAACACCCATGGAAATAACCGCTGCCGGTATCGAAGCCGAAACCGTCATACCAACTCTAAGCCCCAAATACGCATTTGCCGCTCCAAAAACACAAGCAAGAATTACACCCAAAATTATGGAAGTATTCGTAATCTCGGGAATTTTTTTATCGGCAGAAACAAATGGCTGAAATTTTTCTTCGTTTTTCATAAATCGTTCCCCTTTACAATAACTTGTAATCCGCAGTTTTATCGCTTTTTCAATCAAAAACCATAACTTTTTTAAAACCTGCTTTGTTTCTATTTTGTCCAAAACAAATAAAAAAATACAATTAAGACAAAAAAATAAAACCGATTAATTCAATCAACCGGTCTTATCATTTATCATAAAATGCTTAGCTTGAGTAAAATAAAATTTTATTGGGGGATAAAAATTTATTTTATTTGAAAATATAAATGTAGAAACTAAAAAAATGAACTGAGTAAAATATACACACTTAGTGAACGAGTTTTTTTAATATCGTAATTATCGTTGTAAAAGCAAATTCAAATACTCAAGCAAACATTTTTTGATACAGGTTAAATTTTATACAATTATACACCTAATATAGTGTAAAGTCAATATATTTGTTCATTGTATGCTACCATAACTCCCAAATCGTAATAATTTTAATCATCAAGGGAAATGCCGTTATAAGATTTCCAACTCAAAAACGGGAGGCAAAAAAAATGAAAAATTATAATGACATAATAAGAGAACTCAGGGAAGATAACGACCTAACACAAAAAGAAATAGCCGCTGTGCTTCAAACAACACAACAAGTATATTCAAGATATGAAAAAGGAATAAACGAAATGCCAATTCGCCATTTAATAACACTTTGCAAATTTTATAAAATAAGCTCCGATTACATTTTGGGCTTATCGAGCAACAAAAAAATAATCCATTAACAACCAACATTCAAAGCATTAACAACCAATAAAGTAATTCCCCAAAAAACAGGGAACTTACTTTATTGGCAAAACAATTCAAACACAATTTATATTTTCAAAATCATTTTTTAACTTTTCTTTTAAACTTCTGCAAAACCGGCTTTTCTGTCCAAATATCCTCTTCTTTGTCGCTTGAATCGAAAAGATGTTGAAAAACACCAACAACAAAAACGAGAGTATAACAAAACAAAGTTCCGAAATATCCGAACGAAAGCTCATAACTGTCAATTTTGTTAACTGAAAAAGTTGCAAAATAAAGGCCGAAAAAAGCAACAATATAGCTTATAACCATTAAAAATAACACAGTTTTTTTGTTTTTCAAAAATTCGCACATAACAGATAAAACAATTCCGACAATCGGAATTAAAACAAGCAAAATATATTTAATATTTCCCGCTGTTTCATAAATTGCCGTTGCCGCTTGAGAATCATTCAAAACATTAATCGAATTAAGCCCCGGTATAAGTGCAAGCCCGCTAACATATATATATGCGTCATTCGACTTTTCAATTTGAAAAAACGGCATAAATGCAAACAACAATATAACAGCAAATAACAATATATTAAACCTTTTAGCCATAATACCACTCCTTAGCTTTGTTTAAAATTCCGCATAACCCCAAGAACAAAAACATTTTTGCAAATTTGCCTTTGTTTCTTCTTCGTGCGGTATTAATCCAAAATAATTATACTATAAGCATATCATAAAGTCAACATTCGAACAATGACAAAATTGAACCACTCTCCAGCAAAAAATAAATTCAAAATAACATTTTCAAAGCATATCAAAATCAACAGCATAAATACAGAAAAATTCAACCCAAAATTGTAAAATCATAATTATGTGCTCCTACCTCAATTAATATTTGATTTTATATATGCTCTTGTGTTAAAATAAAAGATATGATTTACCAAGTGTCAAAATTTTATACTTCTTTACGGAGGACAGCCATGAAAACAGTTGATATAATAGTTCCTTGTTTTAACGAAAATCAAGTGTTAGACTTATTTTTCAGCGAAACATTAAATGTTGTTTCAAAAATAAAAAATTATTCTTTTAATTTCATATTTATAGACGACGGAAGTTCAGACAACACACTTGAAATATTAAAAAAATATTCTGAGCAAAATAATTTTGTAAAATACATCTCTTTTTCAAGAAATTTTGGAAAAGAATCCGCAATGTATGCGGGTCTTAAAAATTCAACGGGTGATTATGCCGTTGTTCTCGATTCCGACCTCCAGCATCCGCCAAAATTAATTCCCGATATGTTAAAAGCAATGGAAGAAGGTTATGATTGTTGTTCGGCAAACAGAGCAACAAGAGACGGCGACCCAAAATTGCGAACATTCTTCACAAGACGTTTCTATCGCCTTGTAAATAAAATTTCAGAAGTTGATATGCCTGACGGAGCCGGTGATTTCCGAATGATGAACAGAAAAATGATAAATGCTGTAATAGCAATGAGCGAAGTCCAGCGTTTTTCAAAAGGAATATTCAGTTGGGTCGGTTTCAAAACAAAATGGCTAAAATTCGAAAATGTCGAAAGAGCCGCCGGCGAAACAAAATGGTCTTTTTGGAAGCTGTTCAAATATGCGTTAGACGGAATAACCGCATTTTCAACAGCTCCGTTAAGAATAGCTTCTGTGCTTGGCATTTTCATATCTTTTTCAGCTTTTATATACCTCTCGTATATAATAATAAAAACGCTTGCATTCGGAATTGATGCTCCCGGATATGCCTCTTTAATAACAATAACGTTGTTCATCGGAGGAATTATAATTCTCGCTTGTGGTATATTAGGCGAATATGTTGCAAAAATATATATGGAGGTAAAAAACAGACCTGTCTATATAATACGTGAAACAAACGTTGACAATCAAAAAGATGACTACAGATAAATTTTTAAAGAAAGGACGTTGCAAAATCGGCATAACTCCCGTTTTGCCGAAAGCTATAATTTAATTATGAACTTTATTATAAATCTAACCGAAAAAATTTTAAAAAAAATACCAATTCTAAATAAACTTGCAAATCGTGAAACAATAAGCTATCTAATATTCGGCGTTCTGACAACAATCGTAAATTACGTTGTATATATAATCTCAATGGAAATTTTTGCATCAAGCGGAATTTCAGATTCAACCAACGAACAATACATTTGGGCAGTAAACATTTCAACTGTAATTGCGTGGGTTCTTGCCGTTGCATTTGCATATATAACAAATAAGCTATATGTTTTCGAAAGCAAAAGCTTCAAATTGAAAGTTGTTTTAAAAGAATCCGCAGCGTTCGTTGCCGCAAGGCTGTTTTCCGGCATCTGCGAATTAATATGGATGTTTTTGGTTGTCGGTCAATTCGAAATGAACGATAAACTCGCAAAAATTCTTGCAAATGTTTTTGTAATAATAATGAACTATTTCTTCAGTAAATTTTTCATATTCAAAAATGATAAAAAGGAGGCCTGAATTGTGGAAAAATCAGGATTTATAAATCGAATGTTTGAAGAAAACAAGTTTGTCTGGGGTTCATTTGTTCTTGCGGCACTTGTAATGTTTGCCGCATACATATTCCTCGGTTATTATCCAATGGGGGATAATATAATTTTAAAAGTAGATATGTATCATCAATACGGACCTTTCCACGAAGAATTAAGAGACCGTCTTGTAAACGGAAGAAGTTTTCTATATTCTTGGGAAGGTGGTCTCGGAAAAGATTTCATATCCCAATTTGCATACTACACAGCAAGCCCATTAAGCTTTTTAATGGTTTTCTTTCCGCAAGAAAATATGCCGGAAGCAATGGCACTTTTCGTTCTTTTAAAAGTCGCCTTTTGTGCATCGTTCTTCGCTTTTTATCTCAAAAAACGTTTTGGAAGAAATGACATAACAATTGTAATATTCTCATTAATGTATTCTTCAATGGCGTTCATAACATCATATTATTGGAACGTAATGTGGCTTGATGCAATAGCCCTCTTCCCTCTTGTTGCATTGGGAATAGAAAGCCTTATAAAAGAAAAAAAATACAAAATGTATTGCATATCTCTTGCATTAACAATTCTTGTAAACTTCTATATAGCTTTCCTTGTGTGCGTTTTTGCCGCATTATACTTTGCCGTTGTTGTTTTTTCAACATACTCATGGAAAACAGACAAAAAAATAATTTTAAATCGCTTTTTGCATTTTGCAATTCTCTCAATAATTGCAGGCGGAATATCAATGGTTTTAACAATTCCAACAGCTGTTGCCCTTTCCCACACGCAAGCAAGTGACTCAAATTTTCCAACATTAAAAGTATATGACAATGTCTATCAGCTTTTAACAAACCACTTTATCGGTGCAAGACCTGTCGTTCTTGCAAGAAACGAAGACTTGCCAAACCTTTATTCGGGGCTTTTAACAATACTTTTAATGCCTGTCTATTACTTAAACAAAAATATCAAACGCAAAGAAAAAATTCTCTATTCTTTGTTTTTGGGATTTATGCTTTTGTGCAGTTGCGTAAATACGTTGGACTTCCTTATCCATGGAATGCACTTTCCGTCAAACTTGCCCCACCGTTTTACGTTTATCTACAGTTTCACAATAATAACAATGGCATACAAAGCATTTTTAAACATACGTGCCGTAAATTTCAAGAAAATATATATATTCCTCGGAATATTCGTTGCAGTAATTGCATTAACCGAATATGTAATTGCACCTTTAAATAAAGAAGTTGAAAAAGTTCTAACAAATTATGACGTGGCAATAAACGTTGCTGTCGGTGCAGTATATGTCGTATTTTTATATCAAATATTCAAAGGTGTAAAAAAAGACGTTCCCCCGTTGGTTGGTCTTGCTGTTTTAATTTTTGCCGAATGTATATTCAGTACAACAACAGGAATTGCCTACACAGGTAGAACAGAACGAGAAAAATATGTAAAATATATTCCAGGAATTGAACGAACAATTGATTATTTAAAAGAAAAAGACGGAAATGATTTCAACCGAATGGAAATGCGACGTTTCGTAACAATAAATGAATCGTCTCTCTACCATTTTAAAGGCTATTCGCAATTTTCATCTCTTGCCTATGGAAACACATCGCAACTTATGCAAGATTTGGGAATGGCAGCAACAGGCAACTCATACCGTCTCTATGACCCAACACCATTGTTAGACTCAATGTTCAACTTAAAATATATAATAAATCGAGACCGTCCGCTAACAAATCCGTTCTACAACCAACTCGTCAACATTCCTGCCGGAACAGATGAAGAAGTTGAAACTTTAAATAAAATAAAAGAATATATCGGAACAGATGATACATCTGTAATTGCCGGTCTTTCAAAAGAACAGCAGGATTATATAAAAGACCTTGCCGGAGTTAATAATTTGGGCGATATATACGGAATAAATAACGAAAACGAAGATTATATATATGTTTATGAAAACCCATATGTTCTTCCGCTCGGCTTTATGGTAAAATCCGATGTTAAAGATTGGGCAACCGATGTTAAAAACCCGTTCGATGCCCAAAACGATTTCATCTTCAAAACAACAAACACAGAAGAAAATATTTTGGAAAACATTGATTTAACTTCAATTGATTTTCAATATTTAAAAATAACAAATCAAGATGAAGAAACAAACGAATATAACGTTAGAAATGTAAATAAATATTCCATAACAAAACCGCAAGACTTAACCGCAAAACCAAAAATGACAGCAACAATCAAAAATGATAAAACACAAAGAGTTTTCCTCTATGTTGATGCGGGAAATGCAAAAAGAGCAGTTTATACAGTAAAAGATAAAGACGGAAATCAACTCGACCGTCAAGACCGAGAACTTAGCACAGGAAGAAGCCTTTTAGACATCGGAACGGTTGACGAAGGAAGTTCAATAACCCTTGAGCTTGAATTAACAAGAAAAGGCGAATACGAAAAAACCTACAGAAAAACAGGTTCTGTATATATTTATGCAGCCTCATTCAACGAAGAAGTTTTCAAAAAAGCACAAAGCGAACTTGCAAAAACACCAATGGAAATTTCAGAATACGGCGATGATTTTGTAAACGGAACCGTAAATGTTCAAGAAGACGGATTTTTATACACATCAATTCCATATGATAAAGGTTGGAGCATAAAAGTTGACGGCAAACCCGTTGAAGGAGTTGCCTTTGCAAACGAAGGTCTTTTGGGAGTTGATTTAACAAAAGGAACACACACACTGCAATTCAGCTATTACCCTCAAGGCTTTAACCTCGGAATTGCCGTTTCCGTTGTTTCAATAATTGCGTTCATCGCATATATAGTAATAAATGAAAAGAAAAATAAACAGCAAAACGCAGAAAACACTCAACCCGAGGAAACATCTCTTTAATTAAAAACAAAAACCTCTAAACCGATAAAAACAGTTTAGAGGTTTTTAATTTTAAAAAATGCTCTCGCAAATTTCTATAATTTTAAATTTAACTTTAAAATCGTTATCTGTTTCCGAATTTGCAACAATTCCATATTCTTCTTCGGTCAATATATTTTTAAGCTGTTCTTTCGAATTGTCGGAAACCTTTTTGCAAGAAACATCAACAAAACATAACGGCGGAAACATAACACACCACCAATTTTTGCCTTTCGCCGAACCAATCTCAATTCGCAACGCTTCATATTCCCCCGCCGGAAAAGATATATCGCCATATTTTTTTGTCGGAAAACAAGATTTGCCAATAAACGCTTTAACATCATAATTAAAGCCCTCTTTCTTTATTGTCTCTTTTGCCGTTTCAACAACATCTGCAATATTCTCTTCAAAAAACTTTTTTGTTTCACTAACATTTTGACAATTTTCAAGTTCGCTTTTATATTTTTTCAAAATTTCATCACGAACTTTCAATTTCAATCTTTGGTCATAATCTTCATCGCTGTTTGCAAGAACGTGAAACCTCAAAACATCTTTTGCAATCCCTTTTTGAACAGTGTTTGAATAAGCAATCGAACAACTAATAACAAATGTAAAAACAATTCCCAATATAACAGACACAATAATTATCTTTTTATCATTTTTAAAAACTTCCGTCATTAATTGTTTTATTTTCATAAGAAAAACTCCTTTTATTTTTATAAAAAGTAGCCGAACCGATTCATCACTTTGTAAATATAAAAATCGCTTTACAAAAAAACGCAAATTTCAGCAAGCCAAAATTATATAAAACAAATCAAAATCTGCCCAACACTCTTTATTTTTATAAAAGGAGTATTGACGTGAAATTAAATTTTAAACATTAATTTGGATTTTTTTAATCAACACCACAATTTCAGCCAAAACAATAAAGCACAATTGTATGATGTTGCTTTAAACTTTAAATATGATAAATATATTTTGTTTGTAGGCTATGTTTTAACAAGCCAAAGCGTTATACTTTCGTTTTATGCAAATTTTTTACCAAGTGCTTTCAATTCGTCTTTAACAGCGTCATCGGGAGCATCGTTGCAAATAACAAAACCCAAAAATTCTGCACAATTCCCTTTAACTCTTTCTTCCCAATTTCTCATCCATTCGCCGTCTCCCCAGCCATATGAGCCAAAAAGGGCAATTTTCTTATCTTTCAAATCTGCCTCAACCGAACTGAACATTGGCTCAAAACTTGATTCTTCAAGTTCTTCGCTTCCCATAGACGGGCAGCCAAAAGCAACAGCATCATATCCGTCAACGGTTGAAAACTCATCTGATGTAAAAACAGAAACCTCTGCTCCGGTGCTTTTTGCACCCTCAGCAACACACTCTGCCATAGCTTCTGTGTTTCCTGTTCCACTCCAATAAACAACAGCTATTTTCATAAAATAAAACAACTCCTTATATTTATATATTTAAGAAAATATAAATTAATCCGCCATATAACTTCAAAAACAGCCAATTAATCAATATTCTCTTAGTTTGCAATAAGTTTTAACAAATTCTTTTCTTTGCTGAATTTTTTACAATATTGATTTGTGCATTTTTCATATTCATAAAAAATATGCTTTGCGTAACTTTCATTTTTATACACTTTCCAACACCCACAGCATTTAAAATTTGTACCCTTGTTTTTTATAAATCCCAAAACATCATAAATCGGATAGTTCAAAAAAAGCCCAATTTCGTGAGGAAAACAATCATTTTTTATAACTCTTTCGCTAAGCATTTTTATACACAAATCCAAATTGCATACATCATAACCTTCTTTTTCCATAAATATTTTTACATATTTCTGCGAAAAATCCCTTTTAAGCATATCCGGTCGATATACATAAACAAGAGAACTCTCTTTCTTTAAATTCAATATTCGAAAATAAATTCCAAAAGAGTTAAAAGCTTTGTTATAACAATCTATAATATTTTCCATTTTTTCCGAAGTTTCAAAAAATGTAAACATATTTGCTGTTTTTATGCCTGCAAGAACAGGCGAACAATGCTTCACAATCATAGAATTAAATGTATCAGACATATACCCACCCCTCATACATTCAAATTATTTGCAGTGCTCTGCAAGAATTTTTTTAAGTGCAGATGATGAACTGCTGTGACATCTTGCAATCATAATATTGTTTTTTGAAGCCTCCTGAATTGCCGAAGACGCCATTTTGTGAGAAACTGTGTTTGTAAAAAGTATCAAAAGGTCCGGCAATCCAATCTGGCTTTTAAATTTCCCCGGCATCTGCGTAAATACCTTCACTTTACAATTATGTGCTTTGCAAACACTTTTATACTGTGAATGCATTCTGTCGTTTCCTCCAATTATTACTACGCTCATCAATTAACCTCCTTTAACACAATTAGTTTAAACTAACTCATTATTAAAAAAATATCATTTATGTATTAAATAAAAATTAACCTCAAGATTTTTTGCAAACCGCATAATTCTAAAATTCATAAATTAAAGTTTAATATGCCGCTTGTATTTTTGTTTGAGTTTTCAACTTCTCAAAAGACAAATTAGCTTGAGCTAACTATTTTATACCATATCATTTGTTTTTTGTCAATATATTTTTTTATAAAATTTGCATTGACAAATTGAGTTAGTTGTAGTAAACTGTACTCACAAAACAATGTTAGCATATTCTAACAGAATTATTTTTTGCTAATCTAATTAATTTATGCTAATAAAGTAAGAGGTTTCTAATTTATTTAGTGCAGTGCAACAAAATTCAATAAATTTTGTGCTATTGCAAAAAAATAAATTCCTCGGGGCTGCAAAAAACTTTTTTCAAAAAAACACAATCAAACAATGTCATTAACCGTCTTTGATATATAAAAAGGAGTGATTTATATGCCGTTAGCAATGGTTAAAATAGGTCAAACTCAAGCGGTTGAAAAAATCAAAGGAAAAGACGAAACAAAAAAGTTTCTTGAATCTCTCGGAATAATCAAAGGAGAGCTTCTAACAGTTCTTTCCGAAGCAAACGGAAATGTAATAATAAATGTAAAAAATTCTCGAATTGCAATAAGTAAAGCTATGGCAATGAGAATAATTGTACAGGAGGTATGCTAAAAATGAAAACATTGAAAGACGTTAAAGCAGGAAACGAAGTTGTTGTTGAAAAAATATCCTGCACAGGAAGTTTGAAAAGACGAATTATGGATATGGGAATTACAAAAGGAACAACCATTTTCGTCAGAAAAACAGCCCCTTTGGGAGACCCAATCGAACTTAATGTCAGAGGTTATGAGCTTTCTTTAAGAAAAGCAGATGCAGAAAATATTATTGTCAAATAAAATTTTCAACTAACTTACAGTTACAATTGTTTTTAAGCAACACCAGATATTCAACAAAATATTTTAACAATTCAATTTCTTATATTATGTGTTGTTGACTTAAAATTTATTTACAAAATAGTTTGGAGGATATAAAAATGAACATCAAAATCGCTCTTGCGGGAAATCCCAACTGCGGGAAAACAACTTTATACAATTCGATAACAGGAAGTACGGAATATGTCGGAAACCGTCCCGGCGTAACGGTTGAAGAAAAAGAAGCAAAATTAAAATGGAATAAAGATGTAACCGTTATGGACTTGCCCGGAATATATTCCCTTTCGCCATACACTTCCGAAGAAGTTGTTTCAAGAGAATATATAATCGAAAAAACTCCCGATGTAATCTTAAACGTTGTAGACGGTTCAAACATCGAAAGAAATCTCTATTTAACAACTCAACTCATCGAAACAGGGCTTCCTGTTGTAATCGCCCTAAATATGATGGACATCGTTCAAAAAAACGGCGATAAAATCGATATCGAAAAACTCGAAAAAAGTTTAAATTGCCCTGTTGTTCCAATTTCCGCTTTAAAAGGAACAGGAATTAAAGAAGCTACCGAAAAAGCAATTTCCGTTGCATCTGTTTCTTCCTCTTCAAAAGAAAAACTTGCAAACATCGGAATTTTCAACGAAAAAACAGAATCATTCGTTGCAAAAACAGAAGAACTTATCGAAGATAAAAATTTCAGCATAAGCAAAAGATGGTTTGCTGTCAAACTTTTTGAAAATGATGAAGAAGTTTTGGGAAAACTCAAACTTGACAGTTCAAAATTAGCTAAACTTAAAGAAATAATTGCAGAAGCTGAAAAACAATTCGATGATGACACAGAAAGTATAATTACAAATGCAAGATATTCTTTCATTGAAAAAACAGTTTCAAAGAGCGTTACAAAAAACACAAAAAACAAATTGACTTTATCCGATAAAATCGATAAAATTGTTACAAACAGAATTCTCGCCCTTCCAATTTTCGCAGTCATTATGTGGTTTGTTTATTACATATCCGTTTCAACACTCGGTGCTGTCGGAACAGATTGGGCAAATGACGGCGTGTTTGGCGATGGTTGGCACCTTTTCGGAATTGGCGGAAGTGCATACGAAGAAGCAGCCGGTGATTATGAAACAAAACAAGCCGAAATCGAAGCATTTATTGCTGCTGCCGAAGAAAACAACATCTCTGTTAATGAGTTTAACGAAGCTTTGGAAGCAGAAGAACCTGATTCTGCCATTATAGATGATTTCATTGCAAAAACAGCTGATATTACAGCCGTTGCCGAAATCGGTGAAGAAGATGAAATCGAAAGTATAGATGTTGACAACACAGCTTTTGTCGAAGCTTTGGAAGCAGAAGAGCCCGACCCTGCCGATTATGGTGTTTGGGTTCCCGGAATTCCTGTTTTGGTTGAATCTCTTCTCGACAGCGTTGATGCGTCCGAATGGGTCAGAGGATTGGTTCTCGACGGCATCGTTGGCGGTGTTGGTTCAGTTTTAGGGTTCGTTCCTCAAATTTTAATTTTGTTCTTCCTCCTTGCAATTCTTGAAGATTGCGGATATATGGCAAGAATTGCCTTTATTATGGATAGAATTTTCAGAAAATTCGGCCTTTCCGGAAAATCATTCATTCCTGTTTTAATCGGAACAGGTTGCGGTGTTCCCGGCGTTATGGCATCAAGAACAATTGAAAACAACAACGACAGACGTTTAACAATTATAACAACAACTTTCATTCCTTGTAGTGCAAAACTTCCAATTATTGCCCTCATTGCAGGTGCTTTGTTTGAAGGTCAAAGCTGGGTTGCTCCTTCTGCCTATTTCATAGGGGTTGCCGCAATAATTCTTTCCGGTATCGTCCTCAAAAGATTGCCTGCTTTCTCCGGAGACCCCGCTCCTTTCGTTATGGAGCTTCCAACATACCACATTCCCGCACTTAAAGGTCTTTTCATTCATATGTGGGACAAAGGAAAAGCATTCATTAAAAAAGCTGGAACAATCATTTTCCTTGCTTGCGGATTAATTTGGTTCTTGCAAACGTTCAACTGGTCTCTTGAAATGGTTGAAGAAAGCGAAAGTATGCTCGCTGATATAGGAAATGTAATTGCTCCGTTGTTCAAACCTTTGGGCTTTGGAAATTGGCAAGCTTCCGTTGCTTCCGTAACAGGCTTAATTGCAAAAGAAAACGTTGTCGGAACATTCGGCGTGTTATATGGCTTTGATGAAGTTGCCGAAGACGGAATGGAAATTTGGGCAAACTTGCAAGCCGATTTCACTGTTGTAAGTGCATACGCTTTCCTTGTGTTCAATCTTCTTTGTGCTCCTTGCTTTGCGGCAATCGGTGCAATCCGAAGAGAAATGGCAAGCTTCAAATGGACTGCATTTGCAATTTTATATCAAACAGGTCTTGCATACGTTGTTGCACTTCTCGTAAATCTCTATGGAAATGCGTTTATGTTTGGCGGAAGCTTTGTTGCTCCGGTCATCATTACATTAATCATTGTCGCTTTGCTTGTTTACATCTTTGTAAGCTCAAGCAAAAGAAGAAAAGCATCTCTTCAAACGGCTTAATTCTCAGCCTTAAATTTTAAAAGGAAGTGTTGTATATGGCTGACATAATTATATGCGGAATAATATTAATGGCTGTTTTCTTTGCAGTAAGAAGCCTTATAAAGAAAAAAGGCGGTTGCTGTGATTGTAGCTCCTGCGGTGGAAATTGCCATTGTTCAGAAAAAAAATAATTATAAAATTTAAAAACATTACAAAAAACGGTTGTGTGAAATTTCAATTTTTCCACAGCCGTTTTTTAATAAAATTATTTTTCTAATAAGATTATGTTAAGAAATCCATTTTATATGTCGATAAAACAAGTAATAACAACTTTTTTAATTGTAAGGAGGAATTCAAATTGTCAATACAAATGTTTGGAAATATAAGCAGAAACTATACCTCGCCAAAAATAAATCTTTTTGAAGAAGCAAAAAAACAAAACAACGCTCCTGTTTTGTTCAAAAATAATAACAACTCAAAAAACAACTCATCTGCCATAACGGTAAGCATCTCAAAAGAAAGCCTCGAAGCTCTCCATGGAAGCAATCTTTCCGGAAGTGTCGACTTAAACAAACAATTAAACGACCGTAAATATATTTTTGAACATCAACCAACAGAAACCTATGAAAATCACTTTGCAAAAGCTTTGTCAAATTTAAACTCATCATCAAGCAAAACAACCCCAACACTTCAGGAAAAAGCTGATTTTCTCTTAAATGAATATAAAAATTTATACAACGAAATATCAAAAGGTTATAAAGACAAAACAAGGGTTCGTTTCATTGCAGACGAAAGCTCAAATGACGGCTACAAAAAATTAACAAAAGAAGAAGAACTTTCAATATTGCAAAATGAATTTGAAATTTTTATAAACAATCGCTTTGGAAAACAACACCAAGAAAACAATATAAAATTTGCGAAAATAATTAATGATATCCAATCAACAAAGTCTCGTTTAACAAATACACCATATTCTCAATACGAGCCAGAAACTATCCCAAACAACTTTGCAGAAAAAATAATTGCCTCCGCAAGGGAATATGCCAAAAATTACGAATTATAAAATAATATAACCAATACATAAAAAATAAAAATCTGTTTTTGACAACGGGCTGTTTTTTTACAATCCGTTGTCAAAATATCGGCATTTTGAACAATCAAATCAAACTCACGCATATTTCATTTTTTCAAATTAACCATAATCTCCCAAAAAACACCTTTCCCCAAAGTAAATTACTATAATTTTAACTCCAAATTATAAAATTTTTTATATTATAAAATTTGTTGACAAATACTTTATATTTGATATATTATAAATGTGTTAGCCTTAGCTAATTTTAATAACT
This sequence comes from uncultured Lachnospiraceae bacterium, assembly GCA_964531385.1. GTDB lineage: Bacteria > Bacillota > Clostridia > Lachnospirales > CAG-274 > MGBC114079. Next base: position 49,718 of record CAZHGC010000003.1, on the reverse strand, counting down.
GAAACTAACCTTTAAAAATTTATATATTATTCTATATGATATTTTTTTATCCTTGCGTTAGCCTAAGTTAATTATGATAGCTTCGGATAACCATTTCTATAATTAAAATTTGAAAGGAGATTTAAATGTGCTAAACAAAAAACGCTTTTTTGCCGGATTAATTTCAGCAGTTCTAACCTTTTCGTCACTTTCTTTGCCGTCTTTTGCAAGTGAGCAAAACTCGAGCGAAAACAAATTTTCAAATGAAATTGTTCTTGCAAATGCCACAACAACAACTTACAAAGACGGAGTTTATGAAGGAACAGGCAACGGAAGAAACGGGGATATAACCCTTTCCGTAACAATTACAAACGGAAAAATATCCTCAATAACAGAAGTTTCCCAATCCGAAACCGAAAGCTTTTGGGAAAAAGCGAAAACATTGTTCGAAACAATAATATCTGTCCAAAGCACCAATGTCGACACCGTAACAAGTGCAACAATAAGCAGTAACGGAATTAAAGAAGCTGTAAATAATGCTTTAAACAAAGCTATAAGTTCCGAAATATTCGAATCCGGAAACGGTTCAAAAAAATCACCATATATAATAAACACAAAAGCTCAGCTTCTAAATTTTGCAACCTCCGTTGACAACGGCGAAACTTATGAAAATAAATTTATCGAATTAAACAATAACATTGACCTTTCAGATGTTGAAAATTTCAACCCGATAGGTGATGAAAACGGAACTACAAATATTTTCAACGGTTCATTCAACGGAAAAAACAATACAATTTCAAATATAAAAATAACAGGCAATTATTCCGCTCAATCAAATATAGGCTTGTTTTCAACTTTGGGAAAAAATGCAGTTATAAAAAATTTAAAAATAACAAATGCAAACATATCCGTAACTTCAACCGCTCTTTTAAGAAGCGGTATAATAAGCGGAAATACAACAGCATCGGGAACAATAATCAACAACTGTTACACAAGCGGAAATGTAAGCTCTTCTTCAGATAACGCCGTTTTGGTTTATGGTGGAGGAATTGTCGGTCAAATGCAAGCTTCTGTTTTTGTAACAAATTGCGTTTCTTCCGCAAATGTTTCTTCAAAATCAAAAGGCGGAAATAATTCGGCATATTCGGGTGGCATAGCCGGTATGTCCGGAAACAACAGCGTTATAGCCAACTGCGGAAGTCTGGGAAATATATATGCGTCCTCTCCAAAAAGCACAAATTTCGGAGGTATGGCAGGTGGCATATGCGGTATGTCGGCAAACAAGCAATATAACTGCTATGCCCTCGGAAACACAACAATCGGCAATGCAGGAACATCAAATACGTGGGTCGGCGTTCTAAACGGAGAAATAACAACTTCCGGAATGAAAAAAGATTCCAACAACGTTTTTCAATATCCTGAAGAAGGTGCATTAAGAGCATATAATTATTATGCAACAGACACTTTGCAAACCGTTGAAAAATGGAGCGATGTTTCAACAACCGAATCGGCAATTTCCGTTTCTCCTGTCCAACATTCGGGAACAACAACTTCAACAACACAATATGACAAATTGTTCTCGGCTGAAAGTTTAACAAAAGCAGAAATGTCATCAGATGAATTTGCCGAAAAATTAAATAATAATCTCTATTCTGTATATAAACTGTTAATTGCCTACAACTTAAACGACAGTATAGAATTAAGAAAATGGACAGTTGAAAACAAAACTGTCATTCCAAGTGATGAAGTTTGGGTAAATGATGTGGTCGATTCAACTATATTTAATTCGGGAAAAGGAACAGAAGAAGAACCCTATATTATAAAAACAGAAGAAGAACTTCGTAATTTTGCCCTTTCTCTAACCGATAAAATCGACTACACAAACATATTTATAGAATTGGGCGATAACATTAATATCTCTTCAAAAGAATGGACACCAATAGGAAAAAGCAACTATGCCTTTAACGGAACTTTCAACGGAAAAGGTCATACTGTTTCGGGAATGAATATGGGAAAAAGTAACTCTCCTCTAACAATCGAAAAAGGACAAATTTTTGTTGGATTTTTCGGAGTTCTTGGAGAAAATGCCGTTGTAAAAAACTTAAAATTAACAGATGTCGAACTTTATACATCTTATGTCGCAACAACTTATATAGGTGCAATCGCAGGTTATATGAACGGAAGCTCATCTTCATATAAAGGTGCTTTAATTGATTCTTGCGAAACCGAAGGAAAAATTGTTCATACGGCTTCCGCAGGTAACAACTTAGTTGGCGGAGTTGTCGGTAATCAGTATAAAGGTGCAATAATAAATACAATAACAAATATAGACCTCTCTTGCACTGTAACAAACGGAAGTTACCTTGCCGAAGTCGGCGGGCTTGTTGCGTTAAACAATCGAGGGCTTGTTGCAAATTGCTATACATTGGGAAACGTTTACGGAAGCGGATTGCGTTCCGATGAAGGAATGGGCGTTGTAAGCACATTAATTGCCTGCAATGCCGGAAGTCTTGTAAATTGCTATGCAAACGGCTCAAACAAAACCGATGATTATTCGCAATATGTCGGAGCTGTAAGCGGTTGGGTAACAGGAATCGGAAAAAGCTATATTTGTTATTATAACGAAAATGCCGAAATGACTTTGGGTTCTCAAACAGTTTCTCCCGTTGAATCAATCGGAACAAAAATAGCTTCCGGTGTAAACGATGAGGGCGATGCTTACATAGGTGGCATTGTATACGGAATGACAGGCTATAATTCCGAAACTTTCCAATCAACAGTTCAAAATCTTAACAGCATATTTGAAAAATTTCCGATAGATATAACCATTTTCGGCTTGGAAAACACAGCCTTAAAAAATTGGACCTATAACGCAGAAACTTCTTCCGTAACTTTCGGCAACACATATAACACAGTAAGTTATGTTCAGCCCGATGCCGAAATTATCGTAAAGGAAGAACCAACATTAAAAGACGGTATATGGTATGGAAGAAATGCCGATAAAACAACAATTGTAAAAATCAAAGTTGAAAACGGCGAAATTTCAAACAGCGAAGTAATTTTGGGAGAAGCAAACGGAGATTCATACAACGAAGCTTTGGAAAAAGCAAAAGAAAAATCAAGCTTTGGTGATTTTTCCGGCTATGGAAAAGCAGACACAACAATTTTTGACGGAGGAAACGGAACAGAAAAAAATCCGTTTTTAATCTCAACCGAAGAACAACTTCGTTACCTTGCAACATCAATAAATGCCGATGAAGATTGGGCAGATTGTTATTTTGCTCTTCAAAACGATATTAATTTAAAAAACGGCGACTGGAAACCGATAGGATTTGCAATTTATGCCGAAATAAACGGAGCGGCAAAAATATATTGTGCATATCCTTTCAGAGGAAATTTTGATGGAAAAAACAATACAATAAGCGGTTTAAAAATTGGAACAAGCGAAACACCGGCGAATATGAATACAGCCGCATTTTTCGGAATAACCGACGGTGAATACACATATAACGGCTCACTCGAAGATTTAAAAAATTCTCGTTCAATAACAATTAAAAACTTAAATCTTAAAGATATTGATATAAATGTATCAAATCGCTATCAAAATTATACGGGCGGTCTTGTCGGAAGCGGTCAATACGGATTTTTCATCGATAATTGCTCCGTAACAGGAAAAATAAACAGTTATTCAAAAGAAGGAATTTCAAGAGCCGGCGGATTGGTATCATATGCAATAAGAGGAGCAGCAACAAATTGTTCAACAAATGTTGAAATAAACGTTGGCACAGATGCCTCAACCTCCTACGGTGGCGGTTTATTTGCCTCAACAAACAGAATAACAGCAATAAATTGTTATTCTCTCGGAAACGTAACAGGAAACGCCGGAAACAACAATAAAGTTCAAATCGGCGGTTTAACCGGTCAACAAGGCGGAATTCAAATAAATTGTTATGCAAAAGGAAATGTAATTTCTTTAAAATCAACATCTGATGTCGGCGGAATAAACGGAAGACTCACAGGCATAGGAGTTGATTATAATTGCTATTATAATTCAGAAGCAATTCAAAAAAACGGAGCAACCTTAAATTCAACAAATCTTGCATCAGGAACCGTTGTTTCAAGTGCTCTTGAAAAAAGCTTCGGAAAAACAAAAACCGAACTTGAAAACGAAGACTTTGTAAATTTGCTAAATTCAAATTCGGAAAATATATCTTCAATCATTGATAACGAAATAATAACGCACCTTAACAACGTCAACGAATCAATTAATTTGGTTCACCCAATCTATTATAAAGGCAACCAAATCTTCAATTGGAAACTTGAAAATTCAACCGCTGTTTTAAACAGTTCAAATTCAGGTTCAAATGTTCCGCCAAGCTTCTCGGAAATTTTGGGTGACGTAAATTGCGACGGAAAAGTCAATGTAAACGATGCAAGCATTCTTTTGCAATATATTTTAAATCCAAATTCCATTTCAATAACCGACTGCGGTTTGACAAACGCAAAAGTTTTTGGAAATGAAATTGTAACATCAAACGATGTTTCGGCAATTTTGCAAAAAGCTTTAAACGATAATTTTGAGTTTCCTCTCTCAAATCAACAATAAGCTTTTTAAATTAAAAATTTATTCATAATTATAAAAAAACAAGCATCACTTCCTAACTTCGGGCAACGCCGATAATTTGTAAAAATTATAATTTTCTCTGTTGCCAAAGCTTTGATGCTTGTTTTATTTTTTTCTCATTTTCTCTTTTCAAATGTTATCAACAAAAAAATGTTGATAACATTTTTGTTTTTTAAGCTTTCTAAAACCCAATTTAACTATATATCCACCGTTTTTTTCAAATTCAACCCAACATCTTGTGTTTTTCCTCAAAAAACAACTTATAAACATATTTTTCACAATTAAAAATGTTTATTCATAAGTTGTTCACTGTGGATATGTTGATAACTTTGTTGATAAGCCATTATTACTTGTTTTAAGAATATTTTTCATTGTGGATAACTTTATGCAAAGTTATGTATATTTTTGCAGTTTTTCCACAATATTTTTTTCAATATTCTATATTTTAAATTGTTGAATATCTGACTTCTCTATGTTAAAATATATATAAAATTATTTATATGTTTAAAGACAAGCTAAGCCTGTCCGTCTTTAACAATAAAAAATCCAAGGCACTTTCGCATAATTCAAACAGGCTTAAAATAATAAAAATGCGTTGTCGCCTTTAAAACAAGTTAAATCGCTTGCTTTAAAATTTTCGGATTTACATAACATAAAAAAGGAGTTCATTCGTTATGGCAAAAGAAAAAATGGTCACAGCAATAACATCTATGGAAGATGATTTTGCACAATGGTACACAGATATAGTTAAAAAGGCAGATTTAATCGATTATTCAAGCGTTCGTGGCTGTATGATAATCCGCCCCTATGGCTATGCAATTTGGGAATTAATACAACAACAGCTTGATGCTCGTTTTAAAGCTTCCGGACACGAAAATGTATATATGCCAATGTTCATTCCCGAAAGCCTTCTCCAAAAAGAAAAAGACCACGTCGAAGGCTTTGCACCCGAAGTTGCTTGGGTAACACATGGCGGTGAAGAAGAATTAACCGACCGTCTTTGCGTTCGTCCAACTTCCGAAACGCTTTTCTGTGAACATTATTCAAATATAATTCAATCATACAGAGACCTTCCAAAATTGTATAATCAATGGTGTTCTGTTGTTCGTTGGGAAAAAACAACACGCCCGTTTTTAAGAAGTCTCGAATTTTTGTGGCAAGAAGGCCACACAGTTCACGCAACAGCTGAAGAAGCCGAAGCAGAAACAATCGGCCAGCTCAACGAATATGCCGATTTTTGTGAAAAAGTTCTTGCAATGCCTGTAATAAAAGGTCAAAAAACAGAAAAAGAAAAATTTGCGGGAGCTCATTCAACCTACACAATCGAAAGCTTAATGCACGACGGAAAAGCTCTCCAATCCGGAACTTCCCATAACTTTGGAGACGGATTTGCAAAAGCTTTCGACATTCAGTACACAGACAAAAATAATAAGCTTCAATATGTTCACGAAACATCGTGGGGCGTTTCAACACGTCTCATAGGTGGTTTAATAATGGTCCACAGCGATAACAACGGCCTTGTTCTTCCTCCAAAAGTTGCTCCAATTCAAGCAATAATAATTCCTGTAATGCAACAAAAAGAAGGCGTTTTGGAAAAAGCAAACGAAGTTAAAGAACAGCTTTCAAAAATCTGTCGTGTTCGCCTTGATGACTCCGATAAATCGCCAGGTTGGAAATACAGCGAATATGAAATGAAAGGTGTTCCCGTTCGTGTCGAACTCGGCCCTCGAGACATTCAAAACGGTCAGGCTGTTTTGGTAAGACGTGACACAAGAGAAAAAATAACAATAAACCTTTCCGAAATTTCCGAAGAAGTTTCAAAACTTTTGGATAAAATACAAAACGACCTTTTGGAAAAAGCAAAAGCACACAGAGACTCAAAAACATCTGTTGCCAAAAATATGGAAGAATTCAAAAAAGTTCTTGAAACAAACCAGGGCTTTATAAAAGCAATGTGGTGCGAAAATGAAGATTGTGAAAACAAAATAAAAGAAGAAACAGGAGCAACTTCAAGATGTATGCCTTTCGAACAGGAACAATTAAACGATGTTTGTGTGTGTTGCGGAAAACCGGCAAAGAAAATGGTAATCTGGGGAAAAGCATATTAAAATTTTCGCAAAATTCTCGGTCTCCAAAAACTCAAACAGACCAACTTTAAAATTTTAAAACTTTAATTCAAGGTGATTTTATGAAAAAATATATAATGCCTTTTATAACATTAATTATATCATTAACAACAGCATTTTCGTCTGTTCAAACATTTGCATACTCATACTCTCATAAGGAGGACAAAATTATCGTTGAGCTTGATGATAATATTTTAAACTTGTCTAAAAATCCGGTAATAGACGACGGAACAACGCTCGTTCCGCTGAGAGAAATTGCAAACGCAATGAATATAGCTGTTGATTGGAATTCAAAAACAAAAGTAATTCTTTGCACAAAAGATGATATAGTTTTAACCTTTAAAATAAACGATTACATTATGAAGTCTTCCGAAGATTATGATGTAACCCTTGATGTTCCGCCACGTCTTATAGACGGAACAACATACATTCCCCTAAGAGCTCTGTCCCATGCTTTCAATTCCGAAGTTTATTGGGACGAAGAACTTCAAAGTATATTCATATACTCCCCCGTAAACACAGAAGATGCCGTTTTGTCCTCAAAATTAACAAAACTTTCTTTGTACATTTACGCAATAAATAGCGGAATGTGTCTTGATAAAGGCTCATATATGACCCTTGCAAAAGTTTTAAAACCCGAATATGAACCATATCAAAAAGAATTTGAGCAGTTTTCCGAAATATTTAACCATAACAACCCGCCTTTCGGAAAAATAACTATAAATTATGACAACATAAATATGTGCGAAATGCGAAAAGCAAAAAAAGTTTTAAACCTTTCCGAAGATTCGATAGATGTTTTAATCTCCGAAGTTGAAAACTTTGCAAATAAAATAGATTGCAAAATTCCAAAATTTGCAATCTATATGTCAAGTATCGACCTCTATGAAAAATACATCGAAAATTACGCTGTAAATCGAATTGAAAATCCGGAAGAAAACTCTCGCCCATATATTTTCAAATCGAAATATGTCTCCGCAGAAAGAGATTACAACCGCCATATTAAAAAAATGGCAAAATTTAAAAAGAAATATTTTTCGGATAATTCCGAAGAATTAATTCCGCCTGCCGATGTTCTGTTCGATGCCGAATATGATGCAGAAGAATTGCTCGATGAAGTTAAAACAATTTATATAAATCTCGGAATAAGCAAAAAAACGCAAACGCAAAGTAAAATCGATGTAAAACCGTTAATAAAAGCAGACCTCGACTTAACGCTCTATTTAAAAAGCTTCATAAAAGAAGCTTCCGACACAACTGCCGACAGCAACGGAAAAACATTAAAAACAAAATATTCGGCATATCAATCAACATACAATATGTTATATATAAAAACAGAAGATATGTACTCAAAATTGTTCAAGCTTAACCCCAAAAAGCCCGAATTTGCCTCAGCTTTCGATACAATTATAAAAATGGACAATGCCCAAATAAAAAATTGCGTAAATAATATAAATATGTTATATGATGAATGGAAATATCTTGCAACAAAAATGGGGCTTAACATCTAAAAATCTCAAAAATAAAAATTTGAAAGGAGAAAAATAAAATGAAACGCAAATTAATATCTTTTATTCTTGGAGTTGCCATAGCTGTTTCAGCTCTTCCAATGCACATATTTGCAAATGATGAAATAAAAATTCTTTTAAACCTCGAACCCGTTGAGTTCGACCAACCCCCATTAATTGAAAATGGAAGAACTCTCGTTCCCTTTCGTGCAATTTTGGAAGCAATGGGCATAACTGTCAATTGGAACGCCGAAGAAAAAACAATAACTTGTGCAAAAGATGAAAAAATCGTTTCTTTAACAATCGGCTCAAATAAAATGATTGTAAATGATTCTCCCGTTCTTCTTGATGTATCCCCAAAAGTTGTAAACGGAAGAACTCTCGTTCCTTTGCGTGCCGTTTCCGAAAGCTTCAACGCAAATGTTGACTGGTCATCAGAAACAAAAACCGTTTCAATAGCAACAAATTTATTGCCTTTAAATGAAATAACACCTGAATTTGAACAAGAAATTTTAAACTCACAAACATCAATTAAACAAATTGAAATTACAGACGATAATTCAAATGTGTTAATAATTGCCTCTGTCGAACCGGAAAACTTCAAACTTAGCGAAAAAGCACAAAAAATTGTTGACAAAACAGTTCCAACGCCTGAAGAATTTTTAAACGAATCTTTAGATTTGTGCGGTTATAAAGGAGAAAACGGCCTTGATGAATTAAAATCGGAAGCAAAAGAGATGCTCGAAATTCGTGGCAAAGATTTCGAACCTTTGGAATTTATGCAAAATTATAACGCATTCGAAAAAGACAAATTTGTTTCTGTTATAAAAACAACTTCTTTCTATCTTGGCGGAGCACACCCCTCAACACTTCTAACCGCAAAAACATATAATATCGAAACAGGCGAAGAGGTTACTTTAAAAGATGTTTCCGAAACTCTCTTCGGAAAAAGTGAAGAAGAAGCATTTTCAGCAATAAAAAATACATATTTGGAAAAAATCAATTCCGAACCCGGAGCATATTTCGAAGATGCCGCAAAAACAGTAAATGAAATAGACGGAGCTAATTTCTACATAACAAATAACGGCGAATTGGTCTATTTCTTTAACCAATACGATATAGCACCGTACGCATCGGGAATATTCGAAGAAAAAATAAATTTTTAAAATTAAAAATTTTACAAACCACAAAAAACAAAAGAAATGATTAATTTCTTTATCAGGCTGTCGACTTCATTTCGACAGCCTAAATTCATTTTATTTCGACAAAAAAGGTGAAAAAATGATATATAAAAATTTAGAATTTCATAACGTTGATAATTTAGAAAAAAAAGACGGAATTGCAGGATTATTAATAAATCGTTTTCCGGTTTCCGTTCAAAATTCACTCGGATACAAGTCGCATCAAAGAGGCCGTTTTTATTGCAAAACAAGTGCCGGTTGTGAAATCCGCTTTGTAACACCTTCCCCAACAATCCGCATTTCTCTTTCTGCGTGGGAAAAAAGCGGAGAAATAACAATTTTTTGCGGAGATTTTTTCCTTTCCTCCCATGTAATTGAAAGCGGAAAAATAACAACAATACAAATTGAAGCCCCCGAACAATTTTCAAAAGTTGAAGAAACAGCTTTTAACAATTTTAATTTTTCAAAAAATGTATATCGAATTTGCTTTGATAAAAACGCTTGCTTTTTGTTCAATGATATAGAAACTTTCGGAAATCCGCTTCGTCCACCAAACAATCCTGAAAAACCCCCAAAAAAATGGCTTGCCTATGGCTCTTCAATAACAATGGGCGGAAATTCCGAAAAATATCAAAATTGTTACATAGCCCTAACAGCAAGGTTAATAAATGCTGATATTTTCAATAAAAGTACAGCCGGCTCTTGCTTCATAGACCCCGAAATGACAAATTATCTGCTTTCGTTCGATAATTGGGATTTCGCCTCATTGGAATTGGGAATAAATATGCTCTCCCGCTTCACAGAAAATGAATTTTTCTCCCGAAGTAAAAATTTAATTTCAAAAATTGCACAAAAAGAAAAACCAATATTTGTTATAAGCAATTTCACAAGTCGCAACACACATTCTCTTGATGTAACTTTAAAAAATAAAAATGAAAATTTCAAAAAAATATTGGAAAGCATTGTAAAAGATGAAAACAAAAAAAATCTCCGCTTTATAAACGGAGAAAATATTCAGCCCTCTTTGTCAAACCTAACTTGTGATTTGCTCCACCCTTCAGATTTCGGTCATATCGAAATGGCACAAAATCTTTCAAAAATTTTAAAGCAATATGTATAATCAAAAAGTTTATCAAAAATATCTCTTCATAACATTTAACATCACTTTGTTACACCGTCTCCCTCCAAATTTTAATCATAAAGAGGGAGACGGCAAATCACATTTAAACTTATTCCAAGAGCAAAATACAGTGCTAAAAAAACAACTCTCAATTTTTTTCAAAAACTTATTTAAATCCCAATATCAATTCCCTCAAGAATTCTGTTCATATTTTTAACCGCACACATTTCCCCGCACATAGTGCACGTTTCGGAAATCTCCGGCATAGACGACTCTCTGTAAGCTTTCGCTTTTTCGGGGTCAATGGCCTCTTTAAATTGTGCCTCCCAATCAAGAGAACGCCTTGCAAAAGCCATTCTCCTGTCCCAATCTCTTGCCCCTTTAACGCCCTTTGCAATGTCAGCACTGTGTGCCGCAATTTTGCTTGCAATAATTCCATCTTTCATATCTTGCAAATCAGGCAAACGCAAATGCTCTGCCGGAGTAACATAACATAAGAAATCCGCCCCGTTCGTTGCAGCAATCGCACCGCCAATGGCACTCGTTATGTGGTCATATCCCGGAGCAATGTCTGTAACCAAAGGTCCCAAAACATAAAACGGAGCACCATGGCACAGCCTTTTTTCAATAATCATATTTGCGGCAATTTCGTTCATCGCCATATGTCCCGGCCCCTCAATCATAACCTGAACTTTTCTTTCCCAAGCACGCTTTGTAAGTTCTCCCAAAGCAATAAGCTCCTCAATTTGGCTTGCATCTGTCGAATCTTCAATGCACCCCGGACGACAAGCATCGCCAAGGCTTATTGTAACATCATATTTTTCGCAAATATCTAAAACTTTATCATAATATTCATAAAACGGATTTTCGTTTCCTGTAAGCTCCATCCAAGAATAAATTAAAGCTCCGCCCCTTGAAACAATGTTCATAATTCTTCCGTTTTTCTTAAATCTTTCGGAAGTTGCTTTGTTTATTCCAACGTGAATTGTCTGAAAATCAACACCGTCTTTTGCGTGTGCTTCAACAACTTCAATAAACTCCTCCGCAGTAATATCCTGAAGCTTTTTATGATGATAACCGATAACATCATACATAGGAACTGTTCCAATCATCGCTGTTGATTCTTGAATAAGCCTTTGTCTGAAAGCTTTCGTTTGCCCATAAGAGCTCAAATCCATAATTGCCTCAGCTTTCATATCAAGAGCAACTCTAACTTTTTCCATTTCCTTTTCAATGTTTGCACAATCCTTCGAAATTCCCAAATTAACGTTAATTTTCGTTCTCATTCCTTGCCCAACTGCCTCAGGGTCAAGATTTTTATGATTTTTGTTTGCGGGAATAATAACTTTTCCGCTTGCAATAAGTTTCATAAGCTCTTGAACATCAACGTTCTCTTTCTTTGCAACAATTTCCATTTCCCTTGTAACAATGCCTTTTCCTGCTGCGTCCATCTGAGTTGTATACATAATAAACCTCCGTAAATAAAAAATATTAAAACAACTGCAAAATTTAATTTGGACAAACCCGTATAATTTCATAAAACATAATTAAAATGTTTTCGGCAATCATTATAAGGAAATCGGCAAAATTATTATGTATGGAAAATAAAAAAGACTCTTCTCAAATTGTCAAAATTTTTGACAATTAAAAGAAAAGCCCATAAATTTCAATATATAAAAACAAGACTTCCCTTCGATAGCATTATCTATATCAGGTCAAAGGGTATAATCTCAGCAAAAAGCACCCCCGTCCAACTACAATGATTATATAACAAAAAAATATGTTAATCAAGACTTTTTTTAAATTTTTTATCTCCGCTTTCTAAATCCCAAAATAATCAATAATATCAAAATTCCAATAAGTACAATCGTTCCCCCGGGCTTCAAATCATAAACGCTCGAAACAACAAGCCCTAAAATCGTGAATACCATAGCAAAAACAACCGACAAAACAACGTTTGATTTATAACTCTTCGAAACAAGCATAGCACACGCAACAGGAATAATCATAAGCGAAGAAATAACCAAAGCTCCAACTGTTTTCGCTGCAATCGAAACAACAACCGCCGTTATAACAGTAAAAATCAAATTAATTTTTTTAACGGAAATTCCCGAAAGCCTTGCACCCTCTTCGTCAAAAGTAATGTAAAAAAGTTCTCTGAACAAAACAATCATAACAATGAGAACAAGAACACTCAAAACCAAAACCGTATATAAATCAAATGAACTTGTTGCAATAATGCTTCCAAAAAGGAAATTATCAAAATTTGCTGCGTTCCCCGTAAACCCCGAAAAAACCGCCGCAATGCCAACACCAAACGATAAAACAATCGCCGTTGCCATTTCCGAATAATTTGGAAATGCCCTTCTTATGTATTCAATAATTATCGCCGCAATAACAGAAAAAACAATCGCCGCAAAAATCGGATTAAATCCAAAACAAAGCCCAATTGCAACGCCGGCAAGACTTGAATGCGATAGTGCATCGCCAATAGACGAAAGCCTTTTCAAAACAATAACGTTTCCAATAAGTGGCGTTATAATCGATATAAGCAATGCAACAACAAACGCCCTTTGCATATATCCTTGCGAAAAAATATCAATAAGTGTATCCATAAAATCACACTCCAAAATCAATGATTATGATGAACGTGCTTCAAAATGGTTTCGTGACCAAAATCAACCGAATTAACAAGCCTTGCACTTCCGTCCTCGCTAAGTTGCAAAACCTTGTTTGAATGATAAATAATTGATGAAATGTCGTGCGTAACCATAATGATTGTAATTCCAAATTTTTTGTTAAGGTCGCCCAAAAGGCAACAAATCGAATCAACCGCTTTAACATCAATTCCAACTGTTGGCTCATCAAGAAAAATAATTTGAGGGTCATTAACAAGTGCCTTTGCAATAAAAACTCGTTGCTGTTGCCCTCCCGAAAGAAGCCCAATAAGCTTTTTTGAATATTCTTCCATACCAACAGTTTTAAGAGCAGCAAAAACTTTCTTTTTGCATTCTTTTTTGTTAAATTTCAAAAATCCAAATTTAGGATAAAGCCCCGCCGCAACAACTTCTTCAACTGTTGCCGGAAATCCCGAATTGAAATCAGTCGCTTTTTGTGAAACATAGGAAATTTTTTGAAAACTTTTAAAATTTCGTGAATTTTCCCCGTCAATAAAAATTTCGCCCTTGTCGGGTTTAAGCAAATTTAAAATAAGTTTCAAAAGAGTGCTTTTGCCCGTTCCGTTTGTTCCGACAATACAAACAAAATCGCCCTTTTCAACGTTAAAACTCAAATTTTTAATTATCGCCTTATCGGGATAATTAAAAGAAATGTCGTTAACTTGAAGAATGTCCATAATAAAATCACCTGCCAAGTGCTTTTTCAATATTTTCAAGATTTTTATACATAACCGAAAAATAATCGCCACCGTTTGCAATTTCCTCATCGGTAAGCCCCTCAAAAGGATTTAAAACAAGAAGCTCTGTCCCTGTTTCTTCCGCAATAACCGATGCGGCTTTCGGTGTCAAAAGTTCCTCAAAAAATATATATTTAATTCCCTTTTCTTTAACTGTTTTTGAAATTTCCGCCATTTTTGCGGGAGATGGCTCCGAATCTGCCGAAAGCCCCTCAATGGCAAGCTGTTCAAGACCATAAGCTTTGCATAAATAGCCATAAGCTTGATGAGCAACAACAATTGTTTTGTTTTCCGCTCCCGAAACAACCTCTTTAAAACTTTCGTCAAGCTCGTCAGCTTTTTTTGCAAATTCGTCATATTTTTGAGAATAATAATCCGCATTTTCTGCATCTTTCGCCGAAAGAGCCTCTTTTATCGCAAAAGCCTCTTTTTTTGCATTTTGTGGGTCAAGCCAAATATGTGGGTCAACTCCCTCTTCATCGTGGTTTTCGCCCTCTTCGTGCTCGTGAGTATGCTCCGATTTAATAAAATCAACATCTTTTGAAAGTTCAACATATTCAATGTTTTCGTTTTCAATAGATGCCCTAACTTTGTCAATCCAACCTTCCATTCCTCCGCCGTTGTAAAAAAGAAAATCCGCATTTTCAAGATTTAGCATATCGCCGGAAGTCGGTTCCCAATTATGTGGCTCTGTTCCGCTCGGAACCAAATTGTAAACTTGAATTTTGTCTCCGCCAATTTTCTGAACAAAATCACAAACCGCATAAAAACTCGTATAAACTTGCAGTTTAGACTCATCTCTAACAAAATCGTTTTCTTTTCCGGAACAAGCGGAAAACAAAACAGAAAAACATAAAATCAAAATTGTCAATATCTTTTTCATAAAAACCTCCAAAAACTCAAATTGCATATATAAACAACAAAATTTATAACGCAACACCTCGTAATTCAATAAAATCGGCTTAAAACCTCACAATAACAGCCAAAGCCGTAAAATTACAATTATATAAAGCCATTACTATAATAGCACAATTCAGACAAAAAATCCACACCTTATTTTTTGCCCCAAAACCGCAAAACATTCCTCTCCAAACCAAAATAAAAATCAGGCATCGGAGTTCTCTTTTTCCATTTCCCCCAATGCCCTCATTCTTTGCCTAAATAAATTCAAACTCTTCGCTTTTTTGCCAAATTTCAAAATTTAAAAAACTAAAACAAACACACCAACTTTTTAACCCTTATTTTTCCTTTGTCGTAACCTCTGTATTTTTTTCAGAGTCAAAATTTGAAGGTGTCATATCAAAATCCATATTTCCTTTTCCGCTTCCGTTATACCCCGCCCTGTTAAAGTCTCCCGGCGTTGTTCCATAAACGTTGTTATAATTGTTGTTATATTCATATGCACCATATGAGCCATAATTTCCGTACATTCCGTAAGGGTTTCCATATCCTATTTCGCCGTCATCATTCCAAAAATCATCGGTTGAATTTTCCATTCCGTCCGGCATAATATCGTTAAATAATTTGTTTATATCATTAGCTGCCGAGTCCTTGTTTCCGCACCCGCAAAAAAGGCCCGCCATAAGCGTAATAACTCCGCATAAAATTAAAATTCTCAAAATAAAAACCTCCTTAAAAAAAATCAACAGTAAAAACTCCATAAAAATTTTAAGCTTTTACACTCTCTATTTTCCCAAATCAAAAAAATAATATGCTTAATCATTTTTCCAAATCAAATATAATAAAATTTCTCGCTTATAATAAATTAAAAACTATTTGTTGTAATATTAAAAAATAACGTTTATAATTTAATTATAAGAAACAATCTTTGGAATAATAAAAAAATTTTTGCTTTAAAACCTGTCGCTTTTGCTTCGCAAATTTTCTTTTTCGGTTTTTCTGTTTTGCACACGCTCTAAATTTTTTATTCTCCATTTGTTTTTTTACAACTTGATATAACCACATATAACCCCAAAAAATAAATATATAAAATTTTGCAATAATTCAAAATTTATAAATTTAGAAAGAAGGTATATTATGAAAAAAAGAAAAAGTGGAATACTTCTCCATATAACAAGCCTTCCGTCAAAATATGGAATAGGTGATTTCGGTAAAAGCTCGTTTGAATTTATCGATTTTTTAAAAAAGGCAAATCAAAAAATTTGGCAAATACTTCCTCTTGGACAAACAAGCTTCGGAGACTCTCCATATCAAAGCTTTTCAACTTTCGCCGGAAACCCTTTATTAATAAGCATAGACAGCTTAATTAAAGACAACCTGATAAGTGAAAAAGATTTGGGCGAAATTCCAAATTTCTCCGAAACAAACGTTGAATACGGAAAAGTTATCGATTATAAATATTCAATCTACAGAAAAGCATTTGCAAAATTTAAAACACTAAAAGATAAAAAAATTGTTTCAAATTACAACTCCTTTTGCAAAAAAAATCAAGATTGGCTCGATGATTACTGCCTTTTCGTTGCATTAAAAAATCATTTCATAGCAGAAAGAAAAAACACTTTCGAAACACTGGAATATAAAGCCTATAAAAAATTAACCGAAAAAAATCTTTCGGAAGATTCAATAAATGATTGTTTCTATGGTGCAACGTGGAACTCTTGGCCCGATGACATTGCAAAAAGAAAAAAAGTAGCAATCGAAAAATGGACTCGAAAATTAAAAAACGAAATAAGTTTTTATAAATTTCTCCAATATAAATTTCAAGAACAATGGCAAAAAGTGAAATCCTATGCCAAAGAAAACGAAATTGAAATAATCGGCGACATTCCAATATTCGTTGCCGCCGACAGTGCCGACACATGGAGCAACCCAAGTTTGTTTAAAATAGATGAAAACGGCTTTCCAACAGAAGTTGCCGGCGTTCCGCCCGATTATTTCAGCAAAACAGGTCAGCTTTGGGGAAACCCTCTCTATGATTGGGAATATCACAAAAAAACAAATTATGAATGGTGGACAAAACGCATAAGCCATATGTTAAGCCTTGTCAACACAATACGAATAGACCATTTCCGAGCATTCGATTCCTATTGGTCAATTCCATATGGCTCAAAAACAGCAGTAACAGGAAAATGGAAAAAAGGTCCGGGAATTGAATTTTTCAAAACAATCGAAAAAACTCTCCCAAATCTTCCAATAATAGCAGAAGATCTCGGCGATTTAAACGAAGAAGTTCTAAAACTTCGTGATGATTTGGGCTTTCCCGGAATGAAAATTCTCCAATTCGCATTCGACAGCACCGCAGAAAACGACTATCTTCCTCATAACTATCAAGGAACAAACTTCATAGTTTACACAGGAACCCACGACAACGATACAACAATCGGTTGGTACGCTTCCGCTTCGGAAACAACAAAAGATTATGTCAGAAGATTGTTAAATATATCCGGTCAAGATATTTCTTGGGATTTAATCCGTTGTGCCTTTGCAAGTGTTGCAAACATTGCCGTAATTCCAATTCAAGATATACTTTGCCAAAGCTCCGAAGCAAGAATGAACACCCCCGGCGTTTCCTCGGGAAATTGGCAGTTCCGCTTCAAAGACGGACTTCTAACAGATGAAAAAGCATCTGCCCTTGCCTATTTTTCAAAGATTTACAACCGTTAATATAAATAAAATTTTAAATAACACCACATATTTCAAATTATCCAAATTCCAATTATGTGGTGTTACCTTAAACTTGGAGGAGATATTTTTTTGAACAGTCAAACAGAAAAATTTTTACAATTATACAAACAACTTGAATTTGAAGGAAGAAGAATTTATTTTCCAAATTCAAAGGAAAATGAATCAATAATCGGTAGATTATTCACAGTCCCTCAATTAAAAAAATTTAAAGAAGATTTGGACTATTGCCGAATAGTCCGAAATTTTCTAACGCACAATCCAAAAGTTGGCGGAGTTTATCCAATAATCCCTTCTGTCGAAATGATAAAACTTTTGCAAACTTGCATAACAGCAATAACAAACCCACCAAAAGCAATAGATTATGCAATCCCAATTGACAGAATTTACACAATATCGCCAAACGAAAAACTTTCCGAAGTTGTGCAAGTTATGAACAGCTTCACATACACCCATATACCTGTAATCGATAACGGCAAATTGGTTGGAATTTTCAGCGAAAACACAGTGTTCACATACCTATGCAACGAAAACTCGGTAAATATAAACAAAGATACAACAATAAATCAATTCAAACAGTATCTTCCTCTCGACAATCACTTAACCGAATATTTTGCATTTCTTCCAAAAACAGCATATCTTCACGAAGTCCACGAACTTTTTAAATATACCCCCGGAAGGAGAAAAATGCTAACCGTTGTATATATAACCGAAACGGGTAAACGTGATGAACCCCTTTTGGGAATGATAACCCCTTGGGATATAATTTAGCATAATTCTTAAACAAAATTAACCTTTCCTCTCAAATAAAAGTTTAGGCAACACCGTATTTTTATAATTACTGTGTTGCCTAAATCTTAAAAATCTCCAACCTCTTTTCTCAACGCAGTTTTTTCAAAAATGTTGTGAAAACAAAATTCCAAACATTGACATATACTCAAATATATGATATAATTATTAATAATTTGTTGTTACGACAATACCTTGAAATAAATCAACCATTATGCGTAATTTTACATAACTCAATCAAACCTATAAAATACAATTGTGCGATATTCTCTCAATAAAAATCAGTATATCCGCATCTGCCATACGTCAACAGCCAAATTTAGCTACATCAAATTTTCCAAAAATAAATTTAAAATATAGCTTAATATAAAAGCCAATGAATATTCAAGGAGGATATCAATGGATTACAACGAAATGACTCTTTCCGAAATTCGTGAAATAGCAAAGGAAAAAGGTATAAAAAGTATTACAAAATATAAAAAGAACGAATTAATCGAAAAAATTAAAGAAATAAACGCCCCCTCTCAAAATGAGGTTTTCTCATCAAATTCATATCATCAAACCAACGAATCGCAACCCGAATTCAACGACTCCCAAAAAGTTGACACGTCTGACACAGTTGCCCTAAACAAAAGCTATCTTGAAGAACTCGACAGTGGCATAATAACCGAGGGAATACTTGAAGTTCTCCCCGATAGCTATGGTTTTTTAAGACGTCAAAATTATCTTCCGGGAGCAGATGATATATATATATCACCATCACAAATAAAACGTTTCAACTTAAAAACAGGCGATTGCGTTAAGGGAAATATCCGAATTCCGAAAGATAACGAAAAATTTCGTGCGTTGCTCTATGTTCAAACAGTCAACGGCGACCGCCCTTTCAATCTTTCAAAACGTCCAAATTTCGAAGATTTAACGCCAATTTATCCCGATAAAAAAATAAATCTCGAAACGTCAAAAAATAACATCTCAACAAGAATTATAGATATAATTGCACCAATCGGAAAAGGTCAAAGAGGAATGATTGTTGCACCCCCAAAAACAGGTAAAACAGTTCTTCTCAAAAACATAGCAAATGCAATAACAAAAAATCACCCCGATATGCACTTAATCGTCCTCCTAATCGATGAACGCCCCGAAGAAGTAACAGATATGCAGCGTTCAATTGACGGAAAAAATGTAGATGTTGTATATTCAACATTCGATGAAGAACCGGAACACCACAAACGTGTTGCCGAAATGGTTTTGGAAAGAGCAAAACGTCTTGTTGAACAAGGCAAAGATTTGGTAATTCTTCTCGACAGTATAACAAGGCTTGCAAGAGCCTATAACCTCATAATTCCGCCAAGTGGAAGAACATTGTCCGGTGGGCTTGACCCTGCGTCATTATATATGCCAAAAAAATTCTTCGGAGCTGCAAGAAATATAGAAGAAGGCGGAAGTTTAACAATTCTTGCAACCGCTCTTATAGAAACCGGAAGTAAAATGGACGATGTAATATTTGAAGAATTCAAAGGAACAGGAAATATGGAGCTCGTTTTAGACCGCCGTCTTGCCGAAAAACGTATATTTCCGGCAATAGACATTTCAAAATCAGGAACAAGGCGAGAAGATATGCTTCTAACAGAAAAAGAACTTGAAACGGTCTATTCTCTCAGAAAAAATTTCGGAAATGCCTCTGTAACGGAAATAAATGAACAATTTTCGGAAATGCTCTCAAAAACAAAAGACAATTCGGAATTTATAAATTCATTCAGAATTTAAAAATCAATTAACATTTCAAATTAATAAAAACATTTCTCACAAAAGAGCTGTCAAACCAACAGCTCTTTTGTTTTTTTCTTTAACAAATCCAAATGAATATTCCCGCATTTTAAATATTATATATTAATATATAACAACTTGTATAACCCATAAAATTCGCAAAACACTGTAATTCCAAAATAATACTCAACCCACAAAACAAACTTGCCAAACCGACAATTTTAACCCGTTCCCCCAAACCTTTTTGTCGGTTAAACAAATCAACTTTAACCCGATAAAATATATTTTAAAAACCATAAAATTATTTGTTGTATTTTGTCATAAAATACATTATAATAGGAAGACAAGGTTTTTATAATGACAAGGAGATTGTTTTATGAATCATTTTAAAGTTGGCATAGATGTAGGCTCAACAACTGTAAAATTGGTTGTTTTAAATGCCGATAAGGAAATTGTTTTTTCTGAATATAAACGTCATTTATCAAACATTCAAGAAACGTTGATTGACCTAATCCAAAATGCAAAAAATAAAATAGGAAATATAAAATTTAACGCAATGATTACCGGTTCAGGCGGTCTTTCAATTTCAAATTGGATTGGAATGCCCTTCATACAAGAAGTAGTTTCCGTTTCAAATGTAATTGATATAATTGCTCCAAAAACCGATGTCGCAATAGAAATCGGTGGCGAAGATGCAAAAATAATATACTTCACAAATGGAATTGAACAAAGAATGAACGGAATTTGTGCCGGTGGAACAGGTTCGTTCATAGACCAAATGGCAACGCTTCTCCAAACCGATGCCCAAGGCTTGAACGAACTTGCAAAAAAACACAACGTAATATATCCAATCGCCGCAAGGTGTGGAGTTTTCGCAAAAAGCGACATTCAGCCGTTAATAAACGAAGGTGCCGCAAAACCCGACCTTGCCGTTTCAATATTCCAAGCCGTTGTAAATCAAACGATTTCTGGGCTTGCCTGCGGAAAGCCAATTCGTGGAAACGTTGCTTTCCTCGGCGGTCCGCTCCATTTTCTCTCAGAATTAAAAGCTCGCTTTATAGACGTTTTAAATTTAAAACCCGAAAATGTCATTGAAACAGAAAACTCCCACCTTTTTGCAGCAATGGGAGCTGCTTTTTCTGCCGGAAAAAGCGAACTTTTCGACTTTGACGGGCTTCTTACAAATATGAGAAAAGAAAAACATCTGACAATGGAAATAAATCGCCTCGACCCTCTTTTTAAAAGCGGAGACGATTATGTCGAATTCCAAAATCGCCACAACAAAAGTACTCTTCCAAAAGGTGATTTAAAAACATATAAAGGCGATGCCTATCTCGGAATAGATTCCGGCTCAACAACAAGCAAACTTGCCCTAATCGGCTCAAATGGCGAATTACTCTATTCTTTTTATGCAAGCAATGAGGGAAGCCCTCTAAAAACAATAACTCGTGCATTAAAAGAAATTTATAACGAAATGCCCGAAGATGTAACAATAAAAAATTCCTGTGTAACAGGATATGGCGAAGCATTAATAAAAGAAGCATTGATGGTTGATTTGGGCGAAATAGAAACCGTTGCCCATTATAAAGCAGCATCTTTCTTCAGAAATGACGTAGACTTTATCCTCGACATAGGCGGTCAGGATATGAAATGTATCCGAATAAAAGACGGCGTAATCGACAGCGTTCTTTTAAACGAGGCTTGCTCTGCCGGTTGTGGCTCTTTCATAGAAACTTTCGCAAAATCTCTCAACTACAGCGTTGAAGATTTTGCAAAAATCGCAATTTTTGCAAAAAATCCAATCGACTTGGGCTCAAGATGTACAGTTTTTATGAATTCACGTGTAAAACAAGCACAAAAAGAAGGAACCGAAGTTTCCGATATTTCAGCCGGTCTTGCCTATTCCGTTATAAAAAATGCTTTGCAAAAAGTAATTAAAATAACAAATCCCGATGATTTGGGCAAAAACATAGTTGTTCAAGGCGGAACTTTCTATAACGATGCCGTTTTGCGTTCGTTTGAATTAATTTCCGAAAGAGAAGCAATTCGCCCCGATATAGCCGGCCTTATGGGTGCTTTCGGTGCTGCGGTAATTGCAAAAGAAAAGCTTGAGCCAAATTATAATTCAACACTCTTGAAAAAAGAAGAATTAAACAACCTTGAAGTAACTTCATCTCTTTCAAGATGTAAAGGTTGTAGCAACAACTGTCTTCTAACAATAAACAAATTTTCCGGCGGAAGAAAATTTATATCCGGAAACCGTTGCGAAAGAGGTCTCGGAAAAGACGTTCTTTCAAGCTGTGTTCCAAACCTTTTCGAGTATAAATATAAAAGGCTTTTCGGTTATAAATCAATCGATCCGGCAAATGCAAAAAGAGGAATTGTCGGAATTCCTCGTGTTCTGAATATGTACGAAAACTATCCGTTTTGGTTCACATTCTTCAATGAACTCGAATATTCCGTTCTTCTTTCTCCAAAATCCGACAGAAATGTCTACGAAACAGGAATAGATTCAATCCCAAGCGAATCAGTTTGCTATCCCGCAAAAATGGTTCATGGTCATATAAAATATTTAATAGAAAACGGTGCAAACTTCATTTTCTACCCTTGTATAGCATATGAACACAAGGAAATAAAAGATGCCGATAATAACTATAACTGCCCAATTGTTACAAGCTATCCCGAAAATATAAAAAATAATGTTGAAGAACTTCGAACACAAAATATTAATTTCAAAAATCCGTTTTTCAGCTTTTCCGACAAAAATTTCTTTGCAAAACGTCTTTGTGAAGAATTTCCTGATATAGACCCAAAAGAAATTAAAGTCGCATTCGAAAAAGCATGGGAAGAACAGCAAAACTATCGAAATGATATGCGAAAAATCGGCGAGCAAACAATAAAATATATAGAAGAAAACAATATGACGGGAATTGTTGTTGCCGGAAGACCATATCACACAGATCCGGAAATAAACCATGGAATTCCAGAAATGATTGTAAGCTATGGTGTTGCCGTTCTAACAGAAGATTCCGTTGCCCACCTCGGCGAAGTTGAACGTCCTCTAAACGTCCGAGACCAATGGGCATACCATTCAAGATTATATGCTTCTGCGGCGTTCGTTGCAAAAAGAACAGACCTCGAACTTGTTCAGCTAAACTCTTTCGGCTGTGGTCTCGATGCCGTAACAACCGATGAAGTTGCAGAAATTCTTTCATCGGCAGGCAAAATATACACATTGTTAAAAATAGACGAAGTAAACAATTTAGGCTCTGCAAGAATACGAATTCGTTCTCTTTTTGCCGCATTGGAAGAACGTCGCAGAAAGAAAACAAAACTTAAAACGCCTGAAAATAAAAAACAGCGTGCAATATTCACAAAAGATATGAAAAAACGTCACACGCTTCTTTGTCCTCAAATGGCTCCAATTCATTTCGATATAATGAAAGAGTGTTTAAGAAGTTGTGGCTACAATGTTGACGTTATGCCGGCAATCGACCGAGAATGTATAGATATCGGGCTTCGCTATGTAAACAACGATGCTTGCTATCCCGCATTGATAGTTGTCGGTCAAATTTTAAAAGCAATAAAATCAGGAAAATATGACACAGATAATCTTTCCGTTCTAATGAGCCAAACGGGTGGGGGCTGTCGTGCAACAAATTATATAGGTTTCATAAGACGAGCATTGAAAAAAGCAGGCTACGAAAACATTCCCGTTATTTCCGTAAGTGCGTTGGGGCTTGAAAAAAATCCCGGTTGGAAATATTCAATAAAACTTTTGGACACTCTTGTTCAATCTATAATTTACGGCGATACATTAATGCGTGTTCTCTATGCAACCCGCCCCTATGAGCTTGTGAAAGGCTCTTGCGAAGAGCTCTACAAAAAATGGAACGAAATATGTAAAGAAGCTGTCAAAAAAGGAAAACACAGCGAATTTAAACGTAATATCCAAAATATAATAAACGATTTTGACAACGTAAAATTAAAAAATATAACAAAACCAAAAGTTGGTATAGTCGGTGAAATATTAGTAAAATTCCACCCAACCGCAAATAATGATGTTGTTTCTTTGGTTGAAAACGAAGGTGCCGAAGCTGTCGTTCCCGATTTGGCAGATTTCTTCCTCTATGAATTATATAACGCAACATATCAGGAAAAATATTTGGGAATGAGAAAAGTTTCAAGGGTCTTAAACGATTTTGTAATTAAAGTTATCGAGCATTATCGAAAACCTATGAAAGAAGCTTTCAAAAAAAGCTCACGTTTCATTCCTCCAAATGAAATCCAAAAACTTGGAGCAATGGCAGAACCAATCGTTTCTCTTTGCAACCAAACCGGCGAAGGCTGGTTTTTAACGGCAGAAATTGTCGAACTTATAACAGAAGGCGTAAATAACGTAATTTGTATGCAACCTTTCGCCTGTCTTCCAAATCACGTAACAGGAAAAGGTATAATAAAAGAAATTAAAAGACGTTATTCGCTTTCAAACATAGTTGCAATAGATTATGACCCCGGTGCAAGCGAAGTAAATCAGTTAAACAGAATTAAGCTTATGCTAAATGTTGCCGAAAAAAATCTTAAAATAGACAAAAATATACCAAACATTGAAAAATTAAAAATAACAGAAACAATGTCTCAAACACATTAATTTTAAATATTTAAACCTTTTACTTGAAAAATTAATCGTTTTCTTGTATACTCAATATAATAGCCAAATTATTTAGTCTTTGTAAAAAGTTAATATAAAAATCAATCAAAGACTATTCGTATTTTCACAAAAATACAAATCGCCGGCATAAACCCAACGGTTAAAAAATTGTTCAACTTTAATTCAAAAATAAGCTCGCTCATTTTTGAAAAAAGGCTGTTTTTAAAGTGGCTGTTGCAAAATGCGACAGCCTCTTTTGCAATTAAAGTTATATAAACTCGTTCGCAAAATATTAACAGCTAAAATATAAATATCAACAGCTTTTTGCTGTCATAATGTTACCAACGGAGGAATAAAAATGGAGAAACTCGGTCTTAATGAAATAAGAGAAAAATATCTTTCATTTTTTGAAAGTAAAGAACACCTTAGAATGAAAAGCTTTTCCCTCGTTCCAAACAACGATAAAAGCCTTTTGTTAATAAATTCTGGAATGGCACCTTTAAAACCATATTTCACAGGTCAGCAAGTTCCGCCACGAAAAAGAGTTACAACTTGTCAAAAATGTATCCGAACAGGCGACATCGAAAATGTCGGAAAAACCGCTCGCCATGGAACTTTCTTCGAAATGCTTGGAAACTTTTCTTTTGGCGACTATTTCAAAAATGAAGTTATCCCTTGGGCGTGGGAATTCTTCACAGAAGTTTTAAAAATTCCTGCCGAAAGATTATATGTTTCCGTATATCAAGATGATGACGAAGCTTTCGAAATTTGGAATAAAAAAGTCGGAATTCCCGCCGAAAGAATTTTCAGAATGGGAAAAGAAGATAATTTCTGGGAACATGGCGTTGGCCCTTGCGGTCCTTGTTCCGAAATATACTATGACAAAGGTGAACAATATGGTTGTGGAAGCCCAGATTGCACCGTTGGCTGTGATTGTGACAGATATATGGAAGTTTGGAATTTGGTTTTCACTCAATTCTGCAAAGAAGAAGACGGAACATATTCCAATTTGGACCACCCCAATATCGACACAGGAATGGGGCTCGAAAGAATAGCAACCGTTATGCAAAATGTAAATTCAATTTTTGACGTTGATACAATAAAAGCAATCAGAGATGCCGTTTGCAAAACAGCCGGTGTCGAATATGGCAAAAATGATAAAACCGATGTTTCAATTCGTGTTATAACCGACCATATTCGCTCTGTAACGTTTATGGTTGCCGATGGCGTTCTTGCCTCAAACGAAGGGCGAGGATACGTTTTAAGACGTCTTTTAAGACGTGCCGCAAGACATGGCAAGCTCCTTGGTATAAATCAAAAATTCCTTTCCGAACTTTGCAAAGTTGTAATCGAAAATTCAAAAGGTGCATACCCCGAACTTGAAGAAAAGAAAGATTATATATATAAAATAATAACTGTTGAAGAAGAAAGATTTTATGAAACATTAAATCAAGGAATGGAAATTCTTCGTGACAAAATAAAATCAATCAATGAGCAAAACGGCAAGAAAATTTTCAGCGGTGCTGAATCCTTCAAATTGTACGACACATACGGTTTCCCAATCGACTTGTTAAAAGAAATTCTCGAAGAAGCTGGTTTCGAAATCGATGAACAAGGTTTCTTGAAAGAAATGGAAGAACAAAAAAATCGTGCAAGAGCCGCAAGAGAAGAAAACACATATATGGGTGCGGAAGAAACAGTTTTCCATAGTCTCCCCGCCGATATGTCAAGCACATTCACAGGTTACACAACTTTAACCGAAACAAATTCAAAAATTCTTGCAATAGTTGCAAACGATGCCGTTTCCGAAACAGCAACAGAAGGTCAAAATGTAACAATAATTGCCGATAAAACCCCGTTCTATGCAGAAATGGGCGGTCAGGCAGGTGACAACGGAATAATTAAAACAAATTCTTGTGAAATAGAAATAACCGATTGTACAAAATTCGGCGGAAACAAAATTCTTCACACAGGTGTCGTAAAATCAGGAACAATAAAAGTTGGCGAATTTGCTGAATTTGCCGTTAATTCCGAAAAACGCCTTGCAACAGCAAGAAATCACACAACAACGCATATTCTTCAAAAGGCATTACGTGAAGTTTTGGGAAATCATATCGAACAAGCAGGTTCATATGTTTCAAGCTCAAGACTCCGTTTCGACTTCACCCATTTCGAAGCCGTTAGCAAAGAAGACCTCATAAAAATCGAAAAAATCGTAAACAAAAAAATTCTTGATGCCTTAGATGTAACAATTGAAGAACTTCCAATTGAAGAAGCAAAGAAAAAAGGTGCAATGGCATTATTCGGCGAAAAATACGGTGACGTTGTTCGTGTTGTCAGCGTTGGTAATTATTCCGTTGAATTTTGTGGCGGAACTCACTTAAAAAATTCCGCACAAGCCGGAAGTTTCAAAATTCTTTCCGAAAGCGGAGTTGCTGCCGGTGTCAGAAGAATTGAAGCGTTAACAGGCTATGGCGTTTTAGCACATTACGAAGAAATGGAATTTATGTTCAATAATGTAAGAGACTCACTTAAAATAAGCGGTCAAAACATTGCATCAAAAATAACTTCAATTCTTGAAGAAAACAAGGCTCTTTCAAAAGAACTTGAACAACTTAAAGCAAAAATGTCTCTCGGTCATATCGATGAGCTTCTTGCAAAAAAAGAAGATGTAAACGGCGTTTCCGTTGTTTGTGCAAAAATCGACGGAATGGATATGAACTCATTAAGAACAATGGGCGACAGAATAAAAGACAAACTCCAAAGTGGAATAATTGTTTTGGCAAGTCCGTTAGATGGCAAAGTTTCTTTCGTTGCAATGGTAACCGATGACGTTGTCAAAAAAGGAGCAAACGCCGGAGCAATCGTTAAATCAGCCGCAACAACTGCCGGCGGTGGCGGCGGCGGTCGTCCAAATATGGCACAAGCAGGTGGAAAAGATGCTTCAAAAACAGATGATGCCTTAAAATCAGCAATGGATACAATTAAAACTCAAATTTAAAACAATAACTTTTTAAATTGTAACAATAAAAACAAAATCTTGTGTCGATTTTATCATCGGCACAAGATTTTGTTCAATATCGCAAATCCAACATAAACCCAACGGGAGGTAGATGTAAATAGATTCTTCATTATTTGCAAAAACAAAAGATATAATAACAAAATATGAATTTAGCTTCAAAAAAAATTTCGGTCAAAATTTTCTAATAGATAATCACGTTTTAAATAAAATAATAACATCTGCGGAAATAAGCGAAAATGACGTTGTAATTGAAATAGGCCCGGGAATTGGAACGTTAACCTCCGCCCTTGCCGAAAAAGCATATAAAGTCATTGCCGTTGAAATAGATAAAACGTTAATCCCAATTTTAAACGACACTCTTTCTCGTTTCAATAACATAGAAATAATAAATGAGGACATTTTAAAAGTTGATATAAAATCAATCGCCGATAAATTTCAAGATAAAACATTAAAAGTTGTTGCAAATCTTCCATATTATATAACAACACCAATAATTATGGAAATTCTTGAAAAACAACTTCCAATTCAAAGTATAACCGTTATGATTCAAAAAGAAGTTGCCGCAAGAATGAATGCCGCCCCCTCAACAAAGGATTACGGTGCGTTAAGCCTTGCTGTGCAATATTTCTGCAAACCGTATATTGTTGCAAATGTTCCGCAAAATTGTTTTATGCCTCGCCCAAATATTGACTCTGCCGTAATAAAGTTAACTGTCTTTGAAAAACCAAAAGTTGAAACAAAAGATTTAACGCTTATGTTCAAAATTATAAAATCGGCATTTTCTCAAAGGCGAAAAACATTGCTGAATTGCATTTTCAACACAGGTGGTTTCAATTTTTCAAAAGAAGAAATTGCAGAAATTTTAAATGAAGCCGGCTTCGATGAAAAAGTTCGTGGCGAAACTCTCTCTCTAACCGACTTTGCAAAGCTTTCAGATGTTGTTTTAAAAAAAATAACAAATTAAAAAAACAATATACTTTTTGCAAATTAAAAAGGCTCGGAAAAGCAGTCTATGCCCTTTCCAAGCCTTTGTCAATCTTTAAAAAACACCTTCAATGTTGTTTTCAAAAAATGTTCCTTTCGGAACAGGCTTTCCAAAATAAAATCCTTGAATAAAATCAGGTCGCAAAGTTTCAATAATCTCAAGTTCCTCCTCTGTTTCAATTCCCTCAAGACATATATCCAAATCAACGCTGTGTGCCATATCGATTATGTGCTTAACAATTTTATAATCATATAAGCTCTTCGTTGCACGCTCCGCAAAAGAACGGTCAATTTTAATTATATCAACGTTCAAATATTGTAAATATCTCATATTTGAATACCCTGTGCCAAAATCATCAATTGCAAGTTTAAAATTGTTTTTGTAAAATTCCTCAATTAAACTGTTGTCCATATCCAAATGACCGCTTTCCGTTATTTCAACACAAATATATTTAGGGTCAAGCCCAACTTCTTCAAGACATTTGTTTATATCTTGCAAAACATCGCTCGTCCTAAGTTGAACATATGAAATGTTTATGTTCATTTTAAATTCGGGAATAAATTCCTGCCAAGCTTTACATTGCTTTATCGCCGTTTTAAAAATCCATTTTCCAAGAGGAACAATAAGCCCGCTTTCTTCAAGGATTGGAATAAATTCAACCGGTGACATTTTCCCATATTCTTTGCTTTCCCATCTTAAAAGAGCCTCCGCCCCAATAAGATTTTTTCCAAAAGCCGAAACAATTGGCTGATAGTATAATTCAAATCCTCTAAAGTCATTTTTAATATCCATTCTTAAATTTTCTTGTATGTTAATGTGCCTAATATAATCGTTATATTCGTCATTGTCAAAAATAATTATGTTGTTTGTTCCTCTGTTTTCTGAAAGATAAATTGCAAATTCCGCTCTTTTGTAAATTTCGTCAATCTCCCTAACTTTGTTCGGCAAAATTGCAACAACCCCCGCCGAAACAGTAAAAAACACTCTGTAATCCGCCTTTTCAGACGCTTTTTCAACCCTTTTCCTAATATCTTCATAAAGCCGTTGGGCATCTTCAATCTTTCCGCCGTCATAATTAAAAATAACAAATCCTGAATTTTCGTATCTGTATGCCTTGCCGTTTTCGCCAACAGCCTCTTCAAGAATTCTCCCAAAAATTTTAAGAACTTCATCTCCCAAAGTTTTTCCATATCGTCTGTTCATTTCTTTAAAATTGTCAATTCGAATTCTCATCAAATAACCGCTTATAAAGCCGTTTTGCAAAATAAGCTCTCTATAATCTCTGTTAAGCTGAACATCTGTAAGTAAACCTGTTATATTGTCTGCACGTTTGAGGCTTCCAATTTCGGAAATTCTCCCCGCAAGATAAGCCGCACTGCCGTCCTTGTCAAAAACAACCTGCCCCCTACAACTAATCCAAACATATTCCCCGTCAACCGTAAGCCATCTATATTCAAAATTATGCTCTTCTGTCCTTCCGTTAACAATATCGTCCAAATTTTTCACAATCATATCAAAGTCAGCAGGGTGTATAGTACTTTTCAAATTTTCTGATACATTATTAAATTTTTCCGATGGCAAACAAAATCTTTCAACCGCAGATTCTGATATGCTATAACAATCATCTTTAAAATCCAAAATGAAAATATAATCATCGGTACATTTATCAATAACAGAAAAAGCATATTCAAATTGAGAATAAATAAGTTCATTAGGTTTTATTTTGCTCTCCAAACCTATAGCCCCCCTTTACTAATTACCTCAAAAATACCAATTACCGTTATATATTTTTTCATCAATTAAATTATATCACAAAATTATTATTTAAGCAACAATATTAGCATAATATTAAAAAAAATATTATAAATAACTAACATTATGTATAACTTTTTCAAGACCAACAACATAAAAAACACATTGATATAAACAAAATAACCAAATACACCACAAAACAAAGTAGCACATTTGGTCATTTATTTTAAATAATTATAAAAAACACATTAAACAACTCGATTAAGCATATTTATATTGCTTTTTCTTGAAAATAAAGAAGCATATCGTAACAATCGCCGCACTAAATTCGGAAAAAATAACAGCCGCCCAAACTCCATCAATTCCAAATATAATTGGCAAAAGAAATATCATCAATGCTTCAAAAACAAGCGAACGCAAAAACGATATAATAGCTGATATTTTCCCGTTGCATAATGCCGTAAAAAATCCCGAGCCAAAAATATTAATTCCACAAAACAAGAATGAACACGCAAAAATTCTAAACGCCTTGCTTGTCATTTCGCAAAGTTCAAAATCATAACCAACAAAAATTTCCGCAATAAATCCGGCTGAAATCTCTGCCGCCAAAAACATAAAAACAGAAATACACCCAATAATTTTTAAACTCTTTTTATACAAATTTTTAAGCTCATCATAATTCTCCGCTCCATAATGATAACTGATAACAGGACCAACACCAATCGAAAATCCAACAAAAGAAGCAACAAAAATAAAATTAATATACATTATTACGGAAATTGCCGCAACGCCCCTTTGCCCAATAAGGCTCATAAGTTGCAAATTGTAAAGTATGCTAACAATTGAAGATGAAATATTTGACATCATCTCCGAAGAACCGTTTGTGCAACTTCTAAGCAAAATTTTTGCGTGTAACTTCGGCTTTCTAAGCCTTAAAAGGCTGTTGTTCGGCAAAATAAAATATACAAAAGGAACAATCCCTCCAACAAAATATCCGCAAACAGTTGCCAACGCTGCCCCCGCAATTCCCATATCAAAAACACAAATAAAAAGGAAATCCAAAATAAAATTTGTAATCCCCGAAGCCACCGACAATATAAGCCCCATATTGGGTTTTTCCGCAACAATAAAAAAACTTTGAAAGCTTGTTTGAAGCATAAATGCAAAAATTCCAGTAAGAAGAATTGAGCCATATTGAACACAATAATCAACAAGTTCATTGTCCGCACCAAGCATAAATGAAATCGGTCTTATAAAAATAAGACAAATTACGGCCAAAACAATTCCAACAATAATAATTGTTGAAATAATCATAGAAAAATATTCCTGTGCTTTTTCCTTTTTGCCCTCTCCAAGAGTTTTCGCAACTTCTGCACTTCCTCCCGTTCCAAGCATAAACCCAAAAGCCCCAATAATCATACATAAAGGAAATATAATGTTTACGGCAGAAAGAGCTTTGTCTCCAATAAAGTTCGAAACAAAAAGTCCGTCAACAACATTGTAAATTGATGATATAACCATCATAACCATTGACGGCAAAGTAAACCTAATTAAATTTTTATAACTAAAATGACTTGATAATTTAATTCTCATACAAAAACCTCCAATAAATATGTCAAACGAACGGCATTTAAATCTCAACAGAAAAACTTTTTTCTTAAAAATTCCCAATCATAATTTTTCTGTTTCATTATGCAAAAAAATATAATTTCAAATCTGTTTTTTCGAATTATTTGACATTTCCTCAATTTTTTCTTTCAAAAATTTCTGATATCTGAAAAACAAATCCAACATACTTGCTCTTTCTTCGTCCGATAATTCGTTCAAAGCTGCTTTTTCCGCATCAACAATCGGATAAATAAATTCTTTAACAAATCTGTTGCCTTTTTCGGTCAAAGTTATAATTCTGTTTTTCCTGCTTTTTTCCGAAACCGTCAAAGTTATAAAACCTTTTTCTTCAAGAGACTTCAAAGCCGAATGAATGGTTTGTTTCGGAAATAAGCAAAGCTCGGAAATTTCTTTCGGAGTGCAAGGCTTGTCCATTTCAAATAACGAATAAAAAATCCAAAGCACGCTGTCCGAAACACCAAAATGAACCGCAATATTATGATAAATCCCGTCATATTCCCGATATAGCCTGTTCAGCCTGTGAAATTGCTCATTAATTCTATCCAATAATAATCCCCCTTTAAAAATCAACATTTTAAGCTAATGCTATACAATTATAGTCCGAAATCAGACTTATGTCAACAAAAAAAATATCAAATTGCACAAAAAAAGCAAGTCGAAAAAAGTCAAACTCTTTTCAAACTCGCTTTTTTAATTAAAAATCAACTTAAAAGCTTAAATCAAACAAGCCCATTTATCATTTTATACTTCATTTCTGCAATTTTCCAATCTTCCAAAGTATCAATATCTTGAACTTCGCTTTCAGGAACAACCATCGGATAAACGTTTCCCAAAAAATTACCTCTTGTTTTAACATAATCTTTAACATTGTAAAAATAAAATTGACCAATATCGTGATAATACGGCTCCAAATCCTGAGACCTCGCCAATGCAAATTCCGGCCATTTATAACTAATTCTTCCCTCTTCATCAAAAACATAACATCTTTGAGGAGGATATGAAAATTTTACAACAGGAACAATTCCCGATGCTTTCTTTTCTTTAAGAAGCTTGATCCCTTCAATAAGCTTTTCCGGCGAAACAAACGGTGCCGTTGGATACAAACAGCAAGCATATTCAAAATTTTTGCCAAGCTCGGAATATTTATCAAAAACTTCCATAAGAACATCGCTTGTTGTCGCAAAATCGCTTGCGGTTTCTTCGCTTCGCATAAATGGAACTTTCGCACCGAAAGATTTCGAAATTTCGGCAATTTGCAAATCATCTGTCGAAACCATAACTTCGTCAAACAAATCCGATTTAATCGCCGCATCGAT
Source organism: uncultured Lachnospiraceae bacterium (assembly GCA_964531385.1). Classification (GTDB taxonomy): domain Bacteria; phylum Bacillota; class Clostridia; order Lachnospirales; family CAG-274; genus MGBC114079. The sequence goes on along the minus strand of CAZHGC010000003.1, from coordinate 16,212 downwards.
TGAATATTTAATAATCGGAGCTCCGCAAAACTCTTTTATGTTTTTGTGCGGAATTCTTTTGCTTCCGCCCCTTGCAGTTATAATTGCAATATTTGCCATATTATCACCTCATCTGAATATTTTTTTGTCATAAAAAGTCAATCATCACTCTGTTTTAACCAAAGTAATTTCGTCTTGACTCAAAGGAATTGTTGTCTGCAACGAACCACCGTTTTTATCAACCTTAAATTTTGCAACCAAATCTTTAAGCATAAATGCTTGCCTTGAAAGTTCTTCGCTTGTTGCTGCACTTTCCTGTGCCGTTGCCGAATTTGTTTGAACAACGCTTGAAATTTGGTCAACACCCGAAGTAACCTGAGTAATTGAGTAAGATTGTTCAGAAGACGCATCTGTAATTTTTGCAATAATTTCTGTAATTTCTTCCGCATCATTAACAACAACAGTAAGTGAATTTGCAGTATCATTTGCAATTTTCGTTCCCTTGTCAACAGCTTTCAACGATTTTTCAATAAGCTGTGATGTATTTTGTGATGCTTCCGAAGACCTTGCCGCAAGAGTTCTAACCTCTTCCGCAACAACAGCAAAACCTTTTCCCTCTTCACCCGCTCTTGCCGCCTCAACAGCCGCATTAAGTGCCAAAATATTTGTTTGGAAAGCAATGTCTTCAATCGTTTTAATTATATTTCTAATTTCTTTCGAGCTTATGTTAATTTCCTCCATAGCCGAAAGCATATCCTTCATTTTTTCATTACTTTCAATAATTTCCGAGCCGATAGAACCAACACGTTCGTTTGCATCTTTTGCATTTTCGGCATTTTCTTTAACTTGTTCGGCAATTTGGTTAAGAGTTGCCGCCAATTCCTGAACAGATGCCGCCTGTTGGGTTGCCCCCTGTGAAAGAGCCTGCGAGCCGTCAGAAACCTGTTCTGCCCCCGAAGCAACTTGCTCCGAACTCTGATTAATGTTAATCATCGTTGTTTTCAAATTGTTCAAAATTTTATACATAGAAGTTGCCAAAGCTTCAAAATCACCAACGTATAAGTGCCCTGTTTGGCTTTCAATGCACAAATTTCCGTTTGCAATTTCTCCAAGCCCCCAACCCATATCTTCAATAATATTTTTAATTGTTTCAATGAGTGAATTTGCCGAATCTGCAAGAACACCAACTTCATCTTCATTGTTTATTGAAATCTTTTCAGAATGTAAATCACCCTGTGCAAGCTTAGTCAAACGCTCAGCACATTTATTAATCGGCTTTCCAATTCTGTTTGCAAGCCAATATGCAACAAACATTGCAACAACAAATGAAGCAATAATAAGAACAATTGTTATAATAACCGCAACCTTAACAGACCCCATAAAATCGCTTTGGTCTGCAGAAATACCAATGCTCCAACCGTCTGTGCCTTCAATCGGTGCATATGCCAAAAATTTATCAACACCGTCCAATTCATATTCGCCAAAACCGCTTTCACCGTTTCTCATTTTTTGATGAAGTTCGGCAAGTTCTTTAAATGAGGAATCCGTCTTAGCTTGATTTTCAATATTTTGAGTTCCCGAATCCATATTTGCACCCGAAATAGTGTTTCCTGAACTTCCAATAATATATGCAGAACTGTTTTCACTAACAGTTATTTCCGAAACAATATCGTTCAAAAAAGATGCTTGCGGAACAAAATAAACAACGCCAACAACTGTGCTGTTTTGAACGCCGTTTTTCCAAATAGGTGCCGCAACAATAACAGAATATTCACCCGTTGATTTTCCAAGTATCGGTTCTGTTATGTAAGTTTCTCCGTTCATAGCCTTTTTAAAATACTCTCTGTCGCTATAATCTGTGCCAGAAAAAATACTTTTCCCGTCAATTCCAATAACGTCTCCTCTGTCAAGATTGTGCATACTAACTTTTTGGTCAATAATCTCCTTTTTAGACTCAATAGATTGACCCTCCGTTGAAAGCCTTGTAAGACAACCCGTATCAATTGAAATATTCAAATAGCTTTCAAGTTCATTTGCAATACTTTTTGATGAAAACTCAGCTGTTTCCGGCAAAGTCTTTTCAAGAATTTGATTTCCGCTGTTATAGTTCAGAACAATGCTGACTGTTCCCAAAACAAATAAAGCAACAATAACTATAGCCGAAATACTTTTAAGAATTTGCCAACGAATACTTTTTTTCATAAAAATCCCCCTAACATTTTAAATATTTACTATAATTATACATTAAATATTTAAAAAGGTCTACACTTTTTAGCATTTTTATACATAAAAATAATTTCAAGTTAAAAATTGCCGTAAAAATGCCAATTATACATCTAAATAACAAACAAAAACTATTTGTTTTTAATCAAAATATAAAAAACGTTACAGTTTTAAATTGTTGTTTGAACTTTTTCAAACACAAACAAACTCTGTAACGTTTTTTAAATCAACACACTATAATCACATTTAATAATTCAACGCTCGTTTAATCAAATAAATTATTTAAACTCAAAATCCGGTTTCAACGCTTTTTGCAAAATGTTGCTAACAGTTTCCGCAGTCAATTCTTCTCCGCCCGTAACGTTGCTTCTTTCAAAGAAATTCTCGGAATTTTTAATTTCGGGAGAAACCTTTTCTTCATCAAGAACAAATTGCAAAAGAATAGAGGCATCATCAACAAGAACAACTCCGTCGCCATTAACATCACCAAGAATAAAAGCCCCGGGAGTTGGATTTTCTTCGCCCGTTCCCTCTTTCAAATCTGTTTTTGAAGGTTCAGAAACGTTCGAACCGCCAATTCGAACAACATATTTCTCGCCGTTTCCAAAATTTCCTTTAAATTTAAAACTAAACACACCGTTATTTAAAGAAACTTCTTCTTTCTCCTTTTGACCAATATAAACAGCGTCCGAAATTGTATATTCTCCCGATTCTTTAAATTTAAGAACAACCGCCGTATATCTTTGATAATTTGAAGGTTCCGTAATTCTTCCGTTAACAGTAACCGTTCCGTCATTAATTTTTGCACTGTCCAAAGAAATCGAGGTCACAGCAAAAGCACTGACACAGCAAAAAGATAAAGCAAATATAAAAATCAAACCGCAAATAACTTTTTTCATATCTTTTCCTCCCATTCAAAATTTCAACTCAATTATCCAAAATATCATCATACTCAAAACTGATACAACGGTTCGGCGAAAATATTTTTCGCCAAACCATAAACATATCAATATTTTCAGCAATAACTATTTTGTATATTCAACAATCATACCAACAATACTCTTGTTGCTTCCTCCGCCATAAGTATAAACAGGATTTGTCATATCTGTTGTATTTGCGGTAATTGCAACAATGTTTCCGCTTGCATCTCCAAAACCTTTCGCAAGTTCTTTTCCGTTTTGAGTTATAATTTGATAACGTTCCGTATTTTTTGTATAAAGCAAAACTGTAACCTTACAGCTTGAATATCCTGGGAACGGCTTAAAGTAAACACATTTCTTTGTTGTGCTTCCTTGTCCTGCCTTAAGCCCTCTCGTAAAGTTATAAGTCGTTCCATTATAAGTATATTTAAGTTTCTTGCTTTCTGTCTGGAATCCGCCAAAACCGTCAAGACCATTAACCGAAGGAAGTGCAAGCCCGTCTGTGCTGTCAAAATATTTATCAAATTCAGGGTCGCTAAAATTATAAACAACAAATGACGGAAGTTCTTTCGCAACGTATGTGTGGCTATATTCTTTTGAATATGGCATCATCAAATCAAATGAGTTCCAAATATGAATTTTGGCTGTTTCACCGTCTTCAAATTTGTCATCAATTGTATATTCTCCGCTGTCGCCAATTTCTGTTTCGCTTGTTCTTGATATATTTCCGTTTTCGTCAAAAACAGTTGCAATCAAAGTTGCTTTCGGCTCAGATTCATCGCCGTTATATTTAACCGTAACATTAACTTCGTTGTATAAGGTATCCTCAATTTTTGTAACTTCATAAATATCAACCCCGTCAGCAGGTTTCAATTTAATTGTTGCCATTTTTGAAACCGCAGCCTCAACATCTGTTTTAAGCTTATCCGCATCAACTTCTTTTTCAATTTCAGCAATAATTCCATTGTAAATTGAAGTCATAACGTCCCAATTTTTCTCGGAATATTTTGTGCTGTCATAGCTTGCAAAAGCCGAATTAACAGTTGTTTTATAATTTTCTCTTTCCGAATCGGTAATAGCATTTTTAACAACACCAACAACAGGGAAAGAAACTGTTTTTGTAACTCCGTCAACAGTAACCGAAGCTGTTACAAGAGCAACGCCCGCTTTTTTGTTTGCCCTAACAATGCCGTTTTCAACAACCGCAACATCTTCATTGTTTGAAGTAAATTTAACTTCCGCATTTTCAAGATTTGCCTCTGTTTCGTCTCCCATAACTGCAACAAGTTTAGGGTCAATGGTTGAAATAGCCTGAACAGCACTTCCGTCAACAGGATTAATTGTTCCAACAACTTTAATTGCACTCGGAATTACCGAAACTGTTTTAAGGCTGTTATCAATTTTTCCCGTAACATTAATATTTCCCGTAAGTTTTTCCGCATCAACGGCATTCTGACCAACCATAATTGTATATTTCCCCTCGGGAACATAAATCGAAGTTGTGTTTTCATCATAAAAATGTAAATCTTTAACATTAACTTTCATTGTAACAGTCTTTGTTTCTCCCGCCGTCAAGTCAACTCTTTCAAAGCCTTTAAGCTGTTTAAGAGGCAAATCAACTCCGTTGCCATTTGGAGATTTAACATAAAGCTGAACAACTTCCGAGCCGTCAACACTGCCTGTATTTTTAACATCAACACTAACAGAAAATTCGCCGTTTGCATCAACACTTGAATCAGAAATTTTCAAATTTGAATATTCAAAAGTTGTATAGCTTAAACCATATCCAAAAGGATAAACGGGAGTTCCGTTGTAATATTGATAAGTTCTTCCTGGAAAACCGCTCTTTTGTCTAATGCTGTAATCGTTTCTTTGCCACCTGATTTTTTCTGCATCTTCTTCTCTAACACCGTTAACCGGCATAATTTCCAAATCTTTCGGGTCATACCAAGTTGTTGAAAGTTTACCCGAAGGATTTACATCGCCAAAGAGAATTTTTGCAAGAGCTTCGCCCTGTGTTTGTCCGTTATAGCAATTCCATAAAATAGCTTTTGAATTTTTTTCAAAAGAAGAAATATCAATTTGTCCCGCTGTTTGCATAACAACAATAGTTTTTTCGGGATATGCCGAAGTAAGTTTGTCAACGTGAGCCTGAGACTCAGGAAGTTTAATGTTTGAACGGTCGTGAGATTCGCTCGAATCCGAAGTTGTTGTTCCTGCATATGCAATAATAACATCAGCCTCGTCAAGTTCTGTTTTATATTTATCCATAGAAAATTGAGAATCAACACTAATTGTCAAATATAAATCGGCAACTTGATTATATCCGCCTGTCGCTCCCGTATATTCTCCCGTATATAATTTGTAAATGTCCTCTCCGCCTGTGCTTGAAAATTCAACAGCACCTGCTTGTTGGTTCGCATTGTTATAGCCAATGATAATGCTTCCGCTCGGAGAGTCTTCTCCCGCTGAAATTTCAGCCTCAACGCTAACAACATTAGCAAAATCAACGTTTTTAACAACTGCCGATGCAACACGTGTAACGTTGTTCATAGAACCGTTTGAAAGTTCCATTCCCGAAATGCTTGTTGCTTTGGAAAGGTCAACTTTTCTCTTCTTTCCGTCATTAAGAACAAGATTAAGACTTTTAATGTTAAGAATTTTTGTTTCATCTGTAACATTTCCAAGATAATTAACTTTCGCATCTGGATTTTTGTCTTTCAAAACATTAACAAGCCCCTCATATGGAGAAGTTGTTTTTTCGGGAGTTCCCGAATAATCTCCAAGATATGCCTCTCCTGCCAATCCTCCAACCAAAGCAATGTTTTTAACGGTTGATTTAAGCGGAAGCATATTGTCATTTTTAAGAAGAACAACAGATTTTTCTGCAGCCTCTTCAGCAACAGCAACGTGTTCGTCTTTTTCAAGAACAGAAGAAGTAATGTCTTGATATTTAGCACCCTCATCAAATTCACCTGTTTTCATTCTCAAAAGAAACATACGATAAATCGCAATATCAATATCATCTTCGCTCATATAGCCTTTTTCAACAGCTTCATAAGCCGAGCTTTGAACAGCACCTCCACAATCAAGGTCATTGCCGTTTTTAATTGCAAAAGGAACTGTTGCCGATTGAGGAACTGTTGTCAAATCTTCAACATCAGGGAAAAGAGTTCTTTTATAAGTCAAACGACCGTTCAAGTTGTTTACAGAACCACAGTCACCAACAACATATCCGCCAAATCCCCAATTTCTTCTAAGCAAGTCATTAAGTATATAAGGGTTTGCCGAAGACGGAATATAGTCATAAAGAGTTTTTCCGGCTCTTGTAACGGTTGTTGCGTTGTAAGAACTCATAACCGAACCGGGGTTTGCCTCTTCAACAACATCTTGAAAAGCTCTTCCGTAATAATCACGCAACGTTTGCTCGTCCATAACGGAAGTTCCGCCCTGTCTTTCGTTTTCGCAGTTGTTCGCAATAAAATGTTTAATCGTTGCAATCGTTTTAAGATATTTGCTGTCATCACCCTGCATACCGGAAACAAAATTGTTTCCATATTCTGCCGTAAGATATGGGTCTTCTCCATATGATTCGTCATTTCTTCCCCAACGAGGGTCACGTGCCATATTTATCGTTGGCGACCAATAAGACAAATCACGTTTTGCGTTTTTCCCTCTTGCTTCGGTTGATGTAATATCTGCCGCTCTAAAAATCAAATTCCTGTCCCAAGTGTTGGACATCGAAAGGCTTGAAGGAAAACTTGTTGCTTTTCCCTGTCTTGCAACTCCATGAAGACCCTCTCGCCAATAATTGTATTTCGAAATGCCAAGCCTTTTAATTTCCGCCGCACCATGACCAAGCTGTGCAACTTTTTCCTCAAGAGTCATTCGAGAAACCAAATCGGCAGCACGTTCTTCAAAAGAAAGGCTCGTGTCAAGATATGGCAAAACTTCGCTTTCAAGAGAAATATCTTCCGCAAAAGTATTAACACCAAAAACTCCGGTAACGGCTATAGAAACCGCCGCCAAAACAGATATAACTTTTTTAAATTTCATAATCAAAACCTCCTTAAAAAAATCACACAAAATTTAATTTCCTTGAAGTTTTTCATATCCTCCAACGTTATAAACATTCACAAATCCTTTTTCTTGAGCAAATTTCAAAGCTTTTTCGGCTCTTCCTCCGCTCAAACAGCAAAATATAATAATTGTATCCCGAGGATATTTTAAAATTTCGTCAATTTGAGAAATTGGAATATTAACTGAATTATAAAAATGAGCTTCGCAAAATTCCTCTTTTTCTCTAACATCAATTATAATTGCACCATTCCCCGCCAAATTCAAAGCCTCTTCGCCAGAAATATTGTTTTGTCTGACAAAACTAACAGGGAATACGGATTTTTCGTTGTTTTTCCCAAAAAGCTCAACATTTGAGCCGTTAAACATAATCTTGTTTATATCAAAGTCTGTAAGCTTTTTAAGTCTGTAACATTTCGAACAAGATGTAATAATAATAACAATTCCGTCGTTGCAAACGGCATAAAGCTGGTCGCCATAAACTTCAATATCGTTTATTTCAAAAACCTCATCGCCAAAAAGTTCAATATCGCTTTCGGCAAAAACCGACAAATCTATATCGGTCCAAACATTCCCCTTAATGCTAAATTGAATTTTCGAACCGTTCCAATCGTTTGTAAGTTTAACAACATATCCGTTCCAAAAAACCGTTTTTTCAGCATCATTTTCTTGTAAAGTATCAATTTGTTTTCCCTTTATAAGACAAAAACTCGTTTTTCCGCCAATATAACCGCCTCCAAAATTCGTAGAAGCAAATGTACATAACGGCGTTGTTGCAATTTGAAATGCAAATGTAAAAGCCAAAAACTTTCCAAATTTCATAAAACCTTTCCCCTCCTTTCAAAAATGTCCTTTCCATATCATTTTTCCAACCTTCTTTATACTTGAATTATAGGCAATAAAATGTTAAAATAAAAGTCAGATTGTATTTAATAATAGCCAAAAAGTGTGGAGGTAATTTTATGTTGCCGTTCTATGAAATCAGAAAAACCGATTTAACCGTAAAACATAACACATACGAAGTTTCTTTTCCAAGCCATATGCACAAATATATCGAAATAATATACGTTTGCAAAGGAATCCAGCACATAACTGTTGAAGACAAACCCTATTCCGTAAATGAGGGCGAATCCGCTGTAATTTTCCCCGATATGGTCCATTCCTATTTCAAAAATGAAAATGAAACTGCCGATGAAATTTTAATAATGTGTGCACCAAACCTTTTGGGTTCGCTTTTTCCAAGCTTCTCAAATTTCCGCCCAAGCACACCAATAATCAAAAAAGATAAAATAAACGAGGAAACTTTTTTTGCCCTAAATCATATAAGCCCCGAAAACAATTTTGAAGTAAAATTCGGCTACACCTGCATAATATTATCAAATTTAATAAACACAATGATTTTAAGCAATGACAAAAGAATTCCCGTTCAAGACATAACCTATAAATTAACAGAATACATAAATAATAACTTCACAGAAAATATAACAAGAGACTCTCTTGCAAAAACGTTCAATTTAAGCAAATATTATATATCTCGAATTTTCACACAAAAATTTAAAATGAATTTACGCTCATATTTGGGGCTAATTCGTGCCGAACACGCCTCTGTTCTAATAAGAACAACAAATCGAACATTAACCGATATATGCTTTGCTTCCGGCTTCGACAGCATAAGAACGTTTAATCGAGTTTTTAAAGACATCTATGGAATATCTCCGTCAGAATTTAAAACAAACATAATAAATTATAAAAATAAAAACGCAAAATAAAAAAACAGCTGTTTCATCGGCTTCAAAGCTTCGAAACAGCTGTTTTAAACAATCTTCGATTTACTCATTCAAATTTTCTGTCATATAACAACGCCGCAATCAAAACAACCAAACACGAACCGGCATTGTGAACCAAAGCCCCCGTTGTTGGGTTAAGAACACCGCAAACCGACAGCGTAACAGCAATAAAATTAATGGTCATAGATAACGTAATGCTTGTTTTAATCGTTGCAATCGTTGCGTTTGACAACCTCTTCAAATATGGAATTTTTGAAATATCATCACCCATTAAAGCAATGTCTGCCGCCTCAACAGCAATATCACTTCCCATACTTCCCATAGCAACGCCAACGCTTGCCGTTTTAAGAGCCGGTGCATCATTAACCCCGTCGCCAATCATACAAACATTTTTGTTGCTTTTTTGCATTTTGTTAATACATTCAACTTTTTGCTCAGGCAAAAGCTCGGCAAAAACTTCATCAATTTCAACTTCACTTGCAAAATAATCTGCCGTCATTTTGTTGTCGCCTGTAAGCAAAACAGTGCCCACACCAATTTTTGAAAGCCTGTCAACAACATCTTTTGCCTCCGAACGAATAACGTCCGAAAGAGCAATAACGCCAACACATCTTTTTTCTTTTGCAACAATAATAGATGCTTTACCTTGCAATCTAAATTTTTCAACTGCTTTCTGTTCCTTTTCTCCAAAAACAATTCCACATTCGTTCAAGTATTTTTCATTTCCGCAAAATATTCCGCTCCCGTCAATTTTCGCAAAAATTCCTCTTCCAACAGTCATTCGAAAATCAGCCGACTCCATCAATTTAATGTTTTCTTTTTTTGCAAAATCAACAATAGCTTTTCCAAGAGGGTGCTCGCTTTTTGTCTCAGCCGATGCCGCAAAAGCCAAAATTTCATTTTCGCTCATATCGTTGGAAAATGCAACAATATCACAAACTTCCGGTTTTCCATATGTAAGCGTTCCCGTTTTATCAAAAGCAATTATATCAACTTTGCCCATTTTCTCAAGAGCTTCTCCGGATTTAATTATAACACCGTATTTTGTTGCCTGCCCAATAGCTGCCATAATTGCCGTAGGTGTTGCCAAAATTAAAGCACAAGGACAAAAAACAACCAAAACCGTAACTGCACGAACAATGTCATTTGTCAAAAATCCCGAAACAATCGCAATTAATAACGCCGCCGGAACAAGCCAACTCGCCGCTTTGTCAGCAATTCGTGCCATCGGTGCTTTTTTGTTTTCCGCCTCTTGAACCATACGAATAAGCTTTTGTAAAGAGCTGTCCTCGCCAACTTTTGTGGCACAAATATCAATCGCACCAAAACAATTAATCGTTCCGCAAAAAACTTCCTCCCCAATCGTTTTGTCAACAGGAAGTGACTCACCCGTCATAACCGATTGGTCAATTGATGTTTCCCCCGTCAAAATAATTCCGTCAACAGGTATTGTTTCCCCCGGAAGAACCCTCAAAATATCATTTTTTAAAATATCACTTGTCGCAATAATTTCTTCTTTCCCGTCAACAACTCGCCTTCCCTGAGTTGGAGCAAACCCAATCAATTTTTTCAAACCTTTTTTTGCACGATTTGTTGTCATATCTTCCAAAATCGCACCAATCGCCATAATAAATGCAACTTCGCCCGCAGCAAACAAATCACCAATTATAATTGCCGCAATCATCGCAATGCAAATCAAGTGAGCCGAAGAAATTTTGGCAATTCCTTTGTTGTAAATGCTTCTCCAAACCGCAAGATATAAAAGCGGAATTCCGCTTATAATAACAGTTGCCCAAGCTGGGTCAATCGGCAAATTAATTCCAAATTTTGAAAAAACAAAACTTAAAATCAAAAACATACCGCCAACAATTGTTGCCGGAATTCCTGCAAGAAAATCGTTAATTTTTTTAAACATCACAGCACCTCGCCTTTGTTGACATTGAATAAAAATCAATGTATAATGTATGCAATATAAAACAACTTGTTCTGTATCTATAATAATTATAAAATAAATTAACGTAAATTTTCAACGAGCAAATTCTAAACCTTGTTCATTACAGAACATTTTCAACAATTTATTCGGGAGGAACAAATGGACAGACGCCAAAAAAAGACAAGAGATGCAATTTTTTCAGCTTTCACAATACTTCTTTCAAAAAAGAATTACAACCAAATTTCCGTTCAGGAAATCATCGATACGGCAAACATAGGAAGAACAACTTTTTATTCGCACTTTGAAACAAAAGATTATTTGCTAAAAGATTTGTGCGAAGAATTATTCGGGCATATAATCAATACAGCAATGGGGCTTCCCCATGGTCACTATCATTATTCCTGCGGAAGTGAACCGGACTCCGTATTTTTGCACCTTCTCCGTCATCTACAGGAAAATGACCGAAACATTTTAGAATTGCTTTCTTCCCAAAACAACGAAATTTTCTTGAGATATTTCAAAAGCAATCTAAAAAAATTAATATTAACACAATATGCCGACACAGGTTTGTTAAAAAATTCAAAATTACCTGAAGATTATTTGGTAAATCATATTTCATCATCATTCGTTGAAACAGTTGATTATTGGCTGTCTCATAAAATGCAAGAACCGCCCGAACAAATAACCGAATATTTTTTATCGGTAATCGAACCAATTATAAAATAATTTCATTTCTAATAAAAAAATGCCCTTCATATTAAAAGGGGCATTTTTTATTCATCTGCCATTAACTGTTAGCAATTTCAAACCACCAACTCAACACAGCAGTTCATTTTACAAAATTTCAACTATTTCAACCGATGGCTCTCTTCCCAAGTCGATATATCTGTTGTCAACTTTAACCATTGGCCTTGAAGGTCTTATTTTGTTCGAAAAAACAATTGTTCCTGTTTTTCCGTTTGAAAGCATAACTTTATAACCAATGTATGTATCGGCTATTCCCGAAAGAAACGCAAGAAGATATTCCGTATCAAATTTTTGAAAACCGTCTATTTCAAAACTTTTTATAATATGGAAAGGACAATTTTTTCTTAAATTTCCGGTTCTTCTGTTTGTTGCCTCGTCATATATGTCGGCTATAGCAATAATCCTTGAAAGTTTCGGAATTTCCATTGATTTCTGTGCCATAGGATAACCGCTTCCGTCATATCTTTCGTGATGGCTCAAAGCAACTTGAGCAATTTTATCATCAACTTTATTTTTCAAAATGTTATACCCATAAATTGCGTGTTTTCTTAAAAAACGACGTTCTTCTGCCGACGGGTCAGGGTTATCTAAAATTTCATAAGGAACTTTAAGTTTACCAATATCGTGCAAAATAGCAGCTGCAATGGTTTCATCAACCTCATCTTTGGGCAACTTTGCCCATTTTGCAATAACCCCACTCATAAGAGATACATTTAATGAATGTTGATAAACACTTCCAAGCTCATTTTTCATACAGTTGAGCATTTCAAAAACTTCCATACCTGTACAAGCTTGAGACATAACAACATCAACTTCAGAAATCATTTGCTCAATATTAACTTCAGCATCTGTTCGAACAATTCTATCCAAATGAACTTTAATTTCATCTTTGCTGGCATCAAAATTTTGCTTAAATTCTTTAAATTCGGGGCTGTTTTTAACCTCTTCAACGCTTGAAAACGACCTTTTCTGTGGCAATTCGTCATCAACTTCAATAATAACCGCAGTAACTCCGGATTTGCGAATTTTATCTATATTATAATAATCCAAAACAGTTCCTTTTGTTACAATTGTTGTTCCAACAATAGAGATTACATCAGCAGCCGTAATCATACCAACTTCAAGTTTTTCCGAACGAACTCTGCTTTTTCTCATTGACATTATCACCTCGTTTAAACAATAAAAAATTTATAAATATAAAAAAGAAAGAAACAGATTTGTTTCAAATAATTGTAAATTTTAATACGTTCTAATTTTAAGCTATAAAATACAATTATATTTTAACATCTTTTAAAAGAAATTTAAAGCATTATTTTGAAAATTGTACAAATATACCTAAAAATGTTTTTTCAAAAAATATACCGCAAAAAACATTTCAAACATAAAACTATTTTTGTAATATTTGATATTTCCTTAAATTTTGTTAATTTGTTGCAAAAATTTAATCGTTATGATATTCTAAAAATAGATATTTTCGTCAGGAGGGATTAATTTGGATATAAAATCAAAAAATATAGATAACATCGACGGAATAAAAATTTTAAAAAGCGATAAAAAAAGAAATGTTTATATAAGCATAATCATTCCTTGTTATAATGTTGAAAATTATATCGACAGATGTTTAAACTCTGTTGTAAATCAAACAATAGGGCTTGAACATTTGCAAATTATTCTAATTAACGATGCTTCAACCGACAAAACGTTTGAAAAAATGAAAGAATGGAAAGAAAAATTTCCTGAAGAAATTGTTCTGATTTCATACGATAAAAATTTGCGTCAAGGCGGAGCAAGAAACCTCGGAATACAGTGTGCCGACGGTGAATACATCGGTTTTGTCGATTCCGATGATTGGATTGAAGATGATATGTATGAAATTTTGTTTGAAAAAACAAAGTCCTTTAAATATGATGTTATTCGTGGAAAGTTTATGCGTGAAAGCTTTGTTGGTCAAAAAAAATTTTACAAAAGAGATAAAAAAGAAATTTGCTATGAATTTGAACAAAAAAACGGATTTTACATCTATAACACACCCGATGTCGGCTTCAGAGGAGAAATCGGCTCAATCATGACAGCAATATATTTAAAAAGCCTAATAATTGAAAATGATGTTTGGTTTCCTGAAAATTTAGCATACGAAGATAATTATTGGAGTTCAATTTTAAATTTATATGTAAAAAATTTATGTATCGTTGATAGAATTGTTTATCATTATTTTATTAACAACAACTCAACCGTTACCGAAAAAAATGCAAAACATCATTTAGACAGGCTCAAAATTGAAGTTTTAAAAGTTGAAGAATTCAAAAAAAGAGGTGCTTTTGAAACTTTGTATACCGAGCTTGAATGGGAATTTATAAAATTATTCTATTTAAACACACTTTATATCATTTTCACAAGATTTGATTTCATACCTGACGTTTTTGGTTTTATGAAAGAAAAAATGTATTTGTATTTTCCAAATTTTATGAAAAACCCAAGAATTTCAGAATGTAACGAAAGAGAAAAACTCCTTTTAAAGCTCCTTGAAATCCCAAGAGTTTTAACTGTTGATGAAATGAAAAGAATAAAAACGGCATATTTAAAAACATTTTAATATTTGTGAGGGAATTTTATGAGCAAAAAAGAAGTTTGTGCATTTTTCGGGCACAGAGATTTTAACAAACTTGAATATAAAGATTATCTCCAAGAAATTTTCGAATATTTAATTAAAGAAAAGGGAATTATTGTTTTTTTAAGTGGTGGCATGGGAAATTTCGACCTCATTTGTGAAGGAATTGTTCGAGAGCTTAAAATTAAATATCCTTTTATAAAATTAAAACTCGTTGCCCCATATTTGGATTATCCATTTTTGAAAATATTCAAAGACAGAATTCCGTTATATGATGAAATTGTCATTCCAAATGTCGGTGCCGAAAACTATTCAGATGCAATCCCAAAAAGAAATGAATACATAGTTGAAAACGCAAGATTTATCATTTCGGGAGTTTACAAAGAAGAAGGCGGAGCATATAACGCTGTTGTCTATGCAAAAGAAAAAAATGTTAAAGTTATTAATGTTTTAAAAGGAAAAAAAGGAAGCTGAAATTTATAAAACCCCATAAATTTTCGGCTTTTAAACAACTACAAAAGGTGCTGTAAAATGAGTTTAATTTTAACAGCACCTTTTATTTTATTAGATGTTTGCTTTTGCTGTATCAACAAGCTTTGCAAATGCAGGAGCATCATTAACTGCCAATTCAGCGAGCATTTTTCTGTTAATGTTAACTCCGGCAACTTTAAGACCATTCATAAATTTGCTGTATGACAAACCGTTAATTCTTGCAGCAGCATTAATTCTAACAATCCAAAGTCTTCTATATTCTCTTTTTGTTTGTTTTCTTCCGGCGAAAGCGTGAGCCATAGCTTTCATTACAGATTGTTTTGCAACTCTGTATTGTTTGCTTCTTGCTCCTCTAAAGCCTTTTGCCATTTTTAACACTTTTTTATGTCTTTTACGTGCGTTTAAAGCACCTTTTACTCTTGCCATTTTAAAAGTCCTCCTTAATTAATTAGATGTATGGTAATACTCTTTTCATTTGTTTCAAGTTTGATGAATCTACAAGGTCAGATTTTCTTAAATCTCTTTTTCTTTTAGGACTCTTTTTTGTCAATATGTGCTGTTTATTTGCTTTAGTCTTTTTTAATTTTCCTGTACCTGTAATACTTACACGTTTTGCAACTGCTTTCTTTGTTTTTAATTTAGGCATTTGTATTTCCTCCTTTAATTATTTAAGCCTTTGGCGCAAGAAACATCGCCATTGTACGTGCCTCCATTTTCGGTGGTTTATCAACAGAGCCATATTCGGAAACTTTCTGTGCAAAATCATTCATTATATCAACTGCAACATCAGTTCTTCCAAGCTCACGACCACGAAAACGAATGCTTATTTTTACTTTATTTCCATCTTTAAGAAACTCTATCGCTTTTTTGACTTTTACTTCAACATCATGTGTGTCAATGTTTGGGGATAGTCGCAATTCTTTTACAGAAATTACTTTTTGTTTCTTTCGTGCTTCTTTTTCTTTCTTTGCAAGGTCGAATTTGTATTTGCTGTAATCCATAATTTTACAAACAGGCGGCTTTGCATTTGGAGAAATCTTAACAAGATCAAGATGTTTTTCATCTGCTATTTTTTGAGCATCTCTTGCGGAAATTATTCCAATCTGTTCTCCCTGGTCGCCTATTAAGCGGATTTCTTTATCCCTTATTTGTTCGTTAATCATTAACTCAGTAATTGCGAGCACCTCCTAAAAATAAAAAGAGCGGACACAATCCGCTCATAATCTCATAAATTGACACATAAATCGGCAACGCCGACCATGAAACAAAATAAATAACCTCAAAGCGTTTGCCGTAAGGTGAGAAATAAGCTTCTTCTTCACAATTAGAAATGATACCACACCACAAATCATTTGTCAATACATTTTCTTAATTTTTTTCAAATTTCTTATAATGGTTGATTGTATAATCAAATAGGACACTAAAAAAAACAAAAAAATCATAGCA
>CAZHGC010000002.1:24804-149782 GCA_964531385.1 uncultured Lachnospiraceae bacterium | reverse complement strand
TGGGGGGAGGGGTCTTGCGAGCAAGAGGGTGAAAGTTTTGGGGGCGAAAGGGGGGTTTTGGAGGTTGTAGTTTGGGAGGAGTTATTTTTTGATTACACGAAAAAGAGACTGCAAAAAACGAGAAACAGTTTTTACAGTCTCTTTTATGTATTTGGAAAATAATAAGGAGAAAAAGGAGAATACTAAAATTATAAAAAACAGAAAAAGGTTTTTTATAATTTTACACATTTTATTAAACAAAAAATGTGCAAATGAACAGCGTATACTTATGCAAATACTAAATATATCACATAAATATAATAGCATGACATTTAAAAATTGTCAAGTATTAATAATGAGTTTATCAAACATTTTTTTATGAATGGGGATAAATTATAAAAAAAATAGAAAAAAATGAAAAAAATTAGAGAAAATATGGAAAATTAAAATGGGTTGGAAAAATATTTATTATAAAATGATTAATTTTGATTTGAAGATATGAATTTTGAAAGAGGGAGAGGGAAGAATAAAAAAGGGATTTTGAAAGAGAAAGGGATTTTGAAAGAGGAGGGGGAGAAGAGAAAAGGGATTTTGAAGAGAAAAGAATTTTGAAAGAGGGGCGAATTATGGGGAAATTTATCATTGAGAAGAGCGGACCGCTTAGAGGCGAAGTTATTATTGACGGGGCGAAAAACGCCATTTTGCCAATTTTTGCGGCAACTATTTTGACGAAAGGCGAATGCGTTGTTGAAAATGTACCGTTATTGAAAGATGTTGAAGTTATGGCGAAGCTTTTGGAGAGCATTGGGGCGGGGATTTTTATTGACGGCGAAAAAAAGAGATGTTTTATTGACGGCAAAAAAATTGAAAATATTTTATTGCCATACGAGCTTGTTAACAAAATTAGAGCGTCATTTTTACTTGCAGGGCCGATGCTTGCAAGGTTTGGAAAAGTTAAAATTCAGATGCCGGGGGGTTGTCCGATTGGTGTTAGGCCAATTGATTTGCATTTGAAAGGGTTTTCACTTTTGGGTGCGGAAATTAGGCAGGAATATGGGAGCGTTGAAATTTTTTGTGAAAGGCTTAAAGGTGCGAATATTTATTTGGATTTTCCGAGCGTTGGGGCAACGGAAAACATTATTATGGCGGCGGTTTTGGCAGAAGGCGAAACGAATATTTCAAATTGTTCTGCCGAGCCAGAAATTGTTGACCTTGCGGAATTTTTGAATAAAATGGGAGCGAAGATTTTTGGTGCGGGAACGGACAACATTAAAATTTTGGGGGTTTGCGAGCTTTTTGGAACAACTTACAAAGTTATTCCTGACAGGATTGAGGCGGGAACTTTTATGGCTTTGGCGGCGGCAACAAAAGGCGATTTGACGATTAAAAACGTTGTTTGCGAGCATTTGTGTTCAATTACCGCAAAGCTTAGAGAAATGAACGTTATTGTTGAAGAGGGAAATTCACAAATTCGGGTTTATTTTGACAAGCCACTTATTAATACCGACATTAAAACGCTTCCTTTCCCCGGTTTTCCAACCGATATGCAAGCTCAATTTATGAGCCTTATGGCAATTTCAGAGGGAACGGGCATTATTAATGAAACTGTTTTTGAAAACAGATTTATGCACGTTGGAGAACTTAACAGAATGGGTGCGGACATTAAAGTTGAGTCGAAAAGTGCGATTATTAAGGGTGTTTCGAAAATTAGCGGAACGGAGGTTCGTGCAACTGATTTGCGGGCGGGAGCGGCTCTTATAATTTCGGCTCTTGCGGCAGAGGGAAAAACGGAAATTGGAGACATTTATCACATTGAAAGAGGATATTTTAAAATTGAGGAAAAGCTTAGAGCGGTTGGGGCGAGGATTTGGAAAGCTTGAGGGTGTTTTTTGCGGGGAAGTGGTATTTTTTTTGAATTTTGGACATACAGTTTTAATGTGTGATTATTTGCTGTTTTGGGGGGGAATTTATGTTTTGGAATTTTAAAAAACGACTATTAAAAAACGTTATTTTATATCTTCTTTACATTTTTGGTACGGTTATTTTTTTACCGTTTGTTATAACTTTTTATCTGTTTGGGAAAGGAGGACTTGCCGAAGAGGGGGCTTTAAATTTTGAAGTTCCTTTTACATATTCGCCAGAATACAGCGAAAGCAAAAATTTTGGCGAAAAAAGCCTTATAAAAGAAGAAAATCCGGATATGGAATCGTATATAATAGGGGTGGTTGCGGCGGAGATGCCGGTTTCTTTTGAAAAAGAGGCTCTTAAAGCTCAAGCTGTTGCCGCAAGAACTTATGCTTATAGGCAGATTGGCAATTCTTTGGAAATTGTTCCCGAGAACATTGGACAGGCGTATATTTCTGTTGATGAGATGAAAAAGCGTTGGGGCGAGAATTTTGACCAAAATTATGAAAAAGTTTCGGCGGCTGTTTATGAAACAAAAAACGAAATTATGGTTTTTGGGGGTGAGCCTATTCTTGCTGTTTTTCATTCGACAAGCGGAGGCGTTACCGAAAGCTCGGAGAATGTTTGGTCGGAAAAGCTTAGCTATTTGCAAAGCGTTGATAGCCATTATGACGAGAATGCTCCCGATTTTTTGGTTAATTCGGAGTTTTTGGAAAGCGATTTTAGAGAGCGATTTTTAAAACAGGGGTGCTTTTTTTCACAAAATATTAAAGACGATATTTCTATTTTGGAAAGAAGCGACGCAGGATATGTTAAAAAAATTGAAATTGGCGGTAAAATTTTTAAAGGGGCGGTTGTTAGGCAAATTCTTGCGTTACGCTCAACTAATTTTACTGTTTCTTTTGACAATTCGAAAATTATTTTTACAACAAAGGGATATGGACACGGTGCGGGAATGAGCCAATATGGCGCAGAGTTTTTTGCCAAATCGGGGAAAAATTATAAAGAAATATTATTACATTATTATTATGGGGTTGAATTTATTTCGATAAAAGGATAAAATAAGAGAATGGCGGTTGTTTCTTTTTTTGTTTTGCAAAATTGCAAAAGCGGATTTTGCCGAAACGTGGTTTTTCACTTGGAACGATTGAATATTACGATACTAAAGAAAAAAGGGTGATTAATGTGCAAGAAAAAAATGATTTTCCCGAAAAAAAAGAAAATTCTGACAAAAACAGAAATCAAAACAATTCTGACAATTCAAACAACAAAAAAATTCTTTTTGGCATTTTGGCGTTTGCTTTGATTTCAACTTTTTTGATGAATTTTATGTTTTCTTCTCTTTCGGAAAATGATATGTTTGAAATTGAATATAGCAAATTTCTTACACTTGTTGACAAAGGGGCGGTTAAATCTGTTGATATTGAGACGGACAGGCTTATTATTCACGCAGACCCCTCGAAATCGGAACTTCCGAAAAACGTTGGAAAATATTTTGAAAGCAAGGGCGAAATTACTTTTTACACAGGGATTGTTGGGGATTTGGAACTTGTTAAAACTTTAAGAGAGCATAATGTTGATTTTTCAAGAAAGGTTACAAACTCTTCACCTATTATTGATTTTTTTACATCTTGGATTATGCCGGTTTTGTTTTTATATCTTATTTTTTCGCTTCTTATGCATTTTGCCGCAAAGAAATTTGGCGGTGGCGGTGGAATTATGGGCGTTGGAAAGAGCAACGCCAAAGTTTATATGCAGAAAGAAACGGGCGTTACATTTAAAGATGTTGCGGGGCAAGGCGAAGCGAAAGAGTCTTTGCAAGAAATTATCGATTTTTTGCACAACCCCGAAAAATATGTTAAAATTGGGGCGAAACAGCCGAAAGGTGCTTTGCTTGTTGGACCGCCGGGAACAGGAAAAACGCTTCTTGCAAAAGCTGTTGCCGGAGAGGCAAACGTTACTTTTATGTCGCTTTCCGGTTCGGATTTTGTTGAAATGTTTGTTGGTGTTGGTGCTTCAAGAGTTCGTGACCTTTTTAAACAGGCTTCGGAAAATGCACCTTGCATTATTTTTATCGATGAAATTGATGCTATTGGCAAAAAACGTGACAGCTCGGCAAACAGCAATGATGAAAGAGAGCAAACCCTTAACCAACTTCTTTCTGAAATGGACGGCTTTGATTCTTCGAAAGCAATTGTTATTCTTGCGGCAACGAACAGGCCCGATGTTCTTGACAAGGCTTTGCTTCGTCCGGGGCGTTTTGACAGACGAATAATTGTTGAAAAACCTGATTTGATTGGGCGAGAAGATATTTTAAAGGTTCATTCGAAAGGTGTTGTTTTGGGCGACGATGTTGACCTTCACGCTATTGCTCTTGCAACAAGCGGGGCGGCGGGGGCTGACCTTGCGAATATGGTTAATGAGGCAGCTTTGCGTGCGGTTAGAATGGGCAGAGAAGAGGTTTTGCAAGAGGACTTAATGGAGGCGGTTGAGGTTATTATTGCCGGAAAAGAGAAGAAAGACCGTATCCTTTCCGAAAAAGAAAAGAGAATTGTTGCTTTTCATGAGGTTGGTCACGCTCTTGCGGCGGCTCTTCAGAAAAATTCGCAACCGGTTCAGAAAATTACAATTGTTCCTCGTACCATGGGGGCGTTGGGATATACTATGCAGATGCCAGAGGAAGAAAAATATCTTATGACGAAAGCTGAGATTATTTCTGAAATTACAACTCTTCTTGCCGGACGTGCCGCAGAGGAAATTGTTTTTGATACGGTTACAACGGGGGCTTCGAACGACATTGAAAGAGCAACGAAAATGGGCAGGTCTATGGTTTCTCAATATGGTATGAGCGATAAGTTTGATATGATGGCTTTGGAAAGCACCGAAAACAGATATCTTGACGGAAGAAACGTTCCTATTTGCGGAGAAAACACTATTTCTGTTCTTGACGAGGAAGTTTTGAATATAATTAGGGATTGTCACAAAAAGGCTATTGAGCTTTTGGAAGAAAACAGAGAGGCTCTTGATAAAATTGCGGAGTTTTTGTTTGAAAAAGAAACAATTACAGGCGAACAATTTATGGAAATTCTTAAAGAAGTTAAAGGCGAAGATTTTGAAGTTTTTAACGAAAAAGAAAAAGAGCAAAAGAATTTTGACGAAGAAAAAAACGAAAATAAAGACGAAGAAAACAATGCTGAAAGCGTTAAAGAATTATAAGGAGAAGGAAAATTATGAAAAAAATTATGGGTGTTTTTACAATTATTTTTACAATGTTGTTAACTGTTTCGTGCTTTGGGGGCGATGTTCCCGATGAGCTTCTTTTTACGGAAACGGCACAGGTTTATTTTGGCAAGGTTGTTAGCATTGACGGAGAAAAAATTGCGTTTTCGCAAACGAAGAAAGTTAAGGGAGCGTTTACCGAGGGAAATATACTTGTTTATGAAAAATTTTCTCTTTTTGGAGGAGGAACTCCGAAAACCGACGAAATTTATCTTTGTGGTGCTGTTGACAAAAGTAATTCACTTTATGTTTGGAAAACAACGGGAACGGACACAAAAAACGTTAAAATTTCTTCAGACGACAGTATGTCGAAGAAAATGGAAAAATATTTAAATGACGGCGAGTTTGACAAAAAAGAGCAGGAACGAATTGACAGGGGCAACGAACGCAGGAAGAATGTTGAAAAAAGTCAAAGCAAAGAAAGTTCGACTTCGTGGTTTTCGGAAGACGGAGTTAATGTTAGAGCAATTGTTATAAGCTGTGTTACGGCACTTTTGGGCGGCGGAGTTGTTGCAATTGTTCTCAGAAAGAAAAAATAAGATTTTTCACATAAAATTATCGGTTTTATAAAAATGTGATTATGGCTTTTTGAATTTGAATTTTTGTGTAACCGGCTTGAATTTTAAATGTTGAAAAATTTTTCAGAATAAAATTTAGGAGGAATTTTGCTTGATAGAGGTTAAAAACTTGACGAAAAAATATGGCAAATTTGCGGCTGTTGACGATATTTCTTTTGTTGTTAATGACGGAGAAATTGTTGGATTTCTTGGACCGAACGGTGCGGGAAAGACAACAACTATGAATATGATGACGGGATATATTTCATCGACAAACGGGTCGGTTATTATTAATGGTTTTGACATTTTGAAAGAGCCAGAAAAGGCAAAATCTCAAATTGGATATTTGCCCGATACTCCGCCACTTTACGGGGATATGCGTGTTTGCGAGTATTTAGATTTTGTTTGCGATATTAAAGGTGTTGCGAAATCTAAAAGAAAGGATATGCTTGCGGAAATTTACGAAACCGTTAAAATTTCAGATGTTAAAACGAGAATCATTAAAAATCTTTCAAAAGGCTATAGGCAGAGGGTTGGTCTTGCACAGGCACTTGTTGGATTTCCCGATGTTTTAATTCTTGATGAGCCGACTGTTGGACTTGACCCGAAACAGATTATCGAGATGAGAGATGTTATTAAAGAACTTGGGCAGAGACACACTGTTATTTTGAGCTCTCATATTCTTCACGAGGTTAGTGCGGTTTGTGACAGGGTTATTATAATTAATGACGGTAAAATTGTTGTTCAGAAAAAAACAGACGAATTTGAAAACATTGCAAAAGGTCATATTTGCGTTAGATTTGCCACAGACAAAACCGTTAATGAAATTTTGGAAGATTTCTTGGATTTTGAAGAAATTTTTGATGTTGAGTTTGACGGAGTTAAAGAAGAGGGCTCTTTTGATTTTATTTTTAAGAGCAAGAACGCCGAAAAAGATATTAGAAAAAATATTTTTGAAACGGCGAAAGAAAAAAATTTGTCTGTTTTGATGATGAAGCCGGTTACATTCTCTCTTGAAGAAATTTTCCTTAAAGTTATTAACAACGACTATTCGGATTTTGTTCAGGGCGAAGAGAAAACGAAAGATGAAGAAGAAAAAGCCTTTGAGATTGAAGAAATGAAAGACGAGGAGGGTGAAAAAGAATGATTGCTGTTTTTAAAAAGGAATTGCGTACATACTTTAACACTTTATCGGGGTACGTTTTTCTTGGTTTTTTTGTTCTTATTAACGCTTACTTTTTTTCTCAATTTAACATTGGGCAGGGCGTTCCGACTTATTCGGGAACACTTATTTATACATTATCTATGTTCCTTATTTTAATTCCTGTTTTAACTATGCGTCTTTTTGCGGAAGAGGCAAGGCAAAAAACAGACCAGCTTCTTTATACCGCACCGATTAAAATTTCTGACATTGTTGTTGGAAAATTTCTTGCGGCTACTTTTTTGTTTCTTATCGGAATGCTTATAATTGGCATATTTCCGTTTATTTTGAGTTTTTACGGCAATGTTCCTTTTGCGGAAACATTTGGTTGTTTTTTTGGGTATTTCCTTTTGGGAGCAAGCCTTATTTCCGTTGGCCTTTTTATTTCGGTTTTGACGGACAACCAAATTATTGCGGCGGTTGGAACTTTTGCGACGGTGTTCTTCTTTCTTATGATGGACAGCATTGTTGCAAGTATGCCGACTGACATTGTTTCGGCACTTGCGTTTGTTGCATTTTTAATTCTTGTGGTTGCGGCTGTTTTATACAGCGGAACAAAAAATGTTATTATTTCCGCAATATTTTTTGCTGTTGGCATAATTGTTGAGGGTGCGATTTATTTTTATGACAGTTTGATTTTTGATGGCGTTATTGTTAAAGTTCTTGGTTGGTTTTCTGTTTTGGAACGCTTTGAAAGTTTCTATATGGGGATTTTTAAGCTTGCCGATTTTATTTATTATATTTCTTTTATTGCGGTGTTCTTATATATAACAGTTAACACAATTGAAAAAAGACGTTGGAGATAGGAGGTTTGGCAATGGATAAAAAATTTATTTACGGAACTTTTTCCGCAGTTATTATTTTGCTTGTTGTTGTTTTGCTTGTTTTTGTTAATCTTGTTGCAGACAAAATTAATTTTGAAGTTGACCTTACTTCCAAAGAGATTTATACAATTTCCGATAAATCGAAAGAGGTTTTGTCCGGAATTGAAAAAGACACAACAATTTATGTTCTTTCAAAAACAGGGGCAGAAGATGCAAATATTAAACAAATTTTAAATCAGTATGAAGAAAGTTCTTCTAAAATTTCTGTTGAATATAAAGACCCTTACATTTATCCTCAGTTTGCAAAGGATTTTTCTGAAAACGGAAAGGAAATTGCAACGGACAGCATTATTGTTCAAGCGGGAGACAAACACAGGGTTATAAGCCCGACAGAACTTTATGAGCGACAGGCGGATTATTCGACGGGAACTTACAACACAACGGGGATAACGGCTGAATCGGAAATTACAAATGCGATTAAATATGTTTCGGCAGAAGAAACGCCTGTTATTTATTATGTTTCGGGACACAACGAAACTCCTGCTTCCGAAACTTTGAAGAGTGAATTTAAAAAGGCAAATTATGAAATTAAAGACCTTAACATTACTAAAAACGGCGGTATTCCCGAGGATTGTGATATGCTGTTTATTACAACGCCGGCGGTTGATTATTCTGAAGACGAAACAAAAATGGTTTTGGAATATCTTTCGAAAGACGGAAGAGCGGCTGTTTTTGTGAATTTTGGGGCGGTTTATGAAAACCTTAACAAAATTCTTTTGGCTTATGGGGTTGCTCCTCAAAATTCTGTTATTGTTGAGGGAGACAAGCAACATTATTATAATGGGCCTATTTTCCTTATTCCGGAAGTTTTGAGCACTGATGTTACAAAGCAACTTGTTGAAAGCGATTATCCTATGATATTCCCTTATGCTCAGGAAATTTCCGAAACGGATTTGAAAAAGACTTCTTTAACTGTTGAGCCTCTTTTGAAAACAAGTGCATCGGCTTACAGCAAAACTTCTTCTGATGCTCAATCTATCAATTTTGAAGAGGGCGACAAAAAAGGTCCTTTTAATCTTGCTGTTGGGATAACGGATTCATATTATACAGACACAAATCACACAACTAAGCTTATTGTTTGCGGGTCATCGATTATTATAAACGACGAGGGTCTTACACAGGGAAGCCTTATGTTTGCTCTTAATTCGGCAAATTGGCTTAAAGACGAAGAGGCAAGCGTTTATATTCCTCCGAAAAGCCTTGAAGAAGAAACAATTATGATTCCTGAAAGCACAAAAACAGCCATTACGGCTTTTGTTTGCGGGGTTATTCCAATTGTTATTTTTGGCTGTGGGATTTTTGTTTGGTATAAAAGAAGATACAGCTGATTTTTTGAAATGGGGAATTTGAATGAATAAAAAATATATAAAACTCATTGTTTATGTTGTTGTTATTGCACTTTTGGCGGGAATTTATTTTTTCCTTTCATCGGGAGAAGAAAAAACCAACGAAGTTGAAAACGGAGAAGCAGAAAAAAATTCGGTTAAGCTTATTGACACAGATATTGAAGATGTTTCATCGATTGTTTTGAACGGCGAAAACGGTGTTACTGAAATTGTTTTAAACGACGGGAAATGGGTTGTTAAGGGGCTTGAAAGCATTGAACTTAACGAGCAGAACATTGAGGGATTTGTTTCAAGTATGGCATCGCTTTCGGCAAACGAGGTTTTGAATTCTAACCCGAATTTATCTGAATATGGACTTGACAAAACCGACAAAAGCCTTAAAGTTGTTTTTGATGATAAAGAAGAAACTGTTTTCCTTGGAACGGTTACGCCGGACAATTCTTATTATTATGCGAAAAAAGCGGACAGCGACAAGGTTTATATGATTGATTCGCTTAACGGAAAGCGTTTTGGATATACAATTAACAATTTTGCGAACAAGGAAATTGATAAGGTTTCACCATACAAAGTTATGGCTCTTAATATTAAGCAAGAGGGAAAAGAAGAAATTGACATTGAATATACTCAGGACAAAGAAGGAAACGCCGAAGAGCTTATTTCTATGGGTATGGAAACTATGAAAATGAACAAGCCTTATCCGAATATGGCAGTTTATCCATCAAATCTTCAGGAAAGCGTTTTGACAACTTTGACGGACATACAACTTGGTGATATTGTTAAAACATCGCTTGAGGGTTTGGCTGAATTTGAACTTGAAAAGCCGAAAGCTGAAATTTATGTTAGCGACGGCGACAATTCGTTGAAAATTTCTGTTGGAAAAAAAGCTGACGATAAAAATTATTATTGTATTGTTGACGACAAAAAAATTGTTTTTTTGGTTGACGAAAAATATATAAATCCGTTTTTGAACGCAGACCCAATTCAATTTATGGAAAAGTTTGTTGCAATTCACTATCGTGTTGATTTGGAAAGGGTTGATTTGAAATTTGGCGAGAGTAATTTTGAAATTACTTTTGGCGAAGAAGAGAAAAATCAAGACGGCAATTCGGAGCAAAAAACAAGATTTAACGACAACAGAAAAACTTATTTGAACGGCAAGGAAATTGATAAAGACACTTTTGGAGACCTTTTTGAACTTATTGCCGGAATTACTTTTGACAGCATTGACGAAGAAGAAGGCACAAAATTTGCACTTGCCGGAAATTCTCCGTCGGTTGAAATTAAATATACTCTTAAAGACGGGAGAGTTAATGATGTTAGATTTATGGAATTTAACGACAGTTTTTACATTGTTAACACAGAAAAAATTAACGGTTTGATTGTTAGCAAACAAAATGTTTCGAGAGTGCTTTCAAAAATTGACGAAATTTTGAAAAAATAATTTATGATTGGGCAAAATTTGCTTTGTGCGGGTTTTGCCCTTTTTTACAGGTGTTTTGCCCTTGACCTTGTGTGATTTGAATTTCTTTTTTTGTTATTGTTTTTGCAAAAAAGACTTTTAATTGACAATGGGGCAAAATTTACTTATAATTACAGTAGTGGTGATTTATTTTTTTGAATTTAAGAGAATTATTTTTTGCGGGTTATTCATATCCGTTTTATTGGGATTTACATTTTTTAGTTTGTTTTTTTGAAAGGAGAACATATGAACAACTTGGCATTTTTTTTACTTGGACAAACGGAGGAGATTAGTGTAATTGACAGTGTTTTGGAGAACATAAACAATTTTGTTAGCGGTGCACCTCTTATTATTCTTATTTTGGCGGTTGGAATTTATCTTACTGTTAGGCTTGGGCTTTTACAAGTTTTTAAACTTCCGAAAGCTTTGAAATATGCTGTTTCCAACGAAGAGGGCGGGAAAGGCGAAGTTACAAGTTTTGGTGCTTTATGTACGGCACTTTCGGCAACTATTGGAACGGGAAACATTGTTGGTGTTGCAACGGCTATTGTTGCGGGAGGGCCGGGTGCTTTGTTCTGGATGTGGATTGCGGCTTTCTTTGGTATGGCAACAAAATATGCCGAAGGCGTTTTGGCAATTAAATATCGAAAAGTTTATGATGACGGGCATGCTCTTGGCGGACCTTTTTATTACATTGAAAACGGAATGGGCAAAAAATTTACTTGGCTTGCAAAGCTTTTTGCGGTTTTATGTTTATGTGTTGGGCTTATGGGAATTGGTACTTTTACACAGGTTAACGGAATTGCAAATGCGGTTAATTCATTTTTTGACCCGACAAACGCACATACTGTTAGCTTATTCGGAAAAGATTATTCTTACACTATTGTTTTGACAAGCATTGTTGTTGCGGGGCTTACGGCTCTTGTTATAATTGGCGGAATTAAAAGAATTGCTAAAGTTTCCGAATTTGTTGTTCCTTTTATGGCTGTTACTTATTTTGTTTGTTGTTTTGCTATTTTATTGTTGAACGGTGATAAAATTCCTATGGCTGTTTCGAGAGTTTTTGAAAATGCTTTTGACCTTCGTGCAGCTGCGGGCGGAACTGTTGGGGCGATGTTTGTTGCTATGCAAAAGGGAATTGCAAGAGGTATTTTTTCGAACGAATCGGGGCTTGGAAGCGCACCTATTGCTGCAGCGGCGGCAAAGACAAACGAACCTGTTAGGCAAGGTCTTGTTTCTATGACGGGAACCTTTATTGATACTATTATTATTTGTACTATGACAGGACTTGCAATTCTTGTTACCAATGCTGACGGGTATGGTCTTGAGGGCGTTGATGTTACAATTAAGGCATTTTGCGACGGACTTCCGTTTGATTCGGGGGTTAGCTCATTTTTGCTTATGTTGTGCCTTGTGTTTTTTGCATTTACTACTATTTTGGGTTGGAACTATTACAGCGAGAGAAGCCTTGAATATCTTACAAAAGGAAACAAGAAAATTCTTTCAATTTATAAAACTCTTTATATTTTGGCGGTTCTTATTGGCCCGTTTATGACGGTTTCTGCTGTTTGGACCATTGCAGATATATTTAATTCGCTTATGGCTTTTCCGAACCTTGTGGCGATTATATGCTTAAGCGGTGTTGTTATTAAAGAAACGAAAAAATATTTTTCGAAGTTGTGATTGTTTGAGTTGGTTTCTTTATTTTTATTAAGGTATGATTGTTTTTTTGAAAACAGTTTTTTGTCATAGATTATAATTAAAATTTTGGCGGTTTTTATGCTTTGATTTTTACTTTGAAAGAGGTGTTATGTTATGGTTCTTCAAAAAGGGGAAAGTAAAAGGTACAGCGTTAAAAAGGGAAGTTTGATTTATAAAAAGAACGAGCCGATTAATGAACTTTCCATTCTTATTAAGGGCAGAGTTTCGGCTGTTAGCATTTATGGAAGAATGAATTTTGGTTCGGGCACAGTTTTGGGACTTTCCGACACAAACAGCGAAAGTTATATTTTTGATTATGTTGCGGAGGAAGACTGCGAGCTTTTTGCTTATTATGTTGACGAAAATCACGATGCGGAACAAATTATTTCCGAAAACAAACAGTTTTCGGGGCTTATGGTTTCGACGGTTACAAAACAGGCGAATGCTTTGATTACTTCTTATGATGATTTGGCTCAGCAATGTTCTGTTTTGTATGATACTTTGAGCGAAAACAAAAAGGAATATCTTGAATATTGCAAAAAGTTTTCGGTTGTTCCGGGGGATATTGAAGAGGCTGATGTTGAGCCTGTTGATGAACCGGGGAAAAATGTTACGATTGAACGAATGGACTATTGCAGAAATCTTAACGAGATTTCTCTTGATGTTCTTAAATCATTTTTTGGTAACAACAGCTATGTTACATATTACAATGTGCTTATTATAAGTGCACTTATCAACGATTTGAACAAAGCTATTTTAAATATGATTAAATATATTCACAAACATAGAAATTATCTTATTGGCAACGACAAAAAAGATTTGTTTTATTCTTATTCCGTTTTGGCTTTTGAAGTTGGAAAGAAAGGCGTTGACATCTCGGTTATTTTGAGAGGTGTTGAAAAAATTAAAGAAGCTGCCGAGGAAATTTCTTTGATTGACAAAAATGTTTTTGAAAGGGCTGTTACAGGGCACAAAGAAAGAATTGACCTTCTTTACAATGTTGAGGACGACGAGTCTGACGGCGAGGAATTTAAACTTCATTTGAGCTATACCGAAGAAGAAATTTCAAAGGCAAGAGACGACATTAAAAATTCAGCCGAATATATTTTGAGTTATGCGGAAATTGAAAAAGAAAAAGCCGACAACTTTGTGAGGCTTCTTACGGCTTTTGGAAATCTTAAAGACCGCTCGGGAACAGATGATGAGGCTATTAGCATTAGAAAACAAATTAATTCTGTTTTTTATGAAATTTACGAAAAGGTTTTCTTTAATTATATTGAGTCGAACACAAAAGACACCGTTATCGATATGTTCTTGAATTTTGGATTTTTTGACGAAAGGCTTATTGATGAGTCGCAGGCGATTGACCTTTATTATCTTAACAAGACAACGGGCGATGACAAAATTTTTATGCTTAAAGACTGGCTTTTGGCAATTTATAACGGCGAACAAGAACCGTCTAAAAACGAATTTGACATTGATTATCAAGAAAATCTTCGTGAAATTAAGAGAAACCAGCTTTTGACACCAGAGCAGGAAAGAGAGTATTTATCGGACCAAAAAGGTAAAGTTATTTACGAAATTAAAAATATGGTTCGTGCGACAAATAGAATTACTTACGGAAGAGTTAGCACGTTCTGTCCGATTTTATCAAAGCACAATTTGTGCGAGGACATTCAGAGGGCATATGTTTCTCCTGAAAGAATTAACAGCATTATTGAAAGCGTTGTTAAAGTTGATTATTCTCTTTTTTACAGAGAGTGCACTTACAGAAACGAAGCTATTGAAAGCGGAAGCGAAAGAATTATGAAAGAAGTTAGGCCATATTTTATTCTTATGCCGAATTTTGGCTCGAGATGTATTATGTGGCAAGATATTGCAGGAAGAAAGAAAGACACACCGGCAAGATTTGTTATATCCGCATTTAGCATTGAAGATTTGAGCGAACAGCTTACGGATACTTTTGCAAAATTCAGATGGGAACTTTGCAAAGATTTGCAAGGGGTTCGTTGGAGCGACATTACAAGCAAGTCGCTTACAAGCGAATATTATGACTATTTGCAATTTTACAAGAAAAACAGAGACCTTACGGAAAAGGCAAAAGAAAAGGTTAAACTTATTCTTCAGAAAAAAGCAAACAGTTTTAAAGACGTTTTTGCTTATGACTATATACAATGGGTTAGATATGAGGCGGGAGGTTCACCGAGACTTAATTCTTATTCGAGAAGCATTATGTTTACATATTGCCCATTCCCGAAAGATATGAGAGAACAGCTTGCGGAAAATCCGCTTTATTCGCAGATTATAAAGAGATTTGAAAGAAACAACCTTGCGAAGCTTAAACGATATGAAAACGTTAGAACGAGCATTTTGAAAAGCGGAGGAACAATTGACGAGGATTTTGAAAATAACATTGAATTTTTCGAAATGTAGCGGGTTGGCTTGCAACGGAAAAGTTTGTTGAAATTTTTGTGTTGTGATTTTTTTGCCTATGTGTTAAAATATTTTTAATGATTTACTTGCGGGGTTTTTGCAGATTTTTATATTTTTGGAAAGGTCGTTATTTAAAATGAAGAATGTTTTGATGATTGCTAATCAATTTCCGCCTATGGGAGGTTCGGGAGTTCAAAGAAGCGTTAAATTTGTTAAACATCTTGGAAAATTTGGCTATTGTCCGATTGTTTTTACAAGAGACGAAAAGGGAATGACACTTAAAGACGAAACGCTTTTGAAAGACATTCCCGAGGGAACAAAAATAATTCGCACAAAAGCTCACGATTTTACCGAATGGAAATCTGTTTTTAAAATTCCCGGAAAGGTTTTGGGGCTTAAAGTTTTTATTCCCGACAGTGCCTGGCTTTGGAGCAGGCTGTCACGAAAGGCTGTTGTTAAGGCAATTGTTGAAAATGATATAAAAATTATTTATACAACAAGTGCACCTTACAGCGACCACCTTTTGGGGCTTTATATTAAAAAGAAATTTCCCGACATTACTTGGGTTGTTGATTTTAGAGACGAATGGACGAACAATCCTTACACTTTGGACAACCCTCATTTCAAATTTAGAACGAAAAAAGAGAAAAAAATGGAGAGGGAAGTTCTTTTAAACGCAGATGCCCTTATTACAAATACACCGGTTATGAGAAAGAATTTTGTTGAAAACAACAATCTTTCGGGCGATAACTTTTTTGTTATTCCAAACGGATATGATGAAGAGGATTTTAAAAATTTTGACCTTACAAAGCCAAACAATTCGAAAATGACCCTTACTTACACCGGTGCGTTATATGGAAGAAGAAAGCCTGATACTTTTTTTGCGGCACTTTCCGAGCTTATTTCTGAGGGGAAAATTGACGGAGAAAAAATTTGTGTTAATCTTATTGGAAATTATCACAAAGACAAGCTTCAGGCTCAAATTGACAGTTTTTCTCTTACGAAACAGATTAAAATTGTTGGATATGTTCCTCACGACGAATGTATTAAAAGACAGTTGCAATCTGATGTTTTGGTTCTTATTGAGGGAACGGGAAGAGGTTCTGACGCTTTTTATACCGGAAAGATTTTTGAATATATGAATACGGGGAGACCTGTTTTGGCTGTTTTGCCGGAAAAAGGGGCTGCTGCAGACCTTGTTAGAAAAACAAAAATTGGTCTTGTTGCACATACGGACAATGTTTCCGAAATTAAAAATGTTATTTTTGAATATTATCAAAATTGGGTTGGGGGAAAGCTTGATTTTTCACCCGACAGGGCAGAAATTGAAAAGTTTGAACGAAAAGAGCTTACTAAAGAGCTTGCTTCTGTTTTTGACAGATATTACCATTAACCTTTGGGGTGTGATTTTATAATGAAGGTACTTCATTTTATAAGCGGAGGAGATACGGGCGGAGCTAAAACCCACGTTTTGACGCTTCTTGCAAAGCTTAGAGAACAAAACGTTGACGTTGAACTTCTTTGCATTATGGAAGGAATTTTTACCGAAGAAGCACGAAAATTGAATATACCTGTCAATATTATTTTGCAGAAAAAACGTTATGATATGACCGTTATTAAAAAAATTAAAAAGTTTATTAACGAGAACAATTATGATATTGTTCATTGTCACGGGGCGAGGGCGAATTATATTGCGGCTTTTATACAAAAGAAAGTGAACGCTCCTATGATTACAACTTTGCACAGTGATTATAAGCTTGATTTTAAAGATAGCAAATATAAGCAAATAATTTATGCACCGATTAATTATTTTGCTCTTAAAAGATTCAGATATATTTTGACTGTTACGAAAGCTTTTAAAAATATGCTTATTGAACGGGGATTTCATAATGACAGGCTTTTCGTTGTTTACAACGGAATTAGCTTTGACAGAGAGCCTGTTTTTATCTCAAAAGAAGAGTTTTTTAAAAAATATCGCATTAAATATGACTGTGGTAAAAAATATGTTGGAATTGCTGCAAGGCTTAATGTTGTTAAAGGAATTGACATTTTTTTGAAAATGGCTTTTGATGTTTGCGAAAAAAACAAAGACGTTTGTTTTATTATTGCCGGTGACGGTGATGATTTTGAAAAATATAAAAAGCTTATTTCAGAAAGTTTATTTTCTGACAGAATTTTTATGATTGGTCATATTAATGATATTGACAGTTTTTATAATGCCATTGATATTAATATGCTTACGTCTTTAAGCGAAAGTTTTCCATATGCCCTTTTGGAGGGTGCAAGAATGAAAAAGGCAACTGTTAGTACAGCTGTTGGGGGAATTCCCGAAATGATTGTTGACGGAAAAACGGGATTTTTGGTTTCGCCGGACGATATTTCGGATATTTCCGAAAAGGTTTTAAAACTTATTTCCGACAGTGAGCTTTCGGAAAGTTTTGGTCAAGCTTTTTTTGACAGAGCAAAAGAAAATTTTTCTGATGTTAAAATGGCACAAACTCACAAAAACATTTACGAAAAAATTGTAAAGGAGAATGAAAAGTGAAGGTTATAGATGAAAAGGGAAAGTTATTTGGAATTATAAATCCTGTTGATTTAATTGTTGTTGTTTTAATTTTATCGGTTATTGGCGGTTTTGGCTATAGAATGGTTTCTTCAAAGCTTAACGCTAACGGCGGAACACCTTTTTCTCAGGAAAAGGAAGCCTATGTTACTCTTTATGCAAATCTTGTTACTCCGGAAGTTGCGGAGTCTATTAAAGTTGGTGACAAGCTTGTTGCAAACAACCAATATACAAATGCGGAAGTTGTTGATGTTAAAGTTGAGCCGGCTGCATATGTTTCTCCGAATGCGGAGGGAAGAGCTGTTAAATCTGACCACCCGTTATGGAAAGACGTTACTATTATTGTTAAAGACGTTGTTAATCCTGCCAATGTTATTTTGAAGGTTGGCGAGCAAGAAGTTAGAGTTGGTTATTCTTTTGTTTTTAAAACTCAAACTGTTGAGGCAAACAGCAAAATTAGAGGAATTGAGCTTAAAGACATTGAAGATTGATTTTTATGATTTTTGACTTGGAGGTGTTTTAGTGTTTGAAATTTTGAAAAAAAGCTTTATTTATTGCTTTGTTTGCAAAGTTATTTCTTTTTTTGAACAAAGCTATGAAAAAAGTGGATTTAAAATATTTTCTGACAAATTTAAGAACATTTTTCGTCAAAGTTCGTTTTTTAGAATTGTTAAAAATTATTTTGACAGAGAACCTTTTTTTATATCCTCGAAAACTTACAAGGGGATTAAATTTGCGGGGGGACGTCTTGGAAAATTTGCCGATTCTTTAAACAAAAGTCTTGTTGGAACTTTTGATAAAAGCAACGTTAAGAAAACTGTTGATGACATTAAAGAAGAGGATATTTCAGAAAAGCTTATTGTTGGCGGTTTGTTTTTTATGATTACATCTCTTTCATATCTTGTTTTTTCAATTATTCTTGGTATGAATTATGAATATAGGATTTATGTTTCCTGGGGGATATTCTTTATTGGAATGTTACTTGTTTCGGCAGGAAAAAATCTTGAGTATGTTAAGCAAAGCGTTATTTTTAGAATTGTTAAATATATAGTTGAGTTGGTGAAAATGTGAGAAAAGATTTTGTTTGGATTTTATTGGCTGTTGGAGTTATTGTTGGTTTTTTTACTGCCTTTTACGGCGTTGCGTTTTTTATTGCAATTTTGGCTTTTGTTACGCTTAGCGGGCTTATTATGGCAGATTATGAAAGGGCAACATATATTCTTGGGGCGTATTCCGTTATCGATTATGCACTTAGAACGTTTTCGAACTTCTTTGGCGGAGTTTGGGACGAGCTTTTTCTTATTTTACTTATTTGCATTTGGATTGCAAAATGGATTCTTTGCAGAAAAGAAGAGGGTTTTAAAATGACACCTCTTGATATTCCGATTTTTATTTTTATTACAGCTATGCTTTTTGTTCTCATTTTGAACTCACCGGACTTTGTTATATCGCTTGAGGGTTTTCGTGCGGTTGTTCAATATGTACTTTGGTATTTTGTTGTTGTTCAGCTTTTGCGAACCGAAAAGGGAGCGAGAAACCTTTGCATATTTTTTGTTTTGGTTACCTTTGCTTTGGCACTTCACGGCATTTACCAATATATTATTGGAATTGAGATGCCGGCGGGCTGGGTTGACAGCAACGAGGCGGGGGTTCGAACGAGGGTTTATTCAATTCTTTCAAGCCCGAACGCTTTTGGAAGTTTATTAACCCTTGCAACACCTATTGCAATTAGTTTTGCTTTTTCTATGAAAAAAGTTGGAAGCAAGTTGTTTTTTGCCTTTGTTTCGTTTTGTATGATGCTGAGCCTTTTGTTTACTTTTTCTCGTGGGGCTTGGATTGGGTTTATGGCAGCAATTTTTGTTTATGTTTTTATCAAAGACAAGCGATTGTTTATTCCGATTATTTTTGTTGCTGTTTTAATTGTTGTGTTTGTTCCGAGCGTTTCAAATCGTATTACTTATATGCTTAGCCCAGAATATATTGAAAGCAGTCTTCGAGGCGGAAGGCTTGTTCGCTGGTTTAAGGGACTTCAAATTCTTGATTCGAACTTCTTCTTGGGAGTTGGACTTGGTCATTTTGGCGGAGCGGTTGCAATGAACCACAATTTGTCAATTCTTCTTAACACAGAAGTTGTTAAAACTTTTTATATGGACAATTATTTCCTTAAAACGGCGGTTGAAACGGGAATTTTGGGGCTTAGTGCTTTTGTTATGCTGATGTATCAGGTTGTTATTAACGGCATTAGAACTTTGAGAATTACAGCTTCTAAATTTGTTCGTGAACTTGAGGCGGGAATTCTTGCTGGCCTTGTTGGTGTTATTTGCCACAATTTTGTTGAAAACATTTTTGAAGTTCCAATGATGACATCTTGTTTTTGGCTTCTTGCGGCAGTTTTGATGCATTTATGGTATTTAAATTATAACGCAGGGAAAAAGCCTTGCGATGCTGATGTTTTGAAAAATTAAGCTTTTTTGATTTAAGCAAACATTTACTATTTGTTTTGGAAGGGAACCTTATGATTAACATATTGATTGCAGGATACCACGGGTTTGGCAACTGCGGTGATGAGGCGATTTTACAGGCTATGACCGAAAATATTAAGGAACTTGCCGATGATGTTAGAATTACCGCACTTTCTTACAAACCTGAGTTTACTAAAACTGAATACAATATTGAGTCGGTTCAAAGGTTTAATGTTATGCAGGTGTTTAACGTTATTAGACACAGCGACATTATTTTGAGCGGTGGCGGAACCCTTTTGCAGGACGATACAAGCACCCGTTCACTTTTGTATTATTTAAGCATTATTAAAGTTGCGAAAATTTTTCGCAAAAAAGTTATGCTTTATGCAAACGGAATTGGACCGGTGAACGGAAAAATTAACCGAAAGCTTATTAAACACGTTGTTAACGGTGTTGATATTATTACTCTTCGTGAGCAGATGTCGGCGGTTGACCTTGAGAAAATCGGCGTTCGAAAACCCGAAGTTCACATTACGGCAGACCCTGCATTTACTTTAAAAGCGGTTTCTGATGAACGGGTTTTGGAGATTTTTCGAAAAGAGGGCATTCCTCTTGACAAAAAAATTATTGGTGTTTCGGTTAGAGGTTGGAACGGTTTTGGCGGAGACGATTATATTAAGAAAATTGCATCGGTTTGCGACAGATTTGCAAAAGAGGGAAAACAGATTTTACTTATCCCTATGCAATTTCCGAAAGATGTTTCTATTTCTTCGAAGCTTATGAGTTTTATGACGGGGAAAGCGTATATTTTGAAAAACGGATATACGCCGTCGGAGATGCTTGGCATAATTGGAAAAGTTGATGTTATGCTGAGTATGAGGCTTCACACGCTTATTTTTGCGGGTGTTAAACGTGTTCCTATGGTTGGTGTTATTTATGCACCGAAAGTTGAATATTATCTTAAAGTTTTGGATATGCCGACAGGCGGAGACATTAGAACGAGTTCTATTGACGAACAAGCTCTTTTTTCTAAGATTTCTCATATTTTTGAAAATTATGATGATTATAGAGAGAGGCTTGACAGGAAAGTTTCTTTGCTTGAAAAAAAGGCTCACGAAAATGATATTTATTTAAAAAAACAGTTGGACTTAATTCGCAGTAAAAAGGTTGTGAAAAATGATGAAAAATAAAATTTTCTTGATATTTCAAATTATTATTGTTTTGGCGACGGTTGTTGTTGTTTCTGTTTTTGCAGCGGAGCCGGGAACGGCTGATGACCCTGTTGTTTCGAAAAGTTATGTTGACAACAAAATTTCCGAACTTTTACAGACTCTTGAAAGCGGGGGAACTTTGAATGTTGGTTCGAGCAAAGACGACACCAAACTTAAATATGTTCCTGTTCACGTTGGTGTTGGGCAAAAGCTTGTTGGCGGAGAGGGAACGGAAGTTATTTTACGTGTTGGACGTTCGTTTGCGGTTGTTCCGGGGACTGAGTCATTGATTGACGCAACAGACGGAAAAGAACTTGCGGACAAAGCAGAAATTAAAAAAAGCCACATTGTTATTGTTCCGAGAAACGACGGAAGAGGCGTTAGAGTTGTTGAAGACGCTTGGTTCTTGGTTAAGGGAGAATATACTATTACACAGGCTTAATTTTGAGGTGAAAAAATGAGCGAGTTTTCTCATATTTTGGGTGTTGAATTTAACAATGTTACACACATTGAGGCGGTTGGTCTTTTGGAATGTTTTCTTGAAGAAGAAAAATGTCATTGTGTTTATACTCCAAATCCTGAAATTGTTATGGCGGCGAGAAAAGACCCCGAATTTATGAAAATTTTAAATGATGCGGATTTGGTTGTTCCGGACGGCATTGGTGTTGTTATTGCTTCGAAATTTACAAAAAACAAGCTTAAAGAACGTGTTGCGGGGTATGACCTTGTTCAGGGACTTTTTTCTAAAATTAAAAACAGAAAATTTACGGTTTATTTTTTTGGAGGAGCTCCCGGCGTTGCTCTTGAGGCAAAACAAAAGATGGAGCAAAAATATAAGGGTCTTAAAATTATTGGTGTTAATGACGGATATTTTGACGAGGAAAAGGAAAAACTTATTCTTGAGGACATTAAAAATAAAAAGCCTGACGTGCTTCTTGTTGGTCTTGGAGCACCGAAACAAGAAAAATGGATTTCCAAATATAAAGAACAACTTCCTGTTAAAATTTGCATTGGTGTTGGCGGAAGTTTTGACGGAATGAGCGGAAGAGTTAAGAGAGCCCCCAAAATTTTTATTAAGCTTGGGCTTGAATGGTTTTATCGACTTTTACGCCAGCCGAAAAGATTTTTCAGAATGTTGAAGTTACCTCTTTTTCTTGCGGTTGTTATTAAAAACAGGCTTACCAAAGGAGAATGAGTTTTTTGAGAGGAATTATTAACGATAAGGTTTTGAACTTTTGTTTTATTTTTATCGGAACTCTTTTTATGGCTGTTGCACTTAACGTTTTTTTTGAGCCGAACAATGTTGTTATTGGCGGTGCAACGGGGGTTGCGATTATTATTAAACATTTGACGAAAGGGTTTTTTGACGGAGGAATTTCCCTTGGTGTTTCAAATCTTATTATTAACGTTCCTCTTTTTTTTATTGCGATTAAAGTTTTTGGTAAAAAATTTATTGGCAAAACTTTTTTGGCAACGATTTTATTATCTTT
The DNA here is from genome assembly GCA_964531385.1 of uncultured Lachnospiraceae bacterium. GTDB lineage: Bacteria > Bacillota > Clostridia > Lachnospirales > CAG-274 > MGBC114079. The sequence goes on along the minus strand of CAZHGC010000002.1, from coordinate 127,312 downwards.
AAATCTTGAACTTACGGCGTGGATTCCCACATTTTTTGGCGATTTTATTATTATTTCCGTTTTTGGCGGAGTTCTTACGGGGGTTGGGCTTGCTCTTATTTTTAGGGCAGGGGCAACAACGGGCGGAAGCGATATGGCGGCGAGCATTATTCAGCACAAATTTAGACATTTTACTGTTGCAGGAGTTATGCTTGTTATTGACGTTGTTATAATTTGTTTTGGATATTTTATTTTTGGTCTTTTGGCAACGTTATATGCTGTTATTTCTGTTTTTGTTACAAGCAAAGTTATTGACGCAATTTTGGAGGGTCTTTCTTTTGCGAAAGCAACTTTTATTATTTCGGAAAAATCGGGAGAGATTTGCAAAGTTATTTTTGACGAGACAAAGAGGGGTGTTACGGCATTTTACGCAAAGGGTATGTTTAGCGGAAGGGAAAGAAATGTGCTTTTATGCGTTGTTTCGAACAAAGAAGTTTTTCGAATTAAAGAAATTGCGAAAGGGATTGACGAGGGGGCTTTTGTTTTTGTTACTGATGTTAGGGAAGTTTTGGGAGAGGGATTTTAGCTAATGGCCAAGTTTTTTGAATTTGCAAACGCCGGTTTAAAGTTGGGTTTGACAAGGCTGTGGTGCTGGCTTAAATATTTTTGTGAGTGCGACAAATTAAAAGTTGAAATTATTCATAAGATATGTTAATATAATTTTAATGTAAAAGTTATAAGAAAATAGATTGGAAATAAAAAAACATAGCGACCCGAGGGGGAAATGCGGTAGCGAGTAGCGACAGCTACGGAGTAGCATTTTAAAGCGGAGACTTTTTTATTAAACAGCAGATTGTTTCTTATAGTTAAAATTTAGGAGGTTAAGTGTTATGGCAAAAGGTTTTGGCGGAGGTTTTCCGGGCGGTATGGGCGGAATGAATATGAACAATCTTATGAAGCAAGCCCAGAAGATGCAAAAGCAGATGGAACAGATGCAGACAGAACTTGAAAACAAAGAATTTGAAGTTACAAGCGGTGGTGGTGCTGTTAAAGTTACCATAACAGGGAAAAAGCAGATTAAAGCTATTGAAATTTCACCGGACGTTGTTGATCCAGACGATGTTGAGATGCTTCAAGACCTTGTTATGACTGCGGTTAACGAGGCTATTAGGCAGGCAGACGAAACAGCCAACAGCGAAATGGGAAGAATTACCGGCGGAATGGGTATGCCGAGCGGTTTATTTTAATTGAAGAAAACCTTTCCTTTATTGGAGGGAAGGCGTTTTATATATCGCTTTAAGTTTTGGAAACCGACGGATATTAGACTTTTTATACAATTAGTTGATATTATTTGGGAGTTATAATTTATGAGTTTATATGGAAACCCTATCAGTTCACTGATTGAACAGTTGTCGAAGCTTCCGGGAATTGGCGGAAAGTCAGCTCAAAGGCTGGCTTTTTATATTATAAATATGCCGGAGGAAAACGCAAAAGCTTTGGCGGACAGCATAATTAGTGCAAAGAGGGATATTAAATATTGTTCGATTTGCTGTAATCTTACGGATCAAGACCCTTGTCCTGTTTGTTCAAGCGTTAAAAGAAATCACAACACGATTATGGTTGTTGAGGACCCGAGGGATATGGCGGCATATGAAAAAACGAAAGAATATACAGGAGTTTATCACGTTTTGAACGGTGCAATTTCGCCAATTAACGGGATTACTCCAGCTGACCTTAAAATTAAAGAACTTATCAACAGACTTGGCGACGAGAACATTGAGGAAGTTATTATTGCCACGAACCCGAATGTTGAGGGAGAGGCAACGGCTATGTATTTGAGCCGACTTATTAAACCGCTTGGCATAAAGGTTAGCAGAATTGCTCATGGTGTGCCTGTTGGTGGGGATTTGGAGTATGTTGATGAGGTTACTTTGCTTAGGGCGTTGGAGGGACGGCAGATAATGTAAAAGGTTGCGAAAAATCTTTGATTTTCCGCAAGGTTGCAGAGGAAGAAACAGCGGTTTTTTCGCACAAAAAACCGCTGTTCTCCTCGGTTGGGCAAAGCCCAACCTGCGGAAAAAAGTCTGCGACGCAATGGCGGTTGGAGCTTAGTTGGAAAAAAGAATAATTGAGGTTGTGAAAGAGGTTGAAATTTGCAAAGGCGAAATTTTGGCGGATTGCGGAAGAAAATGATTTTTATTTAGATTGGAGTTGTTATTTTTGAACATAATTGAGCCTTCTTTTTTTATTGAAGATGAAATTGACGAAAAGAAGATTACATCGACCATTGAAAGAGCGGGAAGAACTTGTTATAAAAGCGAAAGCAACATTTATGATGGTTCTGCCGAAAAATTTATTTTAAACATTTTAAAAAGAGGTCACGAATCTGTTTTGGAACACGAAAAAATAACTGTCAGAATTATTTGCGATAGGGGTGTTAGCCACGAAATTGTTCGTCACAGAATTGCAAGTTATTCACAGGAATCGACGAGATATTGCAATTATTCGAAAGACAGATTTGGCAACGAACTTACTTTTATTAAGCCTTGTTTTTGGAACGACAATTTGGAAAAAGACAGAGAATGTTTTGAAATTTGGAAAGAGAGCATGGCGGAGGCGGAAAGAAAGTATAACAAGCTTATTGAGCTTGGTGCAAAGCCCGAAGAAGCACGCTCTGTTTTGCCAAATTCTTTGAAAACGGAAATTGTTGTTACTATGAATTTGAGAGAATGGAGACATTTTTTTAAACTTAGGGCAGATTTGGCGGCTCACCCTCAAATGAGAGAAATTGCAAGGGCAATTTTGGCTGAATTTAAGGAAAAATTGCCTATATTCTTTTCAGATTTAAAATTTTAAAAAATTTTAAAAATTTTTTTTAAAAAAGTGTTAAGTTAATTTTAAATATGACGATATATATAGTGTAAGAGATAATTGTTAAATAATAATAACGGGCGGAAACCCGGGAACCGGCTTGTTATTATTTATTTATATATTTATAACATAATATATTATATTATAAACATGCAAATGGATTTGTATGAATTTTAATCAATGGAGGGATTATTATGGCTAGTAATACAGTTATTAACACTAATATTAGAGCTTTAAACTCACACAGAATGTTAGGTTCTGTTGGAACAACTTTAACTAAAGCAAGCGAAAGACTTTCAAGCGGTAAAAAAATCAACAGAGCTTCTGATGATGCTGCTGGTTTGGCTATTAGCGAAAAAATGAGAGCTCAGATCAAAGGTCTTGACATGGCTAACAAAAATGCACAGGACGCTATGAGCTTAATTCAGACAGCTGAAGGTTCTATGAGCGAGATCGAATCTATGCTTCAGAGAATGAGAGAACTTGTTGTTCAGGCTGCCAATGATACAAATGCTACAACTGACCGTACTAAAATCCAGAAAGAACTTGCTCAGCTTACTGAAGAAATCACAGATATGTCTAAGAGAACTGAATTCAACGAAAAAGTTCTTACTTCAGGTAAATTCTCTAGCAATGGTTTGTGGTTCCAGATCGGTGCTAACGCTGGTCAGAAAATTGATATGACAATCAAAAACATGTCTGCTACTTCTTTGAAAGTTCATAATGTTGCTTCTAAAGTTGGTACTCATGCTGCTTCTGTTTCTGGTGGTAAGAACATTTCTAACCTCATCAAAACAGTTGATACTGCTATCAAAGATGTTTCTGAAGAAAGAGCTAAACTTGGTGCTAAACAGAACAGACTTGAATACACAAGCAACAACCTTCAGGTTTCTTCTGAAAACCTTACTTCTGCAAGATCACGTATTGAAGATGCAGATATGGCTTCTGAAATGATGAAAGTTACTTCTGCTAACGTTCTTCAGCAGGCTGCAACTGCTATGCTTGCACAGGCTAACCAGGCTACAAGCAGCGTTGTTTCTTTGTTACAGTAATTTAGCAGATACTTACTTATTGTATATTATGTTTGCGAAAGGTCGTCAACGAAAGTTGACGGCCTTTTTAGATTTTTTGCTTTGTTGGTTTGAAACGCTAAGCCCTTTGGGCTTGGCGTTTTTTTGTTTTGGAGGAGGGGAAAGAGGAAAGGGGGAAGAGAGAGGGGAGAGAAAGAGAGGGGGATTTGGCGGAAGAAAAAAGAGGTGGGAAAGAAGACGGGAAAGGGAGAACGGAGAGGGAGGAGAGGAAAGGAAAGGAAAGGAGAAGAGAGGGCGTAAAAAGAGAATTTTGGCGGAGAGGAAAAGGAGGAAAGGGGAAGAGAGGGGGAAAGAAAGAGAGGGGGATTTGGCGGAAGAAAAAAGAGGTGGGAAAGAAGACGGGAAAGGGAGAACGGAGAGGGAGGAGAGGAAAGGAAAGGAAAGGAGAAGAGAGGGCGTAAAAAGAGAATTTTGGCGGAGAGGAAAAGGAGGAAAGGGGAAGAGAGGGGGAAAGGGAGAAGAAAACAGGGGAAAGGGAGAGCGGAGAGGGAAGAGAGCAGAGAGATTTTAAAAAGGAAAATTTGGCAGAGGGGAAAAGGGGTAGGAGAGGGTGATTTTGAAAAAAACAGGAAGAAGAACAAAGGAATTTAGTGAAGATGGGGAAGAGGAGAGAAGATTTGGCGGAGGGAAAAGGAGAAAAAAGAGGGGGGAGAGGGAAAGAGAGGGAAAAAGGGGGAAAGGGGAGAAAAAAGCGATTTGAAATATAAGATGTTTGGGGTTTTACTTGGAGAGGGGATTTTTTTAAGTTATAAATACATCTATTGCTGTTATAACAACTTTGAAACGGTTGTCGATATAATGTTTAACAAATTTTTTTTATATTAGGCTTAATCAAATGTTAAATATTTCTTAATATAAGTTGTATATATGTTAAATTATCCAATATGAAAGATGAAATATTGTATTTTATGTACAAAAATTTGATTTATTTTTGTAAAAATCTACTTTTTACATTTAAGTAAAGCAAAAAAATACAAGTTAAAAATTTGACAAAACTTGTTATTATAAGTTATAATGTAATCATCAAAAAAATAATTTAATCGTCTGTTTGATTTTAAACAGAAGAGAGGAGAATAAGACGAAATGAACACTCAAGACTATTTTGAAAAAATAGACGCTTATTGGAGAGCTGCAAACTATTTATCTGCTGCTCAGCTTTATTTGCTTGACAACCCTCTTTTACGTGAACCTCTTACTATGGAGCACATTAAAAAGAAAATTGTTGGACACTGGGGAACTGTTCCGGGTCAGAACTTTGTTTATGTACATATGAACCGAGTGATTAAAAAATTTGACTTGGATATGATTTTGATTTCCGGTCCGGGTCATGGCGGAAACTTCTTTGTTGCAAACTCATATCTTGAGGGAACATACAGCGAAGTTTATCCAAACGTTAGCCAAGACATTGAGGGTATGAAAAAGCTTTGCAAACAGTTCTCTTTCCCAGGCGGAATTTCAAGCCACGTTGCTCCCGAAACTCCGGGTTCTATCAACGAGGGCGGTGAACTTGGTTATTCAATTGCCCATGCTTTTGGTGCTGTTTTTGATAATCCTGATTTGATTGCAACTTGTATTGTTGGTGATGGTGAAGCGGAAACAGGTCCTCTTGCAACAGCTTGGCATTCAAACAAGTTTTTAAATCCTGTTACAGACGGTGCGGTTCTTCCGATTTTGCATCTTAACGGTTATAAAATTTCGAACCCAACTATTTTTTCAAGAATTTCTCACGATGAAATTGAAAGCTTTTTCCACGGCTGTGGTTGGGAGCCATATTTTGTTGAGGGTTCTGACCCTATGGAAATGCACAAAAAAATGGCAGAAGCTTCTGATATATGTGTTCAGAAAATTAAAGAAATTCAAAAGAATGCTCGTGAAAACAACGATTCTTCCAGACCTTTCTGGCCTATGATTGTTCTTCGCACTCCTAAGGGTTGGACAGGCCCGAAAGTTGTTGACGGACAAAATATTGAGGGTTCTTTCAGAGCTCATCAAGTTCCTATCACAATGGAAAAAGAAGAGCATCTCGAACTTCTTAAACAATGGCTTTTGAGCTATAAACCTGAAGAATTATTTGACGAAAATGCACGTCTTATTCCCGAACTTAAAGAGCTTGCTCCGACAGGCGAAAGAAGAATTAGTGCAAATCCTCACGCAAACGGCGGTCTTCTTCTTCGTGACCTTCATCTTCCGGACTTTAAGAAATATGCAAAAGAAGTTCCTTATCCGGGTTCTGTTGAGGGGCAGGATATGATTGAACTTGGCGGATATGTTCGTGACGTATTTGCTCTTAACAAAGAATCGAGAAACTTTAGAATTTTTGGACCAGACGAAACTATGTCCAACAGACTTGGCAAAGTTTTTGAAGTTACAAACAGAGATTGGAACAACGGCGAAGTTCAACCAAACGACGAATTTATTGCAGCAGACGGAAGAGTTATGGACTCGATGTTAAGCGAGCATATGTGTGAGGGTTGGCTTGAAGGTTATCTTTTGACAGGTCGTCATGGTTTTTTTGCAAGCTATGAAGCTTTCATTCGTATTGTTGATTCTATGGCTGCTCAGCACGCTAAATGGCTTAAAGTTTGTTCGGAACTTCCTTGGCGTCAAAAAATTGCATCTTTGAACCTTATTTTAAGTTCAAACGTTTGGCAACAAGACCACAACGGTTTTACACATCAAGACCCAGGATTTTTGGACCATATTGCAAACAAAAAAGCAGACGTTGTTCGTATTTATCTTCCACCTGATACTAACTGTTTACTTTCTTGTTTTGATCATTGTATTGCAAGTAAGAACTATGTTAACGTTCTTGTTACTTCGAAACACCCAAGACCTCAATGGTTGACTATGGAACAAGCTGTTAAACATTGTACTCAAGGTGTTAGTATTTGGGATTGGGCAAGCAACGACCAAGGCGGTGAGCCTGATGTTGTTATTGCTTGTTGCGGTGATACACCAACTTTGGAATCTTTGGCTGCTGTTACTATTCTTCGTGACAATATGCCGGAATTGAAGATTAGATTTATAAACGTTGTTGACCTTATGAAGCTTGAATCTTCAACAAAGCACCCTCATGGTTTGACAGACGTTGACTATGACGCATTATTTACGAAAGACAAACCTATTATTTTTGCATTCCATGGTTATCCAACTATGATTCACGAATTGACATATTTCCGTACTAACAGAAATCTTCACGTATTTGGATATCAGGAAGAGGGAACTATAACAACTCCTTTTGATATGCGTGTTCAAAATGAAATTGACCGTTTCCACCTTGTTCAAGCTGTTATAAATAATCTTCCTCAGCTTGGAAACAAGGGTGCTCATCTTCTTCAAAAGATGCGTGATACTTTGGTTGCTCACAAACATCATATTTCTGAATATGGCGTTGACCTTCCAGAAGTTCGTGATTGGAAATGGCACACACCTGAAGACTCCGATAAATAATTATATATGCAGTTTATAAATAATATAACCCCCTTGTTGTCGAAATTTTTCGACGGTGAGGGGGTTCCTCCTTATTTCGAGGTGGAAAAAAATTACATATATGGGAGGGGAGAGGAAAGGGAGTTTGAGAGGGGAAAAGAAAAGGGAAAAGAAAGGGAAAAAGGTGGGTGGCAAAGGGGGAGAAAAGAAGTTTGAGAGGGAAAAGGCGAGGGAAGAAAAGGGGGATTGGCAAGGAAGTGGAAAGGAAGTTTGAGAGGGAAAAGGCGAGGGAAGAAAAGGGAGAGAGGTTTGGAAAGGGAGAGAAGGAGCGGAGAGAGGTTTGGCAAGAGGGGAAAAGGAGGTGGGGAAGAAGAGGAATGGAGCGAGTGGGAAAAGGAAAAAAACAGGCGAGGAAAATTTGAAAATTAAAAAGGGTATGAAAAATTTATGATTTTTCACACCCTTACTTAATTTTAGCATTAATTTGCAAATGTTATTTTTGCAAATTTATTTTTTTTCTTCAACTTCGGCTGAAGTTTGGGAAACGGTTAAATTTGGCTCTTTATTTCCGATTATTTCGGATTTTCTTACAGGGATTTTAACGCCTTTATTTGTTCCGAATTCAACAACGAAAACTTGGTCTGCGATGTCAACAACTTTTCCGTAAAATCCGCTTGAAGTCATAACCCAATCACCTACATTGATTGCATTTTGAATATTTGAAAGTTCTTTTTCTCTTTTCTTTTGCGGTCTGATTGCGAAGAAATAAAACAAAGCAATTAACGCAACGATATAGATAATCATTCCGCCCATACCCATAAAGCCTGAGCCTTCTTGCTGTGCTTGTGCACCGTCTGATGAGGGAACTTGCGTTCCTTCGTTTGTTTTTTGGGCTTCTTGTTGATTATTATTTGCAACGGTTTTGTCGCCCATAGAAATATTGTTTCCAAAAACAATAACATCGGATAAATCCATAATTACATCTCCTATTGTATAAATTCCGAAAAACATCGGTGTAAACGTTATTAACGCATTTTAATTATATATAATTAATTTGTTCTCGTCAAGCGTAATAATCATTTTTTTTCAGACAACAAAACACAATGTTGTTTTTTATGATTTTGCGATATATTTGAAAATGAACTTTGTTTGAAGAATTGTTGAAAAAATTTTAAAAAGTTGTTGACAAAAGATAAAATTAATTGTATAATACAAAAAGTGCCGTAGACAGTAGGTGTGAGTTTCACATAAAAGCTTTGCTTGCCTGCCGAGGATAAATGTTGTATTTTCTCTCTTTCGGTGCGTTCGAAAGAGTTTTTTTATACAAGTTGACGGCTATATTTGAACCTTATTTCCATTATTTTGGATTTTTGGTTCACACAAATAACATAGGAGGTGCAGAAATGGCAAAAGTTGAAGAAAAGCAGGTTGTTGTAAACGCAATCAAAGAAAAGCTTGAAAAAGCAACTTCCGCTGTTTTGGTTGATGCAAGAGGTCTTACTGTTGAAGAAGACACAAGACTTAGAAAAGCTTTAAGAGAAGCTGGCGTTGATTACAAAGTTTACAAAAATACAATGATGAACTTTGCTGTTGAGGGAACACAATTTGAAGGTCTTAAAGACTATTTCAAAGGCCCAAGTGCTTTGGCAATTTGTTATGAAGATCCGACTGTTGCTGCCGGTATCATAAACAAATTTAAAAAAGATGCAAAAGCATTGGAATTTAAAGCAGGTGTTATTGAAGGAACTTGCTATGATTCAAAAGGCATGGAAGCTGTTGCAGACATTCCATCAAGAGAAGTTCTTCTTTCAAAACTTCTTGGAAGCTTCAAGTCTCCAATGGGTTCATTTGCTCGTGTTATCAAAGCTTACGCAGAAAAGAAAAGCGAAAGCGAAGAAGCTTAATTTTAAGCGGTTAGAAAATATTATTGAATTTAAAAATTTAGTTTACGGAGGATATTAAAATGGCAAAATTATCAATTGAAGAAATTATTGCAGCTGTTAAAGAACTTTCTGTTTTGGAACTTAATGATTTAGTTAAAGCTGCTGAAGAAGAATTTGGCGTTTCAGCTGCTGCTGGTATGGTTGTTGCTGCTGGTGCTGTTGCAGGCGGAGATGCTGCTGACGAAAAATCTGAATTCAATGTTGAATTGACAGAAGTTGGCGCTGAAAAAATCAAAGTTATCAAAGTTGTTAGAGAAATTACAGGTCTTGGCCTTAAAGAAGCAAAAGAAATCGTTGACGGTGCTCCTAAGCTCGTTAAAGAAAACGTTGCTAAAGATGATGCTGAGAACTGCAAAGCTAAACTTGAAGAAGTTGGAGCTAAAGTTACTTTGAAATAATTTAAACTTTTAAAGAAATTTTTCTTTGAGTTTATTAAAAAATCTTGTGTTTTGTCTTTTGGACTTAACACAAGATTTTTTTTGATTTTGACATTATTAAAGCCCGCAAATTTCTTTTTTTTTGTTTTAAAAAAGCGATTTACGAGCTTTTTAGTTTAGATGAAATCTTTTAAAAGCGTACTTATTGTTGGTTTGACGTTGAAATTTTCAAGAACATTTTTATATTCCGATTTTTTTTCTTCGGAAGGGCAAAATTTTTCTTTTTTTACGGCTCTAATCATTATATTTTTTGGCGTATGTTCCATATCGATGAATTCCAAAACAGACGTTTTATAGCCACAAAGCTCAAGAGTTTGGGCACGTATGCTGTCGGTTAGAAGTGCAGAAAAGCGTTCTTTTAAAATTCCATATGAAAGAAGGTTTTTTAAATTTTTGTTTTCGACTTGATAAAAGAGTTCGTGTTGACAACAAGGAACGCTCATAATTACTTTGCAATTCCATTTTACGGCATGGGCAAGTGCAAAATCTGTTGCAGTATCGCAAGCGTGCAAAGTTATAATCATATCGACTTTTTCTTTTGATGTGTCCAAATTTGCAATGTCATCGGCGAAAAATTCCAAATTTGAGAAGTTGGATTTTTTTGCGAGAGTGTTACAATTTTCCACAACATCTTTTTTTAAGTCGAAGCCTTTAATTTTTACATTTTTATTTTTCAAAATGTTGAAATAATGGTACATTGCGAAAGTTAGATATGATTTTCCACAACCCATATCAACGATTAAGCCGTTATTTGGGATATATTTTTCGATATCCGCAACCATTTCCAAGAAGCGATTGATTTGGCGGAATTTTTTTTGCATATGGCTTAGCACATTGCCGTTTTTATCAATCATTCCTATTTCGAAGAGCCAATTTGCGAAAACGCCGTTTTGGATTATGTAATTTTTTGAAACGTTATGGGAAACGGATTTTTTTTCGGCTGACGCATTTTCTGTTATTGAAGCGATTTTAAACTCCTTTTTTTTGTTCATAAGGACAGTTATATTTTTATTTGCCGAAATATTGCATTGTTTGAAATTTTCGGACATAACGGTTATAATTTTTTTAATAACTCGTGAATTAAATTCTTCCGGCAATTCTGAAGATGGTTTTAAATTTTCGTGGACAACTTTTTTATCGATATAGTATGAAATTTGAAAACTTTCTTCTTTTTGGAGCAATATTTTTGTTACAACTGCTTTGAAGCAAAGCCCCTCACCTTTTTTTATTGGATTGCTTAAAACAGCTTTATCAAAAAGGCTGAAGTTAATATTTTTTTTGAGTTTATCTATCAATGAATTGAAATTTTCCATTTGTTAATTTCCTCCGAGTTTTAATTTGGCGGTTATACATCGATTAAAATATCATTTATATCCGCATCGACCAAAATTAAATCATTTCCTATACATTTTATATCACACCAATTTATATGATATTCTTGTTCACAACCGAAAAGCCCGAAAAACTTGCCTTTTGCGGGGATTATAATTTTTTTGATTTTTCCGCATTTTGAGTCGATTTCCATATCACATATAAACCCAAGCCGACAACCGTCGCAAACATTTATGACTTCTTTTTGTTTTAATTCGGATATTCGCATAAAAACAACTCCGAAAGAAATATATTAAATTATATGACAAAAAAGAGAAACTATGATTTTTAAGTTTTGGGCAGTTGTTTAGGTTAAATATGGGTTAATTATAGCATAAGGGTATGATGTTATGCAAGTTGTTTGGAAGTTTTTGGGGGGATAAAAAAGCCACGCAAAGGAGCGTGGCTTTTAAGAAAGAAAAGATTAATTTACATAGGGTCGTCTATTGCGACATCGGTTCGAGAGGGAGCGGGCGTTGCGGGAGGAGTTGGTTTTTGAGTTGGAGGTTCGATTGATGAACTTCCTGTTTGAGAATTTGGAGAAGGTGTTACAATTCCTCCACTATCTATTACGTTCCCATTTGAAGTTGATGACGATGACGACGGGGTTTGAGATGAATTTGAAGAAGCCGACGGAGAAGAGCTTGAGCTTGAACTTGGAACGTTGGTATTTGTTAAATCTTGTTCTTCTTCGTGTTCAATGGGTTCGCCGAGTTCTGATGTTTCATCTTCAATATTTGGATTTTCTGCATTTTCCGAGGAGTGGATTGTACAACTTCCGCCGGAATGTATTTCATATTTTTTATCTGCAACAGAGTCTGAGCCTGTGTATGGTTCGGGGCGTTGTATTCCAACTTGCGTGTAGACGCTTGGACAAAACGGACCCGCAGACATATTTGATTCACTACAGAAGCTTGCTGACTTGTGAACGTTGCAACTTTCTGTTGGCTGAGTTCCCTGTGCATAATATTCGGTTCTTATGCGACTTCCACGAGGGTCGTTGTCACAAAGCCCTGGAACGGCAAGTTTTCCGGATTCCATACAAATTGAGGCGGAAACAACGCTGTTTGGCTTTGAAAAATCTTTGACGGGGAGACCATCGTGGATTTTTTCCATTATATACTGCCAAATTTTTAAATGTGCGGATTGGTCGATATTTTCCATATTTTTAACTGTGTCGTCATAGCGGTCGTATCCGAACCAAATTCCTGCGGCATAATATGGCGTGTAGCCAACGAAAGTTAAATCTTTTGAATTTTGGGTTGTTCCAGTTTTGCCGGCGATTGGCATTGAGGAATTTTTAAATTTTGCTTTTGTTCCTGTTCCAGACGTTACAACATCTTTCATCATATCAGTTACGATGAATGCGGTTGAATCTTTGAAAATTTGTTTTGGCTCGGACTGTTTTTCGAGAAGCAAATTTCCGTTATGGTCGTAAACTTTTGTGTAGAATGACGGTTTGTAATATTTTCCGCCGTTTGCAAGAGCTCCGAAAGCCGCTGTTGTTTCAAGCTGGGTTACGCCTTTTGTTAAACCGCCCAATGCAGTTGAAGCGTGGTTGTCATTTTCCAAAGTTGTGAAGCCCATATTCAAAAGGTAGTCATAACTTTTATCAATTCCTGTTTGATTCATTGCTTTTACGGCAACGATATTCATTGAGTCTCTTATTCCTTCACGAATTGTTGAAAGCCCTCTGTAACCGCTGTACCAGTTTTTTGGTTTATAGCCGTTTAAATCGAGGGGAACGTCATCTATAACCGTTCCGGCTGTTAGAACGCCCATATCTATTCCGGGTGTGAATGCTGCCAAAACTTTGAAAACAGAGCCGGGCTGTCTTGCGGAATCGACAGCACGATTTAAACCACGATTTACTGTTTTTTCGCCTCTTCCGCCGGCAATTGCTCTAACTTCTCCTGTTTGATAATCTAAAATTACCATTGCCGATTGAGGTTGGACGGCATAATTTACTTTTTCGGCAATAATTTCTTCGGAAGAAGAAAGAGATTTTTGGATTTCGGCTTTTTTTCTTGCGGCAAAATCATCTGCTGCCGATTTTGTTTTGACGAAGTGTTTAAACTCTTTATGTTCTTGTTTTCCTGTTGATTTATTGCCTATTGAAACGGTGTATGACACATCTATTTTATAATTTACATTTGGGAAGAGACTATCGTTTAAATATGCGTCATCGACAATTTTTTGCATATCGCAATCGAGCGTTGAATGGATTTCAAGACCGCCGTTGTATAGCAAGTTATTTGCCTGAGCAACGCTCATATTTTGCTGTTCTTGGAGGTCTTTTGAAACTTGTTCGAAAAGACCGTCTACAAAGTAGCTATGGATATTTGAGCCGGTGTCTTCAACGGTTTTGTCATATTCGCTTATTTTTGCATAGACATCTTCGCTTAGAGCTTCTGTGTATTCGGTTTGGGTTATATAGCCCTGTTCAAGCATATTTTTTAAAATTATTTCCTGGCGTTTTTTGTTATTTTCGGGGTTAATTCTTGGCGAATATTTTGTTGGGCTGTTTGTAATTCCTGCCAAAACCGCACATTCGGCGAGATCCAACTCGCTTATATCTTTTCCGAAATAACCCAAAGCGGCGGCTTGAACGCCATTATAGCCATGATTTAGGTATATTGTGTTTAAATATAATTCCAATATATAATTTTTTGTTGCTTTTTTACTTCCGAGCTGGATTTCGAGCTCATCTTCATATTTTAGAGCAAGATACATTTCTTGTATTTTTGTTTCGAGGGTATTTCTTGAAACCTTTGTTATGTTATTTTTTATAAGCTGTTGGGTTATTGTACTTGCTCCCTCGCGACGGCTTCCGAATATTGTTGAATAGGCGGCACGAGCAATTCCTCGAATATCAATTCCGTCATGGTTATAAAATCGTTCATCTTCTATGGCGATTATTGCTTGTTGCATATGTTTTGGGATTTTATCCAACGTTACATATTCTCTATTTTCTTCGCCATGGAATTTATCGATTTCATTTCCGTTTTTATCATAGACAACGGAAGTGTATACATTTGGCTCGATTGCTATTAATTCGAGTTTTGGAGCTTTATCGATAATTCCCATTACAGCACCGATTACAGCTCCGGCAACGGCAAAACAAATTATAAAAAATGCAAGAAAGAAAATTTTTAAAAATGTTTTGAATTTACTTTTTTTCTTTTTATTTTTTTTGTTGTTTTTGTCATTTTTGCTGTTTTTTAAAGGCATATCATCTTCTTCATCATATTGGTATTTAGGGATTTTGTAATATTCGTTTCTTGGCGAACTGTTTGTTCTTCCGGAAGAAGCCCTGTTTCTTTCGTTGTTCATAATTCTGTCATAGGCATTTCTGTTTGGTGCGGGGCGATTTCTTTGGGAACGAGGTTCACCGTATCTGTTTTTATGTAATGAAGAAGAGGAAGAATCGACGCTTCTTCTTTGACGAGGATAGTTTCGATTACTATCGTTATTTGCTGAATTCATCATCTGACCTCCCTTATCTTTTACATTATAACAGAATAATACATACTTTCAAAGAAAAATTTTAAACAAATTTAAAAAATATATGACAAAATTAGACATTTATAACATTATTTTTTTGGGCAAAGATTGTTCAAAAAAAGAAATGAGGCGTTTTTTGTTGGTTATAAAGATGACAATTTTTAAAAACGATTATTTTTTTAAATAGAATAGTGTTTATTTTTTGCGAATATAATTATAAAAAGCGTTTTGCGTTTTTGAGATTTGAAAGGCGGGAAGATGAGGAAAAAGAGGGCAAGAAAAGCGAAAAGATTTACAATTGTTTTTATTTTTATATTTATTGTTGGCGTTGTTTTTGTTTTTGTGCAATATAAAAACAATGTTTTGCCGTCGGTTTTGGAAATAAGCGAGAAATATGCTGTTAATGCGATAAACGAAAAAATAAATTTTGCTGTTGAAAAGGTTATTGGTGAAATGAATTTGACTTCAAAGGATTTTTTTGAAAAAGATTTTGATGATGATGAGCGTGTTAATTATTTTTCAGTTGATACAATTCTTATAAACAAAGTTTGTTCCAAAATTGCGGAGGAAATAAGCAACGAGGTTAAAAATTCGGAATCGGAAAAAATTGAATTGCCTGTTGGAATTTTTTCGGGACTTGATTTAATTAGCAATTTTGGTCCGAAGTTTAGCATTTCTGTTTTGCACGCAGGGGCAACAACGGCGGATTATGAGACGGCTTTTGAAAGCAGTGGAATAAATCAGGTTAATTTTAAAATATGGCTTGTTACAACAACCGATGTTAGCGTTGTTAACCCGTTTTATGACAAAAAAATTTCGGTTAAGAGAAAGCTTATGCTTGTTAACACTGTGTTTAACGGAAAAGTTCCTTCTACATATTTAAATTTTTCCGACAGTTCTTTGAAACAAAATTTTGAGAATTTTGAAAAGCCATAAAAGTTTGATGTTTGGCGTTGTTCAAACTTTTATGGCAAATCTTTTTTATTTTTCTTTATAATAGAGCATACAATGACAATAGCCTTCGAAATTTTCATCATTTATTTGGTCACGAAATTCTTTGCAAATACATTTGTTTTCTTCAATTCGTTCCAATCGGCAAGGGCAATAGCCTCCGGTTTTTTTTAAGCCCTCTTTTATTGTTTGAACGACAGCTTTATTTTCATTATATCGAACTTTGCTCATTTGTTTTTTTCAATCCTTTCCAACAATTCTTCTTTTGGAACATAACCTATTGAAGCATCAACAAGAGAGCCATTTTTTATGAATGCAACGGTTGGGATACTTCGTACGTTATATTTTAAAGCAAGTTCTTGTTGTTCATCGACATTTATTTTGCAAAATTTTACATCACAAACTTCGCTGCAAAGTTCATCGATTATTGGCGAGAGCATTTTGCAAGGACCGCACCAAACCGCCCAAAAATCGACAACAACGAGACCGCTGTTGTTTAAAACTTCTTCTTCGAAATTTTCAGACGTTATATTTTTGACTTCTTTATGACAGCTGTGGTTGTGTCCGCAAGTGTGTCCGTTTTCGTGGTTGTGTTCGTGATGTGAGCATTTTACGTTTTCGTTATAGTCCAACGAATTGTTTAACAAGGCTTCAACGGCTTTGTCGGCGTTTCCGGAAACACCGCCGTATAATTTTATATTTGCATCTGCCAAAGCGGATTTTGCTCCGCCACCAATTCCTCCGCAAATTAAAATTTCAACGTTTAAACTTTTTAGAAAGCCTGCCAAAGCTCCATGACCGCTTCCGTTTGTTGAAACAACTTCGGAAGAGGTTATTTCGTTGTTTTCAATTGTGTAAATTTTCATTTGTTCGGTGTGGCCGAAATGTTGAAATATATTTCCGTTTTCGTAGGTTACTGCTATTTTCATAAAACAAACCTCCTATTTTTGTTGGATATTTTGATTTTTGCAAAATTTTTCTGTGCATTGACTGCAAACGGATTTGCCACATTTTCCGCAACAGTTTGCTGAATTTTCACAAAGGGATATGTTTCCGCCCTCAATTATTAGGTTTTTTCCGTTTACAAGACAATCGGCAATTTTTTTTCTTGCATTTTCATAGATTAACGTTACGGTTGCTCTTCCAACGTTCATTTGAACGGCACACTGTTCCTGCGTCATTCCTTCATAATCCAAAAGGCGGATAACTTCATATTCATCTATGCTTATATGAACTTTGCCACAAGTTTTGTTTTCCGGCGAGAACTTATTGTTTTTGGGCATTGAACAAATTCTTCTGAATTTTTGTGGTCGTGCCATAAATCCTCCTTAATTATTAACATATGTTAATAATATTATAGCATTTTTGAAGAATATGTCAATTGATTTGTTGCAAAGTTGTTTTAAACGGAATTTAATGAAAAATTAATTATTCATTCATATTTAGTTTACAATTTTCATTTATAATGATTATTGTAAATTGAAAAGCAAGCGTATAATTATTTTTGATGGAATTGACAATTTTTATTCTGTAAAAATTTATTTTTTGGTAAACTTTTTGGGATTATTATCGTATTTAATTATAAAGATTGGTAATTCGTTTTGTGAGGGAGGTTTTACATAATGACAACATCAACTTTTATTTCGGAATTGACAACAGGAAATTTTGCTCAAACTATAAATAAAACACAGAAATCTATTTTCAGAACATTTGAAAAATACAAAATTGACTTGACGACTCTTAATGAAAATGACGTTGATAATTTGCTTGAATATTTAAGTGAAAATTCGAGAAGACTTAATTATTTGATTAATAAAAACAAAAATTTGTCGGAAGAAATCCAGACAAGGCTTGATTTGTTTGCATATTATAAAAGAAGTTTTTCAAAAAATCAAATTAAGCTTTATAACGACTATTTGGCTGTTAAAAAGCTTGAAGAAAGTACAGTTAAAGTTAATCTTGCTTTAATTTATGACAAAGAAACATCAAAGGAAATTACGGCTTCAATTCTTAAAAAAGATATTGATTACAACGAAATCGGTGAGCAGATAACTTCTATTTTGTCGAAGCAAAATCAAGCGATTAAAGGTCTTGGAAAGATGATTTCAAAAGCTAATAAATTTTTGAAATCGTTTTGATTATAATGATTTGCTTTTTATAAAAAAACTATTTAAAGAGTTGTTGAAACGAGTTTTTGTTTTTGCAACTCTTTTTTTTCTTGAATTCATAGTAAATCTATATTATAATTATAGAAATGTTGGATTATGAAAAAATTGTTTGGAGGTGTTTTGAATATGATAATTTCTACAAAAGGAAGGTATGCTTTGAGACTTATGCTTGATTTGGCAATTAACGGAAAAGGCGAATGTATAAGCCTTAAAAACATTAGTGAGCGTCAGGAGATTTCCGTTAAATATCTTGAACAAATTGTTAATGCGTTAAATCGTGCGGGTTTTGTTAAAAGTGTTAGAGGACCTATGGGCGGGTATAAGCTTATTAAAGAGCCTGAGGAATACACAGTTGGAATGATTCTTAGGGCGATTGAAGGAAGCCTTGCTCCGGTTTCTTGCCTTGAAACGGAAGTTAATGAGTGTCCGAGAAAGGAAAAATGTGTTACTCTTTCAATTTGGGAGGAGCTTAACACAGCCATTAACAATGTTGTTGACAACATTACTTTGAAAGATTTGGTTGAAAGAAATGACTTTTTAAATTTGAAATGATTTTTATTATGTTGAAGTTGGGCGGTGTTGCAGCATAAAAGGCGGTGTGCTTTTATGCTGCTTCTTTGTTTTTGTAACTTTTGACAGGTTGGCAAGTTTGGCTGTATAATAGAAATATAAACTTTATAAAAAACGAAGAAGTTGTTTTATTGCGGATTTTGGGGAGGTTTGTTTTATGAATTTAACTATGCTGACAGATTTTTATGAGCTGACTATGATGCAGGGTTATTTTAAAACGGGGGAATTTGAAAGACGTGCTGTTTTTGATTTGTTTTATCGAAATAATCCGAATAACGGCGGATATTCGATTTGTGCGGGGCTTGCACAGGTTGTTGAATATATTAAAAATATCAAATTCTCGGAAGAAGATATTCAATATTTGAGGGGGCTTTCATTTTTTGATGAAGATTTTATCGAATATTTAAAGGATTTTAGATTTTCGGGGGATATTTATGCCGTTCCCGAGGGTACGGTTGTTTTTCCGGGTGAACCGCTTTTGCGGGTTTCGGCACCGATTATTGAAGCTCAATTTGTTGAAACAACAATTTTGAATATTATAAATCATCAAAGTCTTATTGCAACAAAAGCATCGAGGGTTGTTTGGGCGGCTCATGGTGATAGGGTTTTGGAATTTGGACTTAGAAGAGCACAAGGACCTGATGCGGGGCTTTATGGGGCAAGAGCCGCAATTATTGGCGGGTGTTTTGCAACAAGCAACGTTCTTGCCGGAAAAAAATTTGATGTTCCGATAAGCGGAACACACGCTCACAGCTGGGTTATGAGCTTTAAAGACGAGCTTACGGCTTTTAGAAAATATGCCGAGATTTTTCCGAAAAATTGTATTTTGCTTGTTGACACTTATGACACGCTACGTTCGGGAATTCCGAATGCAATTAAAGTTTTTTCGGAACTTAGAGAACTTGGAAAACTTTTTGACGGATATGGCATTCGTCTTGACAGCGGTGATTTTTCTTATATTTCGGAAAAAGCAAGGCAGATGCTTGATGAGGCAGGTTTTTTTGATGCTGTTATTTGTGCTTCGAGCGACCTTGATGAATATATTATAACTTCTCTTAAACAACAGGGAACGAAAATTAGCGTTTGGGGCGTTGGAACAAATCTTATTACGTCAAAGGATTGTCCGGCTTTTGGCGGAGTTTACAAGCTTTCGGCGGAAGAAACCGACGGGAAAATTGTTCCGAAAATAAAAATTTCCGAAAATTCGGATAAAATTACAAATCCGGGAATTAAAAAGGTGTTTAGGCTTTATGACAAAAACACGAAAAAAATTAAGGCGGATTTGATTGCTCTTGAACACGAAAAAATTGACGAAGAAAAAGACCTTACAATTTTTGACCCTTTTGCAACATGGAAAACGATGACTCTTAAGGCAGGCAGATTTTTTGCAAGAGAACTTTTGCAACCTGTTTTTTTGAACGGTGAATGCGTTATGAAAGAAAGATCGGTTATGGAAATTAGGCAATATTGTTTTGAAGAAACGGCTACTCTTTGGCCGGAATATAAAAGGCTTGTTAATCCGCACATTTTGCCTGTTGATTTATCTGTTGAACTTTTTGAACTTAAAAACAAAATGATTGAGAAAAGAGCAGATTGCTTGAATTTATAGACACTTATATATTTTATTTGGAGGTTGGGATTATGAATTCGAACAAAATAAACGATGAAAAATTGAAATATTTGAAGCTTCTTGCAAGGCAATATCCCGATATTAATGCGGCTTGTACGGAGATTATAAATCTTAAGGCAATTTTAAATCTTCCGAAAGGAACGGAACATTTTCTTTCGGACATTCATGGAGAATATGAGGCTTTTAACCACGTTTTGCGAAATGCTTCAGGGGTTATTAAAAATTACATTGAGGAAATTTTTGGCTCGACGTTAATGGAGAGCGATAAGAGAAATTTGGCAACGCTTGTTTATTATCCCGAATTGCGTCTTGAAGTTGTTAAAAGAAAAGAAACGAATATGAACGATTGGTATAAAATAAATCTTTTCAGACTTATTCAAATTTGTAAAAGAGTTTCTTACAAATACACCCGTTCGAAAGTTAGAAAAGCTTTGCCACCCGAATTTACATATATAATTGAAGAACTTATTCACGAGGATTCGGCAAGGCTTCATAA
The DNA here is from genome assembly GCA_964531385.1 of uncultured Lachnospiraceae bacterium. Classification (GTDB taxonomy): domain Bacteria; phylum Bacillota; class Clostridia; order Lachnospirales; family CAG-274; genus MGBC114079. The sequence continues at coordinate 106,872 of CAZHGC010000002.1, read as the reverse complement.
ACACGAATATTACAACGAAATTATTAACACAATTGTCAGACTTAATATGGCTGAAAAATTTATAAGTGCAATTTCCAACGTTATTCACAGACTTGCAATTGACCATTTGCACGTTATTGGCGATATTTATGATAGAGGCGAGGCAGCTGAAAAAATTATGGACGTTTTGATGGATTATCATTCGCTTGACATTCAATGGGGAAATCACGATATTTCCTGGATGGGGGCGGCTTCTGGAAGCAAAGCCTGCATTTGCAACGTTATTAGGGTTTCTTGCAAATATTACAACCTCAATACTATTGAGGAGAGCTATGGAATTAATCTTATTCCTCTTGCGACATTTGCTATGGAGGTTTATAAAAACGATGATTGCAAAGGATTTTTACCAACTGTTGATGACAAGGGCAGAAGCAAGGGCGAAATTGGTCTTATTTCAAAAATGCACAAAGCTATTACAATTATTCAATTTAAAATTGAGGCACAAACAATTTTGCGAAATCCCGAATTTGAAATGAACGGCAGAATTATGCTTGATAAAATAGATTTTGAAAAAGGAACGATTTATATTGACGGCAAGGAATATAACCTTAAAGATTCGTATTTTCCGACAATTAATCCCGAAAGTCCTTTTGAACTTAGCGAAGAAGAAGAGGAGCTTATGGAGAAAATTCAGCAATCTTTTATTCACAGCGAAAAACTTCATCGTCACGTTAGATTTTTATTTAACAAAGGAAGTATGTATAAAGTTTACAACTCTAATTTGTTGCTTCATGGTTGTGTTCCGCTTAATTCTGACGGGTCTTTCAAAAAGGTTAAAATTTCCGGCGAGGAATTTTGCGGAAAAGGGCTTCTTGATAAGCTTGAAAGTATTGCCCGTTCGGGGTTTTATGCGGAATGCGGAACGCCCGAAAGAATTAAGGGACAAGATTATATGTGGTATTTATGGTGTGGGGCGTGCTCACCGCTTTACGGCAAAGACAAAATGACAACTTTTGAGAGATATTTTGTTGATGCAAAGGAGCTTTATCACGAACAAAAAGACTGTTATTATAATCTTACAAACAACGAGGAAACTTGTTTGAAAATTTTGCGTGAATTTGGACTTTCCGAAGAAAATTCGCATATTATAAACGGGCACGTTCCTGTTAAGGTTGTTAAGGGCGAAAGTCCTGTTAAGGCAAACGGAAAACTGCTTATTATTGACGGCGGATTTGCAAAAGCCTATCAATCTGTTACGGGGATTGCGGGGTATACTTTGATTTACAATTCAAAGGGTCTTGTTTTGGCTTCGCACGAGCCTTTTTCCTCGACTATTGAAGCTGTTGAACAAGAAAAGGACATTATTTCAAGCACTCAATTTCTTGAACAAAATGCAGGAACGAAAATGGTTTCGGGAACGGATATTGGAAAAGAAATCAAAGGTAGAATCGATGACCTTGAATATCTTGTTGAGGCATACAATTCAGGTCTTATAAAGGAATATGAAAAGTAGGATTTTTTGAATTTGCTTTTTTCGAAAGTTTGAGTGGATTGGGGCTTGGTTGTTTTTGCTCTTGCCAATTTATAGATTTTATAGTATATTATTAGTATGTAATGTATACATTTTTTGGTGATGTCGAACAGCGGTGGGTTTGTGATGTTTTGTTACAAAATGGAACAAACTTGTTTATTGTTGACTTGCAAAATTATTTGATTTTGAGATAGTTTACGGGGAGTTTGTTTTTGTGTTTTTTAACAGAAAGGAGAATTTTTTATGGGAGATTTATTTAAAAGAAAGTTTTGTTTTATTTTTGCATTGATGTTTTTGGTTGTGTCATGCTCGGTTTATGCTTTTGCGAAAGAGGACGATTTTGAAGAACAACAATTTGAGATTGGATATAAAGAAGCTCTTGAGCAATATAAAAAATCTCACAACGGCGAATTTAGCCTTGACGGAATTGTTGACGGTTCTGTTTTTGACGGGTGTTATGGAAACCAACTTGATGAAACTTCAAAATGTGTTTACGACGCCTTGGTTTCAAATATTGAAAAATCAAAAGACGGTACAAGCGTTATTGCGGACAGCAAGTTAAACGAACAAGACGTTATTATTTTGAAAGGTAAAACTTTTTCGGAACTTCAAAGCGAAGATTTTGCATCTATATTCTATGGCATTGCTGCTTTTGACTATGATTATCCCGAGGTTTTTTGGATTGATTTTAATTCGACAAATTTTTCACTTGGAACATATGGAAACAAGGTTTGGGTTAGCATTAAAGTTAATTCTTCTGCCGGATATGAAAATTATTATTGTGACGGATATTCTTCCAAAGAAGATGTTGATGCGGATATTCAAAAACTTGAAAATGTTTATAAGAAAATTTCAACTGCTGTTGAAAATGAAAATATATACAACAAGGTGAAATATTTTAACAATTATCTTATTGATTCAAACGAATATAACAGATTTCTTGGAAGCGGAACAGAGGACGACAGACTTTGGAAATGCGTTAGTGCTCTTATTTATGGAAGTTCTGACCAAACAAACACTCTTAACCCTGTTTGTGAGGGGTATTCTCGTGCGTTGAAGTTTTTGTGCAATAAAGAGGAAATCGAATGTGTTCTTGTTTCGGGCATGAACCATATGTGGAACTATATTAAAATGAACGATGGTCAGTGGTATGCAATTGACACAACATGGAACGACCCTGTTTTTTCGACAACTCCTTCTGAGGAAGCAATTGAGGCAAACAGATATAAATATTTCCTTCAAGGGTCTGACAAGTTTGATATAAAACACACCGCCGAAAACAATGGTGTTATGTATGACAAGGTTGTTGGTGTTGTTTATCCGGTTCTTGCCAAAAGCGATTATGTTTATGACCCAACTGTTTTTGAAACAACGACAGAGGAAAGTTCAAGCGAAGAAAGTTCGACAGATGATGAGGATATAAGCGAAAGTTCAACAGAGGAGAGTTCAACGGAGAACATAAGCGAGAGCCCGACAGAGGACACAAGCGAGAGTTCAACGGAGAATACCTCGGATATTATTTTTGGAGATGTTGACGGAAACGGAAAGATTGAAGTTAATGATGCAGTTGTACTTCTTAAGGCACTTCTTGATGATGTTTTGACGGATTATCAAATTAAAGTTGGAAATCTTGATAAAAGCAATTTGGAAATTACAGCAGCAGACGTTTCTTATATTCTTCAAATGGCACTTGGGAACATTTAATTATAAAATAATTAAAGGGGGTTTTGTTTTTGTTAAATGGCATTTTTGAACGTTTTAATGTTCTTGCTTAATCTGAATTTATAAGGAGGGATTTCTATGAATGGTTTTATTACAAGAAGTTTTAGTTTTATTTTTGCACTGATATTTCTTTTTGTATCTTGCTCTGTTTGTGTTTTTGCGGAAAATAAAAGCGTAACAGATGATGTGCAATATTATGAGATTAGTTATAAAGAAGCACTTGAACGATACGAAAAGCATTATGGTGAAAAAGTTAGCCTTGATGGATTTAGTGACAGTACTGTTTTTGACGGGTGTTATGGAAATCAACTTGATAAATATTCAAAATGTATGTATGACGGTTTGGTTTCTTGTATTGAAAAAACAAAAGACGGGAAAACCGGTATTGGAGCGACGGACTTTGGTGAGGGAGACTACTATACTTGTATGGAAGGAAAAACGTATAGTGATCTTGTAAATGAGGAATGGGCTTCTGTACTTTATGCGATTATGGCTTTTTCGTATGATTATTCCGATGTTTTTTGGCTTGATTTTGGAAAAATGTATTTTTATATGAGAAGTTATGACGGAAAAATATGGATTTCTCTTGGCGTTGGAACAGATTTGGGTTATGAAAACTATTATTGTGACGGATATACTTCGGCAGATGATGTTAATGCTGATATTGAAAAAATGGAAGATGTTTACAAAAAAATTTCGGACGAAGTTAAAGACGAAAACATATACAACAAATTGAGATATTTTAACAGTTATCTTGTTGATTCAAACGAATATAACAGATTTCTTTCGAGCAGTTCTGATAAAAGAATTTGGGAATGTGTTAGTGCTCTTGTTTATGGAAGTTCGGATAAATCAAACACTCTTAACCCTGTTTGTGAGGGGTATTCTCGTGCGATGAAGTTTTTGTGCGATAAAGAGGGAATTGATTGTGTGCTTGTTTCGGGCAATAATCATATGTGGAATTATGTTAAAATGAATGACGGAAAATGGTATGCCGTTGATACAACTTGGAATGACCCTATATTCTCGGGGACACCGTCAGCGTATGAAATTGAACGTTTTAAATACCAATATTTCCTTCAAGGTTCGACAAAGTTTGACACCTCGCATACAGCTGATGGCAATGGTGTTATGTATAACAAAGTTCTTGGCGTTGTTTATCCTGTTCTTAATGAAGATGACTATGTTTATGACCCGTCTGTTTTTGAAACAACGACAGAGGAAAGTTCGAGCGAGAGTTCGACAGAAGAGACAAGCGAGAGTTCAAGCGAGGAGAGCTCGACAGATGATGAGGACATAAGCGAGAGTTCGACAGACGAGGAGACAAGCGAAAGTTCGAGCGAGGAGAGCTCTACAGACGAGAGTTCAACAGAGGAAAGTTCGACAGAAGAGAGTTCAACAGATGATGAGGACACAAGCGAGAGTTCGAGCGAGGAGAGCTCGACAGATGATGAGGACATAAGCGAGAGTTCGACAGACGAGGAGACAAGCGAAAGTTCGAGCGAGGAGAGCTCTACAGACGAGAGTTCAACAGAGGAAAGTTCGACAGAAGAGAGTTCAACAGATGATGAGGACACAAGCGAGAGTTCGAGCGAGGAGAGCTCGACAGATGAGAGCTCGACAGATGATGAGGACACAAGCGAGAGTTCAACAGAGGGAAGTTCGACAGAAGAGAGTTCGAGCGAGGAGAGCTCTACAGAAGAGAGTTCAACAGATGACGAAGATATGAGCGAAAGTTCAACGGAGGACACAAGCGAAAGTTCGAGTGAGGAAAGCTCAAGCGAAGAGAGCTCAACAGATGATGAAGATATGAGCGAAAGTTCGACAGAAGAGAGTTCAACGGAGGACACAAGCGAGAGTTCGACAGAAGAGAGCTCAAGCGATGAGAGCTCTACAGAAGAGAGTTCAACGGAGGACACAAGCGAAAGTTCGACAGAAGAAAGTTCGAGCGATGAGAGCTCTACAGAAGAGAGTTCAACGGAGGATACAAGCGAGAGTTCGACAGAAGAGAGTTCAACGGAGGATACAAGCGAAAGTTCGACAGAAGAGAGCTCAACGGAGGATACAAGCGAGAGTTCGACGGAAGATACATCGAATATTATTTACGGAGATGTTGACGGAAACGGAAAGATTGAAGTTAATGATGCGGTTGTGCTTCTTAAGGCACTTCTTGAAGATGTTTTGACGGATTATCAAATTAAAGTTGGAAATCTTGATAAAGGCAATTTGGAAATTACAGCAGCAGACGTTTCTTATATTCTCCAAATGGCACTTGGGAACATTTTAGAAAACGTTGTACAACCATAGTTTTGCAAATTTAACTTAATGAATTTCCGGTTTGTATGTTAAAGCTCTTTGTCATAGTTTAACTATGCGTGAGTTTTTTGAAAATAAAAATATTGTTGATTTTAGAATATTTTGAAAGGATTTTTTTGAAATGGCTGATAAAATAAAAGTTATGAGTATTTTTGGAACAAGGCCTGAGGCGACAAAAATGGCACCTCTTATAAAGGTTATGAAAGAAAATGAGCATATTGAGCCGATTATTTGTGTTACAGCACAGCACAGACAAATGCTTGACCAAGTTCTCGATATTTTTTCGATTAAGCCGGATTATGACCTTGACATTATGCAACAAAAGCAGACGCTTACAGACATTACAACAAGAGCTTTGAAAGGTCTTGAAGAAGTTATGCAAGAGGCAAAGCCCGACATTGTTCTTGTTCACGGAGACACAACGACAACTTTTGCCGGAGCTTTGGCGGCATTTTACAGTCAAATTAAAATTGGTCACGTTGAGGCGGGTCTTAGAACTTATGACAAGTATCAGCCTTTTCCTGAGGAGATGAACAGAAAGCTTACGGGAGCTATGGCAGATTTGCATTTTTCGCCAACGGAGCTTGCAAAAGAGCATCTTCTTAAAGAAAATGTTAATCCCGACGGAATTTTTATTACAGGAAATACTGCTGTTGATTGTCTTAAAACAACGATTGAGGAAAATTATAAATTTTCTCTCGATGTTCTTAATTCGATTGATTATAAAAACAAACGCATTATAACTATGACGGCTCACAGACGAGAAAATTTGGGCGAACCGCTTGAAAATATTTGCAAGGCTGTTTATCGAATTGTTTGCGACAATCCTGATGTTGAGGTTGTTTATGCCGTTCATTTTAATCCGCTTGTTCAAGAGGTTGCAAGGAGAATTCTTGGAAACCACCCACGAATTCATTTGACAGACCCTATTGATATGAAAGATATGCACAATTTGATGAATTTATCATATTTTGTTATGACAGATTCCGGCGGACTTCAAGAAGAGGTTCCGTCTATGGGCAAGCCAGTTCTTGTTCTTCGAAACGTTACGGAAAGGCCGGAGGGCGTTGAGGCAGGAACTTTGAGGCTTGCGGGAGTTTTGGAAGAGAACATTTACAAAGAGGCAACAACGTTACTTAATGACAAGGCTGTTTATGAAAAAATGGCTAAGGCAAAAAATCCTTTTGGTGATGGTTTTGCCGCAGAGAGAATTGTTGATGCGATTTTATATCATTTTGGAGTTTTGAAAGACAGACCAAAGGATTTTTAAAAATATTTTGACTTGAATTTATGAGGTTTGATGAAAGGCAGATATCTTTTTTAATTAAAGTTTTTCTGTGTGTTTTTGTTTAAAGGATAAAGATGTAGGTAATTGACATTATGAAAGAAGTTTTAATTTGCATTTTGGACCAATATGCGGATTGGGAAGTTTCTTATGTTTCAACTTTATTATTGAGTTTGGGGCAGGGAAAATTTGGAATTAAAACGGTTTCTTTGACAAAAGAGCCGGTTAAATCGCTTGGAGGAATTACCGTTATTCCTGATTGCGATATTAATTCTGTTCCGGAGGATTTTGAGGCGGTTTTGTTAATTGGCGGAATGTCTTGGAGACAGGAGCAGGCAAAAGCTGTTGAACCTTTGGTTTTTAAAGCTTTGGAAAAAGGAAAGATTGTTGGCGGAATTTGTGACGCTGTTGGATTTTTGGCAACTATGGGAGTTTTGAACGATGTTTTTCACACAGGAAACGGCGTTGTGAATTTACAAAATTGGGAAAATTCAAAATATCTTGGAGAAGAAAAGTTTGTTTCGAAAGATGCTGTTGAGACAGTAACATTGTTACGGCAAACGGTACGGGAACTTTGGATTTTGCAAAAGAAGTTCTTTCCGCTCTTGATGTTTGCGACGAAGAAAAAATCAATGAATGGATTGACTTTTATAAAAACGGTTTTTATAAGGCTTCTATGCCGAAAATGTAAATATTATGTTTGTTTAAACGGATTTTGGAAAGGATAGAATATAACGGGAGGGATTGGACTTGAAAGACATTATGAAAGCTCTTTCAATGCTTACACAGGTTGGAATTTCTATGTTTGTTCCGATTTTTCTGTGTATTCTACTTGGAAAGTATTTGGACAAGGTTTGCGAAACGGGAATTTTGTTTTTGATTATTTTCATTATACTTGGTGTTGGAGCGGCATTTAGAACTCTTTATATGATGACTGTTTTTAAATTTAAAAAAAAGGCGGAGGAAGAACAAGCCGAATTTGACAGATTTAAAGGACGTTCTTCCGAAAAATAGATTTGGAGTTGTTTTATATGATTAAATTATCGGAAACAGGAAAGCAACTTATTAAAGTTATGTTATCGCTTGATTTGGTTTGCTTTGGGATTGGAATTATTGTTACGGCACTTTGGTTTCCTTCCGAAGTTGCAAAATTTACTTATGGTGTTGTTTTTGGCGGTGTTTTTTCAATTTTGAAGTTATTGCTTCTTGAAAGAACTTTGAGCAAATCGGTTGACCTATCCGGAGGAAGGGCAAAGGCACAAAATTATGTCAGGCTACATTATATGATTAGATATTTTCTTACAGGTGCGGTTTTGGTTGTTGCGGCAACAATTGGAATTTCGGCGATTATCGGAGTTTTTATTTGTCTTCTTACGCTTAGACCCGCAACGCACATTGTTAATTATAAGCTTAAAGACGGAGAAACAAAAAGCGACATTTAAAAAGTTGTTGCAAACGGTTGTTGAAGCAATTTTTTTTGCGGGCTTGTTTTTATATTTAAAATTTAAGTTTTTCATATATAGTGGTTTTTGACAAAAAAATATTGATTATGGATTATTTTTTTTCTTTATTTTGTTGCAATTTTATAAAAATGGTGTTAAAATTTTATCAAAGGCTTTTGTTATTGTTCTTTCGGAGAGTTTTTTTCTCCCTTAGATAAATTTTGCAATACTTTTTGTATTGCAATTAATCAAAAAAATGAGGAAGGAGGTATAGTTACCATGAATTTTGTTTTTGGACTCATTAATGGAACGACAACGGCAGTTGAGAGCGTTACGGAAGCGGTTTCGGAAGCGGCGGCAAGCGGGCTTGATGTTAAAAATCACGTTCTTTGCGAAAATCTTTTTGGAACGGGCTTTCGTATTACCTATACAACTATGAACACTTGGATTATTATGGGCGTTCTCATTTTATTTGCACTTATTGTCAGAATTAAGCTTAGAAATTTCAAGCAAGTTCCTGAAAGTGGATTTCAAAATTTTGTTGAAACCATTGTTGAAGCCATGGAGAACTTTGTTGGTTCGAATATGGGAGAAAAGTATAAATATTTCGGAAACTGGTTTTTTGGTGTTTTTTGTTTTATTTTGCTTTCAAATCTTATTGGTCTTTTGGGCTTCAGAGCACCGACAGCCGACCTTGCAACAACGGCTTCTTTAGGTTTTTCAACTTTTTTCCTTATTCACTTTATGGGAATTGTTAAAGGAAGAAGCGGTTATTTTAAAGGTTATTTTGACCCATTTCCGTTTTGGTTCCCTATGAACATTATAAGCGAATTGGCAACGCCGGTTTCTTTGAGTTTCCGTCTTTTTGGTAATATCCTTGGCGGTTCTATCATTATGGGATTGTTCTATACTTTACCTGCTTATGTTAAAGTTGGTATCCCTGCTGCTCTTCATATTTATTTTGATATTTTTGCCGGCTTCTTACAGACTTTCATATTTGTTATGTTAAGTATGTCATTTATTGCCGATAAAATTCCTGACGAATACAAAAATTAAGGCGGCAAAAGTTTTATGAAACGTCGGTTTTACCGATTTTCAAAATTATTCTAAAAAATTTATTTTTTTAAGGAGGATTTTTTATTATGGAAAATCAAGTTCAGAGTTTTGACGTATCTACTTTACGTGCTTTTGTTTTAGGTTGTTCTGCTATTGGTGCAGGTTTGGCTGTTATTGCCGGTATTGGACCTGGTATTGGACAAGGTTATGCTGCCGGTAAAGGTTGTGAGGCTGTTGGTCGTCAGCCTGAAGCAAGAGGTAACATTATGTCTACTATGCTTCTTGGTGCGGCTGTTGCCGAAACAACAGGTATTTACGGTTTGGTTATAGCTATTATTCTTTTATTTGCAAATCCTTTGGTTGATTTAATTCAAAAATAATTTCAAAGTTTGCAAAATTGCGGATAATCCGCTGTAATTTAACCGAAAGGAGGTTTTTGTTCCTTGGAAGATTTCATATTAAGTTTGGATATTAATATGCTTAAAGATGTGGCTTTTCAGCTTTTGAACACAGTTATTCTTTGTGCTGTTTTATCTTATCTTCTTTACAAGCCTGTTACAAACTTTCTTGCGGCAAGGCGAGAAAAAATTTCTGGTCAGATTTCTTCTGCCGAGGCTCAGCTTGAAGAAGCCAACAAAATGAAAGATTTATACGAAGGAAAGCTTAAAGCTATTGATAAAGAAAAAGAAGCTATTTTAACCGAAGCAAGAAACAGAGCTGTTTTGAGAGAACAGGAAATTATTGCTGAGGCAAGAAAAGAGGCCGAAACTCTTAAAAACAGAGCTATGGTCGATATTCAAAGAGAACAGGAAAAAGCCAAAGACGAAATTAAAAAGCAAATTATTGAAGTTTCTTCTATTATGGCGGGTCGTTTTGTTTCCGCTTCCATTGACCAAAGCCAGCAAGACAAGTTGGTTGATGAGGTTATTTCTGATTTGGGGGAAGTTAAATGGCTCAGTTAGTTGCGGGCAGATATGCTAATGCTCTTTTTGATTTGGCTTTGGAGTCTTCTAAGCTTGACGTTTTTGAAGACGAAGTTAAACTTGTTCTTGAAACTTTTGAAAACGATAAAGAATTTTTACTTGTTTTTAATCACCCTCAAGTTACGGGCGAAGAAAAAATGAGTATTTTGGAAAATGCTTTTAAAGGCAAAATTTCCGATGATATTATGGGGTTATTTTCTGTTGCTTTGAGAAAAAACAGAGAAACCCAAATTGTTGATATGCTTAAAATATTTGTTAAGAAGGTTGAGGAGCACAAAGGCATTGAAACGGCTTTTGTTACTTCTGCAAAGCCTTTATCGGATTCGCAGATTGAAAGCATTAAAGAAAAATTGTCTCAAAATTTGAATAAGCAGATTTTTATTCAAGCTGATGTTGACGAAAGCCTTTTGGGCGGAGTTTGCATTAAAGTTGGCGGGCATATTATTGACGGAAGCATTAAGAGACAGCTTGACGACTTGAAAAAACAGCTTTTGAATATACATCTTGCATAGTAAAGGAGTGTAACTCGTAATGAATATCAGACCCGAAGAAATTAGTTCTGTTATTAAAGAACAGATTAAAGGCTATACTTCGAAGCTTGACGTTTCCGAAGTTGGCACTGTTATCCAAGTTGGTGACGGTATTGCCAGAGTTTACGGTCTTGATAACGCAATGAGCGGTGAACTTCTTGAGTTTGAAAACGGTGTTTTTGGTATGGCACAGAACCTTGAAGAGGACAACATTGGTGTTGTTCTTCTTGGCTCGGACCAAGGCATTAAGGAGGGCGATTCTGTTAAGCTTACAGGTCGTGTTGCTTCTGTTCCTGTTGGTAACGAAATGATTGGTCGTGTTGTTAACTCTTTGGGACAGCCTATTGACGAAAAAGGCCCTATTAACACTGATAAATTCAGACCTATTGAGAGAGTTGCTCCGGGTGTTATCACTCGTAAATCTGTTGATGTTCCTCTTCAGACAGGAATTAAAGCGATTGATGCTATGGTTCCTATTGGAAGGGGTCAGCGTGAGCTTGTTATTGGCGACCGTCAGACAGGAAAAACCGCCATTTGTGTTGACACTATTATCAACCAAAAGGGCAAAGATGTTATTTGTATTTATGTTGCAATTGGTCAGAAAGCTTCAACTGTTGCACGTATTGTTAAAAATCTTGAAGATGCAGGTGCTATGGACTATACAACGGTTGTTGTTGCAACAGCAAGCGACACTGCACCTTTACAATATATTGCACCTTATTCCGGTTGTGCAATTGGCGAAGAATTTATGGAAAACGGCAAAGACGTTCTTATTGTTTATGATGACTTATCTAAGCATGCTGTTGCTTATCGTGCGATGAGTTTGCTTCTTCACAGGCCACCGGGACGTGAGGCTTATCCAGGTGACGTTTTCTATCTTCATTCAAGACTTCTTGAACGTTCGGCAAGACTTGACGAAAAATATGGCGGAGGTTCTATTACTGCTCTTCCTATTATTGAAACTCAGGCAGGCGATATTTCCGCTTATATTCCGACAAACGTTATTTCAATTACAGACGGCCAGATTTTCCTTGAAAGCGAACTTTTCAATTCGGGAATTCGTCCTGCAATTAACGCAGGTCTTTCTGTTTCTCGTGTTGGTGGTTCGGCTCAGATTAAAGCTATGAAGAAAATTGCCGGTCCTATTCGTGTTGAGCTTGCTCAATATCGTGAGCTTGAAAGTTTTGCTCAATTTGGTTCTGACCTTGACAAAGACACTCTTGAACGTCTTAATCATGGTGAGAGAATTGTTGAAATTCTTAAACAAGCTCAATATAAAACTTTGGAGGTTGAAAAAGAGGTTGTTATTCTTTTTGCTGTTACAAACAAATATCTTGACGACATTCCGGTTGGTGATGTTTTAAGATTTGAAGCAGAATTTTTCAGCTATATGGAAGCTAAACACAACCACATTTTCAAAGACATTAAAGAAACTAAGCAACTTAGCTCTGAAAATGAAGCTGAGCTTCGTTTAGCCATTGAAAACTTTAAAAAAGAATTCAAATAACGGAGAGGTGATATTATGGCATCAATGCGTGATATTAAACGCAGAATCAGAAGTGTCAATAGCACCCAGCAAATTACCAAAGCCATGAATCTTGTTGCAAGCTCTAAACTTACAAAAGCTAAAAACAGACTTATGGACACTCGTCCGTTCTTTAAAGAAACAAGAAAAGTTATTGCGGGCGTTGTTGGAGGTTCGAAAGGAATTTCTCACCCTTTTTTGGAAACAAGAGAGGTTAAGAAAAAAGCCGTTATTCTTATTACCGGAGACAGGGGGCTTTGCGGAGGTTATAATATGAACGTTAGCAAGGCTGCCATGGCTTGTGTTGATGATGTTAAAAATGTTTCTGCAATTACTGTTGGAAGCAAGGGCAGAGAATTTTTTAAACGAAGAGGCGTTAATATTATCAAATCTTACACAGGGATTTCCGAAAATCCGACATATACAGACGCTTTAAAGATTGGACAGTTGGCACTTGATTTATTTACTAAAGAGGAAGCGGACGAAGTTTATCTTGCTTACACAGAATTTATTTCGACAATTACTTCTGAGCCTAAGCTTATTAAAGTTCTTCCTGTTGATGTAAATGAATTTACAAACGACGCTGATTCGAACCAAGCTCTTACGATTTATGAGCCAAGCGAAGAAGCCGTTTTGGAATATGTTATTCCCAAATATGTTAATACCGTTATTTTTGGGGCAATGGTTGAATCAGCTGTTTGCGAACTTGGTGCAAGAATGACAGCTATGGATTCGGCAACCGAAAACGCATCTGAAATGATTGATTCTCTTAATTTACTTTACAACAGAGCAAGGCAAGGTGCTATTACTCAGGAAATTACAGAGATTGTTGGCGGAAGCGGTATTTACGATTAATTGACAATCTGCTTTTTGCGGATACTTATTATAGATGAAAGCTTATGTTTTTGTTTTTGCACTTTTGCAGACTTTTTGGGCTTTTTGCCTTTTGGGCTTTCATAGCAAAAAAGGAGTGAAAACGTTTGGCTGAAAAGAATGTCGGCAAGATAATTCAGATTATCGGTGCCGTATTGGATATTAAATTTTCTACTGAAAATATGCCTTCTTTGTACAATGCCATTGAAATTGAACACGAGGGCAGAACCATTGTTGCCGAAGTTGCACAGCATTTGGGCGACGATGTTGTTAAATGTATTGCGATGTCATCAACCGACGGTCTTGTTAGGGGTATGGACGCTGTTGACACAGGTGCACCTATTCGTGTTCCTGTTGGTAAAGCCACTTTGGGTCGTATGTTCAACGTTGTTGGCGAGCCTATTGATGATAATCCTGCTCCTGAGACTACAGAAAAATGGTCTATTCACAGAACTGCTCCGAGTTTTTCCGAACAAGCAGCGGCTACAGAGCTTCTTGAAACGGGAATTAAATCAATTGACCTTCTTTGCCCTTATGCAAAAGGCGGAAAAATTGGTTTGTTTGGTGGTGCAGGTGTTGGAAAGACAGTTCTTATTATGGAACTTATTCGTAACATTGCAACCGAGCATGGTGGATTTTCTGTTTTTGCGGGTGTTGGTGAACGTACACGTGAAGGTAACGACCTTTATTATGAAATGCAGGAATCGGGCGTTATTAACAAAACAAGCCTTGTTTTTGGTCAGATGAACGAGCCACCGGGAGCGAGAATGAGAATTGCTCTTACAGGGCTTACTATGGCTGAATATTTTAGAGACGAAGAAAATCAAGACGTGCTTTTATTTGTTGACAACATTTTCCGTTTTGTTCAGGCAGGTTCGGAAGTTTCGGCTCTTTTGGGTCGTATGCCTTCTGCCGTTGGTTATCAGCCAACTTTGGCAACGGAAGTTGGTTCTTTGCAAGAAAGAATTACATCTACAAAGAACGGTTCTATTACATCTGTTCAAGCTGTTTACGTTCCTGCGGACGACTTGACAGACCCTGCTCCGGCAACTACTTTTGCACATCTTGACGCAACAACTGTTTTATCACGTTCAATTGTTGAGCTTGGTATTTATCCGGCTGTTGACCCGCTTGAATCAACTTCACGTATTCTTGACCCTCAAGTTCTTGGAGAAGAGCATTATCAAGTTGCGAGAAAAGTTCAAGCTATTTTGCAGAGATACAAAGAACTTCAAGATATTATTTCAATTCTTGGTATGGACGAGCTTTCCGAAGAAGACAAGATTACTGTTAGCCGAGCAAGAAAGGTTCAAAGATTTTTGTCACAGCCTTTCTTTGTTGCTGAAAAATTTACAGGTTTTGATGGGCAATATGTTCCCGTTTCGGAAACTGTTCGTGGATTTAAAGAAATTCTTGAAGGAAAGCACGACGATATTCCTGAAAACTATTTCCTTAATGCAGGTACTATTGATGATGTTGTTGCTAAGGCAAACAAATAATTGGGTAACGGGTGATTTATATGGCAGAAAATAAAATACGATTACGTATTGTTACGCCTGTGAGAGAGCTTTATGACGAAGATGCCGAAATGGTAATTATGCGTTCCTCAGTTGGTGATATTGGTATTTTGCAGGGTCATCAACCTTTGACAACTACTTTGGATTATGGAATTTTGAGAATTATAAACGGTGATGATGAAATTAGGGCAACGATTTTTGGCGGTTTTGCCAGCGTTGACGAAAGAGGTCTTACTGTTTTATCCGATGCTGCGGAATGGCCCGACGAAATTGATATGGAAAGGGCTGTTGCGGCGAAAGAAAGGGCTCAAAGCCGTATTCAAAGCAATGATGACAGCATTGACATTGTTAGAGCTGAGCTTGCTTTAAGGCGTGCATTAATCAGGATTGAAGCTAAAGAAAGAAAAGATTGATTTTTTTGGGGCGTGAAGACGGGAAATCGTTTTTACGCCCTTTTTCATTTGAGAGGTTGGTACTTATGGATAAAAACAATTATATATTATCGGGGATAATGGGATTTGTTGTTGGAGATGCTCTTGGTGTTCCGGTTGAATTTTTGGAAAGAGAAGAACTTAAAAAGTTGCCTGTTGAAGATATGCGGGAATTTGGAACGCACAATCAACCAAAGGGAACGTGGTCGGACGACAGCAGTATGGTTTTGGCAACTCTTGATGTTATTTCTAAAAACAAAGTTGAAAACAAAAGTGAATTTTATGAAAATCTTATGGACAGTTTTTATCGTTGGTTTTTTAAAAAAGAATATAGCCCTCACAATGAGATTTTTGATGTTGGAATTACGACACAAAGGACAATTATTTCTTATGGAAAAGGGACAAATCCACTTGAATGTGGTGAGCGTTCGGTTTATTCAAACGGGAACGGGTCTTTGATGAGAATTTTACCGATTGCCTTATATTTTGCAAAAAACTTTTTTGAGCATATTGATGAAAACTTGGAAATTGTTGAAAACGTTTCGAAATTGACCCATGCTCACAAAAGGAGCGTAATGGCTTGCGGAATTTATTCTGGATTAATTTCACATATAGTTTGCGAAAAAGCGAATATTGGCAAACTTGAGATTGTTGAAGAAAGTGTCGGAAAAATTTTTGATGTTTATGAAAGCCGAAAAGGTTATGGATTTGAGGAAGAGATTGATATTTTTTGTCGCTTGAAAAATATACGTGAGTTTTTTGAATTGTCAGAAGATGAGATTAAAAGTTCTGGTTATGTTGTTGACACTTTGGAGGCGGTTATTTGGTGTTTTTTGAACAGTAATTCTTATGAGGAATGTGTTCTTAAAGCAGTTAATCTTGGAAGCGACACAGACACTGTTGGGGCTTTGGCGGGAGGAATTGCCGGAAGTTATTATGGTTATGAGGATATACCGAAAAAGTGGATTGATGTTATTGTTAAAAAGGAAATTTTTGAAAAATTGAGCTATGAAGTTTTTGAAAAAATAAGAGGTTGAAAATTAATTTTTTAAAATTTAAAGAACGAAAAATTGAAAAATTTGCAGTAACGGAGCGATTTTTTTATTTAGAGATTGCAGAGATTAATAAAAAAGTGTTTTGAAAGAGCGAAAATGTTCTTTCAAAACACTTTTAATTATTTTCTAATTTGACCGTTACCGTAAATTATATATTTTGTTGTTGTAATTGCTTTTAAGCCCATTGGCCCTCTTGCGTGGAGCTTTTGGGTGCTTATTCCGATTTCGGCACCGAAGCCGAACTCATTTCCGTCGGTAAATCTTGTTGACGCATTGACATAAACTGCGGCAGAATCAACTTCATTTATAAATTTTTCAGCATTTGTGTAATTTTGCGTTACAATTGATTCGGAATGACCTGTTGAATATGTTCTTATATGCGAGATTGCTTCATCGATGTTTTCAACAACTTTGACAGCCAAAATGTAATCGAGATATTCGGTTGCCCAATCTTCATAGGTTGCGGAAACAACATTTGGAACAATTTTTGCTGTTTCTTTGTCGCCCCTGATTTCAACGTTATTTTCACGAAGAGCGGCAATTGCCAAAGGAAGATATTTTTCGGCAATATTTTTATGAACAAGCAAAGTTTCGCAAGCGTTGCAAACGCTTGGTCTTTGGGCTTTTGCGTTGACAATTATATTAACAGCATCGTCGATTATTGCACTTTCATCAACGAAAACGTGGCAATTTCCAACGCCTGTTTCAATTACGGGAACTGTGCTGTTTTCAACCACAGATTTTATAAGCCCTGCTCCTCCACGAGGAATTAACAAATCCATATATTTGTTCATTTTCATCATTGCTGTTGCCGAATCACGACTTGTATCTTCAACAAGCTGGACAACGTTTGGGTTTATAATTCCGCAAA
This sequence comes from uncultured Lachnospiraceae bacterium, assembly GCA_964531385.1. GTDB lineage: Bacteria > Bacillota > Clostridia > Lachnospirales > CAG-274 > MGBC114079. The sequence continues at coordinate 89,756 of CAZHGC010000002.1, read as the reverse complement.
AAGAGTCTTTAAGCGTTTTTATAACTGCTTTGTTGGAGTTTATTGCTTCTTTTCCACCTCTTAAAATTACGGCACTTCCTGCCTTAAAGCAAAGCCCGAAAGCATCGGACGTTACATTTGGTCTTGCTTCGTATATAATTCCGATTACACCCATTGGAACACGTTTTTGACCGATTTTAAGCCCATTTGGCAAAGTTTTCATATTTATAATTTCACCGATTGGGTCTTCAAGCTTTGCAAGCTGGAAAAGCCCGTCTGCCATACCTTCAATTCGTTCCTTTGTTAAAGTTAATCTATCGATTAGAACATTTTTTAGACCGTTATTTTTTGCGGCATCGAGGTCTTTTTTATTTTCGGAAATTATATAATCTGAATTTTTTATAAGAGCTTCTGCTCCGATTTTTAGGATTTTATTTTTTTCTGTTGTCGACAATTTTGCCATATCCAAAGACGCTTCTTTTGCCTTTGCACCAATTTCGTTTAAATCCATTGTTTAAGCCCCCTTTTTATAATAATTGAGTTGTTTTCCGTTAGGATAACATCAACGGGAATATCGTTTTCGTTGTGGATAAGTTCGTTTGCAATTTGAAAATTGAATGAAAAGCCGATATTTGCAAAGCTTTTGTTTTCGCTTAGATATTTATCATAATAGCCACCGCCATAGCCAAGCCGAAAGCCGTTTTTGTCGAACGCCAACGCAGGAACGATTATAACTGTTTTATCGTTTGGCTTTAGAACTTTTTCAAAATTTAGGGCGGGTTCTAAAATTCCGAATTTATTTTTTTGCAATTCATTTAGGTTTGTTATTTGAACAAAAAACATTTCGTGTGCTTTTTTTGACATAACGGGAACGCAAAGCTTTTTATTATCGGAAAGCGTTTTTTTTGCAATTATTGAAGTGTTAAATTCGGATTTATAGTTTATGTATGTAAATATGGTTTGCGAATTTTTATATAAAGCCGAGCCGAAAAAAGAATTGCACATTTTTTGGCTTTTTTTTGTGATTTCTTCGGCGGAAAGGCTATCTCTCAGGTTGGAGTAAAATTTTCTTAAATCTTTTTTTTCTGTGTTAATGTTCATATTATTCACAACCTGAAACGAACAATGTTCCTATATTTTTGCCATCGATAATATCGAAAATGATTGACGGGTTTTCGCCGGAAGCAATTACCATATCGATTTTGTTATCGGTTACAAGTTTTGCGGCTTTAACTTTTGTTATCATTCCGCCTGTTCCGAGCGAACTGCTTGAGCCCCCTGCAATTTTATAGATATTATCGTTAATTCCGCAAACCGTTGGAATAATTTTTGCATTTTCGTTTATATTTGGGTCTTTATCATACATTCCGTCAATATCGGACAATATAATTAACAAATTGCTGTTTACAAGCCTTGCAACGTATGCAGACAATGTGTCGTTATCGCTGAATTCGTTTAATTCTTCCGTTGCAACGGTGTCATTTTCGTTGACTATTGGGATAACTCCCATTTTTAGAAGAGTTTCGATTGTATTTTTTGCATTTTGTTTTCTTGAGTCGAAATCGAAAACATCTTTTGTTAGCAAAATTTGAGCGGCTTTTTGGTTATATTCCATAAAGAATTTTTCGTAAATTTGCATTAGAACTGCCTGCCCAACGGCTGACGCCGCCTGTTTGCCTATTGTGTCTCTCGGACGTTCTTTAAGGCCGAGACGGTCTGTTCCAACAGCGATTGCACCGGAGGAAACAAGAATTACTTCTTTTCCACGATTTCTGAGGTCGGTTAGAACCCAAGAGAGATTTTCAATTTTTTTGAGGTTGATACAACCGTTGTCATATGTTAGAGAGGTTGTTCCAACTTTTATAACTATTCGTTTGTGTTCGTTTAGTTTAGTTCTGTAATCCATAATTATTCGCCCAATCATTTGTATAAATTTTTTCACAGGCCGAGAAAAGCCCGACCTGTGGATTTAAAAAGGAAAAAACAGTTATTTATCGGACGGAGAACCGAGCCGAAAATTTAAATTATAAATTATTCAACTGTGAAATATTCGGCTTTTTCCATTTCGTTTGTAAATTCGCCGATGTATTTGTTGAAATCTTCTTCGGAAACAGAGAAATCCTGTTGTTCATCTGTTGAAAGTTCTTGCTGTTCAGCCATATTGTAGTATTGATATTTTGGTGTTCCTGTTGTTTGGTCATTTGTTTTTGAAAGAGCTTTTTCAATTTCATAATAGAAAACAAAATCACAGCCATCGGTTTCTGCTGATTTTTCGCTACGATGCTGGATTGTGTAATCCAAGCCGTTATAATATGAATATTCTTCAACGCCGATTAAATTTGTTTCGATGAATTTTCTTGCTTCGTCATCGTTTTCAACGCCCATTTGTTCTTTAACCATATCGATTGCTTTTTGTGGAACGTTGTCGATGCTTTTTAAGTGGACACAAACTTCGGGGGAAGAAGAATTTGCTTTTTTGAACAACTCAACTTCGCCGATGAATGTTCCGCCGATGTTTTCCAATCTGCCGAGTTTATAGCTTCCGTTTTCTTCTGTGCAGATATATGTTATTTTTCTTTCAAGACCTTCCGCATCATCTTTTAAATCCAAAATAAGTTCTTTGTTGTCATCGCCCATTAAGTTGACAAAATAGTAGCCGGAAAGAGTGTAGCCTTTATCGGTTACAAATTTTTGATAACTTTGGCTTTCTTGAACTTTTGCGAGAATTCTTGACGGAGAGGCGTTGTAAAAATGGAGAAAAGAGGTTATTGCCACAGCCAAAACAACTATGCCCAAAACGCCGAACAACAAGCCTTTAACTATACTTTTTGATTTTTTTGTTTTTTCTTCAAAATTGGAAATTACAGCCATACTGTCTTGAAATTCGGGCGAATTTTCTAAGTTTGTGTTGTTTGAAAAATCTTTGGGTTCATCGGGAACTTTTAAAGCAGGATTTTCTCCGAAATCGATTGTTGAAGAAAGGCTTTCGGAAGCTTCGCCGACAGATTCTGGATTATTTTGTTCAACATTTTCATTTGTTTCGGGAGATATAGTTTCTCCGCAAGCAGTGCAGAATTTTGCATCATCGGAAATTTCGTTTCCGCAATTTTTACAAATCATATTAAATCCTCCATATTAAAATTTTATTTTATATTCCTTATATTATACTCAAATTTAAACTGTTTGTAAATATAGAAATCGACTAAGTTTGTGAAAAATGTGTTGATTTTTTGGGGAAAATTTTATTAAAAATTTTATTGCTGAACGTTTTTTAAAATTTCTTTCCAAGTTTTGTAATCGGGCATAAAACTTTTAACGTGTGCCCAGAAGTTTTTCGAGTGGTTGAAATGGACAATGTGGCAAAGTTCGTGGAGAACGACGTAATCGATTGCTTTTTTTGGATATGCTATGAGATCTTTATTTATTGATATGTTAAATTTTGAGGAGCAACGCCCCCAAGAGCGGGTCATTTTTCGGATTGTTAATTTATTTGCGTGAATATTTGTTAAATTTTCCATTCTTTTGAAACTCTCGGCTATTTCGTTTTTTGAAAAATCACTGTACCATTTTGAAAAACACTTTTTAATTGTTTCGCTGTTATCGCTGTCTTTTTTTTCGATTGGCAAAAAAACGTTTATGATGTTTTTGTCTTTTTGGATTGTGGCTTTTTTGCAATTTACAAAATTTTGTTTTAAAGTGCATTTTTCGCCCAAAATGAAAAAATAATCTTTGTTTGAAGAGGTGTTTTGGGGCGAGTTTTTGAGCGTTTTTGAAATGTTTTTTATAATCCAAGATTTTTTCTCTTCAATAATTTTTTGAATGTCTTTTTGTGTTGCCCAAAGAGGGGCTTTTATTAAAACTTTTCCGTTTGAAATTGTTATATAAAAATTTTTTCTTTTTCCGAAATTGACGGAATATTCGAAGTTGTTCAAAAAGCATACCACCTTAAAATAATATAATTCATTATAGCAAAATAGGAAAGATTTTGCAATTTGAAAAACGCAAAATTTCTTGATTTAAGCGATGTTGTTTTTTATTTTGTTTGCAGAGACATGGGCTTTTTTGGGGAGGCTTGTCGTAAATTTTAAAAAAGTTGGTCTTGTTATTATTTGTAATATATTATATAATATATATGGACGGCTTTGAGATGCTGTTTGCATTGTTGGGGCGGTGTTTATTTTTTTTTGAAAGAGAGGTGTTGGTTTTGGCAGAATCGGTTGAGAAACTTGCGGAAAGCAAACTTACAATTTTATATCTCTTGAACAAGATGGGTATGCCTATGTCCAAAGGTCAAATTTGCCAATTTGCCCTTGAAGCAAACTATATTGAGTATTTTTCTCTCCAAGAATATATTTTGGAAATGGTTGAAAGCCATTTTTTGAAAGAAACCGAAGACAGCGGGAGATTGTTATATCTTAATACTGTTGAGGGAGAAAAAATGCTTTCGCTTTTTAACCACAGAATTCCTCAAAATATTAGGGAAAACGTTGATGCGTATGTTGAAAAGATGAAGAGCAAAGTTAAGAAAGAGCTTGAAACAAAGGCAAATTATTCACACATTGGGGAGAACAATTATATTGTTCGATGCGGAATTTATGAAAATGAAAACCCTCTTCTTGAGGTTAATATATCAGTTGTTTCAAAAGAACAAGCTGTTTTGGTTTGTCGAAATTGGAGAAACAAAACGGACAGCATATATTTAAATTTTGTTACGGGATTATTGCAAAAAGAAAGCTGAATTTAGAGTTGTCTAAATTCAGCTTTCTTCAGGTTTGAAAAGGGAAAAAGGAAGAGCGGAAGGATTGTTTAAAGAATAGGTTTCGATATTGTTTGTTGTTGGGTTTTGGAAAGTTATTGAAGAGGCGAAGAGTGCGATATTTACAAAACCGCCTTTTCTTTTGAACGCATTGTTATATTTTGTGTCGCCCCAAATTGGAAAGCCGGCATTTGAAAGCTGGAGCCGAATTTGATGATGTCTGCCTGTTTTTAAATTTATTTTCAGGAGGGCAAGGTTTCCATATTCGGGGGTTTCAATTGATTTTTGAACTTCATATGAAAGTTCGGCAATTTTTGCGTTTGGCATATTTTTTTGAACTATTTTTGAAACGTTCAGGCGTTGATTTTTTTGAATGTAATCGATTAATGTTTTTGAGCGTTCTTTTGGAACTCCGCAAGTTATGGCGATGTATGTTTTTTTAAAAGTTTTGTTTTGAACTTGCATTGAAAGAGCCGAACAGGCTTTTTTGTTTTTTGCAAAAACCATTATTCCGCCAACGGGACGGTCTAACCTATGGACAAGAAAAACTTCCGAATTTGAATATTTTGACAATTCGGAAAGCATATTATTATCATTTGTTTTATCTGCTTGAGAGGGGAAAGCGGGAGGTTTTTCCGCAACTATTATGTTTTTATCGTTGTAAATTATTTTTGGAACAAAGTTATTGTCCATTTTTGTTACCCTCCGAGTTTTTTATATTTTCTCTTGCCTGTTTTGAAAATGTACAGCCACAATAATCCTGACGATAGAGCGAGTATATTTTTGAGAGTTCTATTGAACGTTTATAACCGTTTTTCTTTTTGAAATCGGAAAAAAGATAATTTATTTTATATTTTTCGGAAAGGGCTTTTCCTATGGAGTTTAATTTTTCGGCGTTTTTATATGGGCTTACCGAAAGCGTTGTTGTGAAATAATCGAAATTTTTTTCTTTTGCAAGGGAAGCCGTTTCTTCAAGGCGGAGGTTATAGCAAAGGAAACAGCGTTCGCCTCCCTCGGGAAGGTCTTCAAGGTTTTTTGCAAGAGCGAAAAATTTCTCGCTGTTATAGTTGCCTTCTATGAAGTTTATATTTTTTGCACAAGGCATTTCAGAAAGCAAACGTTTTTGTTCGGAAACTCTTTTTTCAAACTCGCTTTTTGGCGATATATTTGGGTTATAGTAGAAAACGGTTATTTCGAAAAAGCCAGAAAGATACTCGAGAACATAGCTACTACAAGGGGCACAGCAACTATGCAAAAGGAGTGTTGGCTTTTTATTTTTTTCTTTTAAATTTGACAAAAGTTTTTCAAGTTCTTTGTCATAGTTTATTTTGTTCATTTTTTTAATCCTTTGAATTTATGAGAGAAGGGCTTTTGCTTCTTCTTCGGTTAATGTTGTTGATGAAAAATCGTTTTCTTCTTGCTGAGGTTCGGAGCGACGAGGTTTTGTTTGATATTCTCGGGGCTCTTGCTCATCTCTTTTTTGCTGTCTTTTTTCGGGTTGTCTTTTTGGAGTTGGAATATTTTCGCTGTTTGAAATTTCATCTATTGAATTTTCAATTTCTGTTAATTTTTCGAAAACCTTATCTGTGTCGGAAGTTACCAAAGGATTTAGATATTTTTCTGTTAAAAATTCATAATCTCGCTTGAAGTTATTTATCAAATTTTTTTGATTTGCAATGTTCAATTTTAAATATTTAATTTGATTAATTGTTGTTTGTTTTAATTCCTGAGCTTCTTTTTTTGCCTGCGACAAAATTTTGTCTGTTTCGGAATGTGCGGCTTTTATTATGTTATCTGCGGCAATTTGAGCATTTATGATTGCTTTGTTTATTGTTGCGGATTTTTCTTTGTATTCTTCAAGGCGACGTTCAAGGTCTTCTATATAATTATCAACTTCATCGGGGTTATAGCCTTTTCTTACTATTTCAAAATCATAGGACATTTTTGGTCAACTCCTTTAAAAATTTTATAACGTTTTACGTTTTTTTCGTTAATATCTAATATATATAATAACATTTATATTTTGGATTAGCAAGGCATAAAAACGATTTTACAAAAAAAGGCTTTGGAATGTTGAAGATGTGAATTTTGAGAAATTTATAAATTTTGAACGCAATTTAACTTAAAGTGTAAAATTATAATTGTGTTGGATTGATTTGATTTGCAACATTGTTCAAATTTTATAGGAATTACCAAAGAATGTTTTTTACATTATGCACATATTATAATATATTTTTTTTGAAAAGTTAAAAAAATAACATTAATTTTTAAAAAATAAACAATTACAAATTGACATATTTTCTGCAAATTGCTTTTTTTATAAAAAAATATTATGTAATATTTACAAATATTGAAGATTGTGTTAATATGATGTATATAGTTGTTATAGTTATTATAGTCTTATATTATACGGTATATTTGGAAACTTTTTGTTACGAGTTTTTTGATATACTCAAGAAAAGGAGCGAGGAAATATGAAAAATCTTAAAATGAGTATGCGTTTGAGTATGCTTTTGGCATTTTGCATTGTGTGTGTTTTTCTTTTGGCGGGATATTTTATTTATTCGATGAGTCAAATGCACGAAAAATCGGAAGATATTGCTGATAATTGGATGCCCGGTTCGTTGGCTGCGGCTAATATTGACGGGGAGTTTTCAAAGCACAGAGCCTGCGAATATAAACACATTGTTGCAACAGGTACATCGGATATGGCGACAATTAAAAAACAGCTTGAAGATTATGACAGCAACATTCAAAGCCAATTTGATGCTTCTGAAAAAGTTGCATACACACAAGATGAGAAAAATTTTGTTAAAAATTTGAGAGCAAAATGGGCTGAATATGATGAAGTTTCCGAGCAGATTATTGAGCTTAGCAATCAGGGCAAGCAAGACGAGGCCATGGCTTTGATGAACGGCGAAAGTATGACAATTATGAATGAATTTACCGAAATTATTGACGGTTTGATTGCATTTAACGAAGAAAACGCAACTGTTGCAAAAGACGACAGCGATTCGACTTATTCAACAACCGTTAAAACTTCGATTGTTATTATTATTCTTGCAATTATTCTTGCAATTATATTCAGCGTGCTTATTATAAAATCAATACTTGACCCTCTTAGAAAAATTAATCATGCAGCTGTTGACATTGCCGAGGGAAATCTCGATACGGAAATTAACTATGACGGAAGAGACGAACTTGGCACTTTGGCAAAGAATTTTGACAAAACGGTTGACAGGCTTAAAGATTATGTTAATTATATCGATGAAGTTGCCGATGTTTTGCACGAAATTGCAAAAGGGAATTTATGTTTTGAGCTTACATATTCTTATGAGGGCGAATTTAGAAAGATTAAGGAAGCTCTTGAAAATATTTCCGAAACATTTAACAATGCTATGGGAAATATTAACCAAAGTGCACAACAGGTTTCTGACGGAGCATCACAAGTTTCAGACAGTGCACAGGCTCTTGCCCAAGGTGCAACACAGCAGGCAAGCTCAATTGAGGAACTTGTTGCAACAGTTGCAACAATTGCGGAAAGCGTTAATGTTAATGCCAAGAGTGCTAAAGAAGCCAAAGAGCTTACGAACTCTTTTGGAGAGACAATTAAAGAAAGCAATGCAAGAATGCACAAAATGACAGAATCTATGGAAGACATTGCGGAAACTTCCGGAGAAATTGGAAAAATTATTAAACTTATTGACGACATTGCTTTCCAAACAAACATTTTGTCACTTAATGCGGCTGTTGAGGCTGCAAGAGCGGGAGCAGCAGGAAAAGGTTTTGCTGTTGTTGCCGACGAAGTTAGAAATCTTGCAACGAAAAGTGCCGAGGCGGCAAAAAATACATCTTCGCTTATTAAAAACGCTATGAAAGCTGTTGAAAACGGAACGAAAATTGCTGATGATACAGCCAAAATTTTGGCTTCGGTTGTTGATGAAACAGGAAATCTTATAAGAACCATGGATTCCATTGCCGAATCCAGCGATGCTCAGTCGGACGCTGTTTCACAAGTTAAGGACGGTGTTGAACAAATTTCAAATGTTGTTCAAACAAACTCGGCAACTGCCGAACAAAGTGCATCTATCAGCGAAGAACTTAGCGGTCAGGCATCTGTTCTTAAAGCTCTTGTTGGAAAATTTAAGCTTAAAAACGGATATGAAAGATATGTTAGCCCAATTGAAAGCACAAGCACAAGCAACTATGAAAGCGATGAAAATGACGTTCCGAGCGAAATTATTTTGGAGGAAAATGCGGAGAATGCGTATGTTCCCGAAGTTAATCTTGTTAGAAATGCTCACGGAACGGACAAATATTAATTGAAAATATTTCGTAATTTTTTATAAATAAAAATTTATAAAAGTATTGATTAATTTTTATTTAGTAGTATAATGAAAATAAAGAATGGTTTATAAAATTTAAATCTTCGGGGCAGGGTGCAAATCCCTACCGGCGGTTATAGCCCGCAAGCCTTTTTGGCACGATTTGGTGAAATTCCAAAGCCGACGGTATAGTCCGGACGAGAGAAGATGAATTTGATTTTTACGCCCCAAGTGTATTTATTTGGGGCGTTTTTTGTTTCTGAAATTTGCGTAATTTTGGAGGGATTTTTATATGACATCTGATGAGCGTTATATGCTTGAAGCAATTGAGCTTGCAAAGAAAGGCATTGGAAAAGTTAGTCCAAATCCTATGGTTGGTGCGGTAATTGTTAAAGACGGCAAAATAATTGGACGGGGGTATCACAGAAAATTTGGCGAATTTCACGCAGAAAGAAACGCCATTTTGGAATGTGAGGAAGATATGAACAATGCTCAAATGTATGTTACGTTGGAACCTTGTTGTCATTATGGAAAAACTCCGCCTTGCACCGAAATAATTATTTCGAGCGGTATTAAAAAAGTGTTTGTTGGCTGTACAGACGACAATCCGATTGTTGAAAACAAAGGCATTGATATTTTGAGAAAAAACGGAATTGAAGTTGTTGTTGGTGTTCTTGAAAAGGAATGCCGAAAGCTTAACGAAATTTTTTTCCATTATATTAAGAACAAAACGCCGTTTGTTATAATGAAATATGCTATGACGGCGGACGGGAAAATTGCAACAAGGACAGGGAGTTCGAAATGGATTAGCGGGGAAAGTTCGAGAAAGCACGTTCATTTTACAAGAAAGAGAGTTTCTGCCATAATGGTTGGAATTGGAACAGTTTTGGCGGACAATCCAATGTTGAATTGTCGAATTGAAGAGGGATTTGACCCAATTAGAATAATTTGCGATTCTTCTTTAAAAATTCCGATTGAAAGCAACATTGTTCAAACAGCCGACAAAATTCCAACAATTATTGCAACGGGAAACAAATTTAATATTGAGAAAAAGAAAATGCTTTTGGAAAAAAACGTTAGAATTTTGGAATTTAATTCTGAAAAGCCAAATTTGCGAGAACTTATGCAAATTCTTGGCAAAGAAGGGATTGACAGTGTTTTGATTGAGGGCGGAGGAACTTTCAATTATTCGGCTTTGAGCGAGGGGATTGTTGACAAAGTTCATTTATATATTGCTCCCAAAATTTTTGGTGGAAAAGAAGCCAAAAGTCCGGTTATGGGGCTTGGCGTTGAAAAGGCGGGGCAGGCATTCACTTTGAAAACCGATAATTTTCAAAGCATTGGTGACGATATTTTTATTGAATATGATGTTTTGAGGTGATTTATTGTTTACGGGGATTATTGAAGAAGTTGGAAAAATTAAAGCAATTAAAAACGGTTCGGCGTCATCGGTTATAACGATTTTGGCAAACAAAGTTGTTTCGGGCACAAAGCTTGGAGACAGCATTGCGGTTAACGGTGTTTGTTTAACCGTTGTTAGAATAACAAACTCGGAATTTGATGCTGATGTTATGGCGGAGACAATTAGACGCAGTAGCCTTGGAAAGCTTCAAAAAGGTGATTTTGTTAATTTGGAAAGAGCGATGTTGGCAGGGGGTCGTTTTGGCGGGCACATTGTTGCGGGGCACATTGATGATACGGGGGTTGTTAAAAGTCTTGTTAAAGAGGACAATGCTGTTTGGGTTAATGTTGAATGTGACGAGTCACTTATGAAATATATTATTTTTAAAGGCTCGGTTGCTCTTGACGGAATTAGTTTGACGGTTGCAAAAGTTTTTGAAAACGGTTTTGCTGTTTCAATTATTCCGCACACGAAAGAAGAAACAACTCTTCTTTTTAAAGAGTCGGGCGACATTATAAACATTGAATGCGATGTTATTGGCAAATATGTTGAAACACTTTTAAAATTTTCCGAAAAAAATTCAGAAAGCAAAAAAAGCAAAATTGATATGAATTTTCTTTCGGAAAACGGATTTTTATAGAAAGGATTTTGATGTTGGATTATGAAAAATAAATTTAATTCTATTGAAGAGGCTATTTTGGATTTTAAAAATGGCAAACCGCTTATTGTTGTTGATGATGAGGACAGAGAAAACGAGGGCGACATTATTGTTGCGGCGGAATTTGCAACGCCAGAGATTATCAATTTTATGGCAAGTTATGCAAAAGGACTTATTTGTATGCCAATGGAGCAAGAGCTTCTTGATAGGCTTAAAATTGGGCAAATGGTTGAGCACAACACAGACAACCACGAAACGGCTTTTACTGTTTCAATTGACTATAAAGATACGACAACGGGAATTTCGGCTTTTGAAAGGTCGAAAACAATTACAATGGCTGTTTCGGACAATGTTAAAGGTTCTGATTTTAGAAGACCGGGGCATATTTTTCCGCTTGCGGCAAAATCCGGCGGAGTTCTTAAAAGAACAGGTCACACAGAAGCGGCTGTTGACCTTGCAAAGCTTGCGGGGCTTAAACCGGCGGGGGCTATTTGCGAAATTATGAAAGATGACGGAACTATGGCAAGAGTTCCTGAGCTTATGGAGTTTTCGGAAAAGCACGATATTAAAATAATCACAATTGAAGATTTGATTGCTTACAGAATGAAAGAAGAAAGTTTTGTTGAATGTGCCGCAAAGGCAAAGATGCCAACACGTTATGGTGATTTTACAATTTACGGATATATTAACAAGCTTAACGGCGAGCATCACGTTGCTTTGGTTATGGGCGATATTTCAGACGGCAAGCCGGTTCTTTGCAGAGTTCATTCGGAATGTTTAACGGGAGATGCTTTGGGTTCGGCAAGGTGTGACTGTGGTGAGCAATATGATGCAGCTATGAAGCAAATTGCAAAAGAGGGCAGAGGCGTTTTGCTTTATATGAGGCAAGAGGGCAGAGGAATTGGGCTTATTAACAAGCTTAAAGCATATGAACTTCAGGATAAAGGTTTTGACACAGTTGAGGCAAATGTTAAGCTTGGTTTTGCTCCGGATTTGAGAGATTATGGTATTGGTGCACAAATTCTTGCTGATTTGGGAATTGGACAGCTTAGGCTTATGACGAACAATCCAAAGAAAGTTTCGGGGCTTGGCGGTTATGGAATTGAAATTGTTGAGAGAGTTCCAATTCAAATGAAGCCGAAAGCGACAGACGAATTTTATCTTAGAACGAAGAAAGAAAAAATGGACCACATTCTTGATTTATAATTTTGAAACGTTGCACAAGTTGCAATAAAATAAATTTACGGAGGTAATTTAATATGAAAATTTTGGAAGGTAATTTAGTTGCTAATGACATTAAAGTTGCTATTGTTGCTTCAAGATTTAACGAGTTTATAACTTCTAAACTTATTTCGGGGGCGGAAGACGGGCTTAAACGTCATGGAGTTAAAGATGATGATATAACTCTTGCTTGGGTTCCGGGGGCTTTTGAAATTCCTTTGATTGCAAAAAAGCTTGCAAATTCCAAAAAATTTGATGCTGTTATATGCGTTGGGGCTGTTATCAGAGGTGCAACAACTCATTATGATTATGTTTGCAGTGAGGTTTCGAAAGGGATTGCAAACGTTGCTCTTCAATCGGATATTCCTGTTTTATTTGGTGTTTTGACAACCGAAAACATTGAGCAAGCTATTGAAAGAGCCGGCACAAAAGCAGGAAACAAAGGGTATGATTGTGCGTTGTCGGCAATTGAAATGATTAATCTTTCAAAAAATATTTGAGGTTGGGTTGTTTAGATTAATAAGTTTGTATGTAATGGCGAGATTTTTGACGAGATGTTGAGAATCTCGCTTTTTTGTGGAATTTTAAAAGTTTTTGAAAAAGAAAACCCCGCTTTTGCGGGGGAATAATTGAATTATAGTTGTTCTTTAATTTGTTTAAGCTCAGTTCTTCTTTTTTTGAAAAAATTGCTCATTAGCGAACTGCATTTTTCCTGCATTATTCCCTCGGTTATTTCAACTTGATGATTGAACCCATCACAATTTAATAAGTTTAGGACAGAGCCACAACAGCCGGCTTTTTTATTTCTTGTTCCAAAAACAACTTCTTTTATTCTTGCTTGAACGATTGCACCGGCACACATTGGGCAAGGCTCAACCGTTACAAAAAGAATACAATCTTCAAGACGCCAATCGCCAATGATTTTGCAAGCTTGGTTAATGGCTTCAATTTCGGCATGGCAAAGGGAATTTTTTTCTGTGTTTCTTTTGTTAAAGCCTTTTCCAATTATTTTTCCGTTGAAAACAATTACGCAACCGATTGGAACTTCATTGACGGCAAAGGCTTTTTTTGCTTCTTCAAAGGCTTTTTGCATATAATAATTGTAGTCCATTTTTATAACTCCGGAGAAATTAAATTTTGGTTTATGAAAAAAGCGGGCTGTCACAAATGTGACAACCCGATATTTGCTATTATTTTGTTTCAGCAGGCAACATAAATCCTGAAGTGTCAAGTGCTTTTCGTAAAATCATAGCAGCTTCAGCAGCTGTGAAGTTTTTAATTGGTGTAAGTTTGATTTGTGCGTTTGCAAGACCTTCTGTTGTAATTTCACAACTGTCAGGGTTGAGAACATATTGAAGAAGCAACGCAGCATCAGCCGAAGTGACAGATCCATCATTATTTACGTCACCATAAATGATTGTTGGAGTTGGTGGATTAGGATTGTCCGGATCATCTGGCTTAGTTGCAGTGAATGTGAACGCCATAAATGCCGGCGAATCAATTTCACTTCCGCCAATTCTAACAAGGTATCGAGAACCCTCAACCGCAGAATCAGAAAGAGCAAAACTTAAATTGAAGCTACCGTTTTTGTCAAAAGTAACATTTTCGTTTTGGTCAATGAAAACAACTGCTTCAAGGTCATAGGAAGAAGTTTCTTTTATTCCTGTTGACATAACTGTTAGTATTTGAGATTCAACAGGATTTGTAACTGTTCCCGAAACATTAACGGTTTTTGTTGTAGTGTCATAGCTTGCTGTAGATATGCTTATGGAAGTTGAAGTTTCTTGGGAAACTTCAGTTGTTTCAGTTGCAGCATATACCCCTATACAGTTAAAAGTAAGCATAACACCTAACATAAGTGCAGAAAATAGTTTTTTCATTATATACCCTCCATTCATAATAAAACTACCCAATACATCACTTTTGTCAAGTATAGCACAAAACTACAATCTTGTCAATTAATTTTGCTTGTTGTAATAAAATTATAATGTTAGAGAGATATCACAAAATTGGGGTTTGTAATTTCATACAAATACAGAAAAAAGGGGGGAGTTATCTCGAATTTGTTTTATATAATTATGTTAAAACAACGATACGTTATGAATTATTTTGTTTGGGGAACAATTTTGACAACAAAAGCTTGACATATTATTTCCTGTGGGTTACTATTTAGGCAACACCGCAAAATTATAATTTTACAATTTTTGTTGAATTGGAAAAATATTATCTTAGATTTATTATGAGAATTTGTGGGGTTTTTATAAAAGTGGTTGATGTTGGATAAGGTGGGTTTTAATGGCTTTAAATTATTTAAGTGCAAACAATTTTTTTAAAAATAAATTTGGCTGTAAAGTAATAAAAATTCCAATAAATGGCGGGTTTACTTGCCCAAACAGAGACGGAACGAAAGGTTTTGGCGGTTGCATATTTTGTTCCGAAAAAGGTTCGGGCGATTTTTCTTGTTCGTCAAATTTATCGATTTTGGAACAATTTGAAACAATGAAACAAATTATGAGCAAAAAGTGGAAAAATGGGAAATATTTGATATATTTTCAGTCGTTCACAAACACATATGCACCGAAAGAAAAGCTTGAAAAAATTTTTAATGAGGCTGTTTCTCTTCCAGATGTTGTTGGAATTTCAATTGGAACTCGGCCAGATTGCATTAATTTTGAAACAATGGAAGTTTTGAAAAATTTGAGTAAACGATGTTACGTAACGGTTGAACTTGGGCTTCAAACTTCAAACGAAAAAACAGCGGAATTTATAAATCGTTGTTACAAAAACGAGGAATTTGAAAACGCAATGAGGCTTTTAAAATTGGCAGGGATTGATGTTGTTTGTCATATAATTTTTGGGTTTCCGAACGAAACAAAAGCGGATATGTTAAATTCGGTTAGATATGCCGTTGACAACGGAATTGACGGAATTAAAATTCAGCTTTTGCACGTTTTGAAAAACACAAAGCTTGCCGAAATATACGAAAAAAATCCGTTTAAAATTTTAACGCTTGATGAATATTGTGATCTTGTTGTTTCTGCTGTTGAAATTTTGCCGAAAAACGTTGTTGTTCACAGAATAACGGGCGACGGCTCGAAAAAATTGTTAATTGAGCCAAAATGGTCGGCAAATAAAAAAGCTGTTTTAAATCGATTGAACGAAGAATTTGAAAAATGGCAGTTGTTACAACAATGAATTGATTATTATTAATTATGGAGGATTATAATTATGTCAAAAAAAATATTAATTATGTTTTTTGCAATTATGTTTTTGCTTTTTGGCTGTGAATCGGAAGAAGATTTGGCTGTTCAAACGGAAATTAAAGAAAATATTCCAACGAAAATGTATATGGTTATATTGAAAACGATTTCCGAAAAAATAACAGATGATGAAGACTTGCCGATTTATGAAATTTCTTGCACATATCCGATAATTATTTCCGGTAAAAACGATGATATAACGAAAAAAGTTAACTTGGAGTTGGAAGCAAACGCAAGAAAATTTATTACAGACAGCAAAGAGGGCGAAATTGCAAAAGATGCAAAAACTATGGCGAAAAAGATAAAATTGGAAAACAAGGAGTTTTATCCACATTCTTCAAAAGTCAATTATATTTTGAAATATAACGACAACAATATGATTTCTTTTTTGATTGCAAGGGAAGATTATATTGGAGGAACAATGCCTGTTTGCACTTCTGTGGGAAAAACATACAATATGCAAAGCGGAAAGGTTATGAATATTGAGGAAGTTTTGGAGCCGACAGACCTTGGGCTTATAGAAATTATTTATTCGGGATTGAAAAACGCAATTCAAGAAAGCTCGGAGCTTGCAAAAATTTCACCGCAATTAAGCGAGGAAGCTATAGAAAAGAATATTGAAAAGCTTAATTGGTGCATTTCTGAAAACGGATTGGAATTTTTCTTTAATCCGAAAACGGTTATTCCGAATTTGGAAGAAATTTTACAATTTACTTATGCTTACAACGGGAATAAAAATATGTTTAAAATAGAACTTTAGAGCAAACCGCAATTATTGCATTATAAAAAGCTGTTTTTGTTGCATTGGTTTTAACACCTTTGCAACGAAACAGCTTTTTATTTATTCATTGAAAAAGTCTTTAACTTTTTCGCCGAAAGTTTTACCTTTTTTTTCGGAAACATTTTCGCCGGAAAATTCTCGTAAAAGTTCTTTTTGTCTTTCGCTTAGTTTTGTTGGAACTTTAACTTTGAATGTGACAATTTGGTCACCTCTGTATTTATTGTTACGAACGTTAAACGCACCCTTGCCTTTTAAAATGGCTTTTTCATCGGGCTGAGTTCCTGCTTTGAGCGTATATTTTTCTTCGCCGTCAATTGTTGGAATTGTAAGTTCATCTCCCAAAGCTGCTTGTGCGAAAGAAATTGGGAAGTCAAGATATATGTTGTTTTCTTTTCTGACAAAATTTTTATGCGGTTTTACATATATGTTAATGAATAAATCTCCGCTTGGGCCACCTTTTTCGCCCGCTTCGCCAAAGCCTGCTTTTCTAATGCTTTGACCGTTATCAATTCCTTTTGGAATTGTAATTTTAATTGTTTTGTTCTTTTTGACTTTTCCTTTTCCTCGGCAAGTTGGGCAAGGTTCTTTAATGATTTTTCCTTCGCCATGACAAGCCGAACAAGGTCTTGTGCTTCGCATAGCACCGAACATAGTTTGTTGAACAACACTTTCCTGACCTGTTCCGCCACATTTTTTACAGCTTTCGGCAACAGTTCCTGGTTTGGCACCTGTTCCCTTACAATTTTCACAAGTTTCTGTTATTGGCAATGTTATTTCTTTTTCTGCCCCAAACATAGACTCTTCAAAAGTAATTTGTATATTTGTTTGAATATCGGAGCCTCTTTTTGGTCCATTTTTTCGCCTGCTTCCGCCACCAAAAATATCGCCAAAGCCTGTTCCGCCAAAGAAACTTTCGAAAATATCGCCCATATCAACGCCACCGCCGAAACCGCCAAAGCCACCTGCTCCGGCACCTCCGCCACCATTTTCAAACGCCGAATGACCATATCTGTCATAAGCTCCTCTTTTTTGAGCATCGCTCAAAACTTCGTAAGCTTCTCCAATTTCTTTAAATTTAGCTTCCGCACTTTTATCGTTAGGGTTTGCATCGGGGTGATATTTTCTTGCAAGTTTTCTGTATGCCTTTTTAATATCGGCATCGCTTGCACCTTTTTCAACCCCCAAAACTTCGTAATAATCTCGCTTGTCTGCCAAACTTTCTCACCTGCCTTAAAACTTATAAACGCAGATAAGAGCATTCCAAATCAAAAAATCACCTATAGAATTGGAATACTCTTAAAATCTGCATATCTTAATTACATATCGATTACATCATCATTTCCGTTTTGTGAAGCATCTTGAGCTCCGGCGTTCATATCAGGGCCTGCCTGTCCGCCTGCTTGCTGATAAAGTCTTGTTGTGAAATCGTTTACAACTTTTGAAAGAGCTTCTGTTGCTGTTTTCAAAGTGTTAACATCGCTGTCTGACATAGTTTCTGAATTCATTCCTTCTGAAACTTTTTTGAGGTTTTCAACTTCACCTTGAATTTTATTTTTATCTTCATCTGTTATTTTATCTTTAAGATTTTCGTCATTTAACAATTTTTCTGTTTGGAAAATGAGGCTTTCAGCTTCATTTTTTACATCGATTGCTTCTTTTCTTTTCTTGTCTTGTTCTGCATATTGTTCTGCTTCTTTAACGGCTCTGTCAATTTCTTCATCGCTCAAATTAGTGCTTGAAGTTATTGTAATATTTTGTTCTTTTCCTGTTCCCAAATCTTTTGCAGAAACTTTTGTTATGCCGTTTGCATCAATATCGAAAGAAACTTCGATTTGAGGAATTCCTCTTGGAGCGGGAGCAATTCCGTCAAGTCTGAACTGACCGAGAGATTTATTATCTTTTGCCAAAGGTCTTTCACCTTGAACGATATTTATATCAACAGCAGTTTGGTTATCTGCATAAGTTGAGAAAATTTGTTTTTTGTTTGTTGGAATTGTTGTGTTTCTTGGAATGAGAACTGTTGAAACACCGCCGGCAGTTTCAATTCCCAAAGACAAAGGAGTTACATCAAGAAGAAGAATGCTTCCTGCTCCCTCATCTCCTGCAAGCTTTCCGCCTTGAATTGATGCACCCAACGCAACACATTCATCAGGGTTGATACCTTTGAAAGGTTCTTTTCCTGTGATTTTTGCAACTTCGTCTTGAACAGCAGGAATTCTTGTTGAACCACCAACAAGCAAAATTTTATCAAGTTCTGATGCTGAAAGGTCGGCATCTGCCAAAGCACTTTTAACAGGACCCAAAGTTGCTTCAACAAGATCATGTGTTAATTCATCGAATTTAGCCTTTGAAAGAGTTATGTCAAGGTGTTTTGGCCCGTCCTGATTCATTGTTATGAAAGGCAAATTGATATTTGTTGTAGTTGTTGTTGAAAGTTCTTTTTTTGCTTTTTCGGCTGCTTCTTTAAGACGTTGCATAGCCATTTTATCTGCACTTAAATCCATATTTTCGGTTTTTTTGAATTCTTCAACCAAATAATCGATAATTCTCTGGTCGAAATCATCACCGCCCAAGTGGTTGTTTCCGCTTGTTGCCAAAACTTCGATAACACCGTCGCCGATTTCAATTATTGAAACGTCGAATGTTCCGCCACCAAGGTCGTATACCATAATTTTTTGTTCTTTTTCATTATCGAGGCCATAAGCCAAAGCTGCTGCTGTTGGTTCGTTTATAATACGTTTAACATCAAGTCCTGCAATTTTTCCTGCATCTTTTGTTGCTTGTCTTTGGCTGTCTGTGAAGTATGCAGGAACTGTTATAACGGCTTCTGTAACAGGTTCGCCAATGTAGCTTTCGGCATCTTTTTTAAGTTTTTGCAAAATCATTGCAGAAACTTCCTGTGGAGAATATTTTTTGCCATCGTGTTCAAATTTATAATCGGAACCCATATGACGTTTAATTGAAATAACGGTTCCGTCAACATTTGTTACAGCCTGACGTTTTGCTGTTTCGCCAACAAGTCTTTCACCTGTTTTTGTAAAACCAACAACAGAAGGAGTTGTTCTCATTCCTTCGCTGTTTGAAATTACAACAGGTTGTCCGCCTTCCATAACGGCAACACAAGAGTTTGTTGTTCCTAAGTCAATACCAATAATTTTTCCCATTATTATTCCTCCCAAATAAAATAATAAATATATTAAAATTTTAATCAAAAAATTAGATAATAAACATTTTTATTAATTTGCAACTTGAACCATACTTGGACGAATTACTTTATCTTTGCAGATGTAGCCTTTTTGCAAAACAGCCACAATTTGGTTTTCGCCAAAGTTTTCATCTTCAATGTGCATAACCGCATTATGAAGATTTGGGTCGAACTCTTTTCCCTCGGCTTCAATTTCGGAAACACCGAGAGATGCAAGAATTTCTGTGAATTGTTTTAAAACCATTTCAATTCCTTTATATAATCCGCTTTCTTTATCGGAGTCGCTTGCGGAAGAAACGGCTCTTTCAAAATTGTCGATAACGGGGATAAGTTTTAGAACAGAATCTCTTACACCGTCATCATACATACTTGCTTTTTCTTTCATTGTGCGTTTTCTGAAGTTATCAAACTCGGCAAGTGTTCTTTGATAGCGGTCGAGATAATCGGCAGCTTTTTTTTCAAGGGCTGTCAGTTCATCGTTTTCGCTTTCTTCCGAAACTTCTTCGTTTTTTTCATCAGAACTGTTTTCGCAAGGTTCTTCGCAAGTTTTTGCTGTATCTTCTTCGATAATTTCGTCAATGTCTTTTTTTGTATCTTTTTCTTTGTTTTTCAAAATTTATTTTCTCCTTTCAAATTTCCAAAAACCAAGCTTGCTATCCATCGTTGGAAAAGGCTTTAATAACGTCATTTATGCTTTTAACAATGCTGTTTAGAACAGGGATAACCTGAGCATAATTCATTCTTGTTGGGCCGATTATTCCAATGCTTCCATAGGAATTTTCGCCATATTTATATTCTGTTTTTATAATGCTACAATCTTTAAGCTGTTCAAGCGAGTTTTCGTTTCCGATTAGGATTTTTATATCTCCTGTTTTTGAAGGTTCGTTTTTATCTCCCTCAAGAATGTTCATAAGCATATCTTTTTCTTCAAGAGCTTTGAAAACAGATTTTGCTTTTTCAATGTCGCTGAATTCGGGAAAATCCAAAATGTTGTTAACTCCGCTTGTATAAACTTGCATATTTTGTTCTTCATCGGCAGTTTTTAAAACCGAAACAAAAACATCATCGATAAGTTTTCCGTATGTTGAATTTAAAAAATCTGCATAGGCTTCTTTTGAGCGGATTTTTTCAAGCGAATTGTTTTTCAAAGTGTCGTTTACAAGATTTGAAATTTGATTTAGAACATCGGGGTCGGGAGCGAAATCAACTCTGACAACGTTGTTTTTAACAATTTTATTATCGGTTACAACAACAGTTATTACGGAAACGTCATCAAACGGGATAACCTGAACGTGTTTAATTTTTATTTCTTTTGATTTTGGCTCGCTGACAACAGTTGTGTATTTTGTCATTAAAGTAATGGCCTTTGCTGTTTGTTGCATAAGATATTCAATGTGATTTATATTTTCGGCAACTGTGCTTTTTAAAAAATCACTTTCTTGTTTTGTTAATTTTCGAAATCTCATAAGCCTGTCAACATAGAGCCTGTAACCTCTGTCGGAAGGAACTCTTCCGGAGGAGGTGTGCGGTTGAATTATGAAACCAAGCTCTTCGAGGTCGCTCATTTCGTTTCTGATTGTTGCACTGCTTATGCCGAGGTCATATTTTTTTGCAATGGTACGTGACCCAATCGGCTCGGCGGTGGCAATATAGTCATTTATAATTGCCTCAAGTATTTTAATTTTTCTATCATTTAAAATCATTGCCATCACGTCCTTCACAAGAACATTGTTCGGGTAATATTATATTTATTTACAAATATGGCAAATTTGCCAAAGTTAAATTATTATAAAAATATTATCTGAAAAAGTTTTATTGTTATAATTTATTTATTAGCACTCATCAAACCTGAGTGCTAACATCTATAATAAAAATATCACTATCTAAGCAATATGTCAAGTGATATTTAAAAATTTTTTATAAAAATTCGGAAAAAACATAATTTGAAAGGTCAATTCCTTTTTCGGTTAGGCAAATTCCGTTGGTTGTTTTTTTCAAAAGCTCTTGTTCCAAAAATTTTTTTATTTGGGGCGAAAAAACGTCAAAAATTGAAATGTTGAAAATTTTTTCAAAATCGGCAAAGGAAATTCCTTTTGTCATTCTAAGCCCAAGGAACATAAATTCTGCCATAGCGTCTTTTTTTGAAATGATTTCCTGACCCTCAAAAGTTGTATTTGAGATATATTTTGAAAAATCATTTGTGTTGAAAAATCGGACGTTATTTATGAAAGAGTGGGCGGAAAGCCCAAAGCCTATATATTCGGCTCTTTTCCAATAGCCGATATTATGCCGACATTCTTTGTTTGGTTTTGCAAAATTTGAAATTTCATATTGCGGATAGCCGTTATCCGACAAAAAATCTTTTGCGAGATAATACATTTGTCTGTCGGTTTCGTCATCTGTTTGGGAAATTTTTCCGTTTTTGAGCAAATTGAAAAAAGGTGTTCCCTCTTCAATAATCAAGCTGTATGCGGAAATATGCGAAGGATTTAGAGAAACTGCCGTTTTAAGCGTTTTTTCAAAATCTGAAACGGTTTGATTTGGAAGAGCAAATATAAGGTCTATATTGATGTTGTTAAAGCCTGCCGAAACAACGTTTTCATAGCTTTTGAAAAATTCTTTTGATGTATGAATTCTTCCAAGAGTTTTTAAAATTTTGTCATTGAAAGATTGGGCACCAAGGCTTATTCGGTTTGCACCGAAACTGCGGAAATTTTTGAGAACTTCAGGGCTAACCGTTCCGGGGTTTGCTTCAACGCTGAATTCAACTTTTTCGGAAACTTTGAATTTTTTATAGATTGTTTCAGCAATTTCAAAAAGAAATTTTGGCGGAAAAACAGAGGGTGTTCCTCCGCCGAAAAAAATTGTGTCAACGACATAATTTTCTGAATTATCGAATTTTGAAATTTCGTTTACAAGTGCATTTTTATATGCCGAAAAAAATTCTTCTTTTCCGGAAAAAGACGAAAAATCACAATATAGGCATTTTTTTATACAAAAAGGTATGTGAACATAAACTTCAAGGTTTTTCATTTTATTCCTCATCAAGTTTTAAAACGCTCATAAATGCTGCTTGTGGAACTTCAACGTTTCCAATTTGACGCATTCTCTTCTTTCCTTCTTTTTGTTTTTCAAGAAGTTTTCGTTTTCTTGTAATGTCTCCGCCGTAACATTTTGCAAGAACGTCTTTTCTCATTGCACTGACAGTTTCCCTTGCAATTATTTTATTTCCAATTGCTGCCTGAATTGGAATTTCGAAAAGGTGTCTTGGAATTTCTTTTTTTAGTTTTTCTGCAATTTTTCTGCCTCTTTCAACTGCTGAAGATTCATGGACAATAAACGAAAGAGCATCAACAACTTCTCTGTTTACCATCATATCGAGTTTAACAAGTTTTGATTCTTGATAGCCGATTAATTCATAATCAAAAGACGCATAACCTCTTGTTCGAGATTTTAAAACATCAAAGAAATCGTATATAATTTCGTTGAGTGGTAATTTATATGTTACAACGGCTCTTGTTTCTTCGATATATTCCATTCCGACATATTCGCCTCTTCGCTGTTGGCAAAGCTCCATAACAGTTCCGATGTAATCACTTGGCAAAATGATTTCTGCCTTAACGATTGGTTCTTCCATTTTTACAATTGTTGTAACATCGGGCATATCGCTTGGGTTTGAAAGTTCAATTTCTTCGCCGTTTGTTAAATAAATTTTATAAATAACGCTTGGAGCGGTTGTTACAAGGTCAAGGTTATATTCTCTTTCGAGTCGCTCCTGTATGATTTCAAGATGCAAAAGCCCGAGAAAACCACAGCGGAAGCCAAAGCCGAGAGCAACCGAAGTTTCGGCTTCAAATTGCAAGGAAGCATCGTTAAGCTGAAGTTTTTCGAGAGCATCTCGAAGGTCTTGATATTTTGAGCCGTCGGCGGGGAAAATTCCGCAATAGACCATTGGATTAACTTTTTTATAGCCGGGCAAAGCTTCCGGCGTTGGTCGTGAAACTTCTGTAATTGTGTCACCAATTCGTGTATCGGAAACATTTTTTATACTTGCCGTTAAATATCCAACGTCACCGGCTTTAAGTTCATCGGTTGGAATAAATCTTCCGGGGCCGAAAACACCAACTTCAACGGTTTCAAATTCTTTACCTGTTGCCATAAATTTTACTTTTGTGCCTTTTTTAATATTTCCGTCGAAAACTCGCATAAACACGATGACACCTTTGTATGCGTCATAGAAGCTGTCAAAAATTAAAGCTTTGAGCGGTGCGGATTCATCACCTGTTGGAGAGGGGATTTCTGAAATTATTTTTTCGAAAACTTCTTTTATGTTTAAGTCGGCTTTTGCAGAAATTAGGGGGGCTTGTTCGGCATCAAGCCCTATAATATCTTCAATTTCGTGTTTAACTCGTTCGGGGTCAGCACTTGGCAAATCGATTTTATTGATAACGGGCAAAACTTCAAGGTCGTTATCGAGAGCGAGATAGACATTTGCAAGAGTTTGTGCTTCAACGCCTTGGGCAGCATCAACAACCAAAACAGCACCGTCACAAGCCGCAAGACTTCTTGAAACTTCATAATTGAAGTCGACGTGGCCGGGTGTGTCGATAAGGTTTAGGGTGTATTCAATTCCGTCATCTGCTTTATAAATCAATCTGACAGCCTGTGCTTTAATTGTTATTCCTCTTTCTCTTTCAAGGTCCATATTGTCAAGAATTTGTTCTTGCATTTCTCTTTCGGTCAGAAGCCCCGATTTTTGAATCAGTCTGTCTGCAAGAGTTGATTTTCCATGGTCTATATGTGCAATTATGCTAAAATTTCTTATTTTGGATTGTCTTTCCGAAGACATAACAAACCTCCTATTTTAAAACTTAGATTTACGCTAAATTTAAGTATACCATATTATCGGAAAAGTTTGTATAAAATTTTTTATTAAAATTTAAAATTCATCAACCGTTCATAAAAAATTTAAAGTTTTTTTGAAAAATGTGTATTAATTTACTTATAAATATGGTATACTTTATTTTATGGAATGGAGTTTTTTTATTTTAAGGTAATATTGCAAACTGCAATTTTGCGGTTTTGGGTTTAATTACCTTTGTTTGCTGAAAAAATTAAATGAAATAAGCGGAGGGTTGTTATAATGGCAGATAACGAAAAAGAAAACTTTGCAGCAAATTCGACAGACGAAGACAATTTGACAAATGTTTATGATACTTCGCCTGAACAAATTGACGAAGAGGATTATGATAAAGGCGGAAAAAAAGACAAAAAGTCGGTTATAATTCACGAAATAATAAGTTGGGCAACGACAATAATAGGTGCGGTTATTCTTGCAATTTTAATAACTCAATTTATAATAGTTAATGCGGTTGTTCCAACGGAATCTATGCAAAACACAATTATGGTTGGTGATAGACTTATAGCTTTTCGTCTTTCATATCTTTTTGACGACCCAGAGCGTTTTGATATAGTTGTGTTCAAATATCCCGATGATGAAGATGTTCTTTTTGTTAAAAGAGTGATTGGTCTTCCGGGGGAAAAAGTTACAATTCGTGACGGAAAAGTTTATATAAACGACAGCGAAACGCCTATTGACGATTATTTTATAAAAGAAGAAATGTTTTGTGAAGCGGGCGAAAGAGTTTTTGAAGTTCCAGAAGGCTGTTATTTTATGCTTGGCGACAACAGAAACAATTCGAAAGATTCACGTTATTGGAAAAATACTTATGTTAAGAAAGATAAAATACTTGGAAAAGTTATTTTTAAATATTATCCGGAGATAACGTGGATTGATGATAAATGATGTTGGAAATTAAATTTGAAATATGTGAAATTAGGCTAAAAAATTATTGACATACTGATTTTAAAAGTATATATTTATTATCAGTTAGGGAAACTAACGGAAAGAGATGCTTATAAAGAGCATTGATACGAGTATTTTTGAAAAGGAGAATTATTATGGCAAAAGTTACGAAAGATATGATAATTGCTGATTTGGTTACAATTGACAGAGGAATTATTGCAATTTTGATGAGTGCGGGAATGCACTGCATTGGTTGTCCTTCGGCTCAGGGCGAAACTTTGGAAGAAGCAAGCTTTGTTCATGGGCTTGACGCAGATGCTCTTGTTAAAGAAATAAACGAATATCTTGAGAAAAAAGGCGAATAAAAGCGAAATAATTTATTCGAGAGATTAAATGAAAAAGCTGTTTTAAAGATTGATTGACAAAATCTTTGAAACAGCTTTTTTGTTTTAAAAAGAAAAAAGGAGTTATGGAGAAGAGGGGATTAAAAAAAGAGACACAAAATGATTTCATTTTATGTCTCTTTCTAAAACTATTGCATTATTTTAACAGCAACTTTTTTATCTTCGTGGATAGCAGCCGCCTTAACAACTGTGCGAATAGCTTTTGCAATTCTTCCTTGTTTTCCTATAACTTTGCCCATATCTTGTTCGGCAACGGAAAGTTCGAGAACAACAGTGCCGTCGTCATCAACTCTTTCAGAAACAGAAACTTGTTCCGGACAATCAACAAGATTTTTTGCGAGAATTTCCAATAAATCTTTCATAGTGACAACCCTCCTGTAAAGGAACGATTATTCAATTACGCCTGCTTTTTTCAACAAAGCTCTAACTGTATCTGTAGGTTGAGCTCCGTTACCAATCCATTTTTTAGCACTTTCGCTATCAACTTTAAGAACAACAGGTTCTTTAGTTGGGTCATAGTAACCGATTTCATCGATAGATTTGCCGCCTCTTGGAGTTCTTGCATCAGCAACAACAATTCTATAGAAAGGAGCTTTTTTAGCACCCAACCTTTTTAATCTAATTTTTACAGCCATTTTTTTTACCTCCAAAAATTAATATTTAAAATTTATCTGAAAAAAGGAAGTTTAAATTTCCCTTTTTTGCCCTTAGTCATATCAGTCATCATTTTCATCATTTTTTTCATTTCTTCAAACTGCTTTAAAAGTTTATTAACCTCTTGAATTGAGCGACCACTTCCTTTTGCAATTCTTTTTTTTCTTGAGCCGTTCAAAACATCGGGATTTTTTCTTTCATAAGCAGTCATCGATTGAATAATTGCTTCAACGTGGCTGATTGATTTTTCATCAACTTCAACATCTGCAAGTTTTGCTTGATTAAGCCCAGGGACCATTGAAATTAAGTCTTTGATTGGACCCATTTTTTTAACTTGCTGCATTTGAGCCAAGAAATCTTCGAATGTGAAATCAAGCGTACGCATTTTTTTCTCAAGTTCTTTTGCCTGATTTTCGTCAAACACTTGTTGTGCTTTTTCAATTAAGCTTAAAACATCGCCCATTCCGAGGATACGGGAAGCCATTCTATCGGGGTGGAACGGTTCCAAATCTTCAAGTTTTTCGCCCATTCCAACGAATTTAATTGGCTTTCCTGTTACGGCACGAACGGAAAGAGCCGAACCGCCTCTTGTATCGCCGTCAAGTTTTGTAATTATAACGCCGTCAACGCCGAGTTTTTCGTTGAAAACTTCGGCAACGTTAACCGCATCTTGACCGGTCATTGCATCAATTACAAGCAAAATTTCTTGTGGGTGAACTTCTTGTTTTATATTTGCAAGTTCGTCCATAAGTTCTTCATTTATGTGCAAACGGCCGGCGGTATCGATAATTATAACATCATTGCCGTTTTGAGCGGCATAATTTAACGATTCTTTTGCAATTTCAACAGGATTAATATTGCCCATTGAGAAGACGGGAATATTATATGTGCTTCCAACAACTTGAAGCTGTTTAATTGCGGCAGGTCTGTAAACATCACAAGCAACGAGCAAAGGTTTTTTGCCTTGTTTTCTGAGCTGACCTGCAAGCTTTCCTGTTGTTGTTGTTTTACCGGCACCTTGAAGACCGACCATCATATAAACTGTTGGAGATTTTGGGGAAAAAGTTAGCTTGCTTTGGCTACTTCCCATAAGTTCGATAAGTTCATCATTAACTATTTTTATTACTTGCTGGCCGGGGTTTAACCCGCCCAAAACTTCTTCGCCAACAGCTTTTTCGGTGACTTTTTTGACAAAATCTTTTACAATTTTAAAATTTACATCTGCTTCAAGGAGGGCAAGTTTAACTTCACGCAACGCATCTTTAACGTCTTTTTCTGTTAATTTACCTTTTCCTCTAAGTTGTTTAAAAACATCTTGAAGCTTTGAAGACAAATTTTCAAAAGCCATAGAAATCCTCCAAATCAATCTAAAATTTCGGATAACATTTTTTTAATTGAAACAATCTGTTCGGAGCAACTGTTGTTTGACGAAAGTGTTGACAACAGCTCATCGAGCTTATTTTGGATAATTTCAATTTTATTTTTTCTTGAAATAAACTTATCAACAAGATGAAGCTTCTGTTCATATTGTAAAAGAAGTTTTTCACTTCGCTTAACGGTATCCATAACAGCTTGACGGGTTGTTCCTTGTTGCAAGCCGATTTCGTTAAGAGATAGGTCCTCAAGATAGTGCTTTTCGAAAGCATCTTTTTGTTTTTCCGTAAGCAGTTCGCCATAAAAATCGTAGAGCATGGTAACAAGAAAAATTTTTTCCATAATATCACCTGTATTCCGAAAAAACATTAAAGTTTGAGACTGTAAAGCATATTATCTTTACACCACTTAGAGCATTATACACCAATAATGCTTATATGTCAACTGTTTTGGAAAATATTTTTTGTTTTTTTGCTAAAAATTAAAACCGGACGTGAAATGGGTTTCATATCCGGTTTTAAGATTAGAACAAATCTTTTAAATTTACATTTGAACTTTGTGCAGCTTCTGCATTTTCTTGTTGTATCTGAAGAAAAATTTCTTTTCGATGAACAGAAATATTTTTTGGTGCAACAATTCCAAGTTTTACTTGTTCGCCTTGAATTCCGAGAACGGTAATTTCTATGTCATTTCCGATTACGATTGAATTACCTTTTTTTCTGGTTAGGGCAAGCATTTCTATTCACCTCCATTTTTTTTCTTTAATTTTTCATAAAAGTAATATTTAATTGGATAATCTTCATTTTTTGTTATAATTTGTTTACCTTTTTTTGTTTCAGCATTAATAACGATTGGTGCTTTCAAATTAACCGACATTTGACTGATTATTGGAGGTATTACAACAATATTATAAATTATTAGATTATTGTTTTCTATTTTTCCCAAAGATTTTAAATCATCGTCATAAACGAGAGGGTCATAATTTGGGAAAATATTATAGACGTCCATTATTATGAATGAAATTTCGGGTTCTTCCAATGATTGAAGCCAAGAAAACGGCGAATCGGCATCATTTTTGATGATTGTAAACTTTTTAAGTTTTTCAAAACCGGGAATTCCGCAATCGAATGTGAAGATATTATTGTCATCGGTTTCGATTTCTCCAAAATTTTTTGTTTTAACAATCATTAGTATACCCCCCTTTTATTATAAGTAATCGGCTAAAGTGAGTTGAGTTATTGACATACCTGTTTTTAATGCTGCTTGATATGAAGCATTTGCCACATTATAGTTCATTGCGGCATCGGCATAATTTATATCTTCATTTTTTGACAAAAGGCCTGTGTAATTAACTTTATCATCACCGAGGCGATCTTGAATAAGGTCTATTCTGTTCATTCGAACACCGAGGTTTGTATGTTGTTCGGTTATTGAAGCGCTGTAATCTTTGATTTTTGCAATCATAGATTCAAAATCGGAACGAATTTGTTTATCGAAAGCAATCAAATCTGTTGAGGAAAGGCTTGAATATGCAACTCCGTTGTAATATTTATCTGTGTCTTCCTGTGAGAGAGTTCCGTTCATATAGTTATAAACTCTGTCGAAATAGTGGAGGCTTTCGAACATATCCTCTGTGTAAACATTTGTTGAAAGCGAATTTATTGCTATATAATTGTTTACGCCAACTTCAAGATTTATTTCCTGACCATCGATGCCTGTGAAAATTGTTTCCTCACGAAGGTCTCCGAGGAGAGAAGCAGTATCGATAGTTGTTCCGTTTAATAATATGTTTACACCTGTTGCGGTTGCATTTTTTTCGGCAGAAAGTGTATTTGCTGTTGTTCCGCTTACCAAAGTTGAACCGTCTACGGAAATTTGAGATTTATCATCTGAAACAGTTATATTAAGGTATGAGCCAATGCTTTCAATGAGTGCATCTCGTTTGTCTTCAAGAACTAATTTGTTGCTTGGATTTGTTTCCGAAGCGATATTTCCGTTTATTGTTGCCAATTCGGAAGCCAAATTATTAACTGTTGTAACAGAACTTCCGTTTATTTGGGCAACTGTATCATCGGTTATATTTTTTGTTCCGTAGATTTTTGGATTTAATATATTTTTTCCTGTTGTTTCATCTTTTATTATGGCAGGTTGGTCTGTTTTATATCCTGAAAAAACGTATCTGCCCATATATGTTGAATTTAATTCTGATTCAAGCTGGCCAACGAGGGAATTAAACTGATTCATTATTTTTTTGCGGTCGTCATCTTTATAACTGTCGCTTGCTGCCTGAACTGAAAGCTCGCTCATAGTTGATAAAATTGAATTCACTTTAGACAACGCAGCTTCTGTTGTTTCCATCCAAGATGCTGCTTGTTGAGAATTTGAGTAATATTGTTCTGTTGAAGATACAATATTTCTGAGCCTTAACGCACGACTTGCAACGATTGGGTCTTCGGAAGGCATTTGTATTTTTTTGCCGGACGCCATTTGAGTGTAATATGTATTGACGTTATTCATATTTTTATTTATTCTCAAAAGCAATGAATTTGTCATCATTGTATTTGTAATTCTCATAAAAATCCTCCATTCTAAGAAATGTTTTTGTGAGTTTTGCGTATACAGCCGAAATTATGAAAATTCGGCTGTATACATAGTTGGTTTATGATTAGACACCAAGGCCGTTTATTGTTGTGTTATAGATTTCGCTTATTGCCTGCATTAATTTTGCCGATGCAACATAGAGTTGTTGATATTTAATCATACTTGTCATTTCTTCGTTCAAGCTTACGCCGGAAACGGAAAGTCTTTGGTTATTGGTTGTTTCTGTAAGTTCGTCATAAAAATCGGTGAAATTTTTAGCTTGTCTTTTATCTATTCCAAGTTCGGAAGAAGTTCCGTTTACATAATCAAAAACATTTCCTTCTTTAAAAATTGAGTCATTTTCTTTTATTTTTGTGAATTGAAGGATTATATTGTTGTTACTTTCTTCTGCGGGTGAATATGAATTTGACGAAGCAAGCCTTGACGAATCGTTCATAAGCAAATCGGACATTGAAAAATTGAATGCTGTGATTTTGCTGTAATCGATTGTTGTTGAATCTTCGATTGTATCGCCGTTTTCATCTCTATAGGTAAAGAAAAGATTTCCTTGATTTCCTTTTGCATCATAGCCGTTTATATGGCCATCAACGCCTTTTATTGATGTTCCGTCAAGAGTTTTTCCTTCGTTGAATGCTCTTGCAACGGTTTGAACGAGCGTATCCAATTTGTTCATATAATATGGAAGCCCTTTATATGAGGGAGAACCGTTGTTTCCATCGTTTCCGTCACGAACGTCCAAAAGACCTTTTAATTCGCCGGAAAGGCCGGTTGTTACAAATTTTGGACCTGAACGCCAAACAAAGTCATATAAGCCAGGGACATCATCGGAATTTAATTTTTCACTGTCTTTTCTTGCAACGCATTCAAGCTTATTATTATCGAAATGATTTACAAGGTCTTGCCCGTTGATTAAGACGATGAATTTTTCACCATATTCTGTGTCAACCGTTCTGACATCTGTATTTACATATTGTGAAAGTTCATCAACTAAAAGTGCTCTTTGGTCTCTAAGGTCGTTTGCGTGGCTTCCGTCAAGCTCAACGCTGTATATTTGTTTGTTCAAAGCGGTGATTTGGTCGCTTATTGAATTTATTTTCTTTACCATTGATTCGATTTCTGTGTTCAAATCTTTTTGTTGGCTTCTTAAAGATTGTGCATAGGAATTTATATTATCAACAAAAGATGAAGCATAATTTATTACACTTGTTCTGTATGTTGTATCTCCCGAGCTGAAAGTTAAGCTACTTATGCTGTTGAAAAAGTCGTTCAACGAAGAGCTTAAACCTGTTGTTGAAAGGTCGTTGAAGACTGTTTCGATTAGGTCAAGCTGACTGTTTTTTGTGTCATATTCGCCGAAAACAGCTTCTTGCTCCCAATATTTTTTATCAAGATAAAAATCTCTTATTTGGCTAACGCCATAAACTTCGCTTCCTGTTCCAATCATTCCTTTTCCGCAAACTCCGGGAAGCGGAGTTGTTGCACGTTGGAGAGCAACTTGTCTTGAATAACCTTTTGTTGCGGAATTTGCTATATTATTTGAAGTTACGGAAAGACCGTTTTTTGCTGCAAACAATGCACTTGTTGCAACATTAAATTCAAAAAATGCCGAATTCATTCAGATAACCTCCTTGTTAAGGGTTTGAGTTTTATAAAATCAGAAATTTACTATCTGCCGACAACGCCCATACTGTTTACAACTTTATCAATCATTGAATCGATTATATTTATAAATTTTGAAGAAGCCTGATATGCGTATTGATATTTGAGCATATAGGAAAGTTCTTCATCGAGGGAAACTCCCGAGAGAGTTTGGCGTTTATTATCAACAGACACCAAAAGCCCGTTATGTTCATCGTAATATGTACTTGCTTCATCAACTTCAATTGAAAGTTCGTCAACAATTCCTTTATAGTAGTTGTTAACTGTTTCGCCACCGAGACTTGCAACGCCGTTCCCCCATTGATTCATTACATCGAGGATAACTGATGTATCGGCAACATCTCCGGAAGCGGAAAGAGCAAGATTGTTATAACCGCCCGATTTTAAAAGTTCGGGGTTTACTTGAATATTGGAAACGGTTAATTCGCCGTTTTCCGAGATTTTTGTGAATATTGGAACGCCTGTTCCACCGGATAAATCATATGTTTTACCGCTTGAAAAAGCATCATTTAAAAGGGTTACAATTCCGTTTGTTAAAGTATCGAATTGTTTTTCGACACGAGGAATTAGAAAATTGCCAACCTGAGAATCGGGAGTTTGGAAATTTCCGACAACATTTCCTCGAGCTATGAGCTGACCTTTTAAAAGACCTGAGCAAGCGTCCGAGCCACTTTCGAGATTTACTTTTGATAAATCTCCGAAAAGGGAAATTACATTTGCATCGGAAGGAAGAATTTCTGTTTCTCTTGATAAAACAGGTTCAACGAACGGTGAGTTTGGAGTTGAATATTTTAAACCAAGTCTTTGAGCCATTCCGTTTGCAACGAGTTCTTTTCCGTTTGACATAATTGAAACAGTTCCGTTTGCCGATTCTTTTACGGTTATGTCAAGGTATGTGCTTAATTCATCGATTAAGAGATTTCTTGAATCACGATAATCGTTTGCGTGGTCACCGTTTATTTCGGCATAGGATATTTTTGTATTAAGTTCGTTTATTTCTTCTGAAATTTCATTTATTTTTGCAACGGTTGTTTTGATTTGGTCGTTTAGGTTGAGCTGATAGTTGTACAAACCGCTGTTAAAGTCTTGCATTTTGTTTATAAAGGTAACACAAGTTTCGATGAATGAACTTCTTGTATCTATTCCGTCGGGATAGATTGAGAGTTCGTTTAAAGCGGACCAAACGTTTGAAATAACTTCTTGAGCAGCATAAGAGCTTTCAAGTTCGCCGAGAATATTTTCAACTTCTTGGCCTGCAACATATTTTGCGGCATAATAGTTTGATGTTGCGGCTTCTTCTCTGTATTCAGCATCGAAAAATTTATTTCTGATTTGGCGAATTTCGCTTAAATCTGTTCCCATTCCGATTTGCAAAAGACCAACTTTGCTTTCGGAATAAGTTCTGTATAAAAATGTTTCTTGGATATTGCTTTGTCTTGTATATCCTTGAACACTTGAGTTTGACATATTGTGACCGGTTGTTGAAAGACCGGATTGGGCATTTCTTAAACCGCTTACACCTATGCTGTAACTTGACATTGAAGACATTTAAAATCCTCCTTTATTGTTTTATGTCAAAAAGCCTGTCGCCTGTTGGAATTTCGTTTCCCAAAGTATCGCAGTAATAGGGCTTTTTACTTAATGAACCACGAAGAAGATTCATTGAAAATTCGGCTTGATTAAGAGATTCTTCTATTAGAACTTTGTTACTTTCGTTTATTGTTTTAAGTTCTGCAAGAAGTTTTTCTGCATTATCGTGCAAAAGTTTCACGTCTTCAACTTCAGGCTGTTCTTTTATATATTCAATTAACTTTGTTAATGTTATATCTTTTTGATCTTTGTTTAGAACAAAAGCGATATCGGAAAAAAGCTCTTCTCTTTTTTTATCGAGCTTGAGCGATTTTCCGACCAATATATTTTCATTTTCATTAATTTTTTGGAGAGCTTCGATGTCGTTTTTTATGACGACAGTTCGTTTTTCTTTTCCACTTGAGATAAGCTGCTCATATAAATCATTCATTTCGTTTAAAGTTGTAATTAAATCATTGATTAAACCAGCCAAACAATCACCTCAACATTTTATGAGTATTTTTGATTATAAATAAGAAAGAATTTTGTCAGCGACATCTTCGGCTGAAACGTTGTATGAGTTGTTGTTGATTTGGTTTTGTATGTTGTTTACTTTTTCATCTCTGATTGAGGGAGAATTTAACGCAGCACTTAATGCAAGCTGAAATTCTCGGGCTTTATCGGAGACGTTAAGCTTATCTTTTTTTTCGCCGCTTGTGACCTTTTTACCCGAAACGGCGGGTTTAGCTTCATAAGTTTTGTATATTTGAGAAATATTTGAGATTTTCATACCAAACACCTGCCTTTTCATAATAATGAAACAAAATGATTAATTGCCAAACGCAGAAAGGTTTTAACGGACACGTTTGACCATAATAAAAATGAACAAAATATTTTAAGCCATACAGGCATAAATATCTAACTATAAATTATATCGTCACAGTTTATAAAAAAAATTATAGTTTTTTATAAAAAAATTTAACTGAAAATATGCCTTAAAACATTGAAAAAATGTATATAAATTATAAAAAACAATTTTTTGAAAAAATTTGGAGAAAATAAACAGAGGTTTTGGGGAAAATATTGAAAAGAAAGGTGCGGTTTTTGGTATTGATAAATTTTGAATATTAAATTTGCAAGTTATAAAATAATTTCTTGCAAAAAATGAGGAGAATACAAAATTTTTAACTTATGTTGAAAATTTTAGGTTATTTTGATTGTTTTAGGATTGGTTATGCTTGTTTTAAGGTGTTTTGCGGTGCGATTTTTTTGATTTTTTTCGTATCTTGAGAGAAATAAAAAATATTTTTTGAAATTTTTTAAAAAAAACTTGCATTTTGGAAAACAGTATAGTAAAATATAGTTCCTAGGATTTCATATGAGATTGGTATGATAAACAAAATAAAAAATACGAAGCGATACGAAAGGGAAAATGCTGATTGGATTATTTATTATATCAGTGTTTCCAAAGGAGGTTTGAGTTATAAATAATTTGTTGAGAAGCGAAGAGAGGAACGATTTCTCAATAATCGGTGTTTTTCTTATGAAATAAAATCGAATAACAATTTTAGAAAGGATTTGATATTGTGAAATTTAACGGATTACCGAAAAAACAGGGGCTGTATGACCCTAAATTTGAACACGACGCTTGTGGAATTGGTTTGATTGCAAATATCAAAGGAAAAAAATCCCACGAAATTATTGACAATGCTATTCAGATTTTGAAAAACCTTGCACACCGAGGAGGTGTCGGAAGCGAAATTGACACCGGCGACGGGGCCGGAATTCTTATTCAAATTCCTCATTCTTTTATGAAGAAAGTTTGCGTTAATGAAAATATTAAGCTACCCAAAGAAGGCGAGTACGGAGTGGGTATGCTTTTTTTATCTCCGGATTTTGATACAAGAATGAAATCTCTTGCAAAATTGGAAAAGATTGTTAAGGAAGAAGGTCAAACTTATCTTGGCATGAGAGAAGTTCCGACATATTCGAAATGTATTGGAAAAAGTGCAAGAGAAGCAATGCCGAGGATTGTTCAGATTTTCATTAAAAAAGCTGACAACATTAAGGCGGGAGATGAATTTGAAAGAAAACTTTTTGTTATTTTAAAACGTTCGGAGGCGGATATTAGATTTTGCGAAGACGAAAAAGACAGCTATTTTTATTTTGCATCGCTATCTTCAAAAACTATCGTTTATAAAGGTATGTTAACTCCTGAGCAAGTTAACAGATTTTATCTTGACCTTATGGACCTTGATGTTAAAACGGCAATTGCTATGGTTCATTCACGTTTTAGCACAAACACTTTTCCGAGCTGGGAAAGAGCCCACCCAAACAGGTATTTAATTCATAACGGTGAGATTAATACTATCAGAGGAAACGTTAATTGGATTAAGGCACGAGAGAAAATGTTTGAAACAGATGTTTTTGGTGAGGATATTAAAAAAATTTATCCTGTTATTAATGAGGACGGAAGCGATTCGGCTATGCTTGATAATTTTGTTCAGATGCTTACGCTTTCGGGATATTCTCTTCCGAAAGCCGTTATGATGACAATTCCCGAGCCTTGGGAAAACGACAATGAAATGGCTGACGACAAAAGAGCGTTTTACGAATATAGCAGTTGTATGATTGAGCCTTGGGACGGACCGGCGGCAATTGGATTTACTGACGGTGTTTGCGTTGGTGCAACGCTTGACAGAAACGGTCTTCGTCCTGCGAGATATTATATTACAAAAGATGATATGGTTATTTTATCTTCGGAAGTTGGTGTTTTGGATATTCCAACGGAAAATATTGTTAGAAAAGACAGACTTGAGCCGGGGAAAATGCTTCTTATTGATACAAAAGAGGGCAGAATAATTGAAGACGATGAAATTAAAGCAAAAGTTGTTTCCGAATTTCCTTACAGAAAGTGGCTTGACGAAAATTTAATTAAACTTGACGATGTTAAATATTCCGAAAGCAATTGCCAAAATTGGGGGAAACTTGTTGAAAAAATTAAAAAAGAAGCTTTTAAACAGCCATATGGCGAATTTATAACAAACCGTTTTAGTACTCTTGAAAATATGTTTGCCAATCGAGAAAATGATTTTGACGAAAAGGAACTTCTTTTGACAAGGCAAAAAGCTTTTGGTTACACTTGGGAAGATGTTGATTTGACGTTGCGGGGGATTATTGAGACAAAAACAGACCCGATTTCAGCTATGGGAACGGATATACCTATTGCGGTTTTATCCGAAAAACCTCAACTTTTATATAATTATTTTAAACAACTTTTTGCACAAGTTACAAATCCGCCGATTGATGCAATTAGAGAAAAAGTTGTTACAAGCACGCTTGTTTATTTGGGGGGAGAAAAAAATCTTTTGAACCCAACGCACGAAAATTGTCGAAGAATTAGTTGTAAAACGCCGATTTTGACAAACGAAGAACTTGACAAAATAAGGCATATTGACGAAAAGGGCTTTAATTCTGTTACAATTCCTATGCTTTATAATGCAAAAGAAAAAAACGGAATGGTTAAAGCTATTGATGATATATTTACAGCTGTTGATATTGCCATTGACAACGGTTGTAATATAATTATTCTTTCGGACAAAGGTGTTAGCTCTGAGAAATATGCAATTCCCGCACTTTTGGCATCTTCGGGGCTTCATCATCATTTGATTAAAAAAGGTTCAAGAATGAATGTCAGTATTATTCTTGAAACGGGTGAACCGAGAGAAGTTCATCATTTTGCCGTTTTGATTGGCTATGGTGCGAATGCGATTAATCCTTATCTTGCTTATGAAACTTTGGGAGATATGTTTGAAAAGGGTTATATCAATGTTCAGAAAAAAGATGCTGTTCAAATTTATGTTGACGTTGTTACAAGCGGTATTGTTAAGATTATATCTAAAATGGGAATATCAACAATTCAAAGTTATCAAGGAGCTCAAATTTTTGAGGCTTTGGGGCTTTCCGAAGAAGTTGTTGACAAATATTTTTCGGGAACAGTTACGAGAATTGGCGGTCTTTCGGAAAGGCACATTGCAAAGGAAACAAGACTTCGCCACGAAAAAGCTTTTGACCCGATTACAAAAGAGAGTGCTTTGGAGCCGAGAGGGGATTATAAATGGAGAAAAGGGGGAGAATATCATCTTTTTAACCCCGAATCGGTTTATAAACTTCAAAGAGCCTGCCAAACGGGAGATTATAAGCTTTTTAAAGAATATACAAAGCTTATGAACGAAAGAACGGAGCAACTTTGCCACATTAGGGGGCTTCTTGATATAAGAACGGTTGACAAGCCTATAAACATTGATGAAGTTGAGCCTGTTGAATCAATCGTTAAAAGGTTTAAAACAGGTGCGATGAGTTATGGTTCAATTAGTCTTGAAGCACATCAATGTATGGCTATTGCGATGAACCGACTTGGTGGAAAATCGAACAGCGGAGAGGGCGGAGAAAATCCCGACCGGTTTATTCCGGACGAAAACGGAGATTCACGTTGTTCGGCAATTAAACAGGTTGCTTCGGGCCGTTTTGGCGTTACAATTAATTATCTTCAAAATGCGATTGAAATTCAAATTAAAATGGCACAGGGAGCAAAGCCGGGAGAAGGCGGACATCTTCCCGGAAAGAAAGTTTATCCTTGGATTGCAAAAGCAAGAAACTCAACCCCCGGAGTTAGCTTGATTTCTCCTCCGCCACACCACGATATTTATTCCATTGAAGATTTGGCTCAACTTATTCACGACCTTAAAAATGCAAACAGAAACGCAAGAATAAGCGTTAAACTTGTTTCTGAGGCGGGGGTTGGAACAATTGCTGTTGGTGTTGCAAAAGGAAGAGCAGATGTTATTTTGATTAGTGGATATGACGGCGGAACAGGAGCGGCTCCACGTACGAGCGTTCGTCACGCAGGGCTGCCTTGGGAGCTTGGTGTTGCCGAAGCTCATCAGGCTTTACTTATGAACAATTTGAGAAACCGAGTTGTTATTGAAACAGACGGAAAGCTTTTGACGGGACGAGATGTTGCAATTGCCGCTTTGCTTGGTGCGGAAGAGTTTGGATTTGCAACGGGCCCGCTTATTACACTGGGTTGTGTTATGATGAGAATTTGCAACCTTGACACTTGTCCTGTTGGCATTGCAACACAAAACCCCGAACTTAGAAAGAGATTTAAAGGCAAGCCAGAATATGTTGAAAACTTTATGCGTTTTATTGCACAGGATTTGCGTGAAATAATGGCGAAAATTGGGGTTAAATCGGTTGAAGAGATGATTGGACACGTTGAGAAACTTGCACCGAAAAGGGTTGAAAATTGGAAAGCAAGAAGCGTTGATTTGACGAGTATTTTGTATCAAACGAAGACTTGTACAAATGATTTGGAAAGATATTTTAACGTTAGGCAAGACCACGAACTTGAAAAAACTCTTGATGTTAATGCACTTGTCAGACTTTGCGAGCCGGCAATTAACAACGGCAAGAAGGTTGAGGCAAGTTTGGCAATTACAAATATAAATCGTGTTGTTGGAACAATTTTATCTTCGGAAATTGCAAAAAAATATGGTGATGACGGACTTTTTGACGATACGATTAATTTGAATTTTTTCGGTTCGGCGGGGCAAAGCTTTGGTGCATTTTTGGCAAAGGGTGTTACAATGCGTCTTGAGGGAGATTCCAACGACTATATTGGAAAAGGGCTTTCCGGCGGAAAAATTATTGTTGTTCCACCGAAAAATGCTAAATTTGATGCAGACAAAAATGTTATTATCGGAAATGTTGCGTTTTATGGTGCAATTAAGGGAGAAGCCTATATAAACGGTGTTGCGGGTGAACGTTTTTGTGTTCGTAACAGCGGTGTTATGGCTGTTGTTGAGGGAATTGGTCAACATGGCTGTGAATATATGACGGGCGGAAGAGTTGTTGTTCTTGGAAAAACGGGCAGAAACTTTGGTGCAGGTATGTCGGGCGGAGTTGCTTATGTTTATGATATTGACGGAAATTTTGAGGAAAAATGCAACAAACAGCTTGTTTTGCTTGAAAACGTTATTGATGCCGAGGACGTTTGTGAACTTAAAGAGATGATTGGAAATCATTTTAAATTTACGGGAAGCCTTAGAGCAAAGGCAATTCTTGATAATTTTGATGAGGAACTTAAAAAATTTGTTAAAGTTATTCCGATTGATTATAAAAAAGTTATTGAAGAAATTAAAAAATGCTCCGAAAAAGGTATGTCTGATGAAGATGCAAAAATGGAGGCTTTTGAGGTTGTTATCGGAGCAAAATAGACAGAACTTATGGAATTTGACAAAACTTCCCGAGGACAGAAAGCCGACGGAAAGAATTAAGAACCGGAGTGAAATTCACGCTCATTTTGATGTTGCAAAGCTTAGAGAATAAGATGCAAGCTTTATGAACGGAGAAATTTATTTTTGCTATATGGGGAAG
Source organism: uncultured Lachnospiraceae bacterium (assembly GCA_964531385.1). Taxonomy (GTDB): domain Bacteria; phylum Bacillota; class Clostridia; order Lachnospirales; family CAG-274; genus MGBC114079. The sequence continues at coordinate 49,664 of CAZHGC010000002.1, read as the reverse complement.
CCGACAGAGGAAGGCTTCCCTTTGGAAAATTACATATTATAACGGAACGATTTTGTTTACAAAGAAAAATATGACGAGGTTTATTACAGACTTTTGAAAACGAACGATTTCCTTGGATTTAGAGTTTGGCGGTTTTTGTAGTAGTAATTAGGAAGAAAAAATTTTTGAAACTAAAATGATGAAACTTTTTTGCAACGATTTTGCAAAAAAAGTTGACATACCTTTTGATTTGGATATAATAAAAAATTATATGATTTTTTATTAAGGAGGATTGTTGCCGAAACGGACTTTTTCTTGGTTTGCGGCGGTTGATGTTATGGAATTATCTATTATTACGGCAAAGCAGGTTTTTATGCTGTTTATACTGATTTTTGGCGGATTTTTGGCGGTTAAATTTAAGGCGATTAAACCGGAGGGGAAAAAGGCTTTTTCCGATTTGCTTCTGTATTTGGTTGTTCCTTGTATGGTTGTGAATTCTTATATAATGGAATTTAATTTTGAGATTTTGAAAAATCTTTTGGTTGCATTTGCGATGAGTGCAATTGTAATGGTTGTTGGGCTTGTTGTTGTTAATGTGCTCACTTTTCGAAAAAAAGAAAAAAACACGAAAATTGTTCGATTTGCCTGCACCTTTTCAAATGCGGCATATATGGGATTTCCTCTTGTTCAGGCTCTTTTTGGCTCAGAGGGAATGATTTATGCAAGTGCATATGTTACGGTTTTTAACATCATTATATGGACTTACGGTTATGCAATTATGAGCGGAAAAAATAAGCCAAAGGATATGGCTTTAAGCATTTTTAAAAATCCTGTTATTTATTCTGTTATTGTTGGCATTTTGATATATCTTTTGCAAATTCCTCTTCCAAATGTTTTGCAAACGCCAATTAAAATTGTTGGGGATATGAATACGCCTGTTTCGATGATTATTACGGGAATGATTATTGCACAAAGCGATATTAAAAAATTGCTTAAAATAAAGGAAATTTACGCTGTTCTTCTTATAAGAATGGTTGTTATTCCCGTTGTTTGTTTGCTTTTGGCGTTGTTAATCGATGTTGAGGGAATTGTTTTTCAAGTTGTTTTTCTTCTTGAAATGTGTCCTTGTGCCGCTCTTACAAGTGTTTTTTCTGTTCAGTTTGGACACAACGAAAATATGGCGGCGGGGTGTGTTGTTTTTTCAACTTTGCTTAGTATTTTTTCGCTTCCAATTTATGCGGCGGCAATTCAAGCGATTATGTGAATTGTTAAAGTTATGTTATTAAGAAACTGGTTTACAAATTTGGGTTTGATTTCCTTGATGGTTGAAAATATTAGTTTAAATTTATGTTATTAAAGTAGTCGTATTGTATTAAATGTAGAGTATGAAAATATTTTTGAACGATATTCAATTTACTTTTGAACAAGATGTGTTAAAAAAATTATTCCTTAATTCTATGATTTTATGGTAAAATTAACGAAAATATTTTGTTTCGATTTTTTGAAGATGCGATTTTTATGTTTACTTTGATTTTTATAGTCATTAACTTCGTTAATTTTTATTTTGACAGCTGTAGTTTTATTTAATTTTTACTAAAAATTATTGTTTGATGTACAAAATGTACAAACTCTGTGAGATTTATTTGTATAAATAACATATAGTTTGTTTTGCTCAAATAAGGTATTATAATATATGTGATGATTAAAACAAATGATTTCGAAAACAGAAGTTTTTATATAATCATTGTTTGTGAATTTAAGGAGGATTTTTATAAATGGCAGAATTAAAGCTTAAAAATATCGTTAAGAAGTATCCAAACGGTTTTGTTGCCGTTAAAGATTTTAATTTGGACATAGAAGACAAAGAATTTATCATTTTTGTTGGTCCTTCAGGTTGTGGTAAAACAACAACTCTTCGTATGATTGCAGGTCTTGAAGAAATTTCCGGCGGTCAACTTTACATAGGCGACAAACTTATGAACGATGTTCCACCTAAAGAAAGAGACATTGCTATGGTTTTCCAGAACTATGCTCTTTATCCTCATATGACTGTTTATGATAATATGGCATTTGGTCTTAAACTTAGAAAAATGCCTAAAGACGAAATTAAAAAACGTGTTAATGAAGCTGCTAAAATTCTTGATATTGCTCATCTTCTTGACAGAAAGCCAAAGGCTTTGTCAGGTGGTCAGAGACAGCGTGTTGCTATGGGTCGTGCGATTGTTCGTGAACCTAAAGTTTTCCTTATGGACGAACCGCTTTCAAACCTTGATGCAAAACTTAGAGTTCAAATGAGAACAGAAATTTCTAAATTGCATCACAGACTTGCAACTACTTTCATCTACGTTACTCACGACCAGACAGAGGCTATGACGATGGCTACTCGTATCGTCGTTATGAAGGATGGTCTTATCCAGCAGGTAGATACTCCTCAGAACCTCTATGACAACCCCGCTAACCTCTTCGTTGCAGGCTTTATCGGAACACCTCAGATGAACTTCGTTACCTGCATGCTGAACAAGAGAGCCGACGGCGTATACGCTACCTTCGGTTCAAACACCGTTAAGCTTCCCGCAGATAAGGCAAACGCTCCCGAGCTTCAGGAGTACATCGGACGTGAGGTCATCCTCGGTATCCGTCCCGAGTGTATCCACGACGACGAGGCTCACATCCGTGCTCTCGCAGACTCCATCATCGAGGCTGACGTTGAGGTCACCGAGCTTATGGGCGCTGAGATCTATCTCTACCTCGTTGCCGATGAAACTAACCTCATCGCGCGCGTTTCTCCCAGATCGAAGACCCGCGCGGGCGATATCGTAAATGTTGCATTCGATATGTCCCACGTTCACATCTTCGACAAAGAGACAGAGCGCTGCATCATTCACTAAGAGCTTTACATTATCGCCATCCTTCACCGGGTGGCGATTTGTTTTTCACAAAGGAGTAAATACTATGGCAAGCGAAAACAGATTCGGCATGTTCGTACACTGGGGAATATATTCGCAGACGGGTCTGCACGAGCAGGCAATGGCGCGACTCGGGATGAGCCACGCCGAGTACGATAAGCTCCGCGAGAGCTTTAACCCCGTGAAATACGACCCCGAGGCGTGGGTGCTCGCGGCGAAGGCTGCGGGAATGAGCTATATCTGCTTTACAACGAAGCACCACGACGGCTTTTGCATGTGGGACACAGCCGAGACAGACTTCAATATAATGCACACGCCCTACGGACGCGATGTGCTCGCGCTCCTCGCCGAGGTGTGCCGCAAGCATGACATGAAGCTCTCGCTTTATTATTCGAACCCCGACTGGCATTCCCCCGTCGGCTATAATTCGCACTCTACGCACCAGTGGTGCTGCGTCGACCCGAGCACCGAGAACACCGAGGCGTACCGCGAATACGTCAAGGCACAGCTTCGCGAGCTGCTGACGAATTACGGTCCGATATACACGATGTTCTGGGACATCCCCTCGCAGATATACGACCCGTCGCTCAATGAGCTCGTCCGCACTCTTCAGCCGGGCATTCTCATCAACGACCGCGGCTGGGATAAGGGCGACTTCTCGACGCCCGAGCGCGAATACGAGTCGCCGAGCGGCAGCGCGTTCACGCGACTTACCGAGGCGTGCAATTCACTCGGTCAGCAGAGCTGGGGCTATTGCGAGCGCGAGGACTTTTATTCCTTCCGCCACATCACCTCGTCCATCGACCGCATAATGAGCATGGGCGGCAGCTATCTTCTGAACGTCGGTCCGTCCCCCGAGGGCGAGATCACACGCGAATACGCCGACAGACTGCGCCGCGTCGGTGACTGGTACCTTAGAATGGAGGGCTGCCTTGAGGGCGCCGAGCCCGACACCTTCGACTACCGCTCCCGCGACAACAGCTGCATTGCGACAAGGAAGAACGGCAGGACGTATCTTCACTTCCCCGACGGAATCATCTCAACGGCAGTAAATCTCGAGAATTACCCGTCCGTTCCGCGCCGCGTCCGACTGATGAACACGGGCGAGACCCTTTCGGCGTCCGCCGAATACCTGCCCGAATATTTCGACGGCAAGACGGGACTCATGACGGTGAAATACCTTCACATCGGCGGCATCCCCGTCGACAGCCTCGCTGCCGAGCCTGTTGTGCTCGAGCTTGAGTGGTAAGTCGGGGAGCGACCTATCCCGACAGAGGAGACAAGCATGAAAATATTAATGGTAACCATGGCTATGGATATCGGCGGCGCGGAAACGCATATTCTCGAGCTCTCGCGCGAGCTCGTGCGTCGCGGCGTCGAGGTCACCGTAGCCTCGAACGGCGGCGCATACGAGGCGGAGCTTGCCGCGTGCGGCATCCGCCATGTTAAAATTCCCTGCCATACCAAAAATCCGATATACATGCGCCGCGCGTATAAGCAGCTCGGTCGGCTCATCCTGAGCGAGCGCTTCGACGCGGTACACGCGCACGCAAGGATCCCGTCGTTTTTGTGCGAGCTGCTTTGCAGAAAATACGGCTTCCGCTTCGTGACGACCGCACACGGTGTGTTCAATCCGTCCTTTCCATACAATATATTTACGCGCTGGGGCTCCAGAGCCCTTGCCGTCAGCGAGGACGTAAGGGAATACCTTCGCGTGAATTACGGTCTGTCCGAGGAGAATATACGTATCACGATAAACGGCATCGACCTTGATAAGTTTTCACCCGAGACAGACTGCTCGGACATCGAGCGCGAGTTTGAGCTTGGCGACGCGCCGAGAATAGTCCACGTCAGCCGACTCGACACCGAGCCGAGCTGCATCTCGTATGCGCTCATCGCTTCAATGCCCGAGCTCGAGCGCCGCTTCCCCGGCATCGAGTGCGTTATAGTCGGCGGCGGCTGTGAGGAGGAGAAGCTTCGCGCGGCGGCGGACGAGATGAACGCGCAGTGCGGCAGGCGCGCGGTCGTCATGACCGGCAGACGCACCGATATCAATAAATTCGCAGTTGCGGGCGACGTCTTTGTCGGCGTCAGCCGCGCCGCCCTTGAGGGAATGGCATGCGGAGTTCCCGCAGTCCTCGCGGGCGCACAGGGCTATATCGGCGTCTTCGACAGCTCGCGGCTCGACGACTCGCTTCGAACGAATTTCTGCTGCCGCGGCTGCGGCGACACGACGCGCGAGGCGCTGCTCGAGGACATTTGCCGCGTGCTTTCAATGAGCGAGAGCGAAAGAGCGAAGCTCGGCGCCTACGGACGCGAGGTCGTGCGCGAATATTATTCCGTGAAGACGATGGCTGACGACGCTATGCGGCTTTATATTTCCGCAGTGAAGGACAGCCCGATAAACGAGGTGGATATCTCCGAGGCGGAAAATATCGAGGACTACCTCAGATACAACCCGCTGTGCGAGAAGAAAAAGAAGTACGACGTGCTCTTCTCGGGCTATTACGGCTTCGGCAATATGGGCGACGACAGCATCCTCGAGACCGTGCTGTCAAATCTTAAGGCGGCAGCCCCCGCCCTTCGCGTCGCCGCGCTGACAAAGCGCCCGAGCGAGGACAGCCGACGCTTCGGCATACCGTGCATCAGACGAATGGGTCTTTTTCAGATGATACACGCAATGCGCTGCTCCCGCGTGCTCATAAGCGGCGGCGGAAGCCTGTTCCAGGACACGACGAGCAGCAAGAGCCTGAAGTATTACGCATTTGTCGTGAATCTCGCAAAGCTGCTCGGAATGAAGGTCTATATCTACGCGAACGGCGTCGGGCTTATCAGATATTCCGGCAACCGCGCGCTGACCGCACGAACGGTGAAGCGTGCGGATAAGGTCACGGTCCGCGACAGCGCGAGCATTGACGAGCTCGTGTCGATCGGCGTGCCGCGCGAGTCGGTGTCTCTCACAGCCGACCCCGCGTTTATGATGACGTCCCTTCCCGCAGAGCAGGTGCGCCGTATTCGCAGAGAATGGGGACTTGCCGACGGGGAGAAATATTTCGCCGTTTCACTGCGCCGCTTCGAGGGCGCGCAGCGCACGGCATACAGCGAGTCGGAGCTCCTTGACGGAGTGACAAGGGCGTGTGCCGCCGTCGCAAGGCGTCATTCGCTGCGCCCGGTGCTCGTTGCAATGCAGCCGGGACTCGACCTTGCGCTGTCAAGACTTGCACAGGAAAAGCTGCATCGCGAGCACGGTGTCGACGCGCTTGTCGTCTCGCCGTCCTCCGGGCACGAGCTGCTGAGTGTGCTTCGCGGCACGTCGGAGCTCGGCGGAGCGCAGCTCGTCTGCTCAATGAGGCTTCATATGCTCATCTACGCGTGCAATGCGGCGGTTCCCGTTATCGGTCTGTCGCTTGACCCGAAGATCGACGCATTCCTCGACAGACTCGACTATTCCGGGCTGTTCAAGCTGTCTGAGGTGAATTCCGAGGCGCTTGAGGCTCAGATGGAGAGGATGATAAGCGAGCACGACGGTCATGTGTCGGAGCTCGAGACGGAGGCGGAACGCTTCAAGGCAATGGCACTCGGCGATATCGACGCGGTGTTCGAGCTGCTTTCGGCAGAATAAAATGATCGGGGCGCACCTCACTTTACAAGGCGTGCCCCTCGTTTTTTGCGGGAGAGGTGCAAAAGGACGTCGCGCAGCGTGCCCGACGTAAATATTTCGCCGAGAAGAGCAAAAAATATTGACTCCGCGCTCATTTTGGGGTAAACTATAGACGTATATCACACGAAAGGGTACAGAATATGAAAATTAAGCTTCTATCCGCACTTCTCGCCGCACTGATGCTCTCGTCCTGCGGCATATTAAGATACGATTCCGATTCCACCGCCCCCGCAACGCGCGTGCCCGCCGAGAGCACCGTGCCGCACAGCGAGGGTGAAACGACCGACGGCGCGACGGAGAGCACCGCACAGCCGAGCACGGAGGCAACAACGGACGCCGTCGCCACACCCTCCGGTAAGTCCGCGCTCGTCATCCCGAGCGACCTTTCCTTCCTTGACGGCATAAGCCGGGCTCACTTCGGCGATAAGAACCCCGACGACCCGAACGGCTGCTGGTACCCCGGACGCTTTGTCCGCGACCTGACAACGGGCGAGGTTACGACAAAGTGGGATCGCGACGCCGCAACGCTTGCGCTCGTCGACAAATACGGCGCGATCTACCGCGGCGACGAGACGAAGAAATACGTTTACCTTACCTTCGACTGCGGCTACGAGTACGTTACCGATGAATTTCCAAACGGCGTGACAAGCTCGATACTCGATACGCTGAAGGAGAAGGGCGTGAAGGGAACGTTCTTCGTTACCGGTGACTACCTCAAGGGCACGCAGGGCGAGCAGGATATCGTCCGCCGAATGCTCGACGAGGGACACATCGTCGGCTCGCACACGTATTCGCACTATAATATGACAACGCTCACTCCCGAGCAGTTCGTCGACGAGATAAAGAAGAATAACGACCTGTTCCGCAGCCTGTTCCCCGACGCGCCCGATATGACCTTCTACCGCCCGCCGGAGGGAGGAGCCAATGAGTGGACGCTCGCGCTCGCACAGGCAATGGGTCTGACGACCTGCTTCTGGTCGGCGACCGAGGCGGATTACAATACCTCCGCACAGCCCGACCCGGCAATGACGCTTCTCAACGACAAGACGAAGCTCCACAACGGCGGAGTATATCTGCTTCACGCAGTCTCAACAACGAACGCTACCATCCTCGGCGAGCTTATCGATTATATCATAGCCGAGGGCTACGAGATACGCCCGCTCGACGAATTCGTCAGATAAGGAGAGGGGCACAGAACAAACTGCCGCACAGCCGAAAGGTTTTCAACATTTTACAGGGAAAACTCGGCGAAGCGCGAAAGGAGCAGCAATGAAAAAGCTTTTGTCCGTTATATTCGCCTCGGCGATCCTTTGCTCGTGCGCCGCACAGGGAAATGTGCTCGACACTTCCCCCGCGACACCTCCGCCGAATGCGTTCGGTACGACTGTGTCGGCGGCTGATACGGAGAATATTCCGACAGGCGGCGAGAGCACCGAGGCTGCCGCACCCGAGAAGGTGTCCTTTGCGACGTATTCCGGCAAGGAGAGCGACGGCTCGCTGAAATATACGACGCACAGCGGTAAGACGCTTGACGACTTTTCCTTCCTTAACGGGCTGTCGAGGAATTTCTTCTCGGACACCGATAAGAGCGACCCGACGGGCTCCTGGTATTGCGGAAAGACAGAGCGCGACGAGAAAACGGGCGAGGTGCGCGTGATATTCGACCGCGCAGCAGACACGCTTGCCACGCTTGAGCGCTACGGCACTGTCTATCGCAAAAACGAGAACGAAAAGGTCATCTACCTCACCTTCGATTGCGGCTACGACAACGGCTACACCGCACCGATACTTGATATATTGAAGGAGAAAAACGTGAGCGCGGCGTTCTTTTTGAACGGTCAGTTTATAAAGACCGCCCCTGAGCTTGTCAGCCGAATGCTCGACGAGGGACACGTCGTCGGCAATCACGGAGCAAATCACGCGACGATGTCGAAGCTGTCGGTCGAGGAGCTCTTTTACGAGGTCGAGTCGAATAACGAGCTGCTGAGAAGCGCGGTTCCCGACGCGCCTTACATGACGTATTTCCGCCCGCCGGCAGGCTCGTGCTCCGAGTGGGATCTAGCGCTGTACCGCGAAATGGAGCTCGAATGCGTGCTGTATTCGTGGGCGTATTACGATTACGCCGTCGACGCACAGCCGAGCGCAGACTCCGCACTCAAGCAGATGAAGGCTGGACTTCACAATGGTGAGGTAATGATGCTCCATTGCGTCGGCGAAACAAACGTGCAGGTGCTCGGCGAGTTTATAGACTGGGCGCGAGACGAGGGCTACCGCATAGGAGACATCAGAGAGAAATAAACGGAATAATGAAGCATAGTCAGCCGATTTTGCGGGCAGCGTGAGGAAAACTCGGAAGAAAAGCTTGCAAGATCGGCTGAGATATGGTATAATAAAGAAGTGCGCCGGTGTGATGGAATTGGCAGACGTGACGGACTCAAAATCCGTTGGTAGCAATACCGTGCGGGTTCGACCCCCGCCACCGGCATAGAAAAAGGCTCCCATGGGAGCCTTTTTCTATGCGGTATTGCACGGGGTCGAAAGGGGAGTGCCGCATCCGGTACGGGCGGCAAAACGCGAAGCGTTTTCCCCGTGGGTGCTGTGAGATGTACGCACAGACTCTGTTGCAGAAATTGCAAATGATGGATGTACTCTGAATATCTGCATATAATAGCATTTGTAATATGCAGATGAAGCAGAATGCCTCTTAACAATCTGCATATTTTTGATATATGATATAATAATATGCAGATACGGAGGTGCGATGATGCAATGAGAAAATTTGATTATTCATTCCTGGACAATGGCTTGTTTCCCGCAAAGCTTTTGAATTTGACAACGAGCATTGTGGAGCTGAAAACAATGGCAGGTCTTCGAAAGGACGAACATAAGCAGATATTTACCGAACTTGAAGCCGTTGCGAAAATTCAGTCCGTTAAGAGCTCCAACGCTATTGAAGGCATTGTTACGAGCGACCGGCGTATTGCCGAGATCGTCAATCAAAACAGTGCTCCGCTCAATCATGACGAAGCCGAAATCATCGGCTACAGAGATGCATTGAATGAGATTCACTTGGGCTACGAATATATTGATCTGAGAAGCGATGACATTCTGAGACTTCACAGTATTATGATGTCTTCTGCCGGATATGAATACGGCGGACGGTATAAAACCGATGATAACGTTATTCTTGAAACCGATGTAAGCGGCAACCGTAAAGTCAGATTCAGACCGATTTCCGCACGCCAGACGGCTGAAGCGATGGAGCAATTGGAGTTTGCCTACCTGGATGCAAGAAGCAATTCCAACATCAATCAATTGCTGCTGATACCGTGTGTCATCCTTGATTTTCTTTGCACACACCCATTCCGAGACGGTAACGGAAGAATGGCAAGGCTGTTGTCGCTCCTTCTTTTATACAAGAACGGATATGATGCCGGAAAGTATGTTTCCTTTGAAGAGCAGATCAATAACTACAAGGCGTATTATTACGAAGCTCTCAGAGAATCCTCCGTTGACTGGCACACAAATGAAAACGATTATGTACCGTTTATTCAAAACTTCCTTTCCGCCCTGTATATGTGCTACAAGGAACTGGACAAGAGATTTGCCGTGCTGAACGGTAAGAGGATTACGAAGAAAGCACGGATCGAAGCTATGGTGCTGAACAGTCTTACGCCCGTGTCGAAGGCGGAAATATGCAAAATCCTGCCGGATGTAAGTCCGACGACCGTGGAAGCTGTTCTCGGTGCCATGGGAAGAGACGGAACGGTAAAAAAATCGATTCTGCCAGAAATTCACGATATATCAAAAACTGAAGCATTGTCCGGCAAAGCGTATGTCAAAAAACAGACATGCGCTTTTTCAGATGCGCTCGGCATGGCGAGAGAGCCAAAGTGAGCTCGCGGCATCGAGTCCCGACGGGAAATTTGTGCTACCGATAAGATAACCATTTTCCCCGCCCCGTCAAGGCTTTCGCGTGCTTGCCGCGCGACAATTTTTTACCTTGTTTTTTCATGTTTTTGCGTGAAAGCTATTGCATGACAGTGGTAATTGTGATAAAATAAATACGAATAAGCATTCGTCGCCGAAGCGGCGGCGACGCGCTCCGTCGTGTGCCGTTTTTTACGGTGCGACGCTCTTTAACGGATCATTCACCGTGCGACATACTAAGGAGAAAAAGGAATCTGATGAAGGAACAGGAAAACACCGCAGGGGAATATTATACTGTAGATGTTGTGCATATTTTGAAGGCACTTTGGAGACGCGCGTGGGTCATCGTCCTTTGCGGACTGCTCGCGGCGGCTGTCGGCTTTTCGATAGCCTCCTTCGTGATCTCCCCGACATATTCCTCTTTTATTAAGCTTTACGTAAACAACAGCTCTTTCTCGCTCGGCAACACGAGCTTCAGCATCAGCTCGTCCGAGCTGACCGCGGCGCAGAGCCTCGTCCGTACCTACGGCGATATTCTCGACAGCCGCTCCACTCTCGAGCGCGTTATCGAAAAGGCAGGCGTCTCCTATGCGTGGGATGAGCTGGATGACATGATAACCTACGCGCCCTCCAATGATACCGAGATCATGGTCGTTACCGTAACGTGCCATGACCCCTATGAGGCGAGCCATATTGCCAATACCATAGCAGAGGTGCTTCCCGTTCGCATCTCCGAGATCATCGTCGGTGCGTCCATGGAGGTCGTCGATACGGCGATCCCCGACATGGAGAAGGTCGGTCCGAGCATTACAAGATACACTGCCGTCGGACTCGTCCTCGGAGTGCTTGCCTCCGCAGTCGCGCTTGTCGTTCATGCGCTGCTTGACGACACCATCCACGACGAGGAATACGTTATCAGAACCTACGATTATCCTATCCTCGGTAAGGTGCCCGACCTGCTCAGCACGGGCAACAGATCATATGCGTATTACTCTCGGCAGCACCGAGGCACGGGTAATTGATAAAAGGAACTTTGGAGAATGGGTGCATTTGAAAAAAGAAGCCGACAGAAGCACTTCGTGTCGGCGGGTAACGAAAGCAGTAAGACACTGCATAAAAATCTTGCATTTACGGCGACAGAGCAGTATAAGCTCATCAGAGCGAATCTCGATTTCGTCCTTCCCGAGGACGAGAGGTGCCCCGTTATCGGCGTAACGAGCTCGATGCGCGGCGAGGGAAAAAGCACGACTGCCGTGAATCTTTCCTACGTTTTCGCAGAGAAGGGCAGTAAGGTGCTCCTCATTGACGCGGATCTCAGAATCCCCTCCATCGCCAAGAAGCTCGGCATAGACGGCTCTCCCGGACTTGCCGACCTGCTTCGCGGAAGGGGCGCGCCGATATCCGAATTTCAGTCGAGCCTGCTTGCAAACTGGTTTATCCTTCCGTCGGGAGACATCCCGCCGAATCCGTCCGAGCTGCTTGGCTCGAGCAGAATGGAAAACGTGCTGAAGCAGCTCCGCGAGGTCTTCGATTATATCATAATCGACCTGCCGCCCGTCAATATCGTTTCAGACGCGATATCGATCTCAAGCCTCATTTCCGGCATGATAGTCGTTATCCGCGAGGAATATACAGAGAAAAAGGAGCTCGAGAGATGCTTCCGCCAGCTGAAGCTCTCCGACGTCAACATCCTCGGCTGCGTTATGAACGAGGCGAAGTCCGGCGGCGGCTCCTACGGTAAGTACAAAAAGTACAAGTATTACAGCAGCTCGGAGGATATTGCGGATTGACGGATTGGCACAGTCACATCCTGCCTGGTATGGACGACGGAAGCCACAGCGTCGAGGAAAGCCTTGAGCTCGTGGCACGGCAGGCGTCTGCGGGCGCCGATACCGTGATAGCTACCCCGCATTTCTACGCGAACGACGAGGGGGTTGACAGCTTTCTCGAGCGGCGCCGATGCGCGGCAGATAAGCTTTTTGCCGCACTTTCCGAGAACTCACCGAGAATATATCTCGGCGCCGAGGTAAGGTATTACGAGGGAATATCCCATATGGAGGGGCTGAAGTCGCTCAGAATAGAGGGAACAAGGCTGCTGCTGCTCGAAATGCCGTTTTGCAGATGGAGCGAATACATGCTCCGCGAGCTTTGCGAGCTGTCCTCCCGCGGAAGCCTTCACATAATCCTCGCTCATATCGAGCGGTATATGAAGCTTCAAAGCCGCGCGTGCTGGGACAGACTTTACGACTGCGGCATCGAAATGCAGGTCAATGCAGACTACTTTGCCTCGCACGCGACCCGCAGAAGGGCACTGTCGCTTCTGAAAAAAGGTAAAATAAGCTTCGTCGGGTCGGACTGCCACAACCTGACCACACGCCCGCCGCGCCTTGAGGGCGCGTATGAGGCGATCGAAAAAAAGCTCGGCAGAGAATTTCTATGTCAAATGGACGAGTACGGCAAAGGTCTGCTCGATACCTGAATTAAACAATTTTACACCGAAAGGATGAAAACCAAAATGAAGAAAGTACTTGCAATTTTACTGACAGCCGTAATGCTCGTCACCATGAGCGTGTCCACGCTCGCAGCCTCCGGCAGCTTCGTATCAAGCCCCTCCGGAAACGTTGCTCCGACGCTTGTTTCCTTCAAGCCCGAGAACGCCGACTGCAACGCCGAGCTTATAATCACTCCCTACAGCGAGAAGAATACTCTCTCCGACGAGCTTCGCGCTCTCATTGAGAAGGCTTACAGCGATATCGTCGGAAGCGACGACCTTACAAAGCTCTGCTCCGCTCTCGCAAGCCTTGCCTCCTCCAAGGGCATTGCAGGCGACAAGCTCGCAGTAAGCGACCTGTTCGACATCCACGTCGAGGGCTGCACGGCACATGAGGATCACGTTAACTTCAATGTGACCATCGCGGCAGACACGCTTGACCGCTTTGTCGGACTGCTTCACATGACCGAGAACGGCACATGGGAGCTTATAGAGAGCGCAAAGGTATCCGAGGACGGAAAGACTCTCAGCTTCAACGCAAAGACACTTTCCCCCTTCGCTATCGTGGTCGACACAACAGAGGGCGGCAGCAATGCCGGCGACAACAACAATGTTAAGGACGAGGTAGTGACCGGCGACAACTCGCATATGGGTCTGTATATCGGAATTTTCGCTGTAGCTGCGGCAGCTCTCGCAGTTACCTTCGTTGTCGGTAAAAAGAAGAAAGTCTGAATATTAAACGGCGGTATGAGAAAATGAGAACAAAGAAAAGAAGATATTTCAAATATATCGCTATCGTCTTGGCTGCCGTTTTGCTCATAACCGCCGCTCTTGCTTTGCTTGAGCTTTGGGAGAAGGGGCAGGGAAGATTCCCCGAGTCCGAGACCGACGGCGGCATACTTGAGTATAACGGCACGAAATACGTGCGCCGCGACGGCATTGAGACCTTCCTTGTGCTCGGTCTTGATAAGTTTGACGGTCAGGAGGTCGCCGACTCCCACGAGAGCGGCGTGCAGACTGATTTTCTGATGCTGTTTGTGTTCGACAACAGCGCGCACACCTGTACGGCGCTTCAGATCAACCGCGATACCGTAACGCGCGTCAATAAGCTGTCCGTCGGCGGCGCGACGGTTGTCGATACCTACAGCAAGCAAATCGCCCTCGCCTATAATTACGTAAACGACGACAACGCGAAGATACGCTGCGGCAACACGAAGTCCTCCGTCGAGTACCTTCTCGACGGCGTGAAGGTCGACCATTACATGGCGCTGACAATGGACGCCGTCCCCGCGATCAACGACTTCGTCGGAGGCGTAGAGGTGACGGTGAACGACGACTTCACCGGAATAGACGCAGCCCTCGTAAAGGGCGCAACGGTAACGCTGCACGGCGAACAGGCGCTGACCTACGTCCGCACAAGGTACGGCCTTGAGGACGCAAGCAATACCACGCGTATGGAGCGCCAGAGACAGTACCTCGGCGCGCTGTATAATAAGGCTGTGGAGCGCAGCGCCGCTGACGAGGCGTTTGCCGCCGACCTTGTGTCCGCGGTGAACGAATATGTCGTGTACGACTCGGCTGACGAGCGCATGCTGAAGCTCGTCGAGAAGCTTAACGAGTACGAATACCTCGGTATCCGTGAGCTTTCGGGTGAGTCGAAGACGGTCGACGGCTTTGTCGAGTTTTATCCCGACGAGGGCGAGCTTCGTGAGCTTGTGCTCGAGCTCTTCTACACGCCGAAGGCGTGACGCGCCATCGACGCATTTATCAAACGAAAGCATGACCGAGCCGATGCTGCGGTGTCGGCTCGGTACAGCAATGTCCGAGAGGTGTTTGCCATGTATAAGCATTTTATAAAAAGAGCGGCGGACATCGTCCTGTCGGGCATTGCGATAATTTTGCTCGCGCTGCCGATGCTCGCAGTCGTTATCGCCATAAAGGCAGACGACCCGGGACCGGTGCTCTTTCGCCAGAAGCGCTTCGGAAAAAGCAAAAACGGCGAGCCGACGTATTTCATGATACTCAAATTCAGAAGCATGAAGATGTCGACGCCCCACGACACACCGACGCATCTGCTCACAGATCCCGAGCAGTACATAACGCGCGTCGGACGCTTTATCAGACGCGCAAGCATCGACGAGCTGCCGCAGATATATCAGGTGTTCACCGGAAAGCTCTCCGTGGTCGGACCGCGCCCCGCTCTCTGGAATCAGACGAACCTGTGGGAAAAGCGAGAGCGCTACGGAGCAAACGACATTAAGCCCGGCATCACCGGCTGGGCGCAAATAAACGGCAGAGACGAGCTTGAGCTCGACGTAAAGGCAGCGCTCGACGGCGAATACGCCGCCGCCCTGAACCGCGGAGCCCTCAGCGGCATCGCAATGGACATAAAGTGCCTCTTCGGCACGGTAAAAAGCGTAGTCAGATCCGAAGGAGTCGTAGAAGGCGGCACCGGAGAGATGAAAAAACAGGCAGAAGACAGACAAGAGGTTGTTAAGTGAAGAGGATATTGATCACCGGTGCAGACAGCTATATCGGGACATCTTTTGAAAACTATATAAAGACGAATTACCCGAGCTCGTACACGGTCGATACCTTCGATATGACAGACGACACCTGGCGTGAGAAAAGCTTTGCGGGATACGACAGCGTATTCCACGTTGCGGGGATCGCACATTCCGATACCGGAAGGATAAGCCGCGACAAAGAGAAGCTTTATTATGCGATAAATACAGACCTTGCGGTCGAGACCGCAAAAAAAGCAAAGGCTGACGGCGTCAGTCAATTTATATTTATGAGCAGTATCGTTGTTTACGGCGAAAGTGCCCCGATCGGAAAGACCAAGATCATAACACGTGATACACCGCTTGCCCCGTCGAATTGCTACGGAGACAGCAAGGTTCAGGCGGAGCGCGGCATCGGCGCCCTCGGCGACGAAGGCTTTAATGTCGTGATCCTGCGTCCGCCGATGATCTACGGCAAAGGAAGCCGCGGAAATTACCCGCTGCTTGCAAAGCTTGCGCTGAAAATGCCCGTTTTTCCGGACGTTGACAATCGGCGCTCAATGCTTTATATCGAGAATTTATGTGAATTTGTCCGCTTGATGGCAGAAAACAACGAGTCGGGCATATTCTTTCCGCAGAACGAACGCTACGTCAATACGGGCGAGCTGGTACAAATGATAGCAAAGGCACACGGCAAAAAGGTAAGACTCGTTAAGGGCTTCGGCGGTTTGCTGAAGCTTTTAAGCCGTTTTACGGGACTCGTAAACAAAGCCTTCGGAAGCTTGGGGTATGAGCTCGAGATTAGTGAGTACATAATGCACTATACAGTAAAATCTTTTTATGACTCAGTAAGATACACAGAGGATGCAAAATGAGCAGGGTTTTGTTTTTGGTAAATCACGATGTTGTGATATACAATTTTAGATTAGAGCTTGTTGAGAGGCTTCTTGCTGATGACCATGAGGTATATATATCATCTCCGTATGGAGAAAGAATCGATGATCTGGTACGGATTGGGTGTCGATACGAAAGCGTTGAACTTTCGCGTCACGGTATGAACCCGTTGAACGAAATCAAGTTGCTTCGTTATTATAAGGAACTTTTGCGTCGCGTCTGTCCGGACATCGTTTTTTCATATACTATCAAGCCGAACGTATATGGTGGAATTGCTTGCCAGAAGCAAGGAATTCCTTATGTTGCGAATATTACCGGACTTGGCACAGCAGTCGAGAATGACGGAATAGTGCAGAAGATTACCGTGGTCCTGTATAAAGCTGCATTTCGTCAAGTTCAGAAAATATACTTTCAAAATACTGAGAATATGAATTTCTTTGAAAAAAGAAACATTGCTATCGGAAAACATGCGCTGATTCCGGGCTCGGGAGTTAATTTGACGCGGTTTCCTGTGCTTGATTATAATCACGAAGACACTGTGGAGTTTGCTTTCATTTCCAGAATAATGCGTGAAAAAGGTATAGAGCAGTATCTTGATGCGGCAGAGTATATTAAATCGAAGTATCCGAACACGCGCTTCCATGTTTGCGGATTTTGCGAACAGTCTTACGAACAGCGCTTGGGAGAGCTGGAGGCGCGTGGAATAATCACGTACCACGGCATGGTACGTGATGTAAAAAAAATAATGAAATGGATACACTGTGTTGTTCACCCGACATATTATCCGGAGGGGCTGTCGAATGTTCTTCTCGAGGCATGTGCCAGTGCTCGCCCTATAATTACAACAGATCGTTCCGGTTGCAGGGAGACGATAGATGACAGGGTAAACGGATTTGTTGTAAAACAAAAGGACAGCGTAGATCTCATAGTCAAAATAGAAAAGTTTCTTGCACTTTCATGGGATGAACGACGTGAAATGGGTCTTGCAGGAAGGCACAAGGTTGAAAGGGAATTTGACAGGCAAATTGTTGTCGAAGCCTACATGAATGAATTAAACAGAGTGAAAGAGAATGGACGGATATAAAAAAATAATAAAAAGCAAGGCGGCGCGCTTTTATTTGCTTAGAATGCTGAAGATTATTCCGAGCAGATTAATGTTGCAGATTCAGTACAGGATTAAATTCAAAAGGAAGCTCAATTTGGAAGCTCCCGAGAGATTTACTGAAAAAATGCAATATTATAAGCTATATTATAAGGACAAACGAATGCCGGTATGTGCTGATAAGTACACGGTTCGGGGGTATATCAAAGAGAAAGGTCTTGAAGATATATTAAACGAACAGTATTGCGTTTTTGAAAAGCCGAAAGATATTGATTTTTCAGTGCTTCCCGATAAATTTGTGCTTAAGCTTAGTAACGGAAGCGGTACCAATTATATATGTGCTGATAAGTCAGATGCTAATGAAGATAACGTTAAAAATATGTTCAAGCGCTTTGTTCGATTTGTTAAGGCTGATGCCGGTCGTGAGTGGCCTTATATGAAGTCAAAGCCCGTTATTATTGCAGAAAAGTTTCTTGAGGATCCTTCGCACTACCGAAATGCAGTAAATGATTATAAGATTTTTTGCTTCGACGGAAAGCCAACGTATATTATATGCATCACAGACCGCTATACCGAACATTGCAATCATCTTGTTTACGATACCGAATGGAATAAAATCAATGCAGCTTCTGAGGGTGCTGACCTGAGTAAGGACGCACCGCGACCGGATAACCTCGAACAGATGCTTGACATTGCACGGATACTGTCCGACGATTTCCCGTTTGCACGTATTGACCTTTATTCACTTGAAGGGAAGGCTGTATTTGGTGAAATAACATTTTACCCGTGGAGCGGCTATATGGAATACGAGCCTGACAGCTTTGATTTTGAGCTTGGAGCTCATTTTAAGCTTCCGAGGAGACAAAAGTAGCAGGACGCTGGCTTTTCTGATAAATATAATGATTATGGAGAGATACTGTATATGTCAAATGTAAACAATCCGATGGTATCGATCATTATACCTGTCTATAATGGCAGCAATTATCTTGAGTTTGCGATTAACTGTGCGCTTGAGCAGGACTATGAGAACATTGAAGTTATTGTAGTGAATGACGGATCGTGTGATGATGGTAAGACGGAGCAGGTGGCTCTTTCTTTTGGAGACAAAATTAGATATTTTAGAAAAGAAAACGGCGGAGTTTCGTCGGCGCTTAATTACGGAATACGTGTGATGCGCGGCGAGTATTTTTCATGGCTCTCGCATGATGACGGGTACAGCGCAAGCAAGGTTTCAGATGCAATTTGCATGTTGAAGAATGCTAGCATGATAGATAAGAAATGTGTTGCATTTACAGGAGGATATTTCATTAACGGCAAAAATGAAATTATCAAGGATTTTGCAAATCCGTTCAAAAAGAACACGGTGTACTTTGGAGCGGAAGTCGTTAATATGATGACTCGGACAAGTACACTTAACGGTTGCTGCTTTCTGATACCGAGACGAGTATTTGACGATGTTGCAATGTTTGAGGAGAACCTTAGATATTCTCAAGATTCATTGATGTGGTATCGGATGTTTCTGTGCGGATATTCGCTGATTTCAGATAATAAAAAAAATGTGATAAACCGTGTGCATCCTGAGCAGGTAACTAGTACACGGCGTGATCTTTATGAACACGATGCTGTGATTATATCAAAAGAACTTGCACCGGCACTGCTTGAATCGGATTCGACGGGAACAGTACTTTATAACTATATAAAGCGACATGCGCGTCAAAACTGTAAAACCTCGATCTCCTACCTGAGGCAATATGCTGCAAATAGTAAAGCACTGCCTCTTGTAAAAACGGTGGCGCTTGATTTTTATATTTTTTTCGGTAAGATACGTTATTATGCGGTTGGATATGCAAAGAAGGTTTTGCTGAGATAACACTCAGCCTGAGTTAGCCGGTAAGAATGGAGGTAATATGTTACCGTACTATATTCTGATAGGAGTCCCGACACTTTTTTATTTCCTGCTCGGAATTGCTCGGTTTGCTCCCCCAAAAAAGACAAGAATAACGGTTGACTGTTTCTTCTTTATAATGCTTGTGCTGCTCATATTTCGTGCTGAATCGGTCGGTGTTGATGTTGTCCAGTACAAGTCGCATTTTATAAACTATTCGACGATGTCGTTTACAAAGATTATCGATGGCATTTTTGCAGGTAAATTTGAGACAGGATATGTGGTACTGTGTCGTCTTATCGGAATAATTTCCGATAATTTCAGATATATCTTGGCGGCGTGTGCGTTGATTTCCGTTGTTCCTGTTTGGATGATGTATCGTCACGAGAAACAATACGGCTGCTTTCTGATTGTAATGTTTGCGATAGTCGCGCCGTTTGCAATGTATTTTTCCGGACTTCGGCAGGCAATAGCAATGTCGTTTGCGATACCGGCGTATAAGTTTTGTCGAGATGAAAAGCCGATTCGCTTTTTGATGACTGTTGTTTCTGCATTTTTGTTCCATCGTTCGGCAATTGTGCTTTTGTTAATGTATCCTGCATTTCGTTTTAAGCTTAAATCCGTTACACAGCTTTTGTGGGCTGTTCCGCCGATTGTTTTGATCTTTATTTACAGAACTCCGATATTTCTGGTTTTGATGGAGCTTGCTGGCGATAAATATTATTCGCGATATGCTGCATCGCTAAAACCAACCGGTGCAATATCTGTTTTTTTGCTTTTGGCAGCTCTTTCGGCAATATCGTTTATATTGCCGGACTCAGAACAGCTTGATGAGGATGATGTAGGACTTCGCAATATACTTCTTTTGTCAACGACGCTTCAAATATTTGCAGGAATACATTCCATTGCAATGAGACTTAATTATTATTTTCTGCCCTTCGTGCCGATAGCTGTAGCGCGTTGCCTTGCAAAAAGTCGGAAGAACAGAAAGCCTGCTTTCATCGCTCTAATAAGCCTTACATTGTTTGCAACAGCATATTTCTTTTATTTTGCTTATACTGACAGGGATATTATGCAGATATACCCATATATATCTATGTTTGCGGATTAAAGGGTGAATATTATTCGCAGACAGCGAAAATATAAAAATAATATGCAAAGGAGATCACTATGAAAACACGCAACCCGGTCCGCACAATTGCGGCAATTCTCTGCGGCGTTATGCTTGTAGGCGCTATGACGCTGTCGACATTTGCGACGTGGGAAGAGGAAAATGCCGTTTTTGATGGGGACACTTTCGGAACCAATGGGTACTATAATGTGATATCAAAAAAAGATTTCACCCTTGTACCCGGCGCGGCTGTTGAATCTGATATCGTTCTAAACAACTCATCAGGTACGCGCAGGCAAGAGTTACATGTTATGGAGGTCGATCCGTCAAATCCGGATATCTCAATCATTCCGGGATATTACGGGATCGATAAGGCTTTCGAAAATCCGTCAGACAGCTCGAACTGGCATTCCAAGCCTCTCACAGAGACTGTTGAGTATTACGAAGAGAGGCTTGGGTACAATGTTGTTGGCGGAATGAACACCGGTCTTGCATATGATTGCGAGGCTCCGTTCTCATTCATTGTGTATAACGGTCAGGTTTTGGTTGACGCAAAGAATGGCATAAATAATTATCATACCGGTACTTGTGCAACTATGCTTTGTGTCTATAGAAAGGCTGACGGAACAACATACTGTGAGCTGCGAACAAGTTCCGAGGGACTTCGCGGAGATGAATGGCAGGCGATCGGTGCCAACTTCGGTATGGTGCTTGATGACGGTGTACTCGTTAATAAGACTGAGAGCAGAACAGGAACTGCTCATCCTCGCTCTCTTGTCGGAATCAAAGGAGATGGCACACTTGTTCTTGCAATGGTTAACGGAAGAATGACCAGTTCAACCGGACTTAATGACTATGAGCTCGGCGAGTTTATGCTTGCTCTTGGTTGTAGGTGGGCATTCAATTGCGATGGTGGAGGTTCGTCCACATTTATAACTAAGCGACAGGGCGAGACAGTCGCTACAATGCGCTCTATTCCGTCTGATGGAAGCGAGCGTGCTACATTGAACAGTGTTCTGATAACATCAAACGTTGCCCCCACGGGTGTGGTCGGAAGCGCTGAAATCGAAAGCGAATATACAGCGTTTGCTCCAAACTCGGAGTATGTATTTACTGCGAAGATATTTGATACCCACGGATATGCAATGGAGATGCCGGAGGGTATGACATGGAGCCTTTCTGATGACAGCTTTGGAACAGTGAATGACGGAAGATTTATTTCAAGCGGAAAGACCGGAGAGCTTGAGATTTTCGTAAATTATAGCGGAACTATGGTTGGAAGCTGTGAAATTACAGTCATGGATCCGTTTATATCTGCTGTTAATACAAACATTACAGTTCCGTACGGTAAGTCGACCAATATCGGTCTTCAAAATATGATGTCTGATATTGAAGGCGAGGAGAAAGAGGTCTATGTTTCTTCTAAAGCCTTTGACTTCGCTGTTGAGCCTTCAGAAGCCGGACATATGGATGGCTTTGATTTTGTTGCGGCGTCAGATACGAATGTTACTTCTGCTACGTTAAAAGCTACATATAAGTATGGGGGGAAAACTGATATCACATTTACTGTGTCTCTCGGAAAGGCAACCGAGGTGCTTTGGAGCTTTGATAATCCATCGGATATCGGTGACTTTTTCTGTAATGCTATGGGATGGCCGGGCAATGCATATCGGTCGGACAATGTAAGCATTAGTCAGGCAAGCAAATCTGACGGCAAGGTTCACGACGGCAGTGGCTCGCTCAGATTTGAGATTAATGTAACTGATATGGGCAATCCTGTCAATCAGGCGATGAGATTTCAGCTTATGCCCAAGGAACGAACAGTTATAGAAGGTGCAAAAACAGTTGGCGCATGGGTATATATTCCAGGAGAGCTGTGGACACCTCGAGTTCGTTTGATTTTACGTGAGCTAAATGCCGACGGCACCTTGAGTGGGGCAAAGCTGTATTACACAATGCAGGCAGTTGACTGGTATAATCATGTCGAGGAAGATGGCAATGAAGGTAAGTGGATATATTTTAAGGCAGAGATAGATTCATCAAAAAAATATGTCCTTGGAAACCTTTCAGATCTTGCAGACAATCTTGCAATGTTTGATCTTCAGTGGCATGCATCTGTCCCTAACAGCAATTCTTCAACCATGTTTAACGCGGGTACCGTGAACGGTAAATATACAGTCTATATTGATTCAATACAAGTCGACTATTCGGATGCAGTTGAAGACAGAGAGGCGCCGACTATTACAGATATGGTATATCTCGGGGATAACGAAGCTGTGACACCCCTTGTTAAGAATGTTCTCAATACGCTTAAATGCGAAATGCTTACCGTAAACAGTAACGTTCTTTCTTTACGCGCAACTGTTAAAGAAGACACTACAAGGGTTAATTACACCGGTCTTAACTATTCGACTGCCAAGATACTTGTGGATGGAGTTGAGACTCCGGCGAAGGCGAGCAGAGAATATATTACCCTTGACAATTATGCAGTTGCGGACGGGGTTCACAGAGTTACCTTTGTGATTGCTGACAAACAGGGAAATGAGACGCGAAAGACTCGTTGGATAAATGTCGATTCAGGTGTGAAAACGTCTACGATTACTCTTGTGCCGGCAGATATAAGTCTTGACAAATTGCCGAACGGCTCGCTTTATCTGATGAATCTCAATGCAAATATGATTGAGACTGTAAAGTCTGTAACTGTAGTTATCGACAAAAACAGCGTAAACCATTGGGAGCTTGAGCACATGACAGTTGCTGACGGCTTCAGTGCAAATTGGAGTATTGATCCTTATGAGGCGACAGCTACTATCACTATTACGCGCACCGGAGAAAACAAGGAGCACGGTTTGGCAACGCTTGCGCAGCTTCCGATTAGGATTATCGATTGGGAAGATATCTACAACGAGACGGAAAAGGCTTATTGGGAGAGTGTAGGCTTTGCTACGCCCGAAGGTTTCAAAAGCGGAAGAACAAGCGATGGTCAGGTGTTTGCATGGCCGCAGGATCTGAAGCTCGAGATACTTCGCGGAGAAATTGTGTATGTTGACGAATACACATCTAATGTTGCAAACACTTTTTCAAATGAGTATTTCCGCGTAGATACGCTTTGGTATTCCGACCCGAGAACTATTTATGCAGGGAACAAAACATATGATTGGCTGCATATTCATTCTTTGACAGAGGTAGAAGACAAGGCTGCTACTTGTGCGGAGGACGGATACTGCGGCAGAACATATTGCACTACATGTGCTTCTGTTGTTGACTGGGGAACGAGTGTTGATTCAAGACACGATTATACTATCGCAAACGGACAGTTTGTCTGCACGGCGTGCAATGATATTTATAATGCGGGAACCGGTATCTTTGAGATGAACGGGAAGAAGTATTATGCAATTCAGAGTAAGCTTCAGATCGGTTGGCAGACTGCTAGCGACGGATACTGCTACGCGGATTTTAATTCATTTGAGCTTGAAACAGGATCAAAGAACATCAACGGGGTAACATATACCTTTGATAAAAACGGTATTCTCGCACATGGCGAATGGGTCACATCCGCGAACGGAATAAGATATAGCTATGGCCCGGCATATTATCAGCGAATATGGGTTGAAATTGACGGAAAAGATTACTATTTCGGTACAGATTGCTATATGTATACGGGAATACGCTTCGTTAAGGATAACCCCGCCTCACCAGGAATATGGTATGATTTTGGCAAGGACGGAGCGGCAGACAAAAATACACATCCGGATGATGGGCTTTATGAGCTTAACGGCGATTACTATATCGTTAAGAACGGCGAGACTCAAAAGGGGCTTGCGTATATTGATGGTTCGTATTACTATGGCGGAGTAGGAAGCGGTTTTGACCGTTTCTGGTGTACAGCCAAGAGCCAGACCGTTTATGTTGAGGCGAACGAATATATCAATTCCGGAACATATAGTTTCGGCGCTGACGGAAAAATGGTGATATACGATGGGGCAATAGGCGGACGTGTTTACAAGAATGGGCAGCAAGTTCACGCTTATAGTCTTGTTGAAGTCAACGGAAGCTATTATTACGTTGCGGAATTCCACAAATATGTTGCTAGCAAAAAGGTTTATCTTGATTCTACTGTGCTCGAAGGGACATTGTTTGCACCGGGATACTTTGAATTTGGTGCAGACGGACGAATGATAGTGAAGAACGGACCGGACGCGGACGGATATTTTTACATCAACGGAGTAAAGCAGAAGGCGTATCACCTGTTTGAGTATGAAGGAAATTACTATCTGACGTATGATTTCCACAAGTATGCGGTAAGCAAGAAAATATATCTTACAGCGGACATGCTCGAAGAGACATTGTTTGCACCGGGATACTTTGAATTTGGTGCAGACGGACGAATGATAGTG
>CAZHGC010000002.1:20336-24704 GCA_964531385.1 uncultured Lachnospiraceae bacterium | reverse complement strand
GAGTAAAGCAGAAGGCGTATCACCTGTTTGAGTATGAAGGAAATTACTATCTGACATACGATTTCCACAAGTATGCGGTAAGCAAGAAAGTGTACGTAAGTGCTGATATGATAACAGGGATTTTAATTAAACCCGGTTATTATGAGTTTGATGAGGACGGAAAAATGATTTTGACCTGACTCACCCCCTTCGGGGGGGAGCCGCACAAAAATCGGAGCCTCCACGGGGCGTGCGGCGGGCAACGTGCTTCGGCACGGCTGATCCGAAATAAAATAGGAGAAACAGACATGAACTTTCCAAAGCAAATCAGAGCACTGTCGGCTCTGCTTGTTGCGGTCATGCTTTTAGGACTCTTCCCGGCGTCCGCGCTTGCCGCATCGGAAACCTCGGCGGCCTCTGCACCGACTCATACGGTGTACAAGGATACCGAGACGACTCTTGCCCCCGGCGTTACGCAGAATATTAAGTATGCTTATGCCGCCGACGGCAAGCAGATGGTCTACTACGTCGCTACAGCGGACATAACCCGCGACGACGTTGTAGTTCAGTCCTCCTACCTCAATCAGTATGAGGACCGCATTTTGGGTATGGCAAAGCTGACCGAGCAGGCAGCCTACGCCAACAAAAAGTATACAAACCCCAACGATGCAAACTTTATCAGCGAAAACTACAATGTTGTAGCAGGTGTTAACTCCTCCTTCTACAACATGTCGACGGGTCAGCCGATGGGTATTACCTTTATCGACGGCGTCTCCTTCGGCACAAACAGCTATGACAACTTCTTTGCCATCCTGAACGACGGCAAGACCGCTGTCATCGACTACGCAAGGAACCTCGGCAAGTACGTCGACAGCGACGGAAAAAGCACGATCTGGCAGGCTGCTGCCGGTAACTGCTGGCTTGTCCGCAACGGCGAGGACGTTACCTCCGGCTACACTGATTCCTATATGGTAACACGTCAGTCGCGCGCCTGCGCCGGCGTTACAGCCGACGGTAAGGCTGTATTCATGGTTGCCGACGGACGTCAGGAGCCCTTCTCCTGCGGCGCGACCGCTCACGAGCTCGCTCAGATACTGCTCGAGATGGGCTGCGTTAACGCTATCAACCTCGACGGCGGCGGCTCTGCGACCTATGCCTCCAAGCCCGCGGGCAAGGACACGGTTGAGGTCATCAACCGTCCCTCCGACGGCTCCGAGCGTGCAATTTCCGCAGGTATCATCATCGCCTCCACAGCTCTCCCCTCCAATGTTTTCGACAGCGCGATCCTTACGGCAGAGGACGACTGGGTAACTCCGCAGTCCGCAGTTAAGCTCAGCGCAGTCGGCGTCAGTCCCGCAGGCACCTCGGCGGAGATCCCCGAGGGCACGACGCTCCGAGTCGAGGACGCGACAATGGGTACTGTTGAAAACGGCGTGTTCACCTCGAGCGGCAAGACGGGAGATGCCAAGCTTCAGATGGTGTACGACGGCAGGGTCGTCGGCGAAACGGTAATTCACGTCGTGATTCCCGATATTGCCTTCACCACGCCCAATATGACAGTTCCCTATAGCAAGACCTTCGACCTGACGGTCGTCGGAACGACAAACAACGGCCTCAATACCGTTGCGATGAAGGACGGCGACGTTCGCTTTGAGCTTGGCGACCCGCGCATGGGCACGGTAAACGGAAAGTCCTACACGACCTGCGCCGAGAGTGCCGGCATTACGGGCGGTACGGTTACGGCGAAGTGCGTCTGGGACGAGAGCCGCACAGCTGTTGCCAATATCAAGTTCGGCAAGGCGTCCGAGACGATATTTGACTTCGAAAACGGCAGCGTAGCCGGCTGGAGCGGCGAAAGCGCTTACAAGAGCAAGGGTACTCCGCTGTGGGGTCAGTGGGAAAAGGCTGAGGTAAGGCTTGCCGACGCTGCCACGGGTAAGGTCAGAAACGGCAGCTACTCCGCAGCCCTCGTTGCGGATTTCTCCGAGACGACAGCGTCCGGCTACAAGGCTGTAAGATTCAATTTCCCCACCGTAACTCTCGCGACGCTCGAGCCGACGGCTGTCAGCATGTGGATATATATCCCGAAGGACGCCAACTCCCTCGAGTTCGATATCGGCGGCTATGAGTTCTATCCCGCAAACCACGGCATCACCGAGGAGGGATGGTATCACATCAGCGCGCCCACGTCCTCCGTATTCTCCGAGAAGGAACAAAAGGATGACGACGGAAATGTCATAAAGACATGGTACGAGTGGTCCCGCTTCTCGATTTACATGACAGACCCCGATGAGACCTACGCGAATGTTTTTGACAAGTTCACGCTTTTCATCGACGACGTAACGCTTGACTATTCGAATGCTACCGCAGACCGTGAGATACCGAAGTTCACCTCGGTCAGCATCAGCACAGGTCTTGACACCTCCGCTCCTATGAACGGTCAGACCGTAAATACGAACACCGTTATCGTCAAGGCTGTCGCTCAGGACGACACAAAGGGCAATTACACGGGTATCAATGCAAAGAGCGCTAAGGTCTACGTTGACGGCGTCCTCCTTTCAAGCGAGCTCTACAGATGCGACAGCAACGGCGTTATCACGCTTTCCGATATCACTCTCGCAGACGGAACTCATACCTTCCGCTTCGAGATCGAGGATAACAGCGGAAACGTCGGCTTTACGACCCGACAGGTGACAGTAAATACCGATAACGGAGACGTCGCAGTCGTTCGCAGAGCGGCAGCGGACGTTCAGCCTCTCGCGGGCTCGGTCGAGTATTTCGACGTTGTGGCAGAGAATGCCGAGGGCATCAAGTCCGTTCAGCTGAAGATAGACCTTGATTCTCTCAACGAGTGGGAGCTCAAGGGAACAAGCCTCGCTTACGGCGTGGAGATGTCGTATTCCGTTGATCCTCTCACCAACACCGCAAGCATCACGCTCACGGTAACGGATAAGGCCGCACTCTCCGGAAAGACAGTGCTCGCCGCACTTCCCGTCCGCGTATGGCAGACAAAGACTTACCTGAATCCGGAATTCAAGGACTATGTCTCTAACGGAAACGAGTACAAGACCGTCGGAGACCCCACGACAATGTGGGTGACCGACCGCGACCGCCTTGTACGCATTGAGCTGACAGCGGAGTCCATCGTCGCAGAATACACAGACGGTGCTACCGCTACCTTCTCGCAGAAGCAGATCAACGTTATAACCGAGCATAACCGCTACAGAAGCGCGGGATATTTCAAGACAGACGGTACATACGTTACAGGCGACCCCAAGTTTGCAATGCAGGGCAAGACCTCGACGCACGTTCATACCGCAGGAGCGCCTGCGGATATCGCGGCAACGTGTACCACTGCCGGCTTTAACGGACAGACATATTGCGAGGCGTGCCACAGCGTGGTTGAGTGGGGCGAGAGAGTCGAGCCGACCGGTCACAGCTACAGCCTCGTAAACGGCAAGTTCATCTGCAAGACCTGCAACGAGCCCTACCACCCCGGCACCGGTCTGTTCAAAATGAACGGCGAGCTGTACTACGCAGTAAACGACGAAGTCAAGAGCGGGTGGTACCAAATAGACGACGCGTGGTATTATTTCATGCCCGGTACCTTTAAGGCTGCAAACGGAAGTGCTAAGACCACAGATGGCATAACTTTTGATTTTGAAAACGGCAAGGTGATGAGTCACGCGTGGGTCACAATGGGAACACAGATTATATGTTGGTATGGTCCTTCGTTCTATAAAAATGTGTCTCAGAATGTATTCTACCGTGTAGTTGAGATTGACGGTGATAAATATATGTTCGATTCAAGCGGATTTATGGTGCGCGGAATTGCAACTACACATGAATCAAACAGTACAACTGTTATTGCCTATGACTGCGGCGACGACGGTAAGGCAAAGCCGTACACAGGCATATACGATGACTTTGTGTTTGTTGATGGCATACGACTGAAACCGTATCAAATTGTTTCACTCAACGGTAATTACTACCTTGTATATGACAGCTATAAGATTGCAAAAAACAGAACTGTCTATGTCACGCGTGATTGGCTTGAGGGAACAGGTCTTCCTTACGGCAATTATGCATTTGATTCGGAAGGTCGAATGGTAGTAAAGAATGGTCCGAATGCAGACGGATATTTCTATATCAACAGTGTAAAACAGAGCGCACATCAGCTGATCAAGTATGAGAATGCGTACTATTATATTTGCGATGACGGCAAATTTGCTGTAAGTGCAACGGTTTCAATTGATGCTTCTGTACTTGAAAACACACCTTTTATGGCAGGCGAATACGACTTTGACGCAGAAGGAAAGCTCGTTATCAAGAACGGTCCGAATGCAGACGGATATTTCTATATCAACAGTGTAAAACAGAGCGCACATC
>CAZHGC010000002.1:19588-20236 GCA_964531385.1 uncultured Lachnospiraceae bacterium | reverse complement strand
AGCTGATCAAGTATGAGAATGCGTACTACTATATTTGCGATGACGGTAAATATGCTGTTAACGTAAAGATAACGCTTGATGACGGTATTGTTGAGGGTACTTCGCTTACAGCGGGCGAGTATGAATTTGATCCCGAAGGAAAGCTTGTATCTAACAGCGGACCTAAATCAGATGGTTATTTCTATATTAACGGAGTTCGTCAGAACGCATACCATTTGTTTGAATACGAAGGCTATTACTATCTTACGTATGATTTTCATAAGTATGCAGTAAGCAGAAGAATTTACGTGAGTGCGGATATGCTTACCGGAACTCCTTTCTTGCCCGGATACTATGATTTCGATGATCAGGGTCGCATGATAGTGAACAACGGTCCGAACGCAGACGGATACTTCTACATAAACGGAGTAAAGCAGAAGGCATATCATCTGTATGAGTTCGAGGGTAATTATTATCTTACGTATGACTTCAACAAGTATGCCGTGAATAAGAGAGTGTACGTAAGCGCAGACATGCTTGAAGGAACGCCGTTTGTGGCTGGCTATTACGAGTTTGACTCGGAAGGTTGCATGATAGTAAACAACGGTCCTAATGCAGACGGATACTTCTACATAAACGGAGTAAAGCAGAAGGCATATCATCTGTATG
>CAZHGC010000002.1:0-19488 GCA_964531385.1 uncultured Lachnospiraceae bacterium | reverse complement strand
GTCCTAATGCAGACGGATACTTCTACATAAACGGAGTAAAGCAGAAGGCATATCAGATTGCGGAATATAAGGGCAGCTATTACTACGTTTGTGAATTCAACAAGTATGCAGTAAATAAGCGGGTATTCCTTTCGGCTGCCATGGTATACGGAACCAATTTGATCCCGGGATACTATACCTTCGGAGCAGACGGAAAATTGATTTCCGAGAAGTAAAAAAACGCCCCCCTTAATGGGGGCAGTCGCACTAAATCAAAGCCTCCACGTGGCGTGCGACGGGCAACGGATAAGTCCGGCTGATTTTGATTGATAGACGCACATTTAGCGGAATGCAGCATGAATTCATTATATCACTTGTAAAAAAACAACCGCATAAATAGGGTGTTTGTTTCTTCAGGGAGAGCATATGAAAATAGTACAAATAAATATTACTTGCGGAGAGGGAAGCACCGGAAAAATTTGTCTTGAAGTCAGTAAGCTTTTGAGTCAGTACGGTGTGGAGAATTATATTTTTTACAGCTCCGGATATAGTGATTACAGCTGTGCGATTAAGTATACATCAGATCTTTATATAAAAGGGCAGGCCCTAATATCCAGATTAAATGGAAGATACGGCTTCAATTCCAATATTGCAACAAAAAGGCTTATTTCATATCTTGAAAAAATACAGCCGGAGGTAGTTCATTTACATAATTTACATGGTCATGGCTGCAATATAGAGACTTTGTTTAAGTATCTGAAAAAGAAAAAGATTCGTATTTTTTGGACATTTCATGATTGTTGGGCGTTTACCGCATACTGTCCGCATTTTACACTTGAGAAATGTGATAAATGGAAAAACGGATGTTTTTCTTGCCCTCAGAGAAGACAGTTTAGCTGGTTTATGGACAGAAGCTGTGAATTGTATCAAAAGAAAAGAGCAGCGTTGAGCGGAGCGGAGATGACGGTTATTACTCCGTCAGAGTGGCTAAAGAATATTGTGAAAAGCTCATTTATGAGAAATTATCCGATAAAGGTGATAAACAACGGAATCGACATAAACATCTTTAAGCCTACGCCGAGTGATTTTCGAGATAAGTATGACTGCACTGCTAAGTTCCTTGTTTTGGGGGTTGCAGATAAGTGGTTGATGCGCAAGGGACCGGATGTCTTTATTGAGCTTGCGCGGAGACTTGATTTGGACAGATATCAAATTGTTATGGTTGGGACAGATGATGCAGTTGATAAACTTCTGCCTGACAGTATTGCATCAATACATCATACTCGAAATCAAAAGGAGCTTGCAGAGATATACACAGCGGCAGATGTTTTTATCAATCCGACAAGAGAAGAAGTTTTCGGCTTGGTTAATATCGAAGCACTGGCGTGCGGTACTCCTGGAATTACATTTAGAACCGGAGGATCTTCCGAATGCTATGATGAAAGCTGCGGAGTTGTAGTTCCCTGTGATGATATAGATGCTATGGAGCGTGAGATAATTCGTATTTGTGAGGAGCAACCGTATAGTGAGACGTTATGCATCAATTACGCAGCAAAATTTGACAAAACAAAAAAATTTAAAGAGTATGTGGATCTTTACCGAAAAGCATAGTAGGTTGCATTTCTGAGAGTGCTGAATGAAGAAGGTGAGAAATTGATTTATTACATAGGCTACTATAATTGTCCGCTGATTCGTAACGAGCAAAGGAATGTGTCTCCTGCTGCGGAAACCAAAATGAGCTACATCATTTCAGCTTTGGAAAAAGCAACAAATGAGTGCGTGACAGTTGTTTCTCCTGCAAAAACACGATTGCATTTTCTAATCAAAGGTTGTAATGCTGAGATATCTGAAAAAACCACCCTCAAAACCTTTTCATCATTTTGCAGCAGTAATAAATTACTCCGAGCATTTGGCTATGCTTTTACAGATTTATCCTTTGCCGTTTATCTATTGAAAAATGTGAAAAGAGAGGACAGCTTGATCGTTTATCATTCTCTGACATACATGAGAATTATAAAGATGATAAAAGCGATAAAAAAATGCGACATAACACTTGAGGTGGAAGAGGTCTACAACGATGTGCTTGAAAAATCCGAAGTCAAAAGAAAAAATGAGCTTCGCTTTCTTGAAATCGGTGACAAATATATATTTCCGACTGAGCAGCTGAATGAGTTGCTGAATAAGGGAAACAAACCGTATTCAGTGGTTCACGGAACGTATTTGTCTGAAGAAGAGCGAGAGCAATCCTTTGGCGACGGTAAAATACACGTACTATATGCGGGTACGCTTGATCCGCGAAAAGGCGGTGCTGTTGCTGCGGCGCATTCAGCAAAATATCTTTCCCAAAAGTATCATGTGCATATTTTGGGCTTTGGAGAAGCAAGCGAAATAATCCGGATGCAAGAAACCGTAAATCAGATTCAAGAAACATCTGAAGCAATAGTTACATATGACGGACAGCTGCAAGGGGAGGATTGCATCCGGTTCATTCAAAAATGTCACATTGGCTTGAGCACTCAGAATCCAAATGCAAGCTTTAACGTAACATCCTTCCCCTCGAAAATTTTGTCATATATGGCAAATGGATTAAGAGTTGTGAGTGCGAGAATTCCGGTGGTTGAAACTTCTGCTATTGGTAAATATATGTATTATTATGATACACAAACACCTGAAGCTATTGCACAAACTATTTTGAACGTTGATTTGACATCTGAATATAACAGTAGGATGATGTTGAAGCGTTTAGATCAGGATTTCTGTGATAAGTTGAAAAAAATGATATGAAGTTACTCCAAAGAATAAAAACAGTCAATTCAGATACAAAAATTTTGCTGTCCAATACGTTTGCGGCATTTATCATCAAAGGCTTTTCTCTGATTCTGTCATTTATGATGACACCGGCATTTATACAGTATTTTGACGACAACAAAGTTCTTGGAGTATGGTACACAATGTTATCTGTTCTGTCATGGTTTTTGAATTTTGATTTAGGCATAGGCAACGGAATAAGAAATAATTTAGTGCGGGATATAGCCGCCGACGATTATGTTGGTGCAAAAAAAACAATTTCAAGCGGAATGGCATCAACAGGGGTTGTTTCGCTCTTTTTAGGTGCAATAGGTGTGGTTCTGCTGATTATGCTCGACCTTCATAAGGTGTTTAATGTGGCGAATGATGTCATACCGACAAGTATTTTGTATTTGTCAACGTTGATGGCCTTTTTTGCAATCATTATTCGCTTTTTTTTGACAACAGTTACGTCGGTCTTTTATGCGCTTCAGAAATCATCGATCAATAATTTCTTGGCTTTAATTGTGAGCTTCTTACAGTTGATGTTTATAAAGAATGTGAAATGCGCTTCCGCTTCCGATGGATTACTGACGTTGTCGATTGCATATTTGGTGATTTCAAATGCTCCGGTTGCGGTTGCGGGTGTTGCTGTGTTTATGACAAAATTAAAACAGTGTCGTCCGAGTATCAAATATATTAATAAACAAGCGATTAAACAAATCATGGGCATTGGAACAGTATTCTTCAGTTGCCAAATCTTTTACATGATTATTATGAACACTAATTCATTTTTGATTACAAATCAATTTGGAGCTGAATATACCACGGAGTATGAGTTTTATTACCGATTGACAAGCCTAATATCGATGATTGTGACACTGGCTGTAACCCCGATATGGTCGATGGTAACAAAAGCTATAAGTCAAAAAAGTTATGATTGGCTTTGCAAGCTTTATCGAATTATGAAGCTTGCAGGGGTGGCGGCAATGGGACTTCAATTCTTGCTTGTACCGTTTGAGCAATGGATAATGAACATTTGGCTTGGAGAAAGCAGTATCTCTGTTGAAATATCAATAGCATTTGCTTTTGCTTGTTTTGGATCTGTTTTTGTGTACAGCAGTATTTTGTCGACTTTTGTGTGCGGCATGGCGAGAATGAAGCTACAAGCAATTATGTATGGAATAGGTGCTGTTACAAAAATAATAATAGTGCTACTTGCGGCAAAATGTTCTGTTGATTGGTCGATAGTTGTATGGAGCAATGTAATCGTATTACTTCCATACTGTGTTGTACAGCAGATTGATTTGGATCGACACTTGAGAAAACTTAGAAAAACATCGTAAATTGTCTTGCACAATTAAATCAGTACTTGAATTTATGTTTATGTAATGTGCTTTCGGCACATAGTGGGAGTTAATTATGAGCCTTTTCACCGACAAAACACTGCTGATCACCGGGGGAACGGGGTCGTTCGGAAATGCCGTTTTGAACCGCTTTCTCGCTACGGATATCGGGGAGATACGCATATTCTCCCGCGACGAGAAGAAGCAGGACGACATGCGCCACGAATTTCAGGTAAGGATGCCCGAGGTGGCGGACAAGATCAAATTCTACATCGGAGACGTGCGCGACCTTGAGTCCTGCCGCGGCGCGATGCACGGAGTCGACTACATATTCCACGCGGCGGCGCTCAAGCAGGTGCCCTCCTGCGAGTTCTTCCCGATGGAGGCTGTCCGCACCAATGTTATCGGCACGGACAACGTTCTGACCGCCGCCATCGAGGCGGGCGTCGAGTGCGTTATCTGCCTGTCGACCGACAAGGCGGCGTACCCCATCAACGCCATGGGCATTACCAAGGCGATCGAGGAGAAGGTCGCCATCGCGAGATCGCGAAGCTCCGGAAAAACCAAGATTTGCTGCACGCGCTACGGCAACGTTATGTGCAGCCGCGGCTCGGTCATCCCGCTGTGGATAGACCAGATAAAGAGCGGCAACCCGATAACCGTCACCGAGCCGACGATGACACGCTTCATCATGTCTCTCGAGGAGGCGGTCGACCTTGTTCTCTTTGCCTTCGAGCACGGAGAAAACGGAGATCTGCTCATCCAAAAGGCACCTGCCTGCACCATTAGGACGCAGGCGGAGGCCGTGTGCGAGCTCTTCGGCGGACGCAAGGAGGACATTAAGGTCATCGGCATTCGCCACGGCGAGAAAATGTACGAGACGCTGCTCACGAACGAGGAATGCGCCAAGGCGATCGATATGGGCGACTTCTTCCGCGTCCCCGCCGACAACAGAGGGCTCAATTACGACAAGTACTTTAAGGAGGGCGACGAGACGCGCAATACATTGACGGAATTCAATTCAAACAACACGCGTATGCTGAATGTCGAGCAGACGAAGGAAAAGATACTCAGCCTCTCGTACATTCGCGACGAGCTCGGAAGGCTGGGGCGGTAATATGAATATTCTTGTAACGGGAGCTGCGGGCTTTGTCGGACGCAATCTTGTCTGCGCGCTCAAAAACCTTCGCGACGGCAAGGACAGAACTCGCCCGAGCCTTGATATCGAAGAAATATTCGAGTACGACACCGATACCGACGTGCGTCTGCTCGACGGCTACTGCGAGAGGGCGGATTTCGTCTTCAACCTCGCGGGTGTCAACCGCCCGAAGGACGCGGAGGAATTCACGCGCGGCAACGTGAGCTTCGCCGCAGAGCTGCTTGACTGCCTTGAACGGCACGGCAACAGCTGCTGTGTTATGCTGTCCTCGTCGATCCAGGCGAGCTGCATCGGACGCTACGACAGCGATTACGGCAGAAGCAAGCGCGCGGGAGAGGAGCTTTTCTTCGCTCACGGTGCGAAAACCGGCGCCAGGGTGCTCGTCTACCGCTTCCCGAACCTGTTCGGCAAGTGGTGCCGACCGAATTACAACAGCGCTGTGGCGACCTTCTGCCACAATATTGCAAACGGCATGCCCATCACGGTCAACGACCGCGCGACGCAGCTTGAGCTGCTTTATATCGACGACCTTGTGACGGAGCTGCTCGATGCGCTCGAGGGCAGGGAGCACCGCTGCGAATTTGACGGCATCACCGCGGTTTTGCGCGAGGACGGTGCATACTGCGCCGCACCCGTAACGCACAGGGTAACGCTTGGCGAGATCGCCGACCTGCTTGAGAGCTTCAGCTGTCAGCCGGACAGCCTTGTAATGCCCGAGATCCCGAACGGAAGCTTTGCAAAGAAGCTTTACAGCACATATCTCAGCTACCTGCCGCCCGAGAAGGCAGCCTTCCCGCTGAAGATGAACACGGACGAGCGCGGAAGCTTCACGGAGCTTCTGCGAACAGAGAAGTGCGGGCAGTTCAGCGTTAATATTTCAAAGCCCGGCATAACCAAGGGGCAGCACTGGCACAACACGAAGTGGGAATTCTTTATTGTCGTGTCGGGTCGCGGGCTTATCAGACAGCGAAGGATAGGTTCGGACGAAATACTCGACTTCGAGGTCAGCGGAGAGCGCATTGAGGCTGTTCACATGCTTCCCGGATACACGCACAATATCATCAATCTTTCGGACAGCGAGGAGCTTGTGACGCTCATGTGGGCAAACGAGCAGTTCGACCCGACGCATCCCGATACCTTCTTTGAGGTGGTTTAACAATGGAAATTAAGCTTGATTATTCAGATGTACGGTTCAAAAACGACGGAAGGCTGAAGCTTCTTATCATCGTCGGCACGCGCCCCGAGATAATTCGCCTTTCGGCGGTCATCAAGAAGTGCCGCCGCTACTTCGACACGCTGCTCGCACACACGGGTCAGAATTACGACTACAACCTGAACGGTGTGTTCTTTAAGGACTTAAGGCTTGACGTGCCCAAGGTGTACATGGACGCGGTCGGCGACGACCTCGGCGCGACGGTCGGAAATATTATAAATTGCTCGTATAAGCTCATGGCGCAGGTGAAGCCTGACGCGCTGCTGATCCTCGGCGACACAAACAGCTGCCTTTCGGCGATCGCGGCAAAGCGGCTGCATATTCCGATATTCCACATGGAGGCGGGCAACCGCTGCAAGGACGAGTGCCTGCCCGAGGAGACGAACCGTAGAATCGTTGATATCATATCGGACGTCAATCTCGCCTACAGCGAGCACGCGCGCAGATATCTGCACGAATGCGGTCTTCCGAAGGAGCGCACCTACGTGACCGGCTCGCCGATGGCGGAGGTGCTTTCCGATAATCTCGAGGATATCGAAAAGAGCGACGTTCTCGACAGGCTCGACCTCTTGCCGAAGAAATACATGCTTCTCTCGGCGCACCGCGAGGAGAATATCGACACGGAGAAGAACTTCCTGAGCCTTTTCACGGCGATAAACCGCCTGGCGGAGAGGTACGACATGCCGATACTGTATTCCTGCCACCCGAGGAGCAAGAAGCGCCTCGAGGCAAACGGCTTTGAGCTAGACAAACGCGTCGTGATGCACGAGCCGCTCGGCTTCCACGATTACAATAAGCTTCAGATGAACGCCTACGCCGTGATCTCCGACAGCGGAACGCTGCCCGAGGAGAGCAGCTTCTTCACAAGCATCGGAAAGCCGTTCCCGGCAGTGTGCATCAGAACCTCGACCGAGCGCCCGGAAGCGCTCGATAAGGCGTGCTTTGTGCTCGCGGGAATAGAGGTCGACAGCCTCCTCGGCGCCGTGACCACGGCAGTGGAAATGAACGAAAACGGAGACTACGGCATCCCCGTCCCCGATTACACCGAAAAAAACGTCTCGACCAAGGTAGTAAAGCTTATCCAAAGCTACACAGGCATAGTAAACAAGACCGTGTGGCGGAAGGGGTAGGCTTACAAAAGAAAAATCATAGATATTAATTCGATGATTTGAAAGCTGAAAAGCGAAAACTGAGAGGATAAGAAGAAGGAATGCTGACATCCAATATACGTTTTGAAGACGGAACGATTCTTATAACTGGCGCCGCAGGCTTTATCGGTGCGGCACTAGTGAAGAAGTTACTAAATACATATGATGGAATACAGGTTGTTGGACTTGATAATCTTAATGATTATTATGATGTATCTATAAAAGAATATCGTCTTTCGCAAATTAAAAAGGCTTTATGTGAAAAGAAAAAGAATACTTGGAACTTTATTAAAGGTGACCTTGCGGAGAAAGATTTGATAGATCGAATATTCAAGGAATTTAGACCGAACATAGTTGTGAATCTCGCAGCGCAAGCGGGTGTTCGATATTCTATAACTAATCCTGACGTATATATTGAATCGAATATTATTGGATTTTATAATATACTAGAAGCCTGCCGTGCGAATACGGTTGAGCATCTTGTTTATGCTTCTTCGTCATCAGTATATGGCTCAAATAAAGAAATACCTTATTCTACGGATGACAAAGTTGATAATCCGGTTTCGTTGTATGCGGCAACTAAAAAAAGTAATGAATTATTTGCTCACGCATATTCTAAGCTGTATAATATTCCTTCTACGGGTCTTCGCTTTTTTACCGTTTACGGTCCGGCAGGACGACCTGATATGGCATACTTTAGCTTTACAGACAAGCTGTTGAAGGGTGACACTGTCAGCATATTCAATTACGGCGATTGTAAGCGTGATTTTACATACATTGATGATATAGTTGAGGGTGTTATTCGCGTTATGCATCACGCTCCTGAAAAGAAGATTGGAGAAGATAATCTTCCAATCCCACCGTATGCGGTATATAACATTGGGAATAATTCTCCCGAGAGTCTTATGGGTTTTTTGAATACTTTAGTAGAAGAATTGAAAGTTCAGGGAATGTTGCCAAGTGATTTTGATATTGATGCACATGTTGAAAAACTCCCAATGCAGCCGGGCGATGTGGCTATCACATATGCAGATGTAGTCCCACTTGAGATGGATTTTGGTTTTAAGCCGTCAACAACATTGAAAACAGGCCTTCGTAACTTTGCGAAATGGTATCGAGAGTATTATTTTAACTGAGAATAAAAGAGGGCTGGTCATGAAAATAGCTGTAGTAGGTACGGGTTACGTTGGATTGTCGTTAGCGGTGCTTCTGTCTCAAAAGCATGAAGTTATCGCTGTTGATATTGTGCCTGAAAAGGTTGAACTTATCAATCGGCGGATCAGCCCTATCAAAGATGAGTATATTGAAAAATTTTTTTCTGAAAAAAAGTTGAACCTTATTGCTACCACAGATGCTATGGCGGCATACGAGGATGCTGAATATGTGATAGTCGCTACACCAACAAACTACGACAGTAAACAAAATCATTTTGATACTTCTGCGGTAGAATCCGTTGTTGATGCTGTAGTTGAGTTTAACAAGGCTACTACCATTGTAATTAAATCAACTGTACCTGTTGGTTTCACGGAACGCCTCCGGGTTAAGACAGGATGCAAAAAAATAATATTCAGTCCCGAATTTTTGCGTGAGTCTAAGGCACTTTACGATAACCTTTATCCTTCCAGAATAATAGTCGGAACAGATAAAAGCAATAGACTTTTGACGCAGTCAGCGGAAAAATTTGTGGGTGCGCTGCGCGAATGTGCAATTAAAGACAATATTGAAACACTTATTATGGGTTTTACCGAAGCTGAAGCTGTCAAGCTTTTCGCCAACACATATCTTGCCCTAAGAGTGAGCTTTTTTAATGAACTTGATACATATGCGGAAATGAAAGGTCTTGATACGAAGGCTATTATTGACGGGGTGTGCCTTGATCCGAGGATCGGAAGTCATTATAATAATCCTTCATTCGGATATGGAGGATATTGCTTGCCAAAAGACACCAAGCAGCTTTTGGCAAATTACAATGATGTGCCGCAAAATTTGATAGAAGCTATTGTTGAGTCAAACCGCACCCGGAAGGAGTTTATCGCGGATCGTGTGCTTGAAAAGGCGGAATACTATTCAGAAAACAGCCAGTGGAATGTGTGTCACGAAAAAGAAGTTATAGTAGGAGTTTACCGTCTTACAATGAAATCAAATTCCGACAATTTTCGTCAAAGCTCGATTCAAGGTGTTATGAAACGCATTAAGGCGAGAGGAGCAAAGGTGATAATATTTGAACCGTCACTTAATGAAGGAGATACCTTTTTTGGAAGTTTGATAGTTAATGATATTATGAAATTTAAATCAGTAAGTAATGTTATTCTTGCTAACAGATATGACAGTGTGCTTGACGATGTTTCTGAGAAAGTGTATACACGTGATATTTTTAAGAGAGATTAATTAATACTCAAAAAGCTCCCGTATTGCAACGGGAGCCTTTGCACGTTTTCTTTTTCCTCCAAACGCTTATGCGCGGTTTGCGGAGGAGCACATGTCGATCTTTTCGAGGCACAGTGCCTTTACTGCCTCGCGGGCTGCGCCCATGTATTTCTTCGGGTCGATGACGGACTCGTCGGCGAGAACCCTGCGAACGGCAGCTGTTGCCGCAGCGCGAAGCTCTGTTGCGAAGTTTACCTTTGCCATGCCGAGCGAGATGGCGCGCTTGACGCTTGCCTCGGGAACGCCCGAGCCGCCATGGAGCACGAGAGGCGCGGAAACAGCGTCTCTTATTGCCGCAATGCGCTCGAAGTCGAGCTTCGGCTCACCCTTGTAGAAGCCGTGAGCCGTGCCTATCGCTACCGCGAGCAGGTCGACGTCGGTGCGCTCGACAAATTCGCGTGCCTCGTCAACGTCGGTGTAGATGGCGTCCGCGGAAACGTTGTCCTCCTTGCCGCCCACACAGCCGAGCTCCGCCTCAACGGTGATGCCCATCGGGCGTGCCGTCTCAACTACCTGACGCGTGATGCGACGATTCTCCTCGAAGGGAAGCTTCGAGCCGTCGAACATGACGGAGGTGTAGCCCGCCTTGATAGCGACCATAACGTCGTCAAAGGACGAGCAGTGGTCAAGGTGAAGCGCCACGGGAACGCTTGCGCGCTCTGCGAGCTCACGCACGATGGCGTGCGTCATCGTGGGGACGAAATACTTGACCGTCGGTGCGGTGGTCTGAATGAGCACGGGAGAATGCGCTTCCTCTGCGGCGGCGACGATCGCCTGTGCCATTTCCATATTCTCTGCGTTGAACGCGGGAACTGCGTAGCCCTCGCGCTGCGCCTTTGTGATTATATCCTTGCTTGTAACGAACATTTCAGTACTTCCTTATGTAAAATTATCTGCGCTCAGCCGATCTCGGGGTGCTCTGCGATGAGGCGCGCGACGTTCTCGGGAGAAATTTTGCCCTCCATCGGACCGAACGCTGCCGTGTTGAGGGAAGCGGCGCTCGTTGCCTGACGGATGCAGTCGAGCATCGGCAGGCCGTCGATAAGTCCGCAGAGGAATGCGGCGTCAAACGAGTCGCCGGCGCCCGTTGCGTCAACGGGAGTTATCGGGTAGATGCCGAAATCCGTCGAGCCCTCGCGGGTGTAAACGGTGCAGCCGCGGCTGCCGCGCTTGAGCGCGATTATCTCGAGCACGGGGTTCTCGAAGCACTTCGCAACGGACTCCTCGACCGTGTCGCAGCCCGCCATCATCTTAAGCTCGGCAACGCCCGGCATGAATACGCTCGACATTGCGAGAATTTTCTGCGGTGCGTCCGTGCCGCCCATGAGCTCGGGGCGAATGTTGGGGTCGAAGGATATCTTCGCGCCCGCTGCGCGGAACTTCTCGGCGGTCTTCACGATCTCGTCGCCGAAGGTGGCGTCAGCCATGAGCGAGCAGCCCATAACGTGGAAGAAATCGGAGGCGGGAACGTTCTCGGGAGCCTTCGCGCGTGCAGCGGGTGTGTTTCCGATGTGGAATATAAACTTGCGGTCGCCGTTCGAGTAGTACATAACGAATGCACAGCCCGTCGAGCAGGTCTCGTCGCGAAGAACGAGTGAGGTGTCGACGCCGTCGCGCTCAAGACGCTCAAGCAGGCAGCGACCGAAGTCGTCGCAGCCGACGCCGCTGATGATTCCAGCCTTCTGACCGAGTCTTGCTGCGGTGTCAATGAAAATTGCGGGTGCTCCGCTGGGGTAAGGACCGAGGAAAACGCCCGGCTCGTTTAACGGCATATCAACCTTTTCGCGCATGATCTCAACGATCATTTCGCCCATTGTCCAAATCATAGCTATGTCC
This sequence comes from uncultured Lachnospiraceae bacterium, assembly GCA_964531385.1. Classification (GTDB taxonomy): domain Bacteria; phylum Bacillota; class Clostridia; order Lachnospirales; family CAG-274; genus MGBC114079. The sequence continues at coordinate 7,593 of CAZHGC010000002.1, read as the reverse complement.
TTTCGATGCGGTAATTAAGCCTCGAGGCTTCTGAGGAATTTAACGGATTCGGTCATCATCTCGTCGAGACGTGCGCCGTCAGCGCCGCCCGAGAGGTCACGCCAAACCTTGATGGAGTCGCCGACCTCGCCGCCGTTCAGGATGAAAGGCTCCATGACGACCATGCCGTGGTAATTAATGTCGGAAAGCGCCTGTGCGATCTCGCCCCAGGGCATGTTTCTGCCGGTGCCGGGGAGCTTGCGGTTTGCCTCGCCAACGTGAACGTGAGCGACCATGTCGCCCGCCGCGCGGAAGGCGTCGCCTATATTGTCCTCCTCGATGTTCATGTGGAAGGTGTCAAGCAGCAGGCGAACGGACTTGCGGTCAACGTCTGCGCAGAAGCGAAGACCCTCCTCGACGGTGTTAAGGATGCAGGACTCAAAGCGGTTGAGAATTTCGAGAGCGATCGTGAGACCGAGCTCGTCGGCAACATCGCCGACCTTCTTCATTCCCTCGACTGCGCGAGCCCAAAGCGCGGGCTTGTCGATGTCGACGAAGTCGTAGGGCCAGTGGTTGTAGAGCGCACCGATGAGTATCTTGCAGTCAAGCTTCTTCATCTGACGGAGGATGCCGCAGAGGAATTCAACGCCCGCCTCGCGAACTGCGGGATCTGCGCTCGATATGTCGCGATCCTTCGGAGGGCCGAGGTTTGCGGAAATTTCGAGTCCGAGCTCCTTTGCGGTGTCGCGAAGCTTCTCAAGCTCCGCGTCGGACATCGTAAGAAGGTCGCCCGCGCCTACCTCGAGCACGTCGAGACCGCAGGACTTTGCGCGGTGGCAAAGAGCGATGTAATCCGCCTTCCAGGTTCTGTCCCAGTAAGCATAATGTGTACCTATTTTCATGATTTATATCCTTTCTGCCGCGTGAGCGGCGTGTCGGACGAGCCGACTGATAATTAACGTGTGATTGCGCTCGCATTTTGTGCCGCCGGGCGCTGCGGCTGTCGGCGGGGCGTATCCCACCTTCGGCATATTCGCGTCCGGTCAGTCCTCTGTCGGACCCATGCGCTCGAAGGGCGGCGCGATGAAGCCGGGGATCTTCTCGAATACCTCTGCGTCCTCGCGGAAGCGGTAGTCGCGGTTTTCGAGATCGACAAAGCCGGGGTCGTCGTTTGTGACGTAGTTTGTCTCAAGACCCGTCGCCGTCTCGAGTCCGTTGTCAAGCTTGTACGGGCGCGCGGCGCGGAAGATGAGGTTGTTCTCATAGTGGTTCGCAAACGGTGAGCGTGTGCGGCGCTCCGCATCCGAGCTGTACGGCACGTAATCCTCTGACTTTCTCAGCTCATCGTACTTGGCAAGAGACGCGGCGTAGTCGCGGTAGGTCGGATATCTGCCGAAATATCTCTCCGTGCCCATCTCGCGCGAGGCGCCGAGCATTCCGGGGAATAAGCTGTTCCAGTTTCCGTCGTTCAGCCAGTAGGTGATATCTCCGCCGAAGGCGAAATATCCGGCGTCTATGCTGATATTGTTCCAGTAGCAGTGCTCGCAGCCGTTGTGGTGGTTGAAGCTGCGTCCGCCGCCGTACCAGTTGCGGTCGTCCTCGGGGAGCGTTCCGTTTCCGACAACGATGTTGCCGTAGGCGTACATTCCGCGCGAGAGGTCGTCGAAATAAATTCCGTAGTCGCCCATCGCGAAATCGAAGAAGTAATTGTAGCGGTAGTGGTTGCCACAGGTGGAGCAGCCGCCGCCCGCAACGTAGATCATGCCGGTGTCGTGAGTCTCGGTGTCGCCGCCCTCGACGATATTGTACTCGACAATGCCCTCATTGTGTCCGCCGTCACCCATTGTGGTGTTGTGGGAATAGTTGTGCGAGACGATATTGCCGACGCCGCCTCCGGAGCTGATACCGAAGCGGCAGTGGGGATTGATGACCTTGCAGTTCTGAATGAAGTTGTTCGCGGGAGTGAGCGTCCTGCGGTCGCCGCCTCCGACGCTTGCCGCGCGGTTCGAGAAGTGCTCGATCACCGAGTCGATGATACCGCTTCTGAAGCCGCCGTCGATCTCGACAGCCGAGCCGTCGGCGTTCGCAATGCCTGTCGTTCCGCATACGCGGCATCTCTGAAAGAGCACCTGACGGCAGTCGCTTACATTTACGGCGGTGCCGCAGCAGCGTCCGATGTCAAGTCGGTCGATAATAACATTCTCCGCACCCTCGCACGAGATGACGCGCTGTGCCTTCGAGATGAAGCGGATGTCGTCGCCGTCGGAGAGCTCGCCGTTCGGCGGGTAAACATAGAGCTTGCCGGTCTTGCGGTCGAGGTACCACTCACCGGGCATGTCGAGCTCGTCGAGAACGTTCGTGAAGAAGAAGGTGTTGTTTCCGCGCTGCTGTACAGGTGCGTGCTCGAAGCTTCCGATACCGCGTATGGTGCGTGTGTCGGCGCAGATCGCACCGAGGCGGCGGTTGAGCCTTACCCATTCGTAGGTGAATGCGCCGAATACGCAGATGTCGTCGGCTGCCTGCCATGTGTAGGGGCGGTCGTCGTCAACGCCGATCTCCCAGTCGCCGTCGGGGCAGCGCTTTTCCTCATCCCAGCCCGTGCATACAATGCGCTCGCTGACCTCGAGAAGTGCCTCACCGCGGTTTGGATATCTTGCGAGATCCTGTTCGACGCTGTTTATGAGAAGCACCGCGCCGCCGACGCCGGGCTTTCCGAATTCGGTAATGCCGAGCGCGCCGAGGTCTGCCTCGAGCACATGCGCTCCGACCTCCTCGCCGAGGCGCGCGAGCACGGACTCGTCGGTCACATGCGTGAAGGCGGAGGCGGGAATGGAGCGCGAGGTGGAGAGCATCGGCTTCTCATCGGGGTAAGCCGTTATTATAAGAGGAGAGCTTTCGCTTCCCGAATGACGTGAGTCGATGACGAGTGTGTCGTCAAGGTCATGCGCGCCCTCGCGGAGAATTATCCTTCCGCCGCAGGCGCCCTCGAGTCGCCGCAGAGCCTCAGTCGGTGTTGCAAGAGGTGCCGACTCCGTGCCGTCTGCGCCGTCGTCTCCCAACGTCGAGACATAAAGCGTGCGGCTGTTTGACTCGGCGAAGGCGTCAACGTTGAACGGGTGGATGACGGTGACCTCCTCGGGGAGCTCAGCCACGGAAGCGAAGAAGCGGTCGCGAACTCCGCCCTCTGCGGTCGGTCGGGCGCTTATCGCGGGATACTCTGTCGGCATGTTCATCTCGATGATGAAGCGCTCGCGCGTCACCTCGGACGGGTGGCGGGCAAGCATGATGTCTTTGAGTGAGCCTTTCATTTGTCTGTCCTTTCGGTTTTCCCTTTGAAAAAACTGTGCTGTGTGGGCGTCGACCGTCGGTCGGACGCCGTGCTGACTATATTATATATTATATCGAAATATTTTGCAACCGAAATTTCGAAGCTTTTGTCCGACTGGTGAATAATTACACGTGCGGCGGCGTGTGTGTGCCTCGGCAGACGGTGCGTGCCTCACACAGCAGCAAAGCACCGCGTTAAAGGGGTAAATTGTCTGTAATAAGGAAAAAACTCAAAAAAGTGGGAGTGTGTGTAATCGTAAAGCCCAAAAAAACGCGAAAACCTATTGCAAAAATCCTCATTTCATGTTATACTAACATGAATAAACAGCACGCCGCAGCAGCCAACGGCTGTTTTCGGCATGCGGGAAACTCAAGCAGGTGTGGTAAAATGAATAGTAAAACATTATTTTATGTACTCAAAAGGCTCGGCCTTGCTTTGCTGACCGTATGGATCGTTATAACGATTACCTTCTTCGTTATGCACGCCGTTCCCGGCGGTCCGTTCCTCGGTGAGAAGGCTCTTTCCGAAACGGCTACCAAGGCGCTTGAGGCGAAATACGGCCTCGACAAGCCGGTTTTTGAGCAGTATATGACCTATCTTAAGGACATAGTAACAAAGTTCGACTTCGGTCCGTCCATCAAGCAGAAGGGACGCGACGTTATCGACATTATCGCTCAGGGCATGAAGACCTCCGCGAAGCTCGGTCTTATCGCCGCGGGCATCGCACTCGTTGTGGGCACGGTGCTCGGCTCGGTCGCAGCTCTTCGCAGAAACAGCGTGCTCGACCGCGTCATCATGGTGCTGACGACCGCGTTTGTCTCAATGCCGTCGTTCATCATGGGAACCTTCCTATTGCTGCTGTTCACGCTGACGTGGCCGATATTCCCCGCGAACGGAACGCAGGCAAGCGGACTTGTGCTGCCGATAATCACGCTGTCGCTCTCGCCGATGGCGAACATCACGCGTCTTACCCGCTCGTCCATGCTCGACGTGCTCGGTCAGGATTACATCCGCACGGCAAAGGCAAAGGGTGTATCCTCCGGTAAGGTCATCTTCGGACACGCGCTCAAGAACGCGCTCATCCCCGTTATTACATACTTCGGTCCCATGCTCGCATACATTGTGACCGGCTCTCTCGTGGTTGAGCAGATATTTGCAGTTCCCGGCATCGGACGCTCCTTCGTGAACAGTATCATCAACCGCGACTACACACTCATCATGGGTACGACGATCGTGCTTGCGATACTTATTGTTGCGATGAACCTTATCAGCGATATCATGTATAAGGTAGTCGACCCGAGAATCAACCTTGAATAATGAGCTTGGCACAGGGCAGAAAGGACTAAGATTTCATAATGAGTAAGAAGCTGTTCAGCATGCATCTCGATCTCGATGCATTCAATCCCGCCTCGGCGGAGGACAAGGCGTACATGGTGCAGATGCGCCCCTCGACGACCTTCTTCCGTGACGGCGTTAAAAGATTCGTTAAAAACAAGGTGGCGCTCGTCAGCCTTTTCATCGTGGCGTTCATTGCGATAAGCTGCATCGTCGTCCCCATGTTTTATCCCTATAAGTACGACACTCAGCTCGGAGTTCGCCTCGGACAGCCCGTTGACGGCTCCTACAGCAACCTGTCACCCTTCGAGTACGGCTCGGCAGAGCGCCAGAAGCTCCTCGGTCGGGCGAACCTTCACGAAATTTACCTCCCCGCTGTGTTAAAGAGCGAGTATGAGGACAGCGACGAGGGCAGAGCGGAGCAGGCGGCTGATCTTGCAGCCCGCGAGGCTATGAAGGCAGAGGGCGAGAGCCTCCTCGAGGCATACAACGCCGGCGACAGAAGCGTTGCCTCCTTCGAAGCACTGAAGTCCTCGCTCCCCGAGGGCGCCGAGTACAATAAGCTCGAAAAGACCGCGACAAAGAAGTATAAGGAGGCTCCCGAGGTCGTTGACTGGGCGTGGGAGACCGGCATCTTCGGCGGCGCAAAGAGAACAGCGGGAGACGTAACTCTCGTCGAGACCGACACGGGCTATTACCTCGTCTGCTTCGACTCCTACACCGGCGAGACCGAGAGCGTGTTCCCTCACATCTTCGGCACGGACTCCATGGGTCGTGACTACTTCATCCGTATCGTATACGGCGCGCGCATTTCGCTTGCCGTCGGCTTCTTCGCAAGCATTATCGTTCTGGTTATCGGTATGACCGTCGGCTCCATCTCCGGCTACTGCGGCGGTAAGGTCGACCTTATCATCATGCGCTTTGTAGATATCATCTACTCGCTGCCCGATATGCTTCTCATCATCCTGCTTGCCTCCGCGCTCAAGCAGACGAAGCTCGACCAGATAATTCAGGGCACCGTGCTTGAAAAGATCGGTGCGAACATCATAAGCCTCTTTATCGTATTCGGCGTGCTTTATTGGGTGTCCATGTCCCGCCTTATCCGCGGACAGATACTCGCGCTCCGCGAGCAGGAGTACATCCTCGCCGCAAGAGCTGCGGGCGCTAAGGGTAAGTGGATAATCTTCAAGCACCTCATGCCGAACTGCATCAGCGTCGTTATCATTTCAACAGCGCTTCAGATCCCGAGCGCGATCTTCACGGAGAGCTACCTGTCGTTCCTCGGACTCGGCGTCAATGCGCCCATGCCGTCGCTCGGCTCGCTTGCCTCCGACGCACTTAACGGTATCAACTCGTACCCCGCACGTCTCGTTATCCCCGCTGTGGTCATCTCCCTCATCGTTCTTTCACTGAACCTCCTCGGAGACGGACTGCGCGACGCATTCGACCCCAAGCTCAACGGTTAAGATAAAAGGAAAGGAAAGCCCACACGGGCACGGTCAATTAAAATGGCACTACTCGAAGTAAATGACCTTCGCACCTCCTTCTTTACCGATGCGGGTGAGGTCAAGGCAGTAAACGGAATATCCTTTAGCCTCGAGAGAGGAAAGGTGCTCGGCATCGTCGGCGAGTCCGGCTCCGGAAAATCCGTTACGTCTTATTCAATCATGCAGATACTCGCGTCCACCGGACGCATTGTCGGCGGCTCGATAAAGCTTGACGGCGAGGAGCTCGTCGGCGCGGGCGAGGCGGTCATGAGAAAAATACGCGGAAACCGCGTGTCCATCATATTCCAGGACCCGATGACATCTCTCAACCCCACGCACACCATCGGTCACCAGATAATGGAGGCCATTCTCCTTCACACGGACAGAAACCGCGCAGAGGCGCGCGAGCGTGCTGTCGAGATGCTTCGCCTCGTTAATATCAACGAGCCCGAGAAGCGTATGAAGCAGTACCCCCACGAGCTCTCCGGCGGTATGAGACAGCGTGTCGTTATCGCCATGGCGCTTGCCTGCGAGCCGGATATCCTTATCGCGGATGAGCCGACGACTGCTCTCGATGTTACCATCCAGGCGCAGATACTTGACCTGATGACCTCCCTCCAGCGCGAGCTCGGAATGGCGATCATCATGATCACGCACGACCTCGGCGTCGTCGCACAGCTTTGCGATGAGGTCATCGTAATGTACGCCGGCTCCATATGCGAGCAGGGCACGGCTGAGGAGATATTCTACAATCCCCGCCACGAGTACACAAAGGGTCTTATGCGCTCCATCCCCACAGCAAACACCTTCGGTCAGAAGCTTCAGCCCATCACGGGAACGCCCATCGACCTTCTCAATATGCCTAAGGGATGTCCCTTCGCACCGCGCTGCGACGCGGCTATGAAGATCTGCATCAGAGAAAAATGCGAACGCATGCAGATCAACGCCGACCACATGGCGGCTTGCTGGATGAACGTTAAGTCCGGCATTGAAAGCGGCGAGATCGAGAATCCGCCGGCAGACGAGAAGGAGACTGTCGAAAATGAGTAATAACGAAAACGCCAGACCTCTCGTTGAGGTCAGAAACCTCAAGAAATATTTCGATATCAGCACGGGAGTTTTCAAAACACGTGCTCTCAAGGCCGTCGACGACGTATCCTTTGATATAATGCGCGGCGAAACGCTCGGACTCGTCGGTGAGTCCGGCTGCGGCAAGACCACCGTCGGTCGCACCATCCTTCAGCTTTATAAGCCCACCTCAGGAGATATCATCTTCGACGGCAATGCCGTAAAGACGAAGGCGGACATCAATGAGTTCCGCAAGAGAGCGACAATGGTATTCCAGGACCCGTATTCCTCGCTGAACCCGAGAATGACCGTCTCCGACATCATCGCCGAGCCGCTCGACATCCACAAGATGTACGCGTCTCAGGATGAGCGCCGCGAGAGAGTGCTCGAGCTTAT
>CAZHGC010000001.1:0-179615 GCA_964531385.1 uncultured Lachnospiraceae bacterium | reverse complement strand
GCATTTTTAAGACCGCTGACAACCGCAATTTTAACGTCTTTTTCGTTATATTTAATTGTAATTTCTTTAACGCCGTCCATACCTCTAACACCGTTAAACGCTAACGTTCTAAGTGCCGACAAAGATTTATCTGTCGAAATTCTTCTTATAACCGCTTCGGTAACACCGCCGGTAACACCAAAAATAACTCCGGCACCTGTATAAGTTTCAAAAGGCATATCAACCGCTTCAGGCTCAATTTCAGAAAAAACAATTCCCGATTCTTTTATCATCTGAATAAGTTCCTGAGTTGTAATAACATAGTCTGTATCAGGAATTCCGTCAACTTTAAATTCATCTCTTGCCGCCTCAAATTTCTTAGCTGTACAAGGCATAATTGCAACATTAACAATCTTTCTTCTTGAATTTTTGTTTTCTTCTTTTATTATAGCCGAAAACATACTCATAGGCGAACGACAAGTTGAAACATTAGGCAAAAGTTCCGGATAATTTTTTTCAACATAATTAACCCACGCAGGGCAACAAGAAGTAAACAACGGAATATTTTCATTTTTTTCAATTCTCGCAAGAAACTCGTTGGCTTCTTCCAAAACAGTAAGGTCTGCCCCTGTTGATGTATCATATATTTCGTCAAATCCCATACGTCTCAACGAAGCAATTATTTTGCCCATAACATTTTGTTCATCACAACCAAATTCTTTTGCAACAGCAGTACGAACAGCCGGTGCAATTTGGGCAATAACTTTAACTTCTTCTTGGCTCAAATCTTTCCAAAGTCTCTGACTATCGTTTTTAATAACTATAGCTCCCGTTGGACAGACAGCGGCACATTGCCCACAGCCAACACAAGGTGACTCGGCAATAGGTTTGTCAAAAGCTGTGCAAACTTTCATCTTAGACCCTCTGAAAGCAAAGTCAATAGCCCCAACATTTTGAACCTCATTACAAACACGAACACAATCCCCGCAAAGAATACATTTATTGGCATCACGAGTAATGCACAAAGAAGAATTATCAACGTCAGGCTCAGTTGATGTATTGGGAAATCTAACATTTGTAATTCCAAATCTGCTTGCAAGTTCTTGAAGCTTACAATTTCCGTTTTTGGCACAAGTTGTACAATCTCTGCAATGGTCCGCAAGCAACAACTCCAAAATCATTTTTCTGTATTTTCTAAGCTTCGGCGTATTTGTATAAATTTCCATACCTGCTTTCGGAGGTGTTGAACATGAAGCCTCAATTCCGCCCCATTTGTTTTCAACCATACACATTCGGCAAGCACCATAAACCGAAAGTTCAGAATAATAGCAAAATGTAGGTAAATCAATTCCCGCTTTTCTAATTAATTCAAGGATATTTTTTTCTCCGTTTATTTCAACGGGAATATTATCGATAATCATAAAATTTTCACTCATTATTAAACCTCCCTTATAGCCTTAAAGTTGCAGGCTTCTTTACACGCACCGCATTTAATACATTTTGTGCTGTCAATAACAAACGGCTCTTTAATTTGTCCCGATATTGCCCCAACAGGACAAATTCTCGAGCATTTTGAACAGCCCTTACAAATATCAGGGTCAATAGCATAAGTAATAAGTTTTTTACAGTTTCCGGAAGGACATTTTTTATCATAAATATGAGCTTCATATTCTTCTCTAAAACTTTTAATTGTGCTGACAACAGGAGAAGCCGCTGTTTTACCAAGCCCGCATAAAGCCGTTTGGCTAATGGTGTCCGCAAGTTCAAGAAGAAGTTCAATATCACCGTCTCGGCCTTGTCCCGCAACAATTCTTTCAAGAATTTCAAGCATACGTTTTGTGCCCTCTCTGCAAGGAACACATTTTCCACAAGATTCGTTTTGAGTAAAGTTCATAAAAAATCTCGCAACTTCAACCATACAAGTGTTGTTATCCATAACAACCAAACCACCGGAGCCAATCATTGCCCCAACTTTTTTAAGAGAATCAAAGTCCAAAGGCAAATCAAGGTCTGAAGTAACAAGACAACCGCCCGAAGGTCCGCCAATTTGAACAGCTTTAAATTCGGCTCCGTCTTTCATTCCTCCGCCAATGTCAAAAATAACTTCTCTCAAAGTTGTTCCCATGGGAACTTCAATAAGACCGGTATTTTGAATGTTTCCCGTCAAAGCAAAAGCTTTTGTTCCGGGGCTGTTTTCCGGACCAATTTTTTTATACCATTCAGAGCCTTTAATTATAATTTGAGGAACATTTGCATACGTTTCAACGTTGTTTAAAACAGTTGGTTTTTCAAAAAGACCCTTTTCAACCGTACGAGGAGGCTTAACTCTCGGCATACCTCTTTTTCCCTCAATAGATGCAGTCAAAGCACTTCCCTCTCCGCAAACAAACGCTCCCGCACCTCTGTTAATATGTAATCTGAAAGAAAATTCCGTTCCAAGTATGTTGTCGCCCAAAAGACCATATTCTTCCGCCTGTTCAATCGCATTTTTCAAACGACTGACAGCCATAGGATATTCCGCACGAACATAAATATATCCCTCCGAAGCTCCCGTTGCAACTCCGGCAATCATCATACCCTCAAGCATTCTGTGTGGGTCGCCCTCCATAATACTTCTGTCCATAAATGCACCGGGGTCGCCCTCGTCACCATTACAAACAACATATTTTATGTCGGAATTTTGTTTTTTAACTTGTGCCCATTTTCTGCCTGTCGGATAACCTCCGCCCCCTCTTCCTCGAAGATTGGACTCTTCAATTTCTTTTATAATATCATCTTGCGACATTTCGAAAAGTGCTTTTTCAAAAGCTTTATATCCGCCAATCGATAAATATTCATTAATTGATGTTGCGTCAATGTGTCCGCAATGTTCAAGAACAATTCTTGTTTGTTTTTCATAAAAAGGAATTTCCTCTTGAACTTTATACACTTTTCCGTCTTTTTTATAAGCAAGCCTTTCAATTATTTCATCATTTAAAATAGTTTTCTCAACAATTTCTTCGCAATCGTCAATTTTAACTTTTGTATATAAATACCCTTGAGGTTCAATTCTAACAAGAGGACCCATTTCGCAAAATCCGTGACAACCACTTCTTTTAATCCCAATGGAATCATCGTGAGGTTCTTTTTGAAGTTCAACTGAACAGACAATTCCTTTTTGCTCCATAATTTCCGCAAATCTTTGATATATATCAAGAGAACCTCCGGCAACACAACCTGTTCCCGCACAAACAAGAATTTTCTTTTTTTCCGACTTTGCGGAATTTTCATATATGGTCCTAAGATTTTGCAAATCTTCTCTGCATTTAAACATATTATTCCGCCTCCTTCAATTCTTTAATAAGTTCTGCCGCTTTTTCCGGAGTCATAGCCGGGTGAACTTTGTCATTAACTGTTAATGCCGGAGCAAGCCCGCAAGCTCCAAGACATGAAACCGTTTCAACCGTAAACATAAGGTCGTCTGTTGTAACGTTGTTATCCGAAAGTCCAAGTTCCTCTCTAAGCTTTTCAAGAATTGGAATAGACTTTCTAACATGACAGGCTGTTCCGTCACAAACCTTTATAATATATTTTCCTTTCGGTTCAAGAGAAAAATTCTCGTAAAATGTTGCAACGCTGTAAATTCTCGCCTCGCTAACACCAAGTTTCTCCGATATACGTGGAAAAATCTCTTTCGGCAAATAATGATAATGTTCTTGCAAAGCTTGAAGAATTGCAATAATAGCACTTTGTTTATATTCGTGCTCTTTAAGTACATCATCAACTAAAGAATAATCAAAATTTTGATTCATTTGTTAAGCCCCCTGTCTTATTATTAAATTTTCATTATATAAAAGTATAATTGAAAACAAGCATAAAAATATCACCATAAAATGTGAATAAAACCAAAAATTTCTGTCAAAGCTATAAACATAAAATTTCAAGCTGAAAACACAAATTACAAACAGATGATATTCAAAATCATTTAAGGCAACTTTCTTCCAAACCGACGAAAACTTGCCAAATCAGTAATAGTCTGATATTTTTTCCACAAACACAGCGACACATTTCCCAAATTTCAGCAAAACAAAAACAAATAAATAGTACAAATTAGTTTTAAATAAATGTCACAATGTTTACCATTGTTTTAATTATACACAAATACTAATCGCTTTGCAACATTTTTTTGTATATTTTGCATTTATTTGCCGATTATATTTAGAAAAACAGCAAAAAAGTTATGTATTGTTGTCAAAATAAAAAAAAAGTGATATATTTATAATAACAAAAATATAAAGCAACATTGCATAATTACTGCATCAAAATCGTAAAATCATAATTATACAAAATCAGCTCAAATATCAAATAAATTCAGCTTGTTTGTCAAAATTCAAATTTTAAAAAATTAAATTTTTATTTAACAGCATGAGCAAACGTAATCTTCGCTAAGAATACAATTAAGGCATTCCCACAATTATTTTTAACGTTGTGACCTCGCCTTAATAAAAAGTATATTTTGAAAGGGAGTAATAAAATGCAAATTGTTGATAATTTAATGTTAAAATTTTTACAAAGATTTGATGAACACCCCTTTGTGCTAAAATTAAACGGCAAAGAACATCAAATTGGAACAGGAACGCCTGTTTTTAAAGTTGAGTTTAAAAAACCGCTGTCTCTTTCCGAGCTTGAAAAAAGCACATCTCTGGCACTTGGCGAAGCATATATGCGTGGAGATTTAAAAATCGAAGGCGACCTCTATTATGCACTCGATAATTTTCTCGGACAACGTGAAAAATTTTCAACAAATCAAAACGCACTAAAAAAATTAATATTTACATCAACGTCAAAAAAGAATCAGCAAAAAGAAATCGAATCTCATTACGACATAGGAAACGATTTCTATAAACTGTGGCTTGATGAAACAATGAGCTATTCCTGTGCCTATTTCAAAAACGAAACCGATTCTTTGTACGAAGCTCAAATCAATAAAATCGATTATACATTAAAAAAGCTTTGTCTAACAGAAGGAATGACCCTTCTCGACATAGGTTGCGGTTGGGGTCAACTTTTAATAACCGCAGCAAAAAAATATAAAATAAAAGGTGTTGGCATAACTCTAAGCTCCGAGCAATATAAAGCTTTCAGTGAAAAAATAAAAGAAGAACATCTCGAAAACCACCTAACCGCCGAGCTTATGGATTATCGTGATTTAACATCATACAACAAAAAATTCGACCGAATTGTAAGTATCGGAATGCTCGAACACGTCGGAAGAAAAAATTACAATAAATTCATCGAAACAGTAAAAAAAGTTTTAGTTCCCGGTGGTGTATTTCTTCTCCATTATATAAGTGCATTAAAAGAATTTGACGGCGACCCTTGGTTAAAAAAATACATTTTTCCGGGCGGCGTAATTCCAAGCTTGCGTGAAATAGAATCCTTGTTTGCCGACTACGGATTTCACACTCTCGATATTGAAAATCTCAGAAATCACTATACAAAAACACTTCTTTGTTGGAACGAAAATTTCAAAAAGAATATGCCTAAAATATCAAAAATGTTCAACGAAGAATTCATACGAATGTGGCAATTATATCTGTGTGCTTGTGCCGCAGTTTTTCACAACGGCATTGTTGACATACATCAAATTCTTGTAACAAACGGAATAAATAATTCTCTTCCGATAATACGTTGGTATTAAAACAAAATCGAACAATTTTTGCGGCAGTAAAAATATTTTTTCATTCTTGCTGTCGCAAAAAAATAAACCATTTTTGTAAATTTAAGGAGAAAAAATGCTTTTTCAATCACTAAAAATTGCAATTTCAATGTACTCAAAAATTCCCGTTCCAAATGTAAAATGGAATGAGCAAAATATGAAATATGCCCTGTGCTTTTTCCCAATAGTCGGCATAATAACAGCCATATTTATAAAACTTTTTTTCATATTAAATAATTTTTTAAATTTCAATCCAATTTTCTATTGTTGCATATCCGCCATAATTCCAATAGCAATAAGCGGAGGAATTCACCTCGATGGCTTTATGGATACAGCCGATGGGCTTTGTTCTTATGCTCCAAAAGAAAAAAAACTTGAAATATTAAAAGACCCAAACACAGGAGCTTTTGCGGTAATTTGGGCAATTTGCTTTTTCATAATAAATATAGCCCTTTTTAGCGAAGTATCCGAAAAATCAATAAACATACTTTGTGCAAATTACATTTTTTCAAGAGGTCTCTCGGGGCTTGCCGTTGTAACTTTTCCAATCGCCAAAAACACCGGTCTCGCCTCTCTTTTTGCAAATTCCTCACATAAAAAAGCTGTCAAATATTCAATGCTTTTTTACATATTTGTTTGTTGCATTTTTTTTGAATATGAAAACCCAATCCTTGGAACAATTTGCATTTTGTCAAATATTCTATCATTTATTTATGTAAAATATATGTCAAAAAAACATTTCGGAGGAATAACGGGAGATATCGCCGGCTTTCTTCTTCATCTTTGCGAAACACTCGCATTTTTAACAATAATTTTAACCGAAAAAATAATTCTGAAATTATAAAGGTGGTCAATATGAAAATAGCACTAATACGACATGGAAAAACAAAAGGAAACATCGAAAAACGTTTTATCGGAACAACCGATGAACATCTTTCCGAATTTGGAAAAAACGAGCTCAAAAACTTAATTTCAAAAAACATTTATCCAACAATAAATAAAATTTATTCAAGCCCATTAAAGCGAACAACAGAAACTGCAAATTTAATATATCCGTCGCTAATTCCCGAAATATTAACCGACTTTCGTGAAATGGATTTCGGCGACTTTGAAAACAAAACATTCGAAGAAATAATATCAAACCCAAAACACAGCAATTTCGGAAAATCTGCAGAATATATGTACTTTCCAAACGGCGAAGACATAGTCAAATTCAAAAACCGCTGTATAAAAGCATTTGAAGATATCGTAAAAAAAGACGAAGACAGCATAATTGTTTGTCATGGTGGCTGTATAATGGCAATAATGGAAAAATACGGCGTTCCAAAAAACAACTTCTACAATTGGATTGCCGAAAATGGTAGAGGATTTCTAATAACTATCGATAAAAATTTAAAAACAGAAAAAAGTGAAAAAATATAAGTCACAACCAATTAAATAACTCTTTCAATATGCTATTTTTAGAATCCCTCTTTTTCTATCAATTTCTAAAAATAGCAATTTTTTAAAAATCTCCTCCAAAAATTCTGCCATACCTTTCAATCAATTATTTCTTTTATTTTTCAACATCTTGTAGTATAATTAATTTTGTGCAAATCATAAATAATAAATAGTTGAATTTTACTCAACTAAATTTTTATTTTTAAGGAGAAGATTAAAATTTGATAAGCTATATAAAAGGAACAATAGAATTAATATCAGAAAATTATATAATAATCGAAAATAATGGCATAGGCTATAATATTTCTGTTTCTGAAAACACAAGAAACCGCCTTTCAAAAAAAAATGAACAAACAAAAATATATACATATATGAATGTCAAAGAAGACGGAATCAGCCTATTTGGCTTTTTATCAATGGAAGAACTTGAAATCTTCAACAAACTGATTTCCGTCTCAGGAGTCGGGCCAAAAGGTGCGTTGTCAATCCTTTCTGTTATGTCGCCCTCCGAAATCATCTTGGCAATCATAACCGATGACATTCAAACTTTGTCAAAAGGTCAAGGAATTGGTAAAAAAACCGCCCAACGAATTGCACTTGAATTAAAAGATAAAGTCAACACAATAAACAGTTCGTTTGAAAACAGCGTTTCAAATTCTTCGCTTTCTTCCGAAAGTTTCAATTCCTCGGGAACAGAAAAAAACGAAGCAATTGCGGCTCTCTCCGAACTCGGATTTACAAAAAGCGAAGCTGTCAAAGCAATTATGGAATTGGATTGCAACGGTTTAAATTCATCTGAAATAATAAAACTTGCATTAAAAAAATTATCTTTATAAAAACGGTGGTGAGTTAAAATAGATAAAAGAATTATTGAAACAAATTTAAAAAGCGAAGATATTGAAATCGAACCAAAACTTAGACCGCAAACCCTCGAAACCTATATAGGTCAAGAAAAAGTTAAAAGCACAATGCGTGTTTATATCGAAGCCGCCAAAAAAAGAAATGAAACACTCGACCACGTTTTGTTATATGGTCCTCCCGGCTTGGGAAAAACAACTCTGTCAAACATAATCGCAAATGAAATGGGAGTTGGAATAAAAGCAACGTCTGGTCCGGCAATAGAACGCCCCGGAGATATGGCAGCAATTCTCAACAACTTAAACGAAGGTGATGTTCTTTTTATAGACGAAATCCATAGATTAAATCGCCTAATTGAAGAAGTTCTCTATCCCGCAATGGAAGACTTCGTTCTTGATATCGTAATCGGCAAAGGCCCTGCCGCAAAAAGCATTCGAATTGATTTGCCAAAATTCACTCTTGTCGGTGCAACAACAAGAATAGGGCTCCTAACAGCCCCCTTGCGAGACCGATTTGGTGTAATAAATCGTCTCGAATTGTATAACATCAATGAATTAAAAGTAATTGTAAACCGCTCGGCAAAAGTTCTCGGAATTGAAATTGATGATAAAGGAGCAGAAGAAATTGCAAGACGCTCAAGAGGAACCCCAAGAATTGCAAACCGCCTTTTAAAACGAGTTCGTGACTTTGCACAAGTTAAATATAATGGAATTGTAACAGAAGAAGTTGCAAAAGAAACGCTCAACATCTTAGACATCGATAAAGTCGGGCTTGATATAACCGACAGAAAAATGATTATGGCAATGATTGAAAAATTCGGTGGCGGTCCTGTCGGGCTTGACACTCTCGCCGTATCAATAGGCGAAGAAGCCGACTCAATCGAAGATGTTTACGAACCATATTTAATCCAACTCGGATACATTCAAAGAACCCCTCGAGGAAGAATTGTAACAACGTTGGGCTACAAACATTTCGGAATAGAAAAAATCAGTGAACCCGAAAATATAAAACTCATTTAAAGGAGAGTTTATTATGATAAAAATGACTATAGATGATTTTGTTTATGAAGTTAAAGAAGAAATTTTAAGTTATGAAGATTTGGGCAAAGAAAAAGCCGAAGAATGGGAAGAAAACTTTTATAAATGGCTTAAAAATCCAAAAATTAAAAAGAAAAATATAAAACAACTTTCAGGAAAAGATTATTATTTAATAAAAGATGAAAGCGAAATTTTCGATATTGTCGATGAATATTTCGATGCCGTTGAACAAAAAAAAGAAGACGCCTATTGGAAAAAATTCCAATAAGCTCCAAAGCAACAAAAATTCACCTTTTATCAAACCGAAGGAAAACGAAACAATTTCTTCCGCTTTCCCTCGGTTTAAATTTTTAAAAAAATCACTCAAATTTCAATTCATATGTTCTTTCAATCTCGCCAAAAAATCGAATTTTTCACTTCCATTATAACTTACTTGTTTGCCTTATAATACTTATTAATCAGCCGATTTATATCTTCGTTATCAAAAGCTTCTAACACTTCCTTTAATGTCATTTCGCCTTCCGTTTTGTCTAAATCCAATCCATATTCTAACATAAGTTCAAGTATAGCATTATTGTTTTCATCAATACTGCCTATAGCTTCCAAAACAGGAGAATGTCCACGTTTATCATTAATATTCGGGTTTGCACCTTTTTTTAAAAGCACTTCTATTGCTTCCAAATAATGAGCTTGGCAAGCTCTATGAAGATATGAAAATCCAATATCGTCTTGAAAATTAGGGTTATCTGTAACTTCGATTTTATATAAAAGTTCTTCCGACTTTTCAATTCCTAACCTAAAAAATATTTCATCTCTGTTATACATTGTAGGATATGGTCCTGTTAATTTCATCGCTATCTCCTTATAGTCTCATTATTTTTTACATTCCATAAGTACAAAATCCAATGCGGACGAATTATTTTTTTATCTCTGCACAAGCCTCGTCCAAACACCGGACCTTGTACAGAGAAAAACAATTAAATCTATCATCATATGACACAACATATTAATTCCCTTCTTTCCCACAAACAGCAACTGTATAATTATATACATTGCTTTCATAAAAATTATATCAGCCCTACTTGCTTTTTTCAACCAATTTTAATTTACATACAAAAAAGGCAGATAATCCATAGACCACCTGCCATTTTAAAATACTTAATATCTATTAATCTCTACTCAATGCCAACAACATCATAACCGGCTTCCGTAACAGCATTAACCAAAACATCATCGGAAACACCGTCAACATTCACAACCGCATTTTTTTCGTCAAGATTAACCGCAACATCAGAAACACCGTCAATTTCTTTCAATGCTTTTTCAACACGTGCCGAACAATGCATACAAGACATACCTTCAATTTTAATTGTTTTCTTCATAGTAAAAACCTCCATATTTTGATTATTTTTATCAACAGCAATAGGTTTAAATTTTCTAAGCCTTAATGCGTTGCTTATAACAGATACAGAACTAAAACTCATCGCCGCCGCTCCAATCATTGGGTTAAGCAACGGTCCTCCAAATAAATATAAAATTCCACAAGCAATCGGAATACCAAGAGTATTATAAAAAAATGCCCAAAAAAGATTTTCTTTTATATTTTTAATCGTCTTTTTGCTAAGCATTATTGCGTTAACAACGTCTGTAACTTCGTCTTTCATCAAAACAATATCCGCCGATTCAACAGCAACGTCCGTTCCGCTTCCAATAGCAATTCCAACATCAGCTTTTGCAAGTGCCGGTGCATCGTTAATTCCGTCACCAACCATAGCAACAATTTTTCCTGATTTTTGAATCTTTCCAACTTCTTCAGCCTTGTCTTTCGGCAAAACCTCCGCCAAAACATTCGAAATACCTGCTTGCTTTGCAACAAATTCCGCTGTTTTAACATTATCTCCGGTAATCATATAAACATTAATTCCCATTTCCTTAAGTTTTTGAACGGCAAAAACGCTTTCTTTTTTCAAAATATCAGCAACAGCCAAAACTCCCGCAATAACGTTATCAACCGCAACAAACATAGATGTTTTACCCTCTTCCGCAAAAATGTCTGCTTTTTTATAATAATCACCAATATCAATATTATTCTTTTCCATAAATTTTTTGTTTCCGATACAAACTTTATGTTTTTCAATAAAACATTCAAGCCCATATCCCGAAACAGCATTAAACTCGGAAATTTTCGCCAATTCAATTTTATCATCATCTGCTTTTTTTATAACAGCATCGCCAAGAGGGTGCTCCGAGCCTTTTTCAGCAGATGCCGCATACCTAATCAAAGTTTTTTCATCAAATCCGTTAAAACATTCAACGTCTGTAACAACAGGCTTTCCCTCGGTAATTGTTCCCGTTTTGTCCAAAACAACCGTATCGATTTTGTGAGCTGCTTCCAAAACGCTTCCGCCTTTAATCAAAATTCCATATTCCGCACCTTTCCCCGTACCAACCATAATCGCAGTTGGGGTTGCAAGCCCCAATGCACAAGGGCAGGCAATCGTCATAACCGAAACAAAAATTTTTATGCAAAACTCAAAATTCTGACCCGAAAAATACCATATGCTTGATGCCACCAACGCAATTAAAATAACAATCGGAACAAAATATCCGGAAACAACATCAGCAAGCTTCGCAATCGGAGCTTTCGAACCTTGAGCCTCTTCAACAAGACGTATAATTCCCGCAAGAGCCGTATCTTTGCCAACTTTCTCCGCTCGAAATTTAATTCTTCCGTTTTTATTTATGCTTGCACCAATAACTGTGTCTCCAACATTCTTCAAAACAGGAATACTTTCGCCCGTAAGCATAGATTCATCAATCGATGTTCTTCCCTCAATTATAACCCCGTCAACAGGAATTTTGCTTCCCGGCTTAACAACAACAATATCGTTAATTGCAACGTCCTCAACAGGAATTTCTTTTTCAGAACCGTTTTTGTCAATAATAAAAGCTGTTTTCGGAACAAGTCCCATAAGCTTTTTAATTGCCTCGTTTGTTTTTGCCTTAGACCTCGCCTCAAGCATCTTTCCAAGCGAAATCAAAGTAATAATCATTCCAACCGACTCAATGTATAAATTATGAACAGCATGAGAATTGCCAATATAAATCTCATAAATCGAATATAAACTATATAAAAAAGCAGCCAACGTTCCAACCGCTATAAGCGTGTCCATATTAGGCGAACCTTTAAACACCGCCTTAATGCCAACAGTGTAAAACTTTATCCCCGATATAATAACCGGAATAACAAGAATAACTTGTAAAACCGCATATGCCAAAGGATTCGTTTCCGGCGAAATAACCTCCGGAATTGGCAAGCCAATCATATATCCCATAGAAATATAAAAAAGAGGAATTGTAAAAACAAGTGCAAAAATAAATTTAGCAACTTCCGAATTAAATTTATTTCCCCTCTCTTCCTTTTTTTCCTCCAAATCAACGCCATATCCCGCCCCAACAATTGCCTCGATAATTTTTTGAACATCGATTTTTTCTCTGTCAAAAACAACGTTAAGCTTTTCCGTCGCAAAATTAACCTGAGCTAACTCAACCCCATCAAGTTTTGCAACAGCACGTTCAACGGCTCTAACACAGGCACTACAAGTCATACCTGTTATTTTTAAAATACGTTCCTCCAAAATTAGTCACCTCAAATGCAAATTATATGTATATATTTTAATCACACTATTGTATATTATTACATACAAAAAAAATTTTTTCAATACACTAAATGGAACAATTAATTAGCCACAACTAATCACTATCTACACTTAAATTTTCCAAAATATGTAACAATAAAACAAAATATACCTCTTTGCAAAAATTCAAATTCTATTGAAATTCTTCAATCTCTCTTATAAAATCAAACGATTTCAAGTTAAAGTTAAAATGACTTCTCATCAAGTGCCTTGAAAGATTTGAAAGATTTTTCAACGTTTTAGGAGATATATTAAACGAAAAAAGCTTGTTCAAATCAGAAAAAAATATAAATCGTATAGTATACAATAAGGTTTCATCTAATGCCACATAAAATTCTTGTTTTGATAAACACTTCGAACAAACCGTTCCCTCATCTGTCATATAAAAATTGCTTTCCGCTTTCTCCCCACAACTAACGCAATTCTCCGTTTCCGGTCTATATCCGTTAAATTCCAAAATTTTAAGCTCAAATATAGCAGAAATCAATCTTTTCGAAACATTGCTTTTCGAAAGTGCCGTCAAAGCTTTCAAAAGTAACAAAAGAACATTGTTTGCCGGCATATTTTCATAAAGCATCTTATTTGTAATTTCAAGAAAATATGAACCATAAGCCAAACAATCAAGGCTGTTTCTCAAACCGTAAAACGTTTCAATCGGCTCTGTTTGATTTAAATAGAACTTTTTTTTAACTTCAGATATGTAAAAATCCGAATAAGAAAAAAGGGAAGTTCCTGCGGTCAAACCGCTCCGAACCCTTCTTGCCCCCTTAACCGAAACCGAAATTTTTCCATAGTCCTTTGCAAGAATTGTAATAAATTTGTCCGCCTCTCCAACCGGCGTTTCTTTCAAAACAATCCCACGCAAATTTAACAAATTCGACATTTCAAATCCCTCAAATACGTCAATTTTCATTTAAGGCAATGACGAAAATTTCAACCGCTTCCGCCAAACTCTCATTTCAAATATCCGCCAATGCCTTAAATTCTGTGGCATATATAAAATCCCAATTACAAAAACATCAACTATCGTTTCAAAAACAAATTCTTGCAACAACATAAAATCAATATTTTTTTGTATCTTCATTATTCAATAGCAAACAATCCATTTTTTGACAATTTAATTCAGAAAACTCTTTATATGCCAAAAATGCGTCTAAATTTCCGCTTTTTTCAAAAATACTCCAAAACAACTCTGTCATATTTCTCGCCCTCCAAAAATATAAATAGGCAAAAAACATCATTTTTTCGGCAATATCGTAAAATTATAATTATACAACTTGCCATAATAATTGTTCTCTGCACATTTATATTTTCCTTCAAAAAAGTTTATATACGGCAAAAAAAATGTCGACAAAAGTAAAAATAAATTTCTTGACAAAAAAACATAAAGTGTTCAACAGCCAAAAAAGAGCATTTAAAAAAAATATAAATGTCAAAAAAATAAATTTATTGTAAAATTTTTGCATCAAAATCCATATTTTACAAATTCATCACAATAAAAAAACATACGCACAAAACAAAAAATCCAAAATTAATTATAAATTTTTCGAATCATACCCAAAGTTTTTCAACAGGAAATCACTGTCACGCCAATCCTTTTTAACTTTTATCCAAATTTGCAAATTTATAGAAGAGCCCAACAATCTTTCAATGTCAAACCTCGCCTTAGAGCCAATTTGTTTAAGCATAGACCCTCTTTTACCAATTATAATTCCTTTGTGAGAATCCCTCTCGCAATAAATAGTTGCATCAACATCAATAATATCTTTGTTTTCTCTTTTTTTCATACCCGTTATTTCAACGGCAATCCCGTGCGGAATTTCCTCCTGCAACAAATACAACGCCTTTTCCCTTATTATTTCGGCAACGATCTGCCTTTCTGGTTGGTCCGTAATCATATCATTCGGAAAATATTGCGGTCCTTGAGGCAAATATTTTTCAATACTGTCCAAAAGTTCATCAGTATTAATTCCCTTCATTGCCGAAATAGGAATTATTTCTTTAAAATCATATTGTGAACGATATGCGTCAATAACTTTTAAAATTTCCTCTTTTTCAACCGTATCAACTTTGTTTATTATCAAAAAAACGTTCGACTTAACGTTTTTCAATCTTTCAAGAATTTTTAAATCCGACTCTTTAATTTTTTCAAAAGGTTCAATTAAATATAAAACTATGTCAACCTCGTTTAAAGTTGTTTCTGCACTTTTAACCATAAAATTGCCAAGCTTCGATTTTGGCGTATGAATTCCCGGCGTATCAATAAAAACAACTTGAAAATTATCCGTAGTTAAAATCGATTGTATCTTGTTTCTTGTCGTCTGTGGCTTGTTTGAAATTATGGCAATCTTTTCGCCAATAAGATAATTCATAAGAGTTGATTTTCCAACATTCGGCCTGCCAATTAAAGAAACAAAACCTGAGCGAAACCCTTTATTTTTCTGTTGATTCATTTGTAAACCTCACTTCATCATATTTTTTTCTAATAGCCTTAAAATCTTCCCAGGCGGGACGTTTTTTGCTTTCATCTCGCAAAAGTGCCGATGGGTGATATGTTGCAATTATATCACAATTCTTTTTGTTATACCATATTCCCCTGCTTTTTGTTATTCTAAAATCAGGAGCAATAATAGCCTGTGCCGCAATTCTTCCAAGGCAAACAATTATCTTCGGCCTAATCAAAAGAAATTGATGTCTCAAATAATTAATGCAAGCTTCCCGCTCTTCCTTTTCCGGGTCACGATTAAATGGGGGCCGACATTTAACAATATTCGCTATGTAAACTTGAGAACGGTCCAATTCAATCGCCCCAAGCATTTTGTCAAGAAGCTTACCCGCCGCCCCAACAAAAGGCTCACCTTTCAAGTCCTCTTGTTCGCCCGGACCTTCTCCAACAAATAAAATATCACTGTTTTTGTTTCCAACGCCAATAACAACATTTTTTCTTGTTTTCGAAAGATTGCATTTATAGCAATTCAGGCACCTTTCCTCAAGCTCTTCCCAAGTATACATAAAACCACCCGCCTATAACTTAAACGTAAACGGCAAAAGTTCGCAAACCTTATGAACAATAATATTGCCGTCTTTATCTTCAAAAAGCAATTCTCCGTTCGGCATAAATTCAGAAATAACCTGCAAACAAATTCCGCAAGGAAAAGTCAAATCGCAAAAATCCGAAACAATGGCTATTTTTTTCAAATCTTTTTTCCCCTCGGAAACAGCCTTAAATATAGCCGTTCTTTCTGCGCAAACCGTTGCACCGTATGACGAATTTTCAATATTGCAACCGCAATATATACTCCCGTCAGCCGTCAAAACAGTCGCACCAACCTTAAAATCGGAATAAGGTGAATAAGAATTTTTCTTTCCCTCTTTTGCCTTTTGAATAAGAAATTTGTTTTCATCAATTTCATTCATAAAAATCACCTCATAATCGTACTATAAAAACCAAATTATTCCAATACTTTTATAAAATCAATCTTTTGAAATCGCCGAAAAAACAACTGTATGTTCTTTCAAAAAAATTTTTTCAACCTCATATCCAAATTCAATAAGTTCCTTTTTATATCTCAAAAAAGAATGGTCAATTGAAATCCCCGCAATATTTTCAATTTCTTCAAAAGTCAATTTAATCGAACTTTCGCCCCTTTTTTGAATATATTCCCATAAAACATTATATTTGCTCATAAATACCTCCAAAAAATATTACCTTTTAAGACCAACGTTTTCAAGTATTTCCCTCTGTTTCGAAAACATAACAGCCTCTTCTTCCGGCTCAATATGATCATATCCAAGAAGATGCAACATACTGTGTGCCGTAAGAAATCCAATTTCTCTTTCAATTGAATGACCATATTCTTCTGCTTGTGAAATTGCTCTTTCAATGCTTATTATAATATCACCAAGCACAACCGTCTCGCTTGTATCAACTTCTTCTCCGCCCTCAAAATCAATCATAGGAAAAGATAAAACGTCCGTCGCCTTGTCAATATTTCTAAATTTGCAATTTATTTTTCGAATTTCTTCATTGTCAACAATGGATATACTAACTTCAACATCGTCGGAAAAACCCTCATATTTTAAGGTTTCCCCAACAACATCATAAAATATTTTTATTTTTTCATCATCAAAAATATAAGTTGTCGAATTATCAAATAATATATTCATATTCATACTTCCTCTTCGTCTTTTTTATCTGTCGGATATGGAACTCTCTCGTGATACATTCCCGCAAGAACTTTCATAAATGCTTTTTCAATTTTAAGAATATCGCTTATTTTAAGTGAGCACCCGTTAAGCTGACCGTCATTTAACTTTCCTTTTATAAGTTCGTGAACAAATTTTTCAATTTCTTTCAAATTTGTTTCGTTTTTGCTTCTAACAGCCGCCTCAACAGTATCCGCAAGCATAATAATAGCCGCTTCTTTAGATTGCGGAACAGAATATTTATACCTAAAATCAGCCTCATCAACCGATTTTTCTCCAAATTCCTGTTTTGCCTTAAAATAGAAAAATCCCATAACCGTATTCCCGTGATGTTGTGCAATAATATCTCTAACAACAATGGGAAGTTTATATTTTTCAGCAAGTTCAATTCCCGCACCAACGTGGCTTGATATAATTTTCGAACTTTCATAAGGGCTCATATCATCGTGAGGATTTTTCCCTTTAATATTTTCGCTGAAATATTGAGGATATTTAAGCTTTCCAATATCGTGATAATAACTCCCAACCTTAGCCAAAGCCGCATTTGCACCAACATCAAATGCAGCCGCCTCCGCAAGATTTCCAACAATTATGCTATGGTTATATGTTCCGGGACACTCAAGCAAAAGCCTTCTCAAAAGAGCTTTGTCGGGGTTTATAAGTTCAAGAAGTTTGTACGACGTTGTAACCTTAAAAACAGCCTCCCATAATGGCATACTTCCAACACAAACAATTAAAGTTATTATTCCGTTTGCAAAAGCAAAAAGCATTTCTTGTAAAAGTTCGTTGTCAAAATTTTTGTCTGTATAAAAGCTTATACCCGCCATAGCAACCGAGCCAACAATACAATTCAAAATTCCAATTTTGAATATCATATTGTGCTCTTTAATAAAATTCGACATAAGTGAAACAAACATTCCTGTCGTTGTAAAATACAGTAAAAAAGCCGAATTCATATTGAACGCAACATAATAAACCAAGCAAACGGCAAAATTCAAAATTATCGCCAATCTGTAATTAAGAAGCATCGCAACAAGCATCGTAAACACCAAAACAGGCATAAATATATAAGGAACATTAAGCAAAAATTTTATTCCAATCGTTAGCATTATGTAAAGAAAAAACAGCAATAACGCTTCATTTTTTCTTGTATAAAGCTTTCTATGAAATTTTTTAATATAAATAGCTGTGCATAGAAATATAAAAAGTACAATAACGCCTGTTCCTAAAATAGGCATTATGTTTTCGGAAAAATCTCTTTTTTGAATATACCCCGAAGAATACAACAAAGAATAAATTTCCTCGCTTATAATTTCGCCCGAATCAACAATCTTTTGATTTTTCAAAACCATAACCGGCTCAACAGACGCAATTTTTTCTTCTTTTGCTTTTTCGGTTGCCTCAACATCAACAATAAGATTTGGTTCCAAAACCGAAGATATAATTGCATATCCAATATCCGAAAGCTCGCTCGAAAGTTTAAGTTCCGAAAGCTCACTTTTAACATATATGAGAATTTTATCTTCATTGTCCTCTCGAATACCCTGCTCCAAAGCCGAATTTGCAATGTCTGCAACATTCTTTTCAAATCGAAGGAGCTCTTTTTCCGAAAGTTCCGTAATAACTTTAACTTGCCTTGTTGATAAATATATGTCCGAAGACAATTCGTCATCTTCTTCAAAAGGATTAATAATTTCATAAGCGGTTTGAGTTTCTTCTTCAAAAGTCGAAAGCTCCTCGCTTTCGGAAGTTGACTCCAAATAAGAAAATCTGCTTCCAATTTTTGAAGAATTTGCATTAATATAGTCAAAATAAGAATTTATTTTTTCAATAACCTTTTTCTGAACAGTAGAATCCTGCATATAAAGTGGAGACAATTCAGAAATCGCCTTATCAATATTCCTTTGCGTTGCAATTTCGTTTTTAATTTCTTCATTTGCAATAAATTTTTGCGGGCTAACCGAACCAACAGCCAAATCAAGATTTTCCGACATATATCGCCCCGAAACCGAGCAAATCATAGTTATTGTAAATGCCAAAACCAGAAGTAACAAATTAAACCAAAAATTCTTTTTAAATTTAATCCTCATCATAATGTACCTCTCAAATCACAAAAAACAACAACCTCTCAAAACACAGCATAATTTTTTATCATAAGAAACAATATTTGGAACAATAAAAAATCTTCGCTTAAATTTCCCATAATAAAAATGTGTATATTACCTCAGCCAACAAAAACATTCAACCTCATTGAAAACAACTTCCACCAATAAACTCTCGTATAATAGAATTTTGAGGAATATATTTGTCGCCAATGCTCAAAAAACTGTTCAAAAATTTAATAAGTCTCCTTGCCTCTTTGTATTCCGGCAAAGATTTGTCAATATCAAAAAGCAAAGGTTCAACATATGGCTTCAAAACAGCAAGTTCATAAACCAAAGCCGAATTAAACATAACATCTGCTTCTTCCTGATAAGGGAAAATATTTTTTCTTTCCCCTCTCAAAACAGAAGGCCAAATATCAATAGTGCTAACAGCATCAAACCCTCTAAATTGACTGTCACGAACCATTCTTCTTATAAGCCTTGCATCGGTTGTCGTTATTCTGTTGTGAGGATTTATGTTAAGCTGGGTCAATGCACTTATATAAATTTTAAACTTGCTTTCTTTCGGAACTCCGCTTGTCAACTTTTCATTAAGCCCATGAATTCCCTCAATAACAAGAACATCTTTTTCACCAAGTTTTATAAAATTGCCATTATATTCTCTGCACCCTTTAAAAAAATTATATTTGGGAATTTGAACAGTTTTCCCCTCAAGCAAATCGCCAATATCTTGATTAATTTGTTTAACATCTATCGATTCAAGACATTCATAATCAGGTTTTCCAAATTCATCAAGAGGAGTATCGCTCCTGTCTCTGTAATAATCATCGAGCGAAATTATATAAGGCTTAATTTTATTAACTTTAAGCTGTATGCAAAGCCTTTCCGCAAAAGTTGTTTTGCCCGAAGAAGACGGCCCCGCAATAAGAATAATCTTTTTATCACCTTTTTTAATCATATCGGAAATTTCCGCAAGCTTCTTTTCGTGAAATGCTTCCGACAAACAAATAATATCTCTTATTTTTCTTTCGCAAATTGCGTTATTCAAATATTTAACCGACTGAACATTTAAAATTTTAGCCCATTCCGAACTTTCTTCAAAAACGTTCATAAGTTTTTCGCATTCAATAACTTCATTAAGCTTTGAAGTTTGATTTTTCAAAGGAAATCTTATAACAAAAGCATTGTCTTTTTTGTAAACAAGTTTAAATAAAGTAAAACAACCTGTCGAAGATGCCATAGGCCCATATAAATAATCGTAAAAATCATTTAATTTGTGCATTGTAATATTGGTCGAACGTGTATATTTAAGTTCTTCAATCATATCTGTATCGGTATACCCGCTGTAAAAATTAATTCCGTCAGAAACCGGAACCGCAAGTTTTTCAATTGGTAAATTTTTCTCAACCGTTTCACACATAAAATCTTCAACTTTTTTAATAACATCTTCGTTAATTTCTTTATCGTCAACAGTACAATAATAATTTCCGTTAATAGAGTGCTTAACATTTATCTTAACGCTTTCACCAAAAACGTGTTTAAAAGAATAAACAGTTAAAAATATAATTCCCCTTTGATACGTTGCATATCCGTAAGGTGTGTCAATATCAAAAAACTCAACCTCACAATCTTTTGTAAGCTTACTTCTAAGTTCAACAACCTCGTTGTCAACCGCAGCCAAAAGAGGCTCCTTTTTAAATTTATCACGATATTTTTCAACAACCTCCAAAAGGGAAATTCCCTCTTTTTCAGAAACGCTTTCACCAATGTTTAAAATATTTAAAATAATGTTTGACATAAATACCACCCCTATATAATATTTAAAGTTTGACCGTCAACTTCCGATTTAATGCAAATAAAATCCAAATTTTCATTTTTTGCACATTCATTCAAATAATCACATAAAACAGGAACAATAAGAACTTCGCTTCCATAATGAGTTATATCTATAACACATAAATCCAGCTCATTTGCAAACTGAGCCTCGTGATATCTCAAATCCCCCGTAATATATGCGTCACACCCAATATTTTTCGCCGCAAGCATAAATTCTCTTCCCGAGCCTTGCCCTGTGCAAAGTCCAACTTTTTTAATTTTCTTGTCGCATCTTCCCGTAATCGTCAAATTATCAAGTTTAAGAACTTTTTTAACATACGTTGCAAAATCATAAAACTCCATTTCATCAGGAATATCTCCGGCTCTTCCAAGTCCATTAACTCCGTCAACCGACTTAACAAGAATTTCAGAATTTTCAAGTCCCAAAAGTCCAAACAAAGTATCGTTTGTGCCGTTCTTCGCAATGTCCAAATTAGTGTGTGCCGAAAAAACTGCAATATCGTTTTTAATAAGTTTCAAAGCTCTTCTTCCAACCGCACTTTCAGAATTAATTTTTTTAACACTGCCAAAAATAAATGGGTGATGTGTAACAATCAAATCAGCCTTTTTCTCCAAAGCCTCATCAATAACATCATCATTAATATCGAGTGCAACAAGAATCTTTCCAACCGGCATCAAAAAATCACCAATCATAAGTCCAACATTGTCCCACTCTTCGGCAAGATTTGTCGGTGCAATTTTCTCAATAAAATCAACAATATTCTTGCAATTTGCTTTCATAAAATCCCCCTCTTAAATTTTCCGAATTCAGCTTTTCCCACAATCCCAAACAAAAAATTCGTTTATGTGTTATTATATTCGGCAAATAATTTTCAAACACCTGAAAATTTATATAAATCCCTTTTAATTTCAAGTTCGTGAAATCTATTCAAAAAAACATCATTCTTTTCTTCAATGCTCATCTCATAACTCATTTTATTTAAAATTCGTTCAACTTTAAACAATTCGTGTGCTATCTGTTTTTTTAAAAATTCATCTTTTCTTTCAAGTAAAATTTTTCCAAAAAAATAGTCTTTTTCGCTATAATAACAATCTTTGCCTTTTTCGCAAACAATAACATTATAATATTTTCCGTCCTCAAAAGTCATCTTTTCATCAATAATCTTAAATCCAAGACTATGAACAGTTTTTCTAACTTTGTCAATATCTCTTTGCGGTTGCAAAATAATTCGCTCTGCCAAATTAACAACATCTTTCGAATTATTTAAAATATCAATTGTTAAAAGCCCTCCCATACCCGCTATAATAATCTGGTCGGGGTTTTCTCCGCAATCAATAACTTTAAGTCCATCGCCAACTCTCGCCTCAATAATATCGCTATAACTATATTTTTCAATATTCTTTTTTGCTTTTTCAACCGACCCTTTGCTAATATCACAAGCAACAGCTTTTTGTGCAATATTTTTTTCAACAAGATAAATCGGAATATAGGCGTGGTCCGTTCCAACATCAACAAGAAATTTGCATTTTTTTGCACAACCGGCAACCATATTCAACCTATCAGATAAAACCAAAGCTTCTCCTCCCAAAATCAAAATAAAAACGCCAAATATGAATTATATATAAATATTGTCAATTCATATTCAGCGTCAAAAATAAGCTCATCAATCAGCCTAAAGCCACAAAAACAAATTTACACATAACTCTGATATATCGTCGTAAACTGCATTGTTCAACACTTACTGTATTATAAATTAAATAACTGTATGTATCAAAAAAACAACTTCATATTAAAGCAATCCCCCTCGCCTAACAGGCGGGGAACTCGCTTCATCAAAAAGCCCGCAAAAAAATTATTCAAGATAATCTTTAAGTTTTTTGCTTCTGCTCGGGTGTCTGAGTTTTCTCAAAGCTTTTGCCTCAATTTGTCTGATTCTCTCTCTTGTAACTTGAAATTCCTTGCCAACTTCCTCAAGAGTTCTCGCCCTTCCGTCATCAAGCCCAAATCTCAAACGCAAAACTTTCTCTTCTCTATCAGTCAATGTATCCAAAACGCTTATAAGTTGCTCTTTAAGCAAAGTAAAAGCCGCCGCCTCTGCCGGAGCCGGAATGTCCTCATCTGGAATAAAATCGCCCAAATGGCTATCCTCTTCCTCTCCAATAGGTGTTTCAAGCGAAACAGGTTCTTGAGCAATTTTTCTAATTTCTCTAACTTTGTCAACGGGCATCTGCATTTCTTTTGCAAGCTCCTCATCGGAAGGCTCTCTTCCAAGTTCCTGCAAAAGCTGTCTCGAAACACGAATAAGCTTGTTAATCGTTTCAACCATATGAACAGGAATTCTTATAGTTCTTGCCTGGTCAGCAATGGCTCTTGTAATCGCCTGCCTAATCCACCAAGTTGCATAAGTACTAAATTTATAACCTTTTCTGTAATCAAACTTTTCAACAGCTTTAATAAGCCCAAGATTGCCCTCTTGAATAAGGTCAAGAAACAACATTCCTCTTCCAACATATCTTTTTGCAATACTAACAACAAGACGCAAATTTGCCTCTGCAAGACGCTTCTTTGCATATTCGTCTCCCTCTTCCATACGCTTTGCAAGTTCTGTTTCCTCGTCAGCAGACAAAAGAGCAACTTTTCCGATTTCTTTTAAATACATACGAACATGGTCATCAATGTTAATGCTTCCGTCGCTTATAGACAAATCCAATTCTTTTTCAGTATCGTCCTCAAGCTCAACAACTCCCATAACGTCAATGCCTTGACTTTCCAAATATTCATAAATCTTATCAATCTGTTCGGAATCAAGTTCAATATCGGATAAAAAATCCATTATTTCTTTATATTCAAGAACACCTTTTTTCTTTTTGCCAAGTGCTAAAAGTTCTTTAAGTCGAATGGCAAATACATTTTCATCAATGGATTTCAAAATAATCCTTCCTTTCTTTTGTCTCTTATTCTAACCATCTGAAAGTGTAATATTCAAAACATCGATTTTTTTCTTCTCGGTAATAAACTTTTGAAGAATCTCAATGTCTTGAGAAGACGGTATAAGAACATTGTTTAAATAGAATAATTTAATTGCCCTAACCTCATCATTTATAGCTTTTTCCAAAGCTTTTTTATCTTCAAAATCTCTTTGCAAAATAAAAATTTCAGAAACAAGCCTTTGTTCTTCAATAGATTGAAAATAATTAACAACCTCCGCAGAATAAATTTCTTGTCCCTTTTTATAAAAATCATCAATAACTTTAATAAGTTTAACATAAACAGGATTAACAAATTCTTCAGGAGACAAAACTTCTCTGATTTTTTTATATGCAACAAAATTTGAAGTCATAATTTTAATAATATTTTTCCGTCCATCATCAACACCCAAAGCACTAACTTGATGTTTTGGTTTGTTATATTTTTTCTGTCCGTCGTTAATTGTAACATTTTGAGAAAGTTTAGAAATTTGATTAACAATGGCTTCTTTTGAAATTCCGGTGGTTTTTGCCGTCTCGCTTATATAAACATCTCGTTCAATAGCATTGTCAAGCTTTGCCAAAATTTCAGACACCTTGTTTGTAAACATAATTTTCTCATCAGTATTTTGAAGATTATATTTCTTCTTTTCACATTCAATTTCAAAAAGCACAAAGCTTTTAGCATTGTTAAGAAGTTTCGAAAAAGCTTCTGCCCCAAACTTTTTAATATATTCGTCAGGGTCTTTTGCATCTTCAACTTGAAGAACTCTAACTCTTATACCGTTCGAAATCAAAACCGGTCCGGCTCTGAGTGCCGCTTTTGTTCCCGCCTCATCGCTGTCAAAAAGTAAAACAGCACTGTTTGCATATTTTCTTAATGCACGTGCATGGTCATCGTTAAAAGCCGTTCCCAAAGCCGCAACAACGTTGTGAAAACCTGCTTGATAAAGGCTTATAACGTCCATATATCCCTCAACAAGTATAAATTCTTTCATTTTAGACAGTCTTGCAAAATTAATGCTGTATAAATTTTGGCTTTTTTTAAAAATCGGCGTATCGGGAGAATTTAAATATTTAGGCTCGCCCTCTCCAATAATTCGCCCTCCGAAAGCAATAATTCTTCCCCTAACATCAATAATCGGAAACATAAGCCTGTTAAAAAATTTATCATAAAAACCGCCTTTTTTATCAGGAAAAACAAGCCCGCTTTTAACAAGAGCATCTGTTTCAAAACCCTCGCCAAGCAAAAAATTCGACAATGAGTTTCTTTTAAATGAAGCATAACCAAGACCATATTTTTTTCGTATATTCAAAGAAACTTTTCTTTCGTCCAAATATTTAACGGCATTCTTTCCCTCCTCGCTGTTCAAAACAGAGTAATAAAATCTTGCCGCCTTTTTATGAATTTCATAAATAGTTTCTTTAAGTGAATTATTTTTTATTGCCTCACCCGAAAAATCATTTTCCGGCAAAACATAATTAATTCTGTCTGCAAGAAATCTAACCGCATCAAGAAAATCATAATTTTCAATTTGCATAATAAAGCTGTAAACGTTTCCGCTTGCATTACAACCAAAACAATGATAAAGTTGCTCATCAGGGCTAACCGTAAAAGAAGGCGTATGCTCTTTATGAAAAGGACATAAAGCAAAATAACGGTTTCCTTGCTGTTTCAACGAAACATAAGACCCAATAACCTCAACAATGTCATTTCCATTTCTAATATCTTCAATAACAGTATCCGGATAACGCATATAAATTCAGCTCCAAAAAGGCTTCCATAAATATAAAAATCAGCCCTCTTTTTATTATGACAACATTATTACAATAAAACAAGTTTGAAATAATATTTCCACCAAAACATTGGAAAATATCAACCAAATCCGTAAAATTTTAATTGTGCACATTGCCTTATATATTAAATATTCGACACAAAATCAAAATTTCCTTTTTATTTTTTAAAATAATGTTATAAAAAACAAATTGTATAAAAACTAAATTTACACAAACTTGTAATATTTCGCACCAAAGCAATCCAAACTTAACAAAAGTCAACAATCGTAATACTGTTTGTAAACCCGCAAAGCGAATCTGTCTGTCATACCCGCAATATAATCGCAAACAATATCTTCTTTATCTTCGTCCGAATTATAATGTTTGCAAAATTCAAGCGGAATATCTTCAAAATTGTTAATATAATAAAAAAATAATTTTTTAAGAATGCCCGCAAACATCTCATTTTCTTTTTCAATGTCAGGGCCAAGATAAACATACTCAAACATAAATTTTCTAAGAAGATACAAAAGTTCTTTAACTTTTTTATCCATAATAATATCGTTTTTATCACTGCTGTTTTGAATAATATTTCGAATAAGGAAATTTATTCTTTTTTTAGAAGTATCTCCAAGAACAGAAATACTTTCTTTCGGCAAATCCGAAATTTTTAAAATTCCGGCTCTCAAAGCATCATCAATATCGTGGTTTATATAAGCAATTTTATCGGAAATTTGAACAATCTTCCCTTCAAGTGTATGAGGCTGTCCGCTTCCTCTGTGATTTAAAATTCCATCAATAACCTCAAAAGTCAAATTAAGCCCTTTTCCCAAATTTTCAACAACTTCAACAACTCTAACACTTTGTTCATTGTGATGAAAACCATTTTCCATAACTTCGTCCAAATCCCGCTCGCCCAAATGACCAAAAGGCGTGTGTCCCAAATCGTGTCCAAGAGCAATCGCCTCCGTCAAATCTTCGTTAAGATTTAACGCAACCGCAAGTGTTCTTGCAATTTGTGAAACCTCAAGAGTGTGCGTAAGTCTCGTTCGATAATGGTCTCCCTCCGGAAAAATAAACGCCTGCGTTTTGTGCATAAGCCTTCTAAAAGATTTGCTATGAATAATCCTGTCTCTGTCTCTTTGAAAACAAGTTCTAATATCGTCAAGTTCTTCAAACTTTTTTCGACCCTTCGAAAAAGCACTTTTTGTCGCAAAAGGACTAAACCTTTCATTTTCAAAATTTTCTGTATGCTCACGAATGTTCATAGAATACCTCCCCAAAAAAGAAATATCACAAAAAACAAAACCACATAATTTGATAAAGCAAATTTACCGTTGCCTTAATTTTTTTCAAAAAACTTTCGACAAAAAGGAATAACCATTCCTCCAATCGAATTTCCAAATGTCATAACAATAATAAGGAATAACGCTTCAAATCCCCAAACTCCGCCAACTGTAAAATAAAACATATTTGCAATACAATGTTCAAACCCGCTCAAAATAAACACCATAACCGGCATAACAACACCAAAAATTTTAATAACTCCGTCTTTTGCATTTTTAAAAACATCAACCGCAATAAACATAAGCATTCCGCAAAAAACAGCAAGTATAAAAATGCTCAAAATATCGTCATTAAACTTTGTTTGAATAATGCCGTAAAGCTTTTGAAAATTAAGTGAAATACGTGTGTGTCCAACAAGGGCCCCCGCAAAAAAAGTTCCAACAAAATTTCCAAACCAAGTAATAACAAGTTCAATTATGTAGTTCGGTTTACTAACAACCAAATATCCAATTTTGCCGGTAAAAAGCTGAAGTTGAAAAAACAAAATGGTAAATAATCCAATTGAAAAAAGAAACGACCCAATAACGTTGCTTTCAACAGAAAGAAAAACCGTTCCTCCAATGCCAATAGCAATCCCCGCAATAACAGCATAAACAAATTGCCTAAGCCTCAAACCCATTTATCAAACCTCCATATCGTTTTTAAGAACAAGTGCAACTTTAACACATTCAATAACAACAATCATAGTATATTCTTTTCGTCTAACAATAATCGGTGCGTTATTTTTTTTAACAATAACGCACTCATTAAGCTTTTCTCCATCTTTCCAATAAGTTAAAAAAGCCATTCCGTCAAGTTCCTTAACTCTCCAATTATAATTTTCAAGAGCCTTAACAAAATATTCGCCACTGCAATCAAAGCTCTTCAGAAGCTTACTCTTACAGTCAACATATTTTTTCAAAATCTTTTCCATAGATTAATCCTCCAAAAATTTTTTAAGATATTTTCCGGTATAAGAATTTTCACATTTTGCAACTTCCTCCGGTGTTCCTGTTGCAACAATTCTTCCTCCGCCGTCTCCGCCTTCCGGCCCCAAATCAATAATATAATCGGCAGTTTTAATAACATCTAAATTGTGTTCAATTATAACAACAGTGTTTCCGCCGTCGGCAAGTTTTTGCAAAATGCCAATAAGCTTATGAACATCATAAGTGTGAAGCCCCGTTGTCGGCTCATCAAGAACATAAATAGTTTTTCCTGTGCTTTTTCTACTAAGCTCCGTTGCAAGTTTAACCCTTTGTGCCTCTCCTCCGGACAATGTTGTCGAAGATTGTCCAAGTTTAATATATGAAAGTCCAACATCATATAACGTTTGAATTTTAGATTTTATTCTTGGAATATTTTCAAAGAACACCAAAGCCTCGGAAATTGTCATATCCAAAACGTCCGAAATAGTTTTTCCTTTGTATTTAACTTCAAGAGTTTCCCTGTTATATCTTTTGCCTTTGCAAACTTCACAAGGAACATATATATCCGGCAAAAAGTGCATTTCAATTTTTATAATGCCGTCCCCCGAACACGCCTCACATCTTCCGCCCTTAACATTAAAACTAAATCTGCCCTTTTGGTATCCTCTCATTTTCGCCTCGGTTGTTTGGCTGAAAATTTCTCTAATCATATCAAACAAACCCGTATATGTTGCAGGATTCGACCTCGGTGTTCTTCCAATAGGTGATTGGTCAATATTAATAATTTTATCAAAATATTCAATCCCTTTAATGCTCTTGCATTTTCCGTTTTTAACTTTTGCTCTGTTAAGTTCTCTCGCAAGTGTCTTGTATAAAACCTCGTTTATAAGCGAGCTTTTGCCCGAGCCTGAAACTCCCGTAACGCAAACAAACAACCCAACAGGAATTTCAACGTTAACATTTTTAAGATTATTTTCGAAAGCACCTTTAATAACAAGTTTTTCTTTCGATGCCTTTCTTCTTTCTTTCGGAATTTCAATTTTCCTTTTTCCGCTCAAATAAGCACCCGTCAAAGACTCTTCGCATTTCAAAAGATCTTTCGGAAGTCCGGAAAAAACAACCTCTCCACCGTTAATTCCCGCATAAGGTCCAATGTCAACAATATAGTCCGATTCAAGCATAGTATCGGAATCGTGTTCAACAACAATCAATGTATTTCCAATATCTCTCAAATTTTTAAGTGCCGCAAGAAGTTTGTCGTTGTCTCTTTGATGAAGTCCAATGCTCGGCTCATCAAGAATATATAAAACGCCAACAAGCCCCGAACCAATTTGCGTTGCAAGCCTAATTCTTTGAGACTCTCCTCCGGACAAAGTCCCCGCCATTCTCGACAAAGTCAAATATTCAAGTCCAACATTAATCAAAAATCCAAGCCTTGCATTAATTTCTTTTAAAATTTGTTCTGCAATAAGCATCTTCGTTTCCGATAATTCAAGGTTTTCAAAAAATGTTTTAAGTTCTTTAACAGAATATTCGGTAATCTCCGAAATAGTTTTTCCGCCAACAGTAACTGCGAGAATTTCCGGTTTAAGTCGCTTTCCTTTGCAAGTTGGGCAAGTAATGTTCGTCATATATTTTTCATATTCCTGCTTCGATGCTTCCGAATATGTCTCTCTGTATCGCCTTTCAAGGTTTCCAACAATCCCGTCAAAAGTATAATTGTAAAATTTTTCTTCTCCACCGCTAACATAGCGAATTTCCATTTTTTCTCCGCCATTGCCAAACATAATAAGATTTTTAATATCATCTGGCAAATCTTTAAATGGTGTGTTCAAATCAAAATTATATTTTTCCGAAAGCATTGTAAAAATGCTGTTTCCCATACTGTTTTCAGATGCAATCGAATTCCAGCCCAAAACAGCAATAGCACCTTCAAGAATAGATAAATCCTCGTTCGGAACAATCATCTCTGGGTCAAAAACCATTTTTGCACCAAGCCCCATACAATCCGGACAAGCCCCCGAAGGATTATTAAATGAAAATCTTCTCGGCTCGATTTCTTCAATGCTAATCCCACAATCGGGACAAGCAAAATTTTGACTGAAAGTAAGCTGTTCGTCACCGTTCACATCAACAACAACAAGCCCTCCCGTAAGAGCAAAAACCGTTTCAAGCGACTCCGCAAGCCTTTTTTGAATTTCAGGTTTAACAATAAGCCTGTCAATAACAATTTCAATAGTGTGCTTTTTGTTTTTCTCAAGCTTAATCTCATCGGCAAGTTCATACATAATCCCGTCAATTCTAACACGAACATAACCGCTTTTTTTAGCATCTTCAAGCAATTTAACGTGTTCGCCTTTTCTGTTTCTGACAACAGGAGCAAAAAGCTGAATTTTGCTTTTTTCCGGCAAATTCAAAATTTGGTCAACAATTTGGTCAACTGTTTGTTTTTTAATTTCCTTTCCGCATTTGGGACAATGCGGAACCCCAACTCGTGCATATAAAAGCCTTAAATAATCATAAATTTCCGTAACAGTTCCAACCGTTGAGCGTGGATTGTTGTTTGTAGTTTTTTGGTCAATGGAAATTGCCGGAGAAAGCCCCTCAATATAATCAACATCAGGCTTTTCCATTTGTCCGAGGAATTGCCTTGCATACGAAGATAACGACTCAACATACCTTCTTTGCCCCTCCGCATAAATCGTATCAAAAGCAAGGCTCGACTTTCCCGAACCGCTAAGCCCTGTAAAAACAACAAGCTTGTTCCTCGGAATTTCAACATTTATATTTTTAAGATTATTTGCTCTTGCGCCTTTAATAATAATTTTGTCTTTTTGCATTTTAATCCTCTCATTCAAAAAATAAAAACACCGTTTTCAACCAACTTTTTAAGTCAGCTTTTTCAACCCCACAAAAAATCACAATTTTTCAAAAAACTGCAAATCCATATTCAATTGCTTCGTTCTCTTTTACATTTTTCCAATAACTTTTTATCTAAAGTTTATCTTAAATTTTTTCCATAATTTTTTTAAGTTCAATAATTTCATCTCGAAGCTGTGCCGCTCTTTCAAATTGCAAATCCGCAGCCGATTGCTTCATTTCCTTTTGCATTTTTCCAATAACTTTTTCAAGCTCTTCTCGGCTCATAGATTCAGGGTCTTTGTCAAGCCCCATACCTTTTTTCTCTTCAACCGAAACAGTCGCTTTAATAATATCGTGAACCTTTTTAATAATTGTTTTAGGAACAATGCCATATTGCGTATTATAATCCTCTTGAATGCCCCTTCTTCTGTTTGTTTCGCTAATAGCTTTTTGCATAGATTCCGTAATTACATCAGCATACATAACAACTCTTCCGTCCGAATTTCTCGCCGCACGTCCAATAGTCTGAATAAGTGACGTTTCCGAACGCAAAAAACCTTCTTTGTCAGCATCTAAAATAGCAACAAGCGAAACTTCGGGAATATCAAGACCTTCCCTCAAAAGATTTATTCCAACAAGAACATCAAAAACGTCCATTCTCAAATCACGAATAATCTCCAAACGTTCAAGAGTGTCAATATCCGAATGAAGATATTTAACTCTAATTCCGCTTTCACGCAAATAGTTTGTCAAATCTTCCGCCATTTTTTTTGTAAGAGTTGTAACAAGAACTTTTTGTTTTTTCTCCGTAACTTTGTTTATCTCCCCAATCAAATCATCAATCTGCCCTTTAATAGGTCTAACATCGATTTCTGGGTCAAGAAGTCCTGTCGGTCTAATAATTTGTTCTGCGGTACATTGCGAATTTTCTTTTTCATATTTCGAAGGAGTTGCCGAAACAAAAAGAATTTGATTAATTTTTTCTTCAAATTCGTTAAATTTAAGAGGTCTGTTATCAAGTGCCGAAGGTAACCTAAACCCAAACTCAACAAGATTTGTTTTTCTCGAGCGGTCTCCCTCATACATTCCGCCAATCTGAGGAATTGTAACGTGAGATTCATCAACAATAATGAGGAAATCTTCCGGAAAATAATCAATTAACGTATGCGGTGTGCTTCCTGCCGCTCTTCCCGAAAGGTGTCTCGAATAATTTTCAATCCCCGAGCAAAAGCCCATTTCCGTCATCATTTCAATATCATAGTTTGTCCTTTGCAAAAGTCTCTGTGCTTCAAGCAACTTGTCTTCAGCTTTAAGTTCTGCAACTCTTTCTTCAAGTTCTTTTTCAATTCGCCTAATTGCCGCCGTCATTTTTTCTTTGCTTGTAACATAATGCGAAGCGGGATAAATGCAAATATGCTCTCTAAGTCCCTTAATTTCGCCCGTCAAAACATCAATCTCCGTAATTCTGTCAACTTCATCGCCAAAAAATTCAATTCTGTAAGCATTTTCGGAAGAATCCGCAGGAAAAACCTCAACAACATCTCCTCTAACACGAAAAGTCCCTCTAACAAAATTCATATCATTTCTGTCATACTGAATTTCAATCAATTTTCGCAAAACATCGTCTCTGTCCTTAATCATTCCCGGTCTAAGAGAAATAACCATTTCATTATAATCGATAGGGTCGCCCAAACCATATATGCAAGAAACACTTGCAACAATAATAACATCTTTTCTTTCAAATAATGCAGCCGTTGCCGAATGTCGAAGCTTGTCAATTTCATCGTTAATCGAAGAATCTTTTTCAATATACGTATCAGTTTGCGGAACATAAGCTTCCGGTTGATAATAATCATAATATGAAACAAAATATTCAACCGCATTTTCAGGAAAGAACTCTTTAAATTCATTGTAAAGCTGTGCCGCAAGAGTTTTGTTATGTGCAATAATTAAAGTCGGCTTATTAAGCTTTTCAATAATATTAGCCATAGTAAAAGTTTTTCCCGAACCCGTAACTCCCAAAAGAGTTTGAAATTTATTTCCGTCAATAAATCCATTTGCAAGTTTTTCAATAGCTTCCGGCTGGTCGCCCGTCGGCTTAAATTTAGATACAACATTAAAACGTTCAAATAAAATCACATCAAAAAAAATAATATTATATTAGAAATAATTTTATAACGCTTAAAATCTCTATAAAACTTGACAAAAAACAAATATTTTCGTCAAAATTATTTTTACATCGTTTCCCATATTTTATCATATTTACAGATTTTCCACAATCTTAATTTAAAAATGTTCCAAAAATGTAATACTTAACAACATCACAAAAAATACAACAAAAATTTTTCATACATTCATAAAAACATTATTTCCTTCAAATCAAAAAAAATTCTCCATACAAAATTCAAGCCCCAAATCCGTCAATTCAATTTTAACAACACATAAATTTTTTTGTAAAACAGAAATAAATTCTTTCTCCAAAAGTTCTTTCAAGGCCATATTAAAATTATGAATTTCCGAACCTTGGGGCATTTTCCCAACAAAGCATTCTTCGCCGTCAGAATAAGACTCAAAAACATTCTTCAATATTTCTTTTGCATAATCGCTCATATAAAAACCTCCAAACAAAAAACGATATAAACCACCATTTATTTTATTACACAATTCTCCGCTTTACAAGTCTAATAACACAATAAAATATTAACCTCAAATTTAAAACAATTTAATAACATATATTAACATTTTAAAATTTTCTTTAACAAAATTATGGATAAATAACAAAAAATATGTTATAATAAAATTTAATATTTAAAGAAATTCAACTATACTAAAAGGAGACGTGTCAAATGAAATTCATAACCTATGAAGAAAATAACAAAGAACATCTCGGAACACTCTCAGAAAATGGCATTTTCCCATTAAAAAAGGCAAACATAAATTATTCCGAAATGACCGAATTAATCGAAAATATAACCTCTGAAGAACTTGAAACAATAAATAAGCTTTCAACAAATGATAATTTAATTCCAACCAACAGCGTAAAAATATTAGCACCAATTCCCCGTCCAAAGCAAGATATAATTTGCCTTGGAATAAATTATGCCGCCCATGCTGTCGAATCTTCAAGATACAAAAAAGAAGCTTTTGGCGGAGAACGCAAATATCCAATTTATTTTTCAAAAAGAGTAACAAAAGCTGTTGCCCCAAATGATTATATAGACGGTCATTTTGATATTGTCGATAGCTTGGATTACGAAAGTGAACTTGCAATAATAATAAAAAAAGATGCAAAAAATGTTCCTGAAGATAAAGCATTCGATTACATCTTTGGATACACAATAATAAATGATGTAAGTGCACGAAATCTTCAAACACAGCATAAACAATGGTACCTCGGCAAAAGCCTCGACGATTTCACGCCAATGGGCCCCTGCATAACAACAACAGATGAATTTAATAACCCGCCCAAATTAAAAATACTCTCACGTGTAAACGGTGAATTGCGTCAAAACAGCACAACCGACCTTCTAATTTTTGACATTCCCTATATAATAAGCGATTTGTCAAAAGGAATGACCTTAAAAGCCGGAACAATAATAGCAACAGGAACTCCCGCCGGTGTTGGAATGGGCTTTGTTCCTCCAAACTTTTTAAAAGACGGTGACGTTGTCGAATGTGAAATTGAAGGAATCGGAACATTAAAAAACACAGTAAAATCAATGTCCAATAATTAAAAATCCCAAAAACCTCACAAAACATCTTTGTACGGTTTTAAATAAAAAATACATTGTCGAATGGCTAACCTAAACAGAAACATTTTCTTATTACCACTCTGATTGTTTCTTAATATAAAATTATAAAAAACATACAAAATTAACCAAAAATCAAAATTTCCAAAAATTTTTTTTAAAATCTCTTTACATATTCGATTAAAAAATATAATATATAAAATAGAAAAAGTTGCTAAAAAAATAGAAAACGTTAGGAGCATAAAAATGGTTAGAACACGATTTGCACCAAGTCCAACAGGATATATGCACATAGGAAATTTAAGAACTGCACTTTATGAATATTTAATTGCACGTGCCAACAACGGAAAATTCATTTTAAGAATTGAAGACACCGATCAAGAAAGATACGTCGACGGAGCAGTTGATGTAATCTACAAAACATTAAAAATGGCAAAAATGAGCCATGATGAAGGTCCAGACATCGGTGGCGACTATGGCCCATATATTCAAAGTGAACGAAAAAACAACTACATCGATTATGCAAAAGAACTTGTCGAAAAAGGCGAAGCATACTATTGCTTCTGCACAAAAGAACGTCTCGAAAAAATGCGTTCCGAAAGCGGAGAAACAGCGGCAAAATATGACCGTCATTGCCTCTCTCTTTCAAAAGAAGAAATAGAAGAAAATTTAAAAAATAACGTTCCATATGTAATAAGACAAAAAATAAAAGACGGAACAACAACCTTTGTCGATGAAGTCTATGGAACAATAACTGTAGACAATTCCGATATGGAAGACCAAATTTTAATAAAATCAGACCTTCTTCCAACATATAATTTTGCAAATGTAATTGATGACCACTTAATGGGAATAACTCACGTTATAAGAGGAAGTGAATATCTCTCATCAACTCCAAAATACAACCTTCTCTATGAAGCGTTCGGCTGGGATATTCCAACATATATCCACGTTCCTCCGGTTATGAAAAATGCAACCGAAAAACTCTCAAAAAGGAACGGAGATGCTTCTTTCCAAGATTTAATCGAAAAAGGTTATCTTCCCGAAGCAATCGTAAATTATATAGCACTTTTGGGTTGGGCTCCTTCCGATAATCAGGAAATATTCTCAATGGACGAACTTATAAAAGCATTCAACGTAAAAGGTTTAAGCAAATCTCCCGCAATTTTTGACATAGCAAAATTAACGTGGATGAACGGAGAATATATCAAAAAATTAAGCTTTGATGATTTCTTTGATATGGCTCTCCCAATACTTCAAAAAGCAATCAAAAGAACAGATATAGATTTAAAAGTCGTTGCGGGATATATTCAAACAAGAATCGGAACCTTAAACGAAATTCCCGAAATGGTCGATTTTATAAACCAAGTTCCCGAATATGACAATTCATTATATGTTCATAAAAAAATGAAAACAAACGAAGAAATAAGCTTAAATTCATTAAAAATGGTTTTTCCTGTTCTAAGCTCTCTCGAAAATTGGGACAACGACACAATATATGAGCAGTTGGTTGCAATAGCAAAAGAAAATGAATTAAAAAACGGTCAAATTTTGTGGCCTGTAAGAACTGCTCTTTCCGGAAAGCCAACTTCCCCTTGCGGTGCAAGTGAGCTTGCGGTTTTGTTGGGAAAAGAAGATTCCTTAAATCGATTAAAGGCAGGAATAGAAAAACTCTCTGTATAACAACCTAAGGAGGTGTCCTTTCAGTGATTCAAAACTTAAAGAGAGGTAACAAAATTATAATATCATTCGAAACAAATCATAAAAAATCATACACAAGCTACATTGAAACAATATACGAAAATCAACTTTTGGTCTATACTCCAATAGAAAACAAAAAGCTTGTAAATTTGCCAATGGGTGACGTTTTGTATATGATTCAAGTATACAACGAATCAGGTGTATACACTTTCCATAACGCAATAATCAAAAAAAGATTCCATAAAAATGATTATCACTTTATATTAATAGATAATTTATCTTATTCGGTGCAAGAACAACGCCGAGAATTCTATCGCTTAGATTGTATGGTTCCTTTTTTGATAAAAGATAAAAACGAAGAAACCTATCAAGCAATAATAAAAGATTTAAGCGAAGGTGGCTTGCTCTTTGTTTCAAATCTTGAAATGCTCGTTTCGGAAGAGCGTGAATGTAGCGTAAGCTTTAACAATAAAAGAATATCAATGTTAATAAAAGTGTTGGATAAACACACTCACATAAAGCCGGGCTGTAAGTTCGAATATAGAGCAAAACTTCTTTTTGTAAGCGATGAAGATAAAAATATACTTTTAAGCTTCATATTTGATGCACAACGAAATTACATAAGAAAAAATCAAAATTCAATAACAAAAGAAAGTTAATAAGCTAAAACCATTAGCAAATTAATGCCGTACATCAGCCAAAAGCAAAATTATTCAATTTTCTGCTTTTAGCTCTGCAACGCTA
This sequence comes from uncultured Lachnospiraceae bacterium, assembly GCA_964531385.1. GTDB lineage: Bacteria > Bacillota > Clostridia > Lachnospirales > CAG-274 > MGBC114079. The sequence goes on along the minus strand of CAZHGC010000001.1, from coordinate 142,704 downwards.
AGTTTCGAATTAATAATTCAAATTTAGCGTTGTTTTTAACATAACCAACATTTAAATTAATTTCCTTAGTTATAAAAAGCAAAAAGCATCATTTAAATTTAATCAAAAAATAATCAATTTTAGGAGATATACTATGTTTTGTACAAAATGTGGGCAAGAAAACACAAATAATTCAAATTTTTGTATACGTTGTGGAAATCCTTTGGAAAAGCATTTCCAACAGGACCCCCAAAACAATCAATTTGCAAATTCTCAAAATCTCAATCCCGTAAATACAAAAGACGAAAATTTAAATGTTTCTAAACAGGAAGAGCAAAATACACAAGAAACTAAAACATTGGAAAATACCCCCGATTTAAACACTAACCTAAATTCAAAATCAAAATTCTCATTTCCTTGGGGAATATTAGCAATAACTCTCGGTTCAATAACCATAATCTCCGGCATATTATACGTAATCCTGCCGCTCCCAAAAAATCTAACTGCATTTTTTTTAAATTTTTTAACAATAATAATCCCTTTAAGCACTATATTTGCAATACTTGCATTAGTATTCGAAAAAAAGATTTCCGCAAAATTGTTAAATATGTATATGGTTTTAATATGTATTATGTTTATGGAAGCAATAATAATTGTGTATACAATATTACAATAAGCAACAAATATTTGCTCCAATTATAAAAACAATCCAAAATTTCAATTTTAAATAACTTAAAACAATCGTACTATCCCATTATTCAACATCATAAACATATTAATTATAAAATAATTATTATAATGAGGTACAAAAAATGACTAATCTACTTATAAAATTTTTCGTAAAAGATAATGATAATATTCTTGAGCCAAAAGTACGCCAACAATATGGAACATTAAGCGGAACTGTCGGAATTTTAATAAATTTGTTGTTATTCGCAATAAAGTTCATCGCCGGAATAATAACCGCATCAATATCCGTAACAGCCGATGCCTTCAACAACTTGTCAGACGCCGGCTCCTCAATAGTAACGCTGATAGGCTTTAAAATGGCAGGAAAACCTGCCGATAACGACCACCCCTACGGTCATGGAAGAGTTGAATATATAACAGGCTTAATAATTGCATTCGTAATACTGCTAATGGGCTTCGAACTTCTAAAATCTTCAATCGACAAAATAATAAATCCCGAAAATATAACATTTACAACATCATCTCTTGTAATATTAATTGTGTCAATCCTCGCAAAAATATGGCTTTCCTTTTTCAATAAAAAATTAGGCAAAAAAATCGACTCACAGGCAATGTATGCAACCGCTGCCGACAGCTTAAACGACAGTGTCGCAACAACTGTTGTGTTAATAAGCCTCTTGGTAAGCCATTTTGCAAATATAAATATAGACGGTTATGCCGGTATAATTGTCGCATTGTTCGTATTATATTCCGGCTATGGAACAGCAAAAGACACACTTCAACCATTGCTCGGAAAAGCACCCGACCCAATATTTGTAAAAAACATAGAAAATTGCATCTTAAAACATAAAGAAATAATCGGAATTCATGATATGATAGTTCACGATTACGGCCCCGGAAGAGTAATTGTCTCTCTCCATGCCGAAATCCCCTGTGAAATGAACGTTTTGGAAGCACACGATATAATAGATAATGCCGAAGCAGAAATAAAAAATAAATTCAATTGCGAAATAAGTATTCATATGGACCCAATAACCATAAACAATCAGTTTGTAAACACATTAAAAGAAAAAGTTGCAAATATACTTTTGTCGCTTGATTCGTCTTTAGGCTTTCACGACTTCAGAATAACAAACGGTCCGTTAAGAACAAATATAATTTTTGACATAGAAATTCCGTTTGATTTTAAATATTCCGATAACGAAGTTGTAAAAATAGTAACACAAAAAATTAAAAACTTAGATGAAAATTATCACCCCGTAATAAGTGTCGATAAAAAAGTTATATAAAAAAGGTTGTTGCGTTAAACATTTTGGCAAAAATCAAAAACTTCATTTTTTTGTCAAATACTAATGCAACAACCTAAAAAAAATTTCCACTTAATCATTTCTCAATCTGTCTGCCAATAACCTCTATAAGGCATTTTTTAAAATTCTCATTATCAACAGGCTTTCTTTTCTTCATATTCTGCGTTTTTCCGCCGGCACGTCTGACAGCTTTCGCAATATGTCTTTTCAAAAGCATATCATCAATGTTTTTGTTTGTATAAACAAAACCGTTCTGATTTATAGGAATGGCATTTTTCGCAATGCACATAGCCGCAAGCCCATAATCCTGCGTTATAACAATGTCCCCTTTACCAACTTTGTTAATAAGAGAAAAATCAACACTGTCATTTCCTTTTTCAACAACAATAATTTGAACATCATCATAATTGAATATGTGCGAAGTATCACAAATAATTGTAGATTTAACACCATATTCAAAAGCAATCTCAATAGTTAAATCAACAACCGGACAACCGTCTGCATCAATAAAAATCTCCATAAATCACCCACCTCTCTTTCAACCAACACAAAACTCCCTCAAAACGAACAAAATCAAAATATGTAAAGGATACGCTATATAAAATAAATTTTTAATATGAAATCCTTTTTTTCCGTTATACAGTAAAATAAAAGCACCGGCAAAAAAAGTTCCAACCGTAAGACCAATGTTATACATCGAAACGTAAGGCTCAAAAATATAAAAAAACTTAATATAAAAAAAATGCGACAACGAGCCAAAAATAACCGGATAAAATTTAACAATAACAAATGTCGCCAAAGCTAAAATTTCAAATGCCTTATTCTTTGAAATATAAAATAAAAATATAAGCCCAACGCCGGCAAATCCATAATCAAAATGCAAAATTTCCGCAATTCCGCAAAAAACAATAATAACAAAATATCCAACCCAAGAACATTTTATTTCTTTTCTGAAAATTTCAAAAATATAAATTCCCAAACAAGAAATAAAAAGAGTAAATACAATATTCAAATCATAAAAGAAATTTATTTCTTCGTTAAACACTATATCATAAATATATTCCGATAAAACAGCACAAACAAAAAGCCTAAAAATATATTTTCTAAAATTTTTTGTATATGTACAACCTTGAGAAGTCAAATACGCAAATATAGGAAACGCAAGCCTCCCAATACATCTAAAAGCAACAGGCATATCAAAAACTATGGTTGAATGGTCAATAACCATAAAAATAAATGCAAAAATCTTCAAAACAAAAGCCGACATAAATTTATTCTCCAAAACAACATAAAAATTATAAGTATATGGTTCTGCCATAAAGTAACCTAACAATTTTTAATATTTTGCTCATATAAAAAATTAAGCTCCCCTACTTCCGTATAAATTGTAGAAGAGCTAAAAAACAACACCGCATAAGTTTGATTTGATATAATTTTAATCACGTTTAACGCATCAAAAAATATCAGTCAACAAAATCGTAAAATCACAATGCAATGTCGAAAAAAATTATTTAACAAGATTTCGCCAGTCCAAATCTCCTCTATCAAGAGCAAGAAGAAGAGCCTCGGCTGTTGCAAGATTGCTCGCAAGCGGAATATTGTGAATATCACAAAGCCTCAAAACGCTGTTTATGTCTGGCTCATAATTTTTAGGAGAAACCGGGTCTCTCAAAAATATAACAAGGTCAATATCATTGTTCGCAATCTGTGAACCAAGTTGTTGCTCTCCTCCAAGATGTCCCGCAAGATATTTGTGAACAGAAAGATTGGAAGTTTCCTCAATAAGAAGCCCTGTCGTTCCCGTAGCATAAATTTCGTGTTTGCTCAAAATGTGTCTATACGCAATACAAAGATTTTCCATAAGAATTTTTTTATTGTCATGTGCAACTAAAGCAATATTCAATAGAAATCACCCCTCAAACATAGATTTAGATTTTCTTATACCAACATTTAAAACAAGTCCAATCGCCATCATATTCATCCACATCGAACTTCCTCCATAACTTACAAAAGGAAAAGGCATTCCCGTATTGGGCAAAAGACCTGTCGCAACACCAACATTAACAAACGTTTGAAAAGCAAACATTCCTGCAACGCCCGAAGCAATATACATTCCAATGTCATCAGCAGCACTGTTTGCAATAAAAACGCATTTCAATATAATAAGTAGCATAACCGCAAGAACGGATATACACCCAATAAAACCAAATTCTTCACCAATAACCGAAAATATAAAATCATTGTGGGATTCCGGCAAATAGCTAAGCTGGTTTATCGTTCCTTGATAAAGCCCTTTTCCATCAATTCCTCCCGAGCCAATGGCCCATATAGAATTTTTCGTTTGATAATATAATGGGTCAGACCAATCCGGATTTATTGCGGATAATATTCTTTTTATGTGATACGGTTCAAGAAATTTGCTCAAAATATAATGATTTTCGCTAAGCAAATCGATAAAAAATATCGTTGCAAGAGGCAAAATAACAGCAAGTGCAATAAAAATATATTTTCTGCTCAAATTTCCAACAAATAAAATAACAAGCATAATCGCCAAAGTAACAAGACTTGCCGATAAAGAAGGCTGAGCCTTTATAAGTGCCGTTGGAATAATCGTTGCAATAAAAACAATCGAAAGAGTTTTAAAGCTGTTAATTGTTTCTTGATTTTTGTCAACATATTTCGACAAAAATATAATCATAAATATTTTAGAAAATTCCGAAGGCTGAATTCCAAAAATCCACCTGTTAACACCATCACCACTGCCAATAAAAAGCACAACAATCAACAGTATGAGATTAATAATATAAATCGGTATGTATAATTTGCAAATAATATGATAATCAAAAAACATAGCAGCAAACATAAGAACTATACCGCTTATAAACCAAATTATCTGGCTTTCAAATTCACCCGAACCATCGGAAGTATTAATTTTTGTGGCGCTCCCAATAATAACAATTCCAAAAATAGCTATAGCAAATACAAGAAACAAAAGTATAAAGTCGAAAGATAAAATATTTTTTTTTGAAATCATATCAAAACTCCTTCAAGAGCATCACATTTGAACTTTTCGCATACTCTTAATCGGAATATTTGCATAAAGCATAGGAACACTTCCGTTTGTTCCGTCTGTTTCCGTTTGAGTAATTTGAATATCCAATTCTTCTTCGTCAATCTCCATATAATTTGAAATAACACGAATTATGTCTGTTTTAAGCATTTCAAGAACTTGCGTCGAACAGTTAACCCTGTCGTGAATTAAAACAAGCTTAAGCCTGTCCTTCGCAACATCTTTTGAAGAAGGTTTACGAGAAAAGAAACTAAACAAATCCATTATACTTACCCCCTTTAAAAATTAATTACCCGATTTAAAAAGTCTTTTAATTTTGCTCAAAATTCCTTTATCAACATCTAAATCCATTAAAGGAACGTTGTTTCCCAAAATTCTTTGAGTTATGTTTCTATATGCCTCGCCGGCTTTCGATGATAAGTCAGTAACCGCCGGCTCACCTTTGTTTGCAGAAACAACAATGCTTTCATCATCGGGAACAATTCCAAGAATGTCAATGGCAAGAATTTCCGTAACATCGTCCATAGCCATCATATCGCCTCTTTTAACCATATCAACTCTTATTCTGTTCAATATAAGCATAGGATTTTTCAATTCGTTTGCTTCCAAAAGGCCAATAATTCTGTCCGCATCACGAACAGCCGAAACCTCCGGAGTTGTAACAACAACAGCTCTGTCTGCCCCCGCAATGGCATTTTTAAAACCTTGCTCAATTCCGGCAGGACAGTCTATAATTATATAGTCAAATTCTTCTTTTAATGTTTCGCAAAGTTTGTTCATTTGCTCAGGGCTAACAGCATCTTTATCCTTTGTCTGAGCCGCCGGCATAAGGAAAAGGTTTTCATATCTTTTGTCTCTGATAAGAGCTTGCTTCAATCTGCAATTCCCTTCAATAACATCAATAAGGTCATAAACAATACGATTTTCAAGCCCCATAATAACGTCAAGATTTCTAAGCCCAATATCAGCATCTATCATAACAACTTTTTTGCCTTCCATAGCAAGGCCTGTTCCCAAATTGGCAGATGTTGTAGTTTTACCAACGCCACCCTTTCCCGATGTAATAACTATAACTTCACTCATTTGTTTTCCTCCTAAACAGTATAAAAATTTTGCTGTTTCACAGTATCTTAATCATAAGTAAAAATAATCGACAAAGTTGTTTTCCCGCAAAATAATTATTGCAAAAAACAACCAAAATCAACCTCAAAACCGACAAATCAAAATTTTGTAAAAAATTCAATAAAACAATTATAAAAATTTTATTGCCGTAAATTTTAATTTTTGCAACTCGGTTCTTATAATATATTAACAGAAAAAAAAGAATTTTGCACTAATTTCTTTAAGCAAATTATTACAATTTTATAAATTTCCCAACGGTTCAACATAAATTTCGCCATTTTTTGCAAAAGCACATTTGGGAATTGGCAAATTTTCGTTACTTTTTTCAGGAAAATATGTAATAATGTCGGCAATCCTAAGCTGAGTCGGCTTCAAATTAAGGCCAATAACAAAACACTCGGAAAGCCCGCTACACCCTGCGTGAACAAGCCCTTTAACCGCACCGAGAACAATAATATTCCCCTCTGCAATAACCTCTCCACCAGGGTTAACGTCACCAATAACAATAATACTTCCCTTAAATCTAAGCGATTGCCCGCTTCTAACAGAGCCCTTATGAAAAGACGTAATATTTTCCAAAGCCGACAAAAAATTTTGGGGAACAACATCTTTAAAAACATCAGTATTTTCAATTTTTGAAAGTTTTTGATGTTTAACAAAAACAGGCTTTTCGTCTGTGCTGTGAACAAAAGATATGTTAAGCCCCGAAGCATTGGAAATAACGTTCAAAAGTTCAAGCTCTTGCGAATCCGTCAAATCCCGCCCCTTAAAAGTAATTGAAATGTTTGCACCTTGAAAAAAATTTCCGGCATTCAAAACTTTCTCTTCAAGAGCTTGCTTCAAAGCTTCAAATTTAATTTTGTCATCAAGAATAATGAGAATTCCATCATTTTTTCCTTTAAATATAACGCTGTTTTGACTCACTTTGTTCCACCTCAACTATTTATATAAAATATTGTAACTTTCTTTTTCAGGCTGTTTGTCAATGCCCAAATATTCGGAAATTATCCCCTTTGCAATATTCGGTGCTGGCATAGTTGAATCGTCACCAAAAGGAATAAGAACAGTTATGGCAATTTGAGGATTTTCATATGGTGCAAATCCAACAAAAATAGTATGTTCCTTTCTGTAAGAAGATTGCTGAGCCGTTCCCGATTTTGCGGCAACTTTAACGGGAAATCCGTTAAAAGCACTTCTCAAAGTTCCTTTTTCTCCCGATGTAACAAGATACATTCCCTCGTGAATAACTTTTAAATTTTCTTTTTGTATATTAATATTCTCTTCAACTTTTGGCGTATATTCTTCAACAATTTCATCGTCAACAGATGCAATTTTATTTAAAAAGTGCATAGAATATCTCTTTCCGCCGTTTGCAAGTGTCGAAACATATTTTGTAAGAGTTGCTGAAGTATAGTTGTTAAACGATTGCCCTATTGCCGTTCTGATTGTGTCCCCGTCATACCATTTAAGCTTGCTTTCATCAGCCTCCGAATCTCTCATAGAATAAATATATTTTTTATATTCCGGAGAAGAAATGTTTGACGTATAATTTTTTGTTGAATTGTAAAGTTCATAAATTTCAACACCTGTAAAATCGTTAAGACCGTATAATTTCATATATTTGTTCAAAATTTCAATTCCCTTTGCAGTAGAACCATTTGAAGAATTTCCCATATTATAACTAAGTTGATAAAAGAAATAATTGCATGAAACTTCAAGAGCGTGTGCAACGTTAACACTTCCGTGAGAACCGCTTCCGCTTCCAATCCAACATCTTGCATAAGGCTTTCCGGCATCTTTAAAAGTTCCGTTATCGTGAATTGTTGTGTTTGGCTCAATAAATCCCTCTTCAAGTCCGGCAGTTGCCGTAATCATTTTAAAAGTAGACCCCGGTGCTCTCGGCTCCATAAAAGGTCGGTTAAGCAAAGGAGTTGTCTCATCATTTTGAAGTTGCATATAATATGCACTGTCAAAATTATTAACAAATTTATTGTTATCATATGAAGGATAAGAAACCGCAGCCAAAATATCGCCCGAATGAACGTCCTCAACAACAACCGACCCCGTACAAGGGTCCATTCCCGTCATATGCGGAGTAATTTCACCGGCGTTCATTTTGTCAATAATAACTTGAAGAGGAGAAATTGCACCTTGTTTAATTTTATAATAATACGCTTCATCACAAGTTATAATTCCTTGTTCATACATAACCAAAATAAGCTGAGTTCCGGAAACATTCCCCTTATCAACAGCGTCCATCAAAATTTGTCTTGCAAGGTCAAAATCGGCAGAAGCCCCTTTGTCAACAGATAGTATATATTTTTTAATCTTGTCCTGTTCTCCGCCCTCTTTCGACTCAAAAATTTTCTTAATGTTTATGTGATTTGATTCAACCATAGAAGACAAAATTTCTTTATAAGAATAATCACCGTTTGAAATTCTGTTCATAATAGATTTTTTAAGAGTATCTTCAAAAACATTATAAGCCGTTTCCTGAAGTTTTTTGTCAACAGTCAAAAAAACTTTGTTTCCCGAAATAGGCTCAACATTTTCCGAATCAACATCACGAATTCGCCTTCCAACGCTGTCAACTTCAACATATTTCTTACCTTTTTTTCCACGAAGTTGAGCTTCAAAAGCCTTTTCAATTCCGTCCTTTCCAATTAAGTCGTTTTGAGTATAATCTCCGTCAGGATATTGAGAAAGCTCAGTTTCCGTTATTCCTCTAATATATCCCAATAAATGCGAAAAATATTTTCCTGAAGGATAATTTCTCAAAGCTTCAACATCAATGTAAACCCCCGGATAATCCGACTTTTGTTCTTCAATAGCCGTAATAGTTTCGTTTTTAACATCATACGCAACCGTAACAGGAATATATTTCGAATATCTTTTAAGATGTAATTGACATCTCAAAGATAAAATTTTTCTTGCATCATCGTCCGACCAAGAGTCCTCAACAGAAAACTTTTCTTTAAGCAGTTTAAAAGCCTCTTCGGCATTTACATTTTCATCAATCCCCATATCCTTTTTCCACCTTTTTTCCTGTGTCTGACTTCCGTCAAAATTAAAAACAAAAGGCTTTGTTTTTGATATATTAAATTCATCAACAATATCTTCTCAGTTTTTTTCAAGAAGATTAATAAGTTTAACAAAAATCGCATCTTGATTGTCAACAGAAATGCTCGCATCAATATTAACGGTATAGGAAGATTTATTAACAGCAAGAGGAATTCCATATCTGTCATAAATAGCCCCCCTCGGAGCAGGCACAACAACTTCCTGCAAAATAGTTGTTTTAACCTGGCTGTTATAAAACTCCCCGTTTAAAATTTGCAAAGAAAACAATTTAACAACAAGAATTGAAAACATTATTCCAACTATAACAAATAAAACAACAAGTCTGTTTTGAAAAAACTTTCCTAAATTTTGAAAGAAAGATTTCATACATTTCCTCCTAAAAACAGAGAATTATCAAAAAAGTCTCCTTTTCAAGCTTTCTCGTTTTTCAAGTTTCGAATTTATTATGTAAAAAATTTTATACATAAAAACCGAGAATAACGCTGTATAAGCCATTTCGGGCAAAATAACGGTTCTCAAGAAATAAATAAAATCCGTATACCCCAAAAGCAAAATATTAAAAACATAATAAGCAAATTCATAAACAAATGTACTTGCAACGGTTAATAATAATGGAACAAGGAAATTTTCGGTAAAAAAGTCAATATAAAATTTCCCGCAAAAATATCCTGTCATCATTCCCAAAAAAGCATTCATACCAACATACTGCCCAAAAAAAATGTCTTGTAAAATTCCAACAGCAAAACCAACTGTAGCACCTTCCCCCTCACCTCTCATAAAGGCAAAAGAAACAATAATAATTATTGCCGTATTGGGAATTGTATTAATTATTTCAATGCTGTGCAAAAAAGTGGATTGAATTATAAAATTTAAAATAACAATAATTGCCGTCACAAAATATCTCACCGCATAACCTCCAAAAAACAATAACATAACCCGCTCATAAAACAAAATTCGAAATTGTATTTTAATTAAAACTTATAAAAGAATTAATTCAAATCCTTTTTAAAATTTTGAGTTATAATAAGAACCGTTTCAAGATGTTTAAAATCAACTGTCGGAGAAATAACAGCACATTTTGTAAGTGCATTTTCGTCATTTTTAATGTCTTTAACATATCCGATAGTAATTCCGGGAGGATAAATTTCGCTAAGATGAGATGTAACAATTTCATCACCTTCCATTATTTCCGCATCACTGTCAACATATTCCATTTTACACATTCCTTGATTTTCAAAATCACCTCTAACAAATCCCAAATCATCTGTTCTAAGGCTCTTTCCTCCAACCGAATCTGTATCGTCAATAATGGAAACAACTTTTGAATAATTATATCCTGTCTCAACAACTTTTCCAACAAGTCCGCCTGTTGCAATAACAACCATATTTTTTTCAATTCCGTCATTCGAGCCTTTGTCAACAAGAAACACATCATACCAATTGCTTGTGTCTTTTGCAATAATCCTCGCTCCAACTTTTGGATAATCCGGATATTTCTGGTCAATTTTCAATAATTCAGATAATTTATTATTTTCGTCCTCAATAAGTTTAAGTCGGTCAACTTCCATTTGAAGAGAATAAATTTCATTTTTAAGTTTCTCATTTTCGTCTTTAATTTCATTAGAATTTGCAAGAGCATCAAATTTGCTTGAAATCCAATCCGTAACCGACATATTAAAATTTTGAACAGGAGCTAAAACATAGCCAATCCCGCTTTCAAAAAATGTAGGCTCTGCTCGGTTCAAAGAAAAAGAAATCATAAATAAACAAATTACAGAAACCAATATTACAATAATTTTTTTGTGACTTTTAAAAAAACTCAATGGGAAACTCTCCTTATCAGTTATTGTATCAAAACCATCGGCATTTAATCAAAAACACCATAACCCCCACAAAACCGATTAGTACTTAAAACTCAAGCACCAAATCCAACAGCAGCGAACCAAACTTCACAAAACTAACTTTGCAAATCAAAATAAATTAACGCATTTTCAATTTTTGTGAAGAAATAAGAACAGACCTCAAAGTATTAATATGCTCAAGAACAAGACCTGTTCCAAGTGCAACGCAATTAAGTGGCTCCGGAGCAATTTTAACAGGCATAAGTGTTTCTTTCGAAATAAGCTTGTCAAGACCTTTAAGCAAAGCTCCTCCTCCCGTCAAAACAATTCCTGATTCCATAATGTCCGAAGCAAGTTCGGGCGGAGTTTTTTCAAGAGTTGATTTAATTGCATCAACAACAACATTAACCGGCTCGCTCAATGCGTCAAGAATTTCCTCAGAAGTAATGTTTATGGTCTTAGGAAGCCCGCTAACCAAATCACGACCCCTTATATCCATTCTTTTGCTTTCTCCAGGCTCAAGATAAGCACAGCCGATATTAACTTTAATTTCTTCTGCACTTCTTTCCCCAATAGCAAGACTGTATTGCTTTTTAATGTAATTCACAATACAAGAATCAAACTTGTCTCCGGCTGTTTTTGCCGAAATACTTGTAACAATTCCACCAAGAGAAATAACAGCAACCTCGCTTGTTCCTCCTCCAATATCAACAACCATACTTCCAACAGGTTCTTCAACAGGAAGACCCGCACCAATAGCCGCCGCCATAGGCTCTTCAATAAGATATGCGTTTTTTTCTTTTGCACCCGCCGCAACAGCAGCTTCAATAACAGCTCTTTTTTCAACTTCCGTAACTCCCGAAGGAATACAAACAACAATTCTCGGTGAAGAAAAACCTTTTGAAACAGCTTTTCCAACAAAATATTTAAGCATGGCTTGTGTAACTTCAAAATCCGCAATAACGCCATCTTTCATAGGGCGTGTAGCAACAATCGAAGCCGGAGTACGTCCAATCATTTCCTTTGCCTCGTTTCCAACCGCCAAAACCTCGTGAGTAATCGAATTTATAGCAACAACCGATGGTTCATTAACAATAATACCTTTATTTCTCGCAAAAACAAGAGTATTCGCCGTTCCCAAATCAATTCCAATGTCTTTAGTAAACATATATATGTTTCTCCTTCCAAAATAATGAATTTATACTTATAAAAAACTATCCAAATTTATGTCATTTTGTTTTTTCAAACAAACCAAATATTTAAAATTTTAAAGTATATGAATAATTAACAAAAACAGTTTTAATTTAATGTAATATCTCAAATTTACAATCATACGTAAAACCTGCGATACTTAAAAATTAAAAATAAAAAATTCGTCACGTTCCAATAAAGAAAAATGCGTTTAACAAGTAGCATTTTTAGTAAAGATATTTTTTATTGTTCCTTTGATTATTTCTTATATTTCTATTTAATCAACTAAAACTGTAAAATTATAATCATACGATATTACCATATTTATATCATACAACTTTTTTATAATTTTTTCAAGAAATAATTAACAAAATTTCGACAATAATCTTAGAAAATATTTTATAAATTGCAAGAAGCAAAACCAACTATTTTCCATTTTTGACAATTTTTATTATATTCTTGCACGAACTCACTAAAAGAACAAAACAGCCGTTTCCTCCAACAAATCTTTGAAACAGCTGTTCATCAAACTTAACAAAACTAAAATTAATGTTAAATACACAATTATCGATTTATTTTCAAAACATTTTTTTGTTTAATTCTGTTATAAATTATAAATATAACAGCCATAACAACCAAGAAAAGAGATAATGCTTGCGAAACCGCAATCCCTGTGTTTCCTATAGTCAGTTGGTCCGTTCTTAAAGCCTCAATCCAAAACCTTCCAATTCCATATCCGGCAAAATAAATCGCAACCATTTCGCCCTCAAATTTTTTGTGTCTTTTGTATAAGTTCATAATGATAAAAAGACCAAAATTCCAAACAGACTCGTAAAAAAAAGTCGGGTGAACTTGAACATAATTAATAATTTGTTCAGTACCCTCAATTTTAACCTGTTTCAAATTATTAAGAACATCTTGCAAAGTTTCTTTTATTTGGTCAACTTTATATCTCATAGCAAAAAAAGATTCCGTATATCCGCCAAAAGCTTCACGATTTAAAAAATTGCCCCATCTTCCAATAATTTGCCCAACAACAAGCCCAAAAACCGCTGTATCCAAAAATTTAAATATATTAATTTTTTTAATTTTTGTATAAACAATTGAAACAATAACAGCAGCAATAACACCACCATAAATAGCCAGTCCACCGTTTCTAACAGCAAAAATATCCCAAAGATTGTCTTTAAAATCGTCCCATTTAAAAATAACATAATAAAACCTTGCACCAATAACACAAAAAGCAATTGCCCATAAAAGATAATCGCTGTAAATATCCGGTTTCTGCCCTGTTCTTTTTGCCTCATATTGTGCCATAAAAAGCCCCAATAAAACTCCCGTTGCAATGAGAATACCATACCAATAAATGTCAAACCCCAAACCAAATAAGTTTCCAATCGCAACATTGTCAACACTGTCAAAAGCTATCCCCAAATTAGGGAACCATATATCCGGTGCTTGAGTTACAGTTTCCATAATTAATTACCTCCAAAAAAACAAATAATTAAGGCACTATGAGACTCAAAACAATGTTATCTTCGCAAAATAACTCATAAAGTATTTTTTCAACAAACTTAATGTCAATATTCTTACAGCATTCGGCATAATCATATAAATTAATTCCTTTTGTAAAAAAATCAACCTGTAAAGAGGCAATTCCATCAATAGAATTAAACCCTTTAATAAATCGACCAATATGTTTATTTTTTATTCTTTCAAACAAGTCATTGTCTATACCCTTGCTTTTCAGTTCAGAAACCGCATCAAGGAAAATTTTTAAAACCTGCTCCGGCTGTTCGGAATAGCCGGAAATAATTGCAAATCCATAGTCCCTTCCACAAGTATAAACAGAAGAGAACGATTTGTCAACCAGATTTTTGCTGTACAAATCATCATAAAGCTCAGAACTTTCCCCCGCAATAATGTCCAAAATAATTCTTGTTCCAATTATTTTTTTACCCAAATCAAAAAACGTTGAATTGTCTTTAATCCCAATGTTAAACATTGCCCTCTCAACAGGCATTTTTTCAGAAATAAAACTTTTGTAAACATTCGCTTTTTCATCAAACTTAAATTTGTCAACATCGTTTGTCTCATTAAGTTTTAAATTTTTCGTAATCGAATTGTAAACACATTCTCTGTCAAAATCTCCAACACAAACAATAATAGAATTTTTATAAGTATAAAAATTTTTATAATTTTCATATAAAGTTTCTTCTGTTATTTTCTCAATGCTTTCAATGCTTCCGGCAATGTCATTCCTAACATTATGCTTAAAGTACATTCCTTTAAGCATATTAAAATAAATTTTCCAAGACGGGTCGTCATCATACATTTTTATTTCTTGCCCTATAATCGATTTTTCTTTTTGAACGTTTTCTTTTGTAAAAAAAGGCTTGCTAACAAAGTCAAAAAGAATATCCGTATTTTCTTCAAAATTATCCGAACAATTAAAATAATATGCAGTTGTGTTAAAATTTGTAAAAGCATTAGAGCTTGCCCCGCTTTTTGAAAACATTTCAAAAACATTGTAATCTTTTTGTTCAAAAAGTTTATGTTCAATAAAATGTGCAAGACCGCTCGGCTCATTAACAATTTTTCCTTTTTTCAAAAAAACATTATCAATCGACCCATAATCAACAGCAAACATAACTTGTTTTTCAATAAATCCTTTTTTTGGAACAATAAAACATTTAAGCCCGTTTTCAAAAGTATTCTCATAAATCAATTCATCGGCAAAATCAATATAAAATTCATTTTCCATATTCATTGCTCCTTAGTATAAAAAGTAAATCGTATCAATATACGTTTTCTTCATTATTGCCAAAATATCATCTTTTAAAACATTTTTAATTTTTTTCAAAACAGCATTCAAATCTTGATTGGTGCCAATCATATTTTGAGACAAATAAAAATCCATAATCCCTGAAGGATAATCAATAATTCCCTCATATTTTTTAATCAATCCCAAAACAGCACTTTCAAAATCTTCATCACTAAAATGCCCCAAAGAAATTTCATCGATATATTTTTTAATAAGTGAAATAACTTTTTTATAATCTTTGCTCTCAATTCCCGCCTGAATTAATATAATTGATTTAAACTTGTAAACAAAAGAATTTATATAATAACAAAGGCCGTTTTCCTCTCTTATTTTCGCAAATAATTTTGAATTTGCACCTCCGCCAAAAATCTCATTTGCAACAATAAGTTTATAAAAATCATCATTTGAGGGCACAACATCACATCTCATACCAATGCAAAGTTTTCCTTGCGAAAGATAATCTTCCTCCATAAGTTCTCTAACTTCTTTTTTGGAATAAACAATATTATTTTCAAATGCAATTTTTGAATAATTTTTCAAATCAAAGTATTTTTGTAAAATTTCAAAATACTTCTCTTTTGAAATATTTCCAACAGCATAAAACTCAAGAGAATATTTTTCAATAACGTCGCAATAATGTCGATATAAATTTTCTTCATTAATATCATCTAAATCCTCGGCATATCCGTCTCCATAAATTCCAAAAGCCTCTCCGCAACACATAATTTCAATACATTTAAGCTTTGCATATTCTCTTTTATCATTTTTTCTGCCCAAAATTTCATTTTTCAAAAATTCTTTTTCACTCTCAACATAATCCTTGCAAAAAGAATTTCCATAAACTAATGGCTTTAAAATAATTTCCGATAAAAATTCAACCGCTTCCTCAACAATTTCTTTTTTGTCAATAACCTCAATAAAAAATTGTAAAATTTGTTGTTCGCCTTTTTTAACAACATTGGCATCAAAAACCGCCCCAAGCATTTTCTCGGTTTTGACATTAATTTTCCTCATCGTATCAAATTTTTCACAGCCTCTTTTCAAAACATACGGCAAAAGAGCATTATACGTAACAAATTTTCTTTCAAGAGGAATTCGAATAACAACACTTAAAGAAACCGTTTTAAATTTCTTTTCTTCAAAACAAAAAACATTTTCAAAATTCTCGGCACAACACTTCATAAAAACACTCCTACATATATTTTCTCATATGTTTCAACGCACTTTTTTCAAGCCTGCTAACTTGTGCCTGGCTTATTCCAATTTCCTCAGCAACTTCCATTTGCGTTCTGCCCTTAAAAAATCTCAAACCGATAATATATTTTTCTCTTTCCGCAAGATGCTTCAAAGCCTCTTTCAAAGAAATATTTTCAAGCCATAAATTTTCAGAACTTTTGTCATCGCTAACTTGGTCCATAACAAAAACAGCATCTGCCCCATCGTGATAAATCGGTTCAAACAACGATATAGGGTCTTGAATAGCATCAAGAGCAAATATAACGTCCGACTTTTCCATATTTATTTCCTTTGCAATCTCATCAATAGTCGGTTCTTTCGAATTGAGATGAGTAAGTTTTTCTTTTGCCTGAAGTGCCTTATATGCAATATCACGCAAAGAACGACTAACTCTAAGTGGGTTGTCATCACGTAAAAAGCGTTTTATTTCCCCAAGAATCATAGGTACAGCATAAGTGGAAAATTTTACATTATGCGAAGTATCAAAATTATTAAGTGCTTTTATAAGTCCAATACAACCAACTTGAAAAAGGTCATCGGGATTTTCCCCTCGGTTTCCAAATTTTTTCATAACACTCAAAACAAGACGCAAATTTCCATAAATATATTCTTTTTTAGCCTCTTCATCTCCCTCTTGAATTTTTTTAAACAACGCCTCTTTTTCATCATTTTTAAGAATCGGTAATTTACTTGTATTAACCCCGCATATTTCAACTTTTGTCATAGCCATAAAGTTAATCCCTCCTATAAGATAAAGGATTTCCTTTTTTAACTTCAATATACTAAAAACAAAAATCTTAATTCTGTTATTTTTTTACAAAAAAGCAACAGCCTGCGTAAAAAGGCAACACAAAAAAACTTGTAAATTTCCGAAACGCCCCAAATCATAACTGACGTCGCCCAATCACTCAACTATCAATATAATCTTTGCAATTTCATTTTGAATATATACACATTTTAAAATTAAATATTAAAACTCTTTTATTCATTAATCCGGTCAAAAAACCAAATTTCGAACAACCTCTCCCGCAATAATCATTCCGGCAACCGGCGGAACAAAAGAAATACTTCCAGGAGTTTTTCTTTTCGATGTAACTTCTTCTGTATCCCTCGGTGTAACAGGCACCTCTTTCGAATAGCAAACTCTAAGCTTTTTAATCCCTCTTTTTTTAAGTTCATATCTCATAACCTTGGCAAGTGGACAAACCGATGTTTTGTAAATATCCGAAAGTTCAAGCATCTCGGGATAAAACTTGTTTCCCGTTCCCATACTGCTAACAACGGGAATTTCAAGTTCATTTGCTTTTTCAATAATTGCAAGCTTTGCCGTAACCGTATCAACAGCATCAACAATATAATCAATTCCTTTTGTTATAACTTCGCCAACATTGTCATACAGTATAAATTTTTCAAAACATTGAACATTCGCCTCAGGATTTATTTTTAAAATACGCTCTTTCATAACTTGTGTTTTAAATTTGCCAACAGTATCAATATCCGAATGAATTTGCCTATTAATGTTTGTAACGCTTATAACATCATTGTCAATAAGAATAATATTTCCAATCCCCGCCCTTGCAAAAGCCTCTGTTGCAAATGAGCCAACTCCGCCAACTCCAAACACAGCAACCGTTGCATCTCTAAGCTTTTCAATTCCTTGCGTTCCAACAAGCATTTCCGTTCGTGTAAACCATTCAACCATAAAATCACCCACAATTTTAATTAATCAAAGAAAAAAAACCGCACAATAATTCACAGACACTCAAACTGTAAACCGCAGTCTTTTTTCTTTGTACACAACATAATATTTCCTTTAATATCAAAACAATCACTTATTTGTTGTTATAGTAACCGTTCTTTCAGAATTATTCCATTCAACTTCCGCATCAAAAACTTCCGAAACAGCACGCAATGGAACAAGAGTTCTCGAATTTTTAATTTTCGGTGCAGTATCAAGAGTAATTGTATCCGTTCCATTAACAAACATACTCGGACTTCCAATTTTCATAATTATTTCAGTTTCACCATTAACAGCAAGAATATTTTCTGTTTTTGCAAACCATTCAACTCTCGCACCAAGTGCCTCAAAAATAGCCCTCATAGGAACAAGAGTTCTCGAATTTTCAATAATCGGCTTCTGGTCAAAAATAACTTCATATCCGTCAACAAAAACTTTAATATCCTGATTTTCAGAACCATTATTGTTGTTTGAAGAATTTTCAAAATTTCCCGAATTATTTTTTGAATAATGTTCAGCAACTTTCTTTTTAAGTTCAGGAAATTTTTTAAAACTGTTATAAGCAAAATGAATTTCGCCTTTAATTGTGTCGTTTTTTAAATTCATTTCCATTTGTTTTTTAATCTCCGCACCATTGTACCAAGGGCTTGAAGAATCGTCAGAAACTGTCTTATAATCTGCCATTCCTATATAAAGTTTTGTTCTGCTGTTTTTAACAACATCACACCACCAGTCCGAAAGAATTTTATAATCCGCCGCCGAATGTCCAACGTTCCAATAAATTTGAGGTGCAATATAATCAATCCACCCCTCTGAAGCCCATTTTCTTGTATCTGCATAAACAGAGCTGTAAGATTCATTTCCTTTTGTATCACTTCCAAGAGGATTTGAAGATTTGTTTGCCCAAACACCCGAAGGGCTAACACCAAATTGAATTTCAGGATTAGCCTTGTGAAGTTGGTCGTTCATCTCTTTAATAAAAATATCAATGTTGTTTCTTCTCCAATCGGCTTTTGAATTAAATCCCGCTCCAAACTTTGCAAATTCCGCATCATCATTAAAATCCGTACCCGGATAAAAATAATCATCGATATGAATACCATCAACATCATAATTATTAACAATTTCAAGAGCCCCGTCAATAATAAACTGCCTAACTTCCGGCAATGCCGGATTATAATAATAATTTCCATCAGAATATTTAACAACATATTCAGGCTTTGTCTTAATCGGGTTTGTTTCGGCAATTTCGCTCAAAGCATCTTTTCCTGAAGAAGCCTTTGTCGCTCTGTAAGGGTTAATCCATGCATGAAGCTCAATTCCTCTTTTGTGTGCCTCATCAACCCAAAACAAGAGAGGGTCAAAATCATTTTCCGGTGCAACGCCCTCCTTTCCCGAAAGCCATTTGCTCCAAGGGAATAGGTTCGATTTGTAAAGGGAATCCCCTGTCGGCCTAACTTGTAAAATAACCGCATTAATTCCCATTTGTTCGCAATCATTTAAAATATCTGTCGCTTCTTTTTTCAAAGTTTCCGAATTTGTCGTTGCTTTTGAGGGATAATCAATGTTGTAAACGCTTGAAACCCAAACCCCTCTAAAATCTTTTGTTCCCTCCGCATCAATAACACATATCGATACATTAAAAATCATAAACACACACATTATATGTATAATAATTCCAAAAAGAAATTTACTTTTTTTCATAAAAAAACCTCCAAGCTTAATCATTTTATTCCATTTTAAATTTATCGATTTTATAATAATCGAGTTTTTGAGTAAAAATAACATTAAATTCGATTTTCCCGCCAAATTTTTCTTCAATCAATTTATAACTTTCGCCCTGCCCTTTTAAAAAATCAATAACTTTTTGATTTGAAGAAACAACAACTTTATTGTAAATAGTTGAAGAAAAAACCGAGCAAATTTCATTTTTTATTTTATCCGCAATATAGTGCTCGTTAAAAGTAAAGCCATTCCCGTTGCAAAACGGACATTTGCAAGTAAGCATTTTCAAAAGATGTTGTCTAACTTTCTTCCTTGTAAGTTGCATAATTCCAAGTTCTGTCATTCCAACAATAACAACGCCTGCCCTATCCTTTTTAACTTCGTCTTTCAAAACCTCAAAAACTTTGTTTCTGTCCTCTTTGCTCTGCATATCAATAAAGTCAATAATAATCATTCCCGATAAATTTTTAAGTCTAAGTTGCTTTGCAATTTCTTTTGCAGCTTGAATGTTTGTTTTAAGAACAGTTTCACGATGATTTTTTGCGGAATTTTTTCCGGTGTTAACATCAATAACAACGCACGCCTCCGCATAATCAATAACAATAAACCCTCCGCATTTAAGCCAAACTTTGTTGTGCAAAGCCTTTTCAACTTGTTTTTCGGCAAAAAAATTATCAAACAAAGGAACAGGTTCTTCATAAAAAATAACTTTTCCCTCTCCGCAGTAGCTTTCAATAAATTTATTATATTCCGAAATTTCATTTATAATAATTTCATCATTTTCGTTTTTAACCAAATCTCGTATAATTTTGTAAGTTTCGTTTTCGGCTTTAAAAATTTCGCAAGGTGCTTTTAAATACGTTCCTTTTTTAACAACTTCTTTATATTTTTCAATAAGAGTTTTTCCTTCTTCAATAATAACCTCTGAATTAATCCCAACGCAATTTGTCCTCATAATAACACCAAAATTTTGGCAATCAAAAGAAACAATTTTTTTGCCAATTTCAAAAAGCCTTGCTCTTTCTTCATCATCTTCTATTTTTTTGGATATATTAATTTCGTTATCGTTGCAAAGCAAGACAATATATTTCCCCGCAAATGTAAGCATACTGCTAACAACAGGACATTTTTCGTCAGTTCCCTCTTTTATAACTTGAACAATAATGCTTTGTCCGCATTTAATCGCAAGTTCATCTTTTCCCTTTGCTTCGTTAAATTTATAAATATTTCTTTCTTTTCTGTCGGTCAAATGCAAAAAAGTATTTCTCGAATCGCCTATATCGATAAAAGCAAACTGACTCGGCAAAATTTTTTCAACAATACCCGAATAAATACTGCCAACAGAAAATGTTTTGTTTTTTTCTTCAATAATCAGCTCAACAAGTTCTCCGTCTTCCAAAACAGCAGTACGAAAAAAATCCGATAAACCGTCAACAAGTATCTTTCTCACCAATATCACCTCCAAAAAGTCAAATCATAAAAAATCACAAAGATATAAACTCGTCATTAACCTTTCTAAACAAATCAATTCTTTTATAACCAACTTTCAAAGGGTCATATTCTTTTCCAATATAATTGTAAATATATTTAACAAGCAACTCCGGCTTTAAATTTTTCTGGCTTCCCGTTGAAATAATTGTTTTAAAAGCCGTTGTTTTCTCCGAAAATTCTTCAATCAAAAATATATCGGGTTTAATATCAACAACTTTTGTTTTGTGCTTGCTAACTCTTTCAATTTCAAAAGTTTCCGCTTGAAACATTTTCTCAATAATCTCCGAAAAAGCGTCAATTTTATGTGGCAAAAAAACTTCATATAAAGCCGCCTCAACAACCGCCGCACAACTTTTGTCGTCTTTTGTAAATTCTCTTGCGGAAACAATTTCAATTCCCTCTGGCATAGTTTCGTTAAGTTTTCGAACAATTTCTTCCGGTGCAATCGCTTCTTTCATTTCAATATCAACATATTCACCAACGCTTGCCATTCCCAAAGGAAGAGGAATTGCAAAACCAATAATTTGATGAGGATTAAAACCGTTTGAATATGCAACAGGAATTCCCGCACGATTAATGGCTCTTTGAAAAACTTTAAGCAAATCCAAATGCCCAATAAATCTAACTTTGCCAACTTTCGTAAATTTAATCCTGAACTTCATAACAAACACCCCCACCAAAACTTTTCGCACCGCACATAGCACATTGTGTACGACAATTTAAAGTAACTTCTTCTTTTAAAGCCTTTTCCATCTCGTTAATAAAAAATTTCTTCGAAACACCGATAGAAATAAAGTCCCAAGGTAAAATTTCATCATATTCACGCTGTCTGTTTGCATAAAAAGCCATATCAAGCCCAACTTCATCAAAAGCCTCAACCCAAACATCATATTTGAAGAAATCGTTCCAACCGTCAAATTTAGCACCTTTCTCCCAAGCTTTAACAATTGCTTTTGCAACTTTCCTATCGCCTCTCGCCAAAACTCCCTCCATAGAGCTCAGCTGAACTTCGTGATAATTAAATTTAACCTGTTTTCTTTCCATACTTGTTTTAACAAGCTTCTGTTTTTCCATAAATTCTTTAAAAGTTGCCTGCGGTGCCCATTGAAACGGTGTAAAAGGCTTTGGAACAAAACACGAAGAACTAACAACAACCGAAACGCTTCTGTTTCTTTTTTCTTTCGGCATTTCATAATATTTGTCAACAATAGCCGATGAAAGCTTTGCAATACCTTTCAAATCCTCTTCGGTTTCGGTTGGAAGTCCAACCATAAAATACAACTTAACTCTGTCCCAACCGCCCTCAAAAGCAAGCGAACAACCTCGCAAAATTTCTTCTTCGGTAATTCCTTTGTTTATAACATCTCTAAGTCTTTGAGTTCCCGCCTCGGGAGCAAATGTAAGGCTCGACTTTCTAACTTCCTGAACTTTTTTCATAAGGTCAAGAGAAAAAGCATCAATTCTAAGCGAAGGAAGAGAAATATTAATATTTTCTTTCGAAAATTTTTCAATAAGCCCCTCCGCAAGAGGTTTAAACCCTCTATAGTCGCCTGTGCTAAGGCTCGTCAAAGAAATTTCCTCATGTCCCGAATATTTAACAAGGTTGTCGGCACGTTTAAGCAAACTCTCGGGGCTTCTTTCTCTAACAGGACGATAAACATAACCTGCCTGACAAAATCTACAGCCTCGAATACACCCTCTAAAAACCTCCATTGTAACTCTGTCGTGAACAACTTCAATAAGTGGAACAAGCTGTTTTTCAGGATAAAAAACTTCATCAAGGTCATTAACAATAACTTTTCTTATTTTTTTCGGTGCATCTTTATGGTTCGGCTCAAAACTTGCAATTTCCCCGTTTTCTTTGTAAGTAACATCATAAAAACAAGGAATATAAATTCCGTCAACCTTTAATGCTTTTTCAAGGAAATCCCTCTTTGTTCCGCCGTTCTTTTTGTTTTCTTTATATAAATCCATAAGCTCGTCATAACTAACTTCGCCCTCACCAATATAAAATATATCAACAATATCAGCTAAAGGCTCCGGATTATATGCACAAGGACCTCCTGCAATAACAATTGGGTCGCTTTCTTTTCTGTCTTTCGACCAAATCGGAATATCTGCCAAATCCAACATATTAACAACATTTGTAAAACTCATTTCATATTGTAAAGTAAATCCGACAAAATCAAATTTATCAAGTGAGTCCTCTGTTTCAAGTGCAAAAAGTTTAATATTTTCTTTTCGCATAATATCTTCCATATCGTGCCAGGGGGCAAAACACCTTTCACAATAAAGGTCGTCTCGTCTGTTAAGAAAATAATATAAAATCTGAAGTCCGACATGACTCATTCCAACCTCATAAACATCAGGAAAACAAAACGCAAATCTAATATCAACATCTGCAGGATTTTTCTTAACCATATTAATTTCATTTCCAATGTATCTTGCAGGTTTTTCAACTTGCATAAGTATATCGTCTCTCATCTCTAACCTCCAAAAAAACATCAATTAAGCTCTGTAATAAACATAGCGTCACCAAAGCTGAAAAATCTATACTCTTCATCAACAGCCGTTTTGTAAGCTTCAAGAACATTTTCTCTGCCCGCCAAAGCACTAACAAGCATAATAAGAGTAGATTCGGGCAAATGAAAATTTGTTATAAGGGAATCTATAACTTTAAATTTATATCCGGGATATATAAAAATATCGGTCCAACCGCTTCCGGCTTTAATAACTCCGTTTTCATCAGAAACCGATTCAAGAGTTCTCGTGCTTGTTGTTCCAACCGAAATAACTCTTCCGCCGTTTTTCTTTGTTTCGTTAATAATATCTGCTTGTTGTTGTTCAATCAAATAAAATTCCGAGTGCATTTTGTGGTCCAAAATATCGTCAGCTTTAACAGGTCTAAATGTTCCAAGACCAACGTGGAGAGTAACATTTGCAATTTTTGCACCTTTTTGTTCAATTTGCTCCAAAAGTTCAGGAGTAAAATGAAGCCCCGCCGTCGGAGCCGCCGCCGAACCGTCATTTTTCGCATAAACCGTCTGATACATATTTTTGTCTTCAAGTTTTTCGGTAATATAAGGTGGCAAAGGCATCTGCCCAAGTTTATCCAAAATTTCTTCAAAAATCCCGTCATATTCAAATTTAACAATTCGGTTACCCTCTTGAACAATATCAACAATTTCCGCCAAAAGCACACCACCGCCAAAAACAACCCTGTCGCCAATTTTTGCTTTTCGCCCCGGTTTAACCAAAGTCTCCCAACAATCCCTGTCAATTCTTTTAAGAAGCAAAATTTCAACTTTAGCACCCGTATTTTCTCTTTCACCAATAAGCCTTGCCGGAAGAACCTTTGTATCGTTAATAACAAGACAGTCCCCTGGCTTAATATATTCCAAAATATCTCTAAAAATTTTGTGTCTAATTTCTCCCGAATTTTTGTCAAGAACCAAAAGCCTCGCCGCCGCTCTATCTTGAAGCGGTGTTTGTGCAATAAGTCTTTCGGGTAAATCAAAATAAAAATCTTTTTTGTTCATAATATAAGCCTTTCTGAAAATTAATAAATTTCAATTCCTGTATAATAATGTTTTAATATATCAATATAATTTTTTCCCTGTTCGGCAAGATTTTTTGCTCCGGTCTGGCTCATTCCAACACCATGACCAAATCCCAAGCCGTAAAAAACAACATCGCCCGAAACTTTTTCGTGATGTTGCTCCTTTTCAACACTCTCCGTAACAACACTTTCATAAAGTTTACTGCTGTTTTCGCCAATAACAAAAAACTTTTTCCCGTCCAAAAGATTAGAATTTTCCAAACCGTCCAAAACAAGAATGTCTTTAAATTCCAAAAGATTGCTTTCGCTTTTTCCTAAAACATTCGTCATAACAAATTCCTCCTTTTCAGAAGAATTTGCCGTTTCACCAATTTCCATAGAAAAATTCCTGCTCAATAAACTGCCGTCTTTCGATTTCGAAAAAAACGTTCTTATTTTTTCTTTTTCAAGAACAACGTTTCCCCCGCTTCCCTCAATAACAAGCGAATTAACTCTTCCAAATTCGTCTTTCGAAGCAATATAAACTTCATTAACATTGCCAATATTCTCTCCGTTTGCATTTGCAATTTCTGTAATTTCCGAAAAAGAAAACACCCTTGTCCAAACTTTAGGCTCCGTTTCCGATTTATCCAAAACCGCCCTCAAATAAGGAACAGCCGTTCCCCAAACGTCTTCAGAGTTTGCCGTATTTCCCCCGCTTGATGAAAAATAAGTTGCATTAATAACTTTATCATCATAATATATTTTAACGCCTTTCGTCTCCAAAACAGCATTTGTTGTTTCCGAAGTTTCGGAAGAAACTCCTTTATAAACTTGACAATGTGTCGAGTTACACAAATCGAACCCGTCAGAAGAATGTTTTGTATTTTTCGAAAATTCCGAAAATGACCTTGCAACAACCGCTTGAGCTTTAAGTGCCTCTTTCGGCAAGCTGTTTGCAACTTCTGACGGCAAAACACCAAGTAAATATTCCTCAATCTCTAAAACGTTAATAAGAGTATATGCCGAATTTTTCTTAAAAAATTCAATTCTTCCCCTAAATTCATCGCCGTCAATAATCAAATTTCCGCCTTCTCCGTCTTCAATTTGAGCAAAATATTCTCGGCTGTCAAAAATAACCGCCTTTTCCTCTCCGTTGCATAATAAAGTAACATTTTCTCCGCTTTTCAAAGACGAAACTTCGCCAAATTTTTCAAATTCAGCCTTTGCCGAAATTGCCTCCGCCTCGGAAGAATACCCGCCAAAATAAACTTTCCAGCAATCAACATCGGTCAACGTGGGAACACCAACGTTTCCCGCCTTTTCTTTTGCATTAAAATAACTGCCAAATGTATCATTCAACACAATATAATATAAATCGCCGTTTTTAACTGAAAATTCATTTCCTGAAATCTTTCCACAACCATAAAACTTATTTTCATCAGAAAAACCAACATTTAACGATTGATTGGAAATGTTAATTTTCGAAACATTTCCAAATTTCGAAGTAAGTCCAATTCTAACAGTTTCTCCCGAAGATGCAAAAGCAAAAATCGCTGAAGAAAAAATAATTGCAAAAACAACCGAAAAAAAACATATCTTTTTCAAAGTTTAGGTCTCCAATCCAAAATATTTAAAACTTCATCAATATGACAATCACACAATTATACCTTTGCCTAAAATCTTTGTTCCGCTCTAATTTCAAAAATTTCCTTTTTAAGCTCTTCTCTAATTTCTTTAACAAATTCTTCTTTTGGCAAAGAAATATAATAACCTTGAACAAAATCAATTCCAAGCCTCATAATTGTTGCAAGTTCGTCATGCGTTTCAATGCCAACCGCAATAACATCAATTCCTTTTTCTCTTGCAAATTTAACAATCTTCATAACGTGCGATTGTTTTTCTTTTTTCAAATGTATGTCAGAAACAAGACTTTTATCAATTTTAATAAATTCAGGGCTTTCGCTCAAAACAGAAAAATCATCGGCATTTGTTCCTCCAAAATTGTCAATTCCATATTTAACGCCCATTTTTTTAAAAACACCGCATTTGTTCAAAACAAGAGAACTTTCCGCAAACATAGTTGAAATTTCATAAATAATTGCGTGCTGAAACTCTGCATATTTAACTCTGATACCTTTCAAATCTTCTTCCGTAAGAGAATTTTCCGCAAGAGAATTTATAAACAATTTTTTCGTATCAAAAACACCCTTGTTGTTTTTAACAATTTCCATACAGTTAAAAACATTCAATTTTTCAAGAAGATAAGCCTTTCCCTCTCCAACAGCAAGATTTATAATTTCAATAGGAGTTGAAAAAACATCTGTGTCTGTTCGAAGTAAAGCTTCATATCCGTAAACAGAATAATCTTTCAAATTCACAATCGGTTGAAAATGATATATCAGCTTATTTTGACTGATAATATTGTCAAGAGCCTCTTTTCTTATCTTAAGAAACACATCTCTGTTATAATTTTCAAGCGAAAAATGATGAATAGATTCTTTATATATATTTTTCGTTTCATATAATGCAAAATCAGAATATTTTAAAAGCTTTTCCAAATCATTTGCATCATCAGGATAAAATGAATATCCTATTGTAAATTTAAGTTTAAATTTCTTTCCGTCAGGTGCAACAAAAATTTTTTCTGCAATATTTTTCTCAAACTCCCCAAATTTTTCCTCAAGAACTTTTTTAGACTCAACAGAATAAATGAAAGTCATAAACTCGTCTTTCGATTTAATTCCAACAAACGAATTCTTAAAAAACAAAGAAAAATTCGTTGCAACCATTCTCAAATATTCATTTGAAATATATTCTCCGTAAAGGTCGTATATAAGATTGTAATGTTTAAGCTCCATAATTGCAAAACAGCCAAAATTCAAGTTATTTTTCAACAAATATTTTTTAACGTTTTCAACAAATGCCTCTTTTTTCAAAAACCCCGTAATATAATCAAATTCATTGCTAAAAATCCCACGATATTTTTTAATTATATAACCGGAAATATCAAGGATAATTCCTTTCAAATTGCTTTCATCGGAATAAATCATCTTTATCCATTTTTTCGAATTTCCAAATTCAATACTGTAAACATCAGCCTCTTTCTCAAATTTTTTCCATTTATTGTTTTTAAAAGCAAAAAACTTTTCAATAGGC
Source organism: uncultured Lachnospiraceae bacterium (assembly GCA_964531385.1). Taxonomy (GTDB): domain Bacteria; phylum Bacillota; class Clostridia; order Lachnospirales; family CAG-274; genus MGBC114079. The sequence goes on along the minus strand of CAZHGC010000001.1, from coordinate 114,712 downwards.
ATCTGATTTATCCCGCCCGATTTTTTAGAAATCTTTTCGCCAAAAAGCTCCGAAATCTCCTCCGAGTATAAAACAACGCCTTCTCTTTCAAAAAGTTCAAAAACTCCAATACTTGTATTTGAAAACACCGATATTTTTCCAATTTCCGTAATAATATTTTTATATTCATCGCACAAACTCGAAATTTTATCTATATATAAATCAATAACTTCAACTTTCGTTTTTGTAAAATCCAAATTCCTAACCGTAAGATTGGTTTTGTCAATTTCTTCTTTTGATTTTTCAATTCTAAAAAGAAATTTATAAATTCTTTTCGAATATAAAATAAAAATAATAAGAACAAGTATAACTGAAAAAAATAAAATACACAGCCCCATTTTTTCAAACATATAATCATTTTTTTCTGCCGAAATCAAAATCAAATCCGGATTTGAAATCGCCCTATAACTAACTCGAATATCAAAATCTTTTCCGTCAAACGTAAAACTTCCGTCAGAAACATCTTTAAAATTGTCTTTCAATATTTTCAATTTAACAATTTTTGAAAACTCAAGAAAATCCATATCCGAAAAAACTGAATCGTCCGTTTCCGAATTATCAAAAAACAACTCACCGTTCGGAAATAAAACAGTAAAAACATTTTTATCGTTTTTTATAAAAAATTCATCAAAATTTTCATCACCATAAAAAAACAAAAGCTTAACAAACGAATTGTCAATCTTAATATTTTTACCGGCAAAAATATGATTTACATTATCATATTTGTCAAAGCAAAAATCAGAAATATAAATTCCCTCTTCGCTTGCTTTGTCTGCAACAAATTCAAGACCTTCCCTCTGTCTGCTGTCGTCCCCCAAAGTTAAAATACACTCATTGTTTTCGTCAAACAAATAAATCCCGTTTGGCGAATTTTCTTTTTGCAAATAAAAATCAAAAAAACTTTTCACTTTTTCAACATTTCTGTCAAGAACAAAATTTTTCAAATCAGATGAATTTGCCGATGAAACAATGTCATCACTAATTCCCGAAATATAATTTTTGATATAACGTTCATATGTCATAAAATTCATATTTGTACTGTTTTTTAATGTGTTGTCAAAAAATAATTTTGAAATAAGAAAAAAAGCCACAATGATAATAACAAACACAGTAAGAATAGCAATTAAACTTTTTTTGTAAAATGCGTTTTTAAAAATCATAACTTCACCTCTGCTTCAATCAAAATCATTTTAATAAATCAAAAATAACATAAGGCAAACCGCAAACGCTTTAAATCCGCAAGCTAACCGTCAATAACCCATAGCCAACCCTATAAACATAGGGGTTGCCCGTTTTTTCCAGAACAACCCCCAATATAATTATAAAAATCAATCAAAATATAAGCTAATCATAATTTTTAAATTATCTGTCCGAAGGATATTTTTGAAAAAGCTCTTTAATCGATTGGTATATAGCTTCTGCCGCAAGCTGTCTGTATTCCGGAGAATTAAGCTTTGCTCCTTCTTGTGAATTTGTTATAAATCCAATTTCACACAAAGTTGCCGGAACTTCGCTCTGACGTAAAACAATAAAGTTTTCCGTTTTAACTTTTCTGTCAAAACTTCCAAGCTTAGCAAGAAGATTTTTTTGTAAAGTCGATGCCAAAACACTGCTCGAAATTCCTCTTGAAAGAAGATTTTCTTTATACCAGTAAACTTCCGTTCCGTTTGCCTTTTCGGCAGATGCCGAATTTATGTGAACCGAAATAAATAAATCTCCAACTTCGTTTCCAAGATTATTTCTGTCTGCAAAAGACGGATAAACGTCAGTTGTCCTTGTTCCGTATCCCTTAATTGTTCCGTCTTTATCAAGAAGAGCCAAAACCCTGTTAACTATATCAAGATTAATTGATTTTTCAACATATCCGTTAGCAACCGCTCCCGAATCGTGGCCTCCGTGCCCTGCGTCCAAAACAACAATATTTTTATATTTAACTTTAGGTTTAACTGCGTGAATATAAATATTTTTGTCATCTTGTGAAACTTCAAAAGCAAGAATTGATTTTTCGTTAATAACCACCGTCATCGATGTTGAATTTACAACAAGCTGAATATTGCCAAAATTATGGTCATTAATGGCAATCGTTGAATTTCCAATATAATTGGTATAATCCCCATAAAAAATAAGTTTATAAATTCCGTTGTTATAATCATCAATATGCTCGGCTTTGTTCAAATCAACCACCGCATTATTTTTATTAATCGATAAAGTTGTTGAAACATTGTCATAACTCATATTTCCCGAAGAAATAGCATTGCTTCCCAATGCAACATTTGTTGAAGTTTGGTTCGATGATGAATTATTCGTAGCAGAATTATTGGTCGTATTTGAACTTCCCGAAGAATCATTGCCAAAATCAACAATAATGCTCTTTTTATCGTCAGCCAAAGAAACATTATATTTTAATTCGGATTTCAAATCAAAAACAACCCTTGCAACAGAATCATTCTGCCCAAAACGAACACGTAAAACAGCATAATTCGAAACATCAATGCTGTTCGAACTTGTTTTAATAACCGCATCATATACATCAACAACAAGCCTGTTTTCCGTCAAAAACATAGGCTTAATGTTTGAAACCGCTTTGTTTAAATTAACAACAAATTTTCCCTCCGAATAGCTTTTGGGAGTTGTAACAGATTTAATTTCAGAAAGATTAGTAACAACCGCATTGCTGTTTGTTGAACTGCTGTTGTTTGTTGAAGTTGCCTTTCCAACAACCGAAGCAGTTCTCGTCTTCGAATCCCAAGAAACATTAAGCCCAACCGAAGTCGAAACAAATCTCAAAGGAATCATCGTTTTGTTATTAATAATTTTTGCAGGAGTACTCATAGCCGTTGTTTTCCCGTTAATCGTTGCATTTTTGTTTCCAATTTTAAGAACAACCATTTTATCGGCATAAGTAACTTTAACTTCGTATGTATTTTTATTCCATTCAACTTTTGCACCAACTTCCTCAAAAACTTCTCTTGCCGGAACAAAAGTATAATCATTCAAAATAATTGGTGGCATAGTAAGTTTTTGCATTTCTTTTCCGTTTATTTTCAAAGTAACTTTTTGTTCAACATATTGATGAGTTTTTCCGTCATAATTAAGATTTAAACAAACATACTCAACAGCCGAAAAAGCAACTCTCGAAAAAAGAGAAATAAATAAAAAAGTAAAAACAAGCAAAAAGCCTTTGTGTTTCATTTGTTTCGCCTCCAAAAAAATAACTGTGAAACATCAAAATAATTTTATCCAACAAAAAAATAAACATTGTAACATTATTCTCAATAAAATTATATCAGAAAAAATAAATAAATGATATATATTATAATTATTTGAAATAAAAATGTAAAATTACAGACCTTATAAAAACAAAAATCAAAAAAACGCTTATATTCCTTAGCTTTAATATGCCATTTTTTGATAAGTATATAAATCAATCGATATATTATAATAACTATATAAAAATAAGTTCGGGAGATGATAATATAAATATAAATTGCATAAACAAATGTAAATATCAGGCAAATGGAAAGTGCACGCTAACAGACTCACCGAAAATAAATTATTTCAACACATTAAATCAAAAAAATTGTTGTCCGTATATAAAATCCGTTTCCGAAGATATCCAACCGCAAAATCCATAGAAAAAAAATCATCTTTATTTCAAAAAAAATGTTGAGATAACATTTTTAATGCCACCCCAACATCATAATCATTTAATATAATTCTTTCCAATTATTTATTAAATATAACAATACTAATCGGATTATTAACCGGTGGAATGCTCATAGTCATTGCGTCGCCATATTCAACATAAATTTTCGCTTTTTCCCCAATATTGTCAATTCCGGCATCAGAACCATCGCTATATTTAATTTCCGTTTCATCTCCAACAACAAGCATAACTTCCCCTTTTTCATCGTCTTCAATAAGGATATTGTTGTCATCAACAGAAATAACCTTTGCGTTTGCTTCTGCTTGGGAAACTTCTTCTCCATCAGCTTTCTCAGAGCTTTCCTCAAAAACTTCTTCTGTGGTTGCTTCTGTGTCAATTTCCGTTGTTTCCTCAAAAACTTCAAGATTTATAATTATATTGTTGTCAGAATCAACTTCCGCATCAATCCCCATAATTTCCGTAAGAAGTTCAAAAGGAACATAAGTAACACCGTCAACAAGAATAGGTGCTTGTCCAACAGACATAGGTGCTGTTTTTGCAAAAGTGTATCCGTCTCTTCCAATTTTAAAAGTTACAAATTGAGGTATTTTGCTAAGTGAAACAAAATTCGAATTCCCGTTCCATTCAACTTCATACCCCATTTTCTCAAAAACTTTCCTTGCAGGGAACATCAAGTGATTGTCAAAAATCATCGTTTCAACATCTTCAATCAAATCCCCGTCAACAATAACAGAATTTTTAAAAACAACTGCTTTTGTTGCAAATTCACCTTCAACAATAACTTTGTCAGGGTCATATTCAGCAAAAACAGAAACCCCCGAACCAAACACAGTTGCCGCAATAATAGTAATAGGTATAAATTTTAATATATTCTTTTTCATTTATCTTTCCTCCGTTTATTTTTCTAAGGCACAAACCCAAACGCCGTTCAAAGTTCATCAATACAAGGCAAAAGAACTAAAATCGGCAAAAAACACAAATCCATTAACTTGTGTTAAAAAGAGTTTTTATCAACTCTCATAAATATAAACGCAAAATATTTGTTAAAGTTCCAAACTTTTTTATTTTTTTCTTTTTTTATTTTTCTTAACCGAATAACCAAACTTTCCAAGATATTTTCCAAGACCATAATACTCTCCATGAGAATAACATAACGGCTTACTTTTTTCAAAATTAAATTTCCCTGTTTCGTCCATATATTTTTCGTCAGCCAAAACCGCAACAACCTCCGAAACAAACATATCGTGCGAACCAAGACAAACAACATCTTTAACTTTGCATTCAATATTAATTGGACTTTCTTTTATAATCGGGCATTTAACAATACTCGCCTTTTCGGGAGTCAATTTCATTTTTTCAAATTTATCAACATCTCTTCCCGAACGAACTCCGCAAAAATCCGTTGCAAAAGCCAGTTCCTCCGTAGTAACGTTTATAACAAATTCTCCCGATTTTTTTATAATATCATAAGAATATCGTTCCGGACGAACAGAAATATATGTCATTGCAGGATTTGTATTAATCGTTCCTGTCCATGCAATTGTCAAAATATTTTTTTCTCCATAAAAATCACCGCAAGAAACCATAACCGCAGGAACAGGATAAAGCATCGTTCCCGGTTTCCAAATTTGCTTTCCCATACGTTAAAACCTCCATCAAAAAAAATTACACTCCAATTAAATGTTCAATAAGAATTTTAAACCCAATACCAACAAGAATAATTCCTCCAACTCTTTCAGCATTTTTTTGAATGAATCCACCAATTTTGTTTCCCAAATGAACGCCTATATATGATAAAACAAATGCAACAACACCAATAATCGCCGATGAAGACCAAATATCAAGTCCCGAAGAGCTGTCAAGAAAAGCAAAACTAACACCAACCGCCAAAGCATCAATGCTTGTTGCAATAGCAAGAATTGTCATATTATAAAAAGAAAGAATATTTTCCTCGTTTCTAATATGCTCCTCTTCTTCTTTAAATGACTCAAGAAACATCTTTCCGCCAATTATAAATAAAAGAACGAAAGCAATCCAATGGTCAAAACTTTCGATAGCATCTTTAAAATTCTTAGCACAAAGCCACCCTATAACCGGCATAGCAAACTGAAAAATTCCAAAAAACAATCCAAATTTCAACGCACTTTTTTGTTTTACCGTTTTAAGAACAATTCCGTTTGAAACAGAAACAGCAAATGCGTCCATAGCAAGACCAATCGCAATCAGAAAAACTTCAAAAAAATTCATTTTAAATCCTCCAAAAAAATAAAGTTATAAAGCCAAACCGTTACATCAAAAAAACACACCCCTTGTAATCCACATATAATTTTTTCAAGAAGTCAAAAACAGCTTAACTATTATAAATATATTTGATAATATCAATAACTATGTAATCAATCAAAAAGACAACAAAAAAATTACATTCGTTACCCCTCGCTAACCTCTTCAAAACAAAAACAAGGTTCAAAATTATGATACAATTTGTATAAACAAAAATCATAATTCCGAACCCCGATCAATTATATAATTACAATAACTCAATAAAAAATTATCCAAAAAGTAAACCATTATCTGCACAAATCATATGCCCCGTAAGCGAAGAAGATGCGTCACTAAGCAAAAACATACAAACGTCCGCAATATTTTTAGGTTTCATAATTCCAAAAGTCTGTAATGCAATATTTGAGTCAATATCTGTCCTGTCGCCCAAAACCGTAGTTTCATAACCATCTGTAACCATAGGCGTTTCAACAAATCCCGGCAACACATTGTTTATTCTTATTTTTTTAGAAGAAAGTTCTTGTGCAACAGCTGTGGCTGCAGCATTCATAGCCGCTTTCGAAGCCGAATATATTGTTTGACATTTTGCGGGGTTGGTTGCCGCAAGTGCAGAAATACCAACAATACTGCTTCCCTCAAAACTAAATTTCTTTTTTGAATATTGTCTGATAAGTGCAATATATGAATAAAAATTCGTTCGCATGCAATAATCCAATTTCTTATTTGTAATCGTGCCAATAGGGTCAATAGTTGTAATCCCCGCACAATGAACAAGACCACTCAATTTAACTCCGTCCGAAACAATTTCTTTAAAAAGAAAACTCAAATCATCTTCTTCTGCCAAATCAACGCAAAACGTCCTATGCCCCTCACCTTCCATAGAAGACAATGTTTCATTAAGTCGCTCTTCGTTTCTTCCAATCAAAATAACATTTGCACCCTGTTTCGAAAGCTCAATTGAAACACCTTTTCCAATTCCCGAAGATGCACCCGTAACAAGTATTTTTTTTCCCGTAAAATCAAACGGATTATACATATAAAACCTCCAAATTTATTCAAAAAATTAATAGTCCAAATTTTTATAAAGCCATTATAACATCATTCGTCAAAAAAGTCCACACGCAATTTCAACAATTTAACCTCTCTCAAAACTTTATTTTCAAATATCGAATTTTATATCCCATAAATTCATAAAAATAATATAAATAACTTTTCATACAAAACATTACATATCAGAGGTGATTAAAATTTGAATTTTGAAGAAATAGCATCTTTTGCAAAAATATTAAAACTGTTTTCCGAAACAAATAATTTATCAAACGAAGAAAAAATTTTAAAACTTATAACAGCCCATTTAAAACCTGAGCAAAAGAAAAACGCAGAAATAATAATAAAATATATAGAATTCGAAAATATGGCAAAAAGATACAAAAGCGAGATATCAATGCAAAATTATGGAAATTGTTGCTGGCAAAAAAATATGCTAACCGATTTAAAAAAAACTTTTAGCGAAAAAAAACAAATCAAACTTGATTTAATTTTAAAAATTATGGATTTATCCGAAACAGCACAAAAATTATAACACGTTGTCCCAAAAAACAAGTTTCCAAAACGGAGGTATTAAAATGAACCTTGATACTCTTTTCAAAGAAAAAGCTTTCAAAAATATCGACCCAAAAACAATTTCATCATTAAAAAATTTGTCAGAAAAAATAAAAGGAAAAGATTTTAACGAAACTCTCGACTTAATTGTCGAATTCAGCGAAAATATGCCAAAAGGAATAAATGTTTCCGAAGAAGAAAAAATTATTATGATTGATACAATTCTAAAATCATTAAATGAGGAGGAACGAAACAAATTTAAAAGCATACTCGAAATGCTGAATCAATCATAAAAATATAACTGTCCAAGCCAATAACAAATGTATATTTTATATTTCTTTTGAAATACTAAAAAACAACTCATAAATCAAAAAATATTTCAAACAAGGAGCGGTTAAAATGAAAAAGAATTTCAAAATAAAAAATTGTTCACATTTCAAACCTCTAAACGACTATATATCCCATTATCGAACAACTCCAACTCCGAATTGTAACGAATGTGTATATTTTTCTTCAAGAAATTGTGGCTTTGATATATCCGACCACATAGAAAATGATTTTGATTTATTTTAAAATCAAAAATTTTAATAAAACAACTTTCAAAATGGGTGAAATTTTAAATTTTCACCCATTTAAACAACTGTTTTATAAACCTCAAACCATTAATCACATTGTCTTTCATATTTAACAAATTCAATATTGCAAGCTTTAAGCATCTCTCGGCTCATCTCGTCAGGATAAATTTCAAGGGCAACAATTTTCAAAATTCCCGCATTAATAATTTGTTTAAGACACATAACACAAGGACTTGCAGTAACATAAATCGTTCCACCCTTGCAAGATACACCGTTAACAGCACATTGAGTTATAGCATTGTTTTCTGCGTGAACCGCTCTGCAAAGCTCGTGCCGTTCTCCGCTCGGAACATTCAGTTTTTGCCTCAAACATTCGTTAAGGTCACAACAATTCGGAAACCCTTTCGGTGCTCCGTTATATCCCGTTGCCAAAATCTGATTATCCTTAACAATAACCGCCCCAACTTGTCTCCTCAAACAAGTCGACCTCTTGCTTGCAAGTTCGGCCATAGACATAAAATATTCGTCCCAACCAATTCTGCTCATAAAATCTGCTCCTTAAATACGCTGTCTAACAGCTTCATAAATAAAAATACTTCCCGCAACCGAAGCGTTCATAGATTCCGCTTTCCCCGGCATAGGTATTTTAACCAAACAATCGGCACACGAAGAAATTTCGTCAGAAAGACCATTTGCCTCGTTTCCAATTAATATTCCACAGCCGGAAGTCAAGTCAACCTCATACGGAAACTTTTCACCTTTCAAATGTGCCGCAAAAACAGAAACACCTTTTTTCTTTAAATCGCCAATAAATTCAACAAAATCTAAATTAACAACAACCGGAATATGAAAAATAGACCCCATTGTCGCTCTAATAACTTTGTTATTGTATAAATCAACACAGCCTTTCGAAAGAAAAACCGCATCAACCCCCGCAGCATCGGCAGTTCTTATAATCGTTCCCATATTTCCGGGGTCGCAAACTTTCTCAAGTAAAACAAAAAACGGATTTTCATTTAAAAGAATTTCTTCTTTATTAATTTTTTTTTGCCTGCAAACAGCTAAAACACCTTGCGGAGAAACCGTATCTGAAATTTTTGAAAAAAGCTCATCATTAACAACAAAAATTTCACCTCTCGAAAAATTTTCTTCAATTTCTTTTTCAGAAAAATTTTCGCAATATTTGCGAGATAAAATATAATATTCAATCTCCCAATCCAACGGAATTTCCCGAATAATCCTTTCCCCCTCAACAACAAACAAATTTGTTTTTTCTCGCTCTTTTTTCATTTTAAGGGAATTTATCTGTTTAATATATTTGTTCTGATTACTTGTTATCTCAACCATATTCAGTCTTTTAACTACCCCTCCGTAAAATAATAAAACATTGTGTATAAAGTTTATTTCATACTTTGAATATCAGAATTTTCTCCAATTATCACAAGAATATCGTCCTCATTAATAACCTCTTCCGCTTTCGGCGAAACAATAATGTCGTTACATCTTTTTATGGCAACAATGTTAAGTCCATAATCAGCACGAATATTAGATTTTCTAAGAGAAACACCAATCCATTCTTTCCTCGGCTCAACCTCGGCAATGGCAAATTTATCCGAAAGATTTATAAAATCGATAATATTTGTTGTAATAAGATTTGTTGCAATCCTAACACCCATATCTCTTTCCGGCAAAACAACCCTGTCCGCTCCAACTTTTTGAAGTATTAATTTCTGAATATCATTTTTTGCCTTTGTAATAACTGTTTTAACGCCCATTTCTTTAGCCATAAGCGTTGCCATAATTCCCGCTTCCATATTTTCACCAATAGCAATAATAACAACATCAAAATTATTAAGTCCCAAAGCCGTCAAAGCGTGTGCATCAGAAACATCTGCTCTTGTAACGTTGCTTGCATATTTGCTCATTTCATTAACTGCCTCAACGTTTTTGTCAACGCATAAAACATCACAACCGTTTTCAACAAGCGTTTTCGCAATACTCTGCCCAAATCTCCCAAGTCCCAAAACCGCAAATTGTTTACTTTTAGCCATATTTTAACCAACCTCCGTAAAAATAATAAAATCAGCCAACAAAAATTTTTTCTTCCGGATAATGCAAAAGATTTTCGTTCAAACCCTTTTTCGATGCAATAGCAACCGCAATAGTAACCGGCCCAAGTCTTCCAATGAACATTCCAATACAAATGAATATCTTTCCAAAAATCGATAAATGCGGAGTAATTCCAACCGAACTGCCTGTTGTTCCCAAAGCCGATGCCGCCTCATAAAGCAAATCCAAAAATTCATAATTATATTGCATATTTTTTTCGGTAAATGATAAAATCATTGTAAGTAAAAGAAGAACTCCAATCATCATAACAATAACAGTAAGTGCTTTTTGCACAGTATTAAATGATATACTTTTTTTAAAAACCGAAACCGAATCTCTTCCCTTTATAACCGATATAACAGCAATAATAACCGCACCAAGTGTAACTGTTTTTATGCCTCCCGCTGTACTTCCCGAAGATCCTCCAATAATCATAAGAGAAACACCAACAATCTTAGAAGCATATGTCAAATCAGCTTGATTAATCGAAACAAATCCCGCCGTTCTCAAAGTAATCGATTGAAAAAACGAAGCAATTATTTTTCCGTCAAAACTCAAACTTCCAAGAGTTTTGGGGTTTCCATATTCTGTAGCGAAAAAAAACACCCAGCCAAAAACAATAAGAATTGCAGTTATTGTCAAAACCAATTTACTATGTAACGATAACATTTGAAATTTACATTTAAGCGTAAATTTCTTTCCTTTGCAATTTTTAAAAACTCTAAGCAAATCAACCCAAACAACAAAACCAAGCCCGCCAATAACAATAAGCAAAGCAATAACAACACTTATATACCAATCTTCAGCATATGAAATAAGGCTATTATTTCCAATAATATCAAATCCGGCATTACAAAAAGCCGAAATCGAATGAAAAACTCCTCTAAAAACTCCCGAAAAAAATCCAAATTTCGGAATAAATTTAATCGAAAGTAAAATTGCACCAATCCCCTCAATAATAAAAGTTCCAATAACTATTTTTTTTGCAAATGAAACCATACCTTGAAACGTATCAAGATTAAACGATTCCTGCATAACAACTCTTTCTTTTAAAGTAACCTTTTTTCCAAGAACAACAAGAATACTTGTAACAATTGTCATAAAGCCAATCCCGCCAATTTGAATAAGAAACAAAATAACACATTTCCCAAACAAAGACCAGTGCTCCAAAGTATTAACAACCGAAAGACCTGTAACGCATAGTGCAGAAGTAGATGTAAAAAACGCATCAATAAAACTCGTTTCCGCTCCGCTTGAAGAAGAAAACGGCATAAATAAAAGAACTGTTCCAACTATATTTAAAAATAAAAATCCCATAACAATAATTTGAGTTGGGCTTAATTTAGCAAAAATCTTACTTGTTACACTCAAAAAAACACCCTCCAAAAAATCTCAATAATGTAAACTTAAATATTTTATACATTGTAACACAAATATAACAATAAATAAAGCTTTATTTTTATTTAACTTTCCCAATTTTTATATTTTGAACACATTTCAAACAAACCTATTAGTTCATTTCAGCATTTTTAAGCTATATCCAACATTTTTGCCAAAATTCAATTTCACTAAAACTAACCAACAAACCACCTTTTCCATTTCATAAACACTAAAATAACCGCCCAAAAAAGCTTTAATACTTTCAAAAGCGGTTATTATTCATTACACTTGTAATTTAATTCTTCAAAATTTACAAAACCAACCTTTTGCAAATTCTAAAATTCAACGTCATATTTCGAACTCAAAATCTCAATTCCCTTTTCATAAGAACTAAAATCTATAATATCATCAACGTCCATCATAATATCAAAAGTATCTTCAATTGTTGCAATAAGACTCATATGACCAACAGAGTCCCAATGTTTGTGCCCTTGATATTTAAGCCCCTCAACCTCGCTCAATTCAACTTCAAGAGCCTCAACAAAAGCCTGTGCATATTTTTCTTTATTCGTCATAATAAAAATATCTCCTTTTCAATTATTATAAGCTGTTTAAATTTTCAATTATTCTTTCGGTTATCTTTTCGGAAGTCAATCCAAATTTATCAAGCATAAATTTATAACTTCCCGCTCTTTCATACCTATCCGGCGAACCAATTCTAATCAATATGGCATTATTCCGATAATTGCACATTTCTTCGGCAACCGCAGTGCCAAGTCCTCCAATAATGCTATGCTCCTCAACCGTAACCATCAATTTAACCTTTTGGGCATATTTTTTAATAACTTCGCTGTCAATAGGTTTTATAGTATGAACATTTATTACCGCTGCCGAAACTCCTTGTTCCGAAAGAGCTTTTGCCGATTTTAAAGCTTGCGAAACCATAGTTCCCGAAGCAAAAATCGCAACATCTTCTCCCTCTACAAGTTCTATAGCTTTTCCAATTTCAAAATCATAATCTTTTGTATAAACAATTGGCATATTGTTAGAACCTGTAAGGCGAATATATAACGGCTTTCCATAATCCATTGCAGCACAAATAGTTTTTGCAACTTCAATTCCGTCAGCCGGTGAAACAATCGTTATATTCGGAATTGACCTCAAAACAGCAATATCTTCTGTTCCATAATGTGAACTTCCCATAAATCCTTGCTCAAAACCTGCTCCAAGTCCAACTATCGCAAAAGGAAGTTGCATATTTCCCATATTAACACGAAGTTGTTCGCAAGCTCTAACAGTTATAAATGTTGAATAAGAAGTTGAAAAGGAATAAACTCCCTCTTTTGCAAGCCCCGCTGCAACGTCAATCATATTTTGTTCTGCAATTCCAATATTATAGTATAACTCCGGAAATTGTTCTTTAAATTTATCAACTCCCGATAACCGCCCCAAATCTGCCGATAAAACCATAAAATTCGGTTTTTCTTTCGCCAACTGCCAAACAATTTCACCAAAAGTCCCTCGAGAGCCCATCATAGACCAAATTCTTGCATTCTTTCTGTTAATTTCAATCATAATGTGCCCTCCTCAATCTCTTTAAGTGCCTGTTCATATAACTTCTCATCAGTGAGCCTATCATGATGCCAAAAATTATTATTTTCCATAAAAGATATACCCTTGCCTTTAATCGTTTTTGCAATAATTGCAGTCGGCTTGTCATTTTGGGGAATATTGGTAAAAACATTATATAACTCTTGAACATTGTGCCCGTCAACTTCAAAGGCATTCCAACCGAAAGAAATCCATTTTTCTTTAAAACTGTCCATATTTAAAATTTCTTCATTGTTGCCATCGCTTTGAAAACCGTTATTATCAACAATAGCAATAAGATTATTCAATTTGCACTGGCTTGCAAACATAGCTGCTTCCCAAACAGAACCTTCGTTGCATTCTCCGTCGCCCAACAAAACATACGCTTTATAATCTATGGATTTCAACCTTCCTGCCAATAAACTTCCAATAGCCATAGATAATCCATGTCCAAGGCTCCCCCCCGATGTTTCAATTCCAATTTCTTCATTTTTAACAGAAAGCGAACCTAAAACACTTCCGTTTTTTTGATATGTTTTTAACATATCGTCTGATATAAACCCAACCGCATTAAGAACTGTATAAAGTCCCAAAACGCAGTGTCCTTTACTCAAAAAAAACCGATCTCTGTTAATCATTAGCGGATTTTCAGAATTTACATTCAAAATACCATTATATAAAACAGATAATATCTCAACTTCGGAAAGTCCCCCGCCATAATGAGATTTATATTCCGAACTATAAGCAATTTCCAACATATTTTTTCTAATATTTTTAGCAAATATTTTTATATCATCAATATTACTCATATTACTTTGAACCTCCGTCAACTCTTATAACTTCTCCATTTACAAAAGAAGCTTTGTCAGAAGCAAGAAAAACTGCCATTTCCGCAATTTCCTCAGATTTTCCATAACGTGACATAGCACAGCTGTTCAATATGCAGTTATCCAACATACTGTCGCCATATTTATCTTTTATAGATTGGGTCATATCCGTTTCAATATTCCCCGGAGCAATTGAATTAACACGTATCCCAATACCACCAACCTCAGATGCAAGAGCTTTTGTAAAAAATATAAGAGCGGCTTTCGAACTTCCATAAATAGAGTTTGTCTGTTTTGGGTCTAAACCTGCAATAGATGATATATTAATAATAGAACCGCTTTTATTTCGTGTCATATTTTTAAGAACAAACTGTGTAAGCTGCATAGCAGAAAAAACATTTGTTTGATACGTTTCATAAATTTGTTCCATCGTTGTCATTTGAAACAAATTTGAATGAATTATCCCTGCAACATTAACAAGAATGTCTATTTTCTTTTTTTCTTTGTAAATGCTTTTAAAACCGTCTTTAATTTCATTCATATTCATTAAATCAAAATATATTGGAGTAATGCTAACATCATATTTTTGAGAAACATCATTAATATCTTTTTCAAACTCTTCATCATATTTTCTTGCACAAGCCCAAATATTACAGCCGTTTTTTGCAAACAATTCAACAATAGCTCTGCCAATACCTCGCCTTGCTCCTGTTATTATAGCATTTTTTCCTTCCAAGTCTCTCATAAAAAAGCTCCTTCCAAATATTTTGATAAACTTTCAATATTTTTGCAAATTTTAAAATTCAACATCATACTTTGAACTCAAAATCTCAATTCCTTTTTCATAAGAACTAAAATCTATAATATCATCAACGTCCATCATAATATCAAAAGTATCTTCAATTGTTGCAATAAGACTCATATGACCAACAGAGTCCCAATGTTTGTGCCCTTGATATTTAAGCCCCTCAACCTCGCTCAATTCAACTTCAAGAGCCTCAACAAAAGCCTGTGCATACTTTTCTTTGTTTGTCATAATAAAAATATCTCCTTTTCAATTTATCCAAATTAATTTTTTAAATTATATTCTCAATTATTTTATCGACAATTATTCCAAATTTATTAAGCAAATTTTCATAACTTCAAACACTTTTATAATTAAAATTTCCGTCTAAAAATAAAATATATCCCACATCATTTCGTTATAACAGCTTTTAAAAATAATTTCCCATATAAACATACCTTGACATACTTTCAATCATTTTATAACCGTCCCATATAAATTCAAGTCCCATAGTTTCGCCAAGAGGAACAATCCTGTCAACTCCTCTAACACCATATTTAACAACAATATCCATTACATCTTGTTTATCAATTCCAAGAACAGACACAGTTTGGCACTGTTTCGACAAAACAGGAACAATATCTTCAAGCTCATTGGTTACAAATTCAAAAAAATAACCTCCGCCATTTTTAAAATTCATCATATCATCATAAATCTTGTCAACTTCGCATCTCATAACATAATTATTGTCCGAAATAAGTTTAACACCCTTTCTGCTCATTGCAAAATTGCAAAAAGATGAATATTTGTCAACAGCTTGAATAGGTTTCATAGTATAGTCATTTTCAACAATTTCATAAAGACATTCCCAAAATTGTTTTCTTGCCTCAATAACGTTATTGCCTGTCCAAACAACAAGCCTCGGCGAACTGCAAGCATTTTGGTCAGTATAATATGTGTCTGTATAAAAACCCTTTGCAATTTTCTTTTTGTCTTGAAGTAAATAAAAATCAGAATTAATAATTGCAATCGAATGTCTGTCTGCAAAAGTCATTTCAATTGCTCTGTGAGGAATTTCGGCTTTTCTTATAGCCTCAATAGTTCTGTTTCCACCCCAAATAATACGCAAATCACATATAGAAGATAATTCTTTTGTAATAATATCATTATGAGCATACCGAACTATAATAAAATATTTTTTCATATTTTCAAATCGACCGCAAAAAAGTCTGTTCATAGCATCACAAATAATATCAACTTGTTCAAATTCTTTGTCCGAAACACGAATAATTGAAATATTTCCTGCAAGAATCGATGATGTCATTGAAACAGCAAAATTAACCGGAACGTTAGAGGGTGCAATATGAAATGCAACACCTCTGCCAAGTCTGTTTTTAAAATCATTATGTTTTTGTTTAGCCTCCTCCAAAGAAGCTTTTCTTATCCAATATGCATAAGAAATAACATCAACATTATTTTTACTTCGTTTATCGGATAAAATTTCTTTCGATAAAGCAGCCAAAAAGTCCATAGCATAATCAGAAAATGTAGACAAAACAGGTACACTCATTATATTTTTTAAAATTTCAAAATCTCCAACAAGGAATTTCAAATCATTTGAATTTATCTGCATAAGTATCACTACACCCTCTCAATTCCGCACTTTTTAACCTTCCAAAAATTTCAATATATTTACCTTTACGTCCGCAAGGGCAATCGTCTTCGCCCAAAATAACCCCTTCGTCCTCTGTCAAAAGCGAATGACCTGGATAAGAATGAGGCAAAGCCGAAACAACCTGAATAATTCCTCTTTCTCCAATTTTGCAAACAGAAAAATCGTCATAATTTCTTACAATAACATCAGAATAATTGCTTGCGTGCAAATGTCCGCATTCACATTCCGCATAAATACAGCCGGTTTGTTCAACCATACCGTAATGATCCAAAAAATGTGTAATACCACATACATTATTAAGCCTTTTTTTAAACTCATTTCTTGAAACAGACTCGCTTTCAAGCTTTTTCCAACCGCCACCCGTCATAAGAAATGCTTCTGACATATCAAATTTTTCATTATGTTCAAGCAAGCTCTTATAAAAATGTTGCCAAACAAGAAAAGTAAAGCCAAATATAATAAATCTCTTGCCCTTATATTTCTCGATAAAGCTTTTCAAAACGTCAATATTTAAAGACATATCGTCATTAAGAACATAAACTGTTTCCCTCGAAACAATGTTAAGCCCAATAATTGCAGCTCCCCTTGCAGAAAATTTCTTTCTGTCTTTAACAACGTCCGGCGTATCTATAACAAGCATTGGAAGTCTCTTATTCCCCCAATAATCATTCAAAATTTTAACCATAACTTTTTGCTGAATCATAGCCGTTTCTTTATCGATAAAAATTTTTGAAACAGCTTGTCCCGTTGTTCCCGAAGAAGTCATAATTTTAAAAACATCTTCTTTTTGTATGCTCAAAAGTTCATATTCTTTAAATAACCTAACCGGAAAAAAAGGAACATCGGAAATTGATTTAATATCGCCTGCTCTATATCCGACAGCATTCAGGAAATTATCATATTCAACACAATTTTTCCTATGAAACTCAGTAAGTTCAATAAGTTCAGATGTTAATAATTTTTCTTTTTTTTCTTTATCAAGTTCATAAGGATTTAATTGATAAAAATCATCAATCATCTTGTTTTCACCCATTCCGTTTTAATTTTATCGGCAATTTGTTTGTCGGTAATTCCGGCTTGTTCCCAAACAAATTTTTGAGAGCCTGCCTCTGTAAACATATCATTAAAACCAATAAACACCTGTCTCGGAGAATCGGAAACAGTAGCCTTATATTCCGCAACAGCACTCCCCATACCTCCCAAAACATTGTGTTCCTCAACCGTAACAATAACATCGTGTTCTTCAAAAATCTTGTCAAGTCCGGCTTTATCAAGAGGTTTTATAGTATTCAAATTATAAACAGAAACATTAATTCCTTCTTGTTCAAGAATTTGACTTGCCTTAATAACTTCCGAAACCATCAAACCGGTAGCAATAACAGCAATCTTCTCGCCCTTTTTAATTTCAACAATTTTATTTGGAATAAAATCAAAATCCTCCTTATAAACAATCGGACAATTAAGACTTCCGCTAAGCCTAATATAAAAAGGTCCATCTGTTTTCGCCGCATATTGAACCATTTTAACAGCTTCAAGACTATCCGCAGGCGACAAAACAGTTAAATTTGGAAGAACACGCATAAAAGCCAAATCTTCCGTTGCCCAATGAGATATTCCTGATTTTGCGGCAACAGTTCCCGCCGATGACCCAATAATCTTAACATTGCAATTTAAATGTGATAAATGTTGTCTAATATGTTCAAGACTTCTAACAGCAATAAATGATGCGTAAGTTGTTGCAAAAACACAATTCCCGCCCATAGCAAGCCCCGAAGCAATTCCAATCATATTTTGTTCGGCAATTCCAACATTTAAAAATTTATCGGGATAATTTTTTTGAAAACGTTCCATACCTGAAAGAATTGCAAGGTCAGCGGTAAGAAGTTTTAAATTTTCCATATTCTCGGCAAGTTCTGGCATAGCAATTCCAAAAACACTGCCTCTTTGCCCAAGTCTTGCCCAAGAACGAATATTTATAGAAGTTACACTCATAAAATTTTCCCTCCCAAAACTTCATTTTTAGCAAGTTCATATTCTTTTTCGGATAATCTGTGATGATGCCATTCCGGTTTATTTTCAATAAACGAAATACCTTTTCCTTTAACAGTATTCGCAATAATAATATGTGGCTTATTTTCTTCAAAATTATCAAAAGCAAGAAGTAAATCTTTAACATTATGACCATCACAAACAGAAGTCAACCAATTAAAGCTGTTCATCTTCATTTCAAGATTATCAAGCCCCATAACGTCCTCCGTATTTCCGTCATAGGATAATCTATTTCTGTCTATAACAACAATAAGATTGTCAAGTTTATAATGAGCCGCCGCCATAAAAGCTTCCCAAACCGAACCCTCATTAAGTTCTCCGTCGCCCATAAGTATAAAAATTTTAGACTTGCTTTTTCTTTCTTTTGCACTCAAAGCAAGCCCAATACCAACAGATACAGCCATACCCAAGCTACCGCCCGAATATTCAAGTCCAATCTCTTTTCTTTGAGGATAACCCGTAAGTCTTCCGCCGTCTTTTTGAAATTCAAGAATTTCATTATGAGGAATAAACCCTGCATAAGCCAATGCCGGTATATGTGACAAAACACAATGATTTTTACTCGGAATAAAAATATCCCTATCATCGTCTAACGGCTTTTTTATATCATATTTAAGAATTTCACCATACAAAACCGCCATAATTTCAACACACGACAATCCCCCGCCCAAATGTGAGCCATTGTTTCCTGAAGCAAGTGCCATATCCAAAGCATCAAGTCGTATTTTTAAAGATAAATCAACAAGTCTTTCAACATTCTTTTGTGTAACATCAACGCTCATAATCTACCTCCATCAATAACCATAATATGACCTGTCATATATTTTGCATCATCAGATGCAATATATAAAGCCGCCTTTGCAATTTCATCAGGCTCGCCCATTCTTTTTATACTCATTCTGTCCAAAACTTTTTGAAGTTCCTCTTCAGATTTATAATTGCCCATTTCCGTATCGATAAGCCCCGGTGCAATCCCGTTAACTCTAATGTTATACGGTGCAAGCTCTTTTGAAATAGATTTTGTAATCCATATAAGAGCCGCCTTGCTCGAGCCATAAGCCAAATATCCCGGATTTGTCTCAATTCCGCCAACAGAACACATATTTATAATAGAACCGCTTTTTTGTTTCATCATCTGTTTGGAAACAAGTTGCATAATTTGAATTTGTGCAAACAAATTAATTTCAAAAACTTCACGCACTTTCGAAATAGGTGTCATAGCAAGTAAACCACCATGAGGAACACCTGCATTATTAATCAAAACATCAATTTTTTTCTTTTCGGAAAAAATTTCTTTCAAAGCACTTTTAATTGCGTTTTCATCTGATAAATCAAAATAAACAGGCTTAATTGTTGAGCCGTTTTTTTCAGCAACAGCTTTAATATTTTCTTCAAATTCATCTGTCTTTGTTCTTGCACAAGCCCAAATATTATCGCCGTTTTCGGCAAATGCCTTAACCAAAGCAAATCCAATCCCACGATTAGCACCCGTTATAATAACATTTCTATCACTCATTTTTCTACCCTTCCGACAAATCAAATTCTTTCAATTTTTTAATATTTCCGTGTCCCGGAAAAACAAGCATTTCTTCATCTAAAGATTTAATAAACGGCAATGTATATTTTAAATATTTTTTACGGCTTCCTGTAGGAAATCGTGTAATTATTTTATATCCGTCAACAATCGTATCACCGGAAAATAAATATTTCCCGTCAAAAATAATACATATACTGCTTTCAGAGTGCCCCGGCGTAAATATACATTCAACTTTGTGCCCTTCCCAAACAAAAGAATAATCTTCGGAAAAAACCTCATCAGCAAAAGTTTCAAAAGGCAAAACTTCAACATCAGTATCTTTGCCCATAAAAATAACCTCTGACATTCTCGAAAAATTTTTACCGGACAATTTTATATTTTCCCCGCATTTTTCAGAACATAAGCAAGTGCAATTGAACTTTTTGCGAAAAGTATCAAGTCCAAGTATATGGTCAAAATGTTCATGAGTAAGAATAATTGTAATTTCTTCAACATCATTGTCACGAAGAATTTTTTCCGCTTCTTCCGAAGGAACGCAATCAACCATAAAAGCTTTATTATTTTCTATAATAATATACATTTTTGAATCGATAGGTTCAAAAGAAAAAGCATACACATTTTCCATAAACAAAACACACTCCCAAAACAAAATCATCTGAACATATGCCGGTCATCAAAAATAACACTATCCGATAAAATCAGCACATTATTACAACAAACAAAAATCTCTATTCTTGTTCGTTTTCAAATTTGCTTTCCGATTTTTTCATTTCTTTAAAAAAATTATCAAGATAGCCCTCTTCATAATAATCGTTGGTATAAATAATAGGCAAAATATCTTTTTTTTCCATTTCAAAAGAAACAATACCAATATTCAAACCAACCCCAAAAGCAGCAGAAATAAATTTAATTTTTTCCGGAACTTCTTCGTTTTGACATAAATCAACCATAGTCAAAATAGAAGATGCTCCACCCGTATTTGCATATTTATCAATACAAACAGGAACTTTTTCTTTCGAAGCTTTAATCTTTCTCGCAATATATTTTATAATCATAGCATTTGCCTGATGAAATAAAAAATAATCAAAATCGTCAGAAGAACAGTTGTATTCTTTAAAAAATTCATTAAACACCTTTGGAACGGAACTTATTGAAAATAAAAACACATCTTCCCCTGCCATATAGCATTTGCTCATATCATAACCGTAAGGATTTTCAAATTTTTGATAGGCATTGTATCTTCCTGAAATCGTAGGATAAGTTTGAATAATTTTTTCAAAATTCTCCCCTTCGGAACTAATACCAACATTTATATTACTGTCACCCTTTTCAAGGATAGACGCAGAACCAACATCGCCAAAAAGCATAATATTATGTTCAATATGTGTCTTTGAAAGTCCCAAATCACCAATTAATAACACTGCTCTTTTTATTGTTCCGCTTTTAATCATCGATGCAATTGTAAAAACACCGTTCGGAAAAGCAGAACAACCCAAATTAATATCAAATACAACACAATCTTTTTTCAATCCAAGCCTTTTTTGAAGAACAAAAGCCGTTGAAGGTCCGGCATAATCCGGTGTCTGAGTTATAAAAATCAGTGCGTCAATATCGTCTTTTCCATATCCTTTGTGCTCCATAATCCGTTTCGCTGCAGCATAGCAAAGGTCCGATGTACATTGTTTTTCTTTAGCCAAATATCGAGATTTTATTTCTGTAGTTTTTATAAAACGTTGCACTTCTTTTTCGCTAAATCTTCCAATATACTCTTCTGTATAAATTTTATTATCAGGAACCGCACAGGCAACCCCTGTTATTTTCACATTTTCAAAAGTAGCACCAAGCATAAGCCAACCTCCTAATTATTCCGTCATATAAACAGAATTTTTGAAATTACAAATTTTTAATATTTTTAATATCTTTCATATAATCTCATTTTGTAATATCTTCAACAGGTAATTTATTATACAAAACCTTTCCCGCATCATTTTTAGGAATTAAATCAATTTTAATAACATCAAAACCGCTCGGGTGAATAGCAAGCTTATCAGAAATAAATTGAATAATCTGCTTTTTATTGTCATCATTCGTCACATATATATAAAGTTTATCGTCTTTTCCTCCGCAAGCACATTCCAAATCCAAAAACTCAGATTTTATAATCCTTTCGCATTCATCAAGATTAACTCTGTTTCCAAAAATTTTAAGAAAACGTTTTTTTCTTCCAACAATAAAATAATATCCATCGTTGTCCCTTTTTGCCATATCTCCCGTAATAAGCTTTCCGTTTCTTTCGTCGCCTATAATAAGGTCGTCTCTTTTTTCGGCATATCCAAGAGTAACATTATCGCCATAATACACAAGTTCGCCAACTGTTTCGCTTTCCTCAATAATTTCATCATTTGCATCAATAAGCTCAAATCTTCCCCCGGGAATAGCAATTCCCATACTTCCATATTTCTCAATAGATTTTTCATAAGGTAAATAAGCCATTCTCGCCGTTGCTTCGGTTTGCCCATACATAACAATAAACTTCTTATTGTTTTCAAAAGCATATTCCGCAAATTCCTTGTGAAGCTCAGGTGATAGTTTACCTCCTGCTTGTGTCATAGTTTTAAGGGTTGGCAAATCCATTTTAAAAAATCTAAGCTTTTTAAGCATTTCATAAGTATAAGGAACTCCGCCAAAAGAAGTAGCTCCGCTTTTTTTAAAGAACTCCCAAAATTCCTTTTGCAAAATTCCTTTTTGCGTCATAAAAATCGTTGCTCCAACTTCCAAATGACTGTTTATAATAGACAAACCATATGTATAATTCATAGGTAAAGTAGTAATCGGTCTTTCATCAGAATTAAGTTCAAGATATTTTACAATAGCTTCTGCATTGGATTGTATATTTTTATAACTTTGTTTAACAAGTTTTGGGCTTCCCGTACTTCCCGATGTTGTCAACAACAATGCAAGCTCCGAATAAACAGGTGTATCAACCTGTTCTTTTGCACAAAAAACACAATAATCATATTTTTCGTAAACAAGCTCAAAATCATCAACAAAATCCGCTTTTTCATTAGGAACAAAAATATAATTGGGTTTATAATTTTTCAAAAGTTCAAGATTAAGGCTTTTTTCAATTCCGCAACTAACAAGAACAACAACAATTGAATTGTATAAACAAGAAATATAACTGCAAACACTGCCCGCCTTATTTTCGCAATATACAAAAACAAAACTTCTTGATGGAATAATGTTGCCAATTTCTTTTGAAAATTGTTCCAATTCTGCATAAGTAACTTCAAGCCCGCTTTCATCAACAACCGCAATATTATCTTTAAATCTTTCAAATCCATTGTAAAAACTCATCTCAAACCACTCCTTTCAAAAAATCATTGAATATCAACAATTCTTGATAATGAACCTATTATATCATATCCGTCCCAAATCGTACCAATATCTAAAGCACTTCCAAAATTAACAACTCTGTCAATTCCCTGTAAATGACCGTTTTTAATAAAATCAACAATATCATTTTTCTCAACGCCATAACAAATCATAGTCTGCGTTTTCGACGTTATAAAATTCGAAATATCATACATTGAATTAATTCCGCATTCAAAAAACAAGCCAAATTTTCCTCTTACATATTCAAAATCATTCGGTATTTGCGAAAGTTTAACAACATACAAAAAATTACCAAAAGTTCTAACTTCTTCAATATCATTTCTGTCAATCAAAAGATGACATAAATCTGTATATTTATCAACAGATTTAATAGGCTCAAGATTATAATTATCTTCTTCCTTTTTAACAGCATTCCAAAAAATCTCAGATGCTTCCTCTTTTTTGTCTCCAAGCCATAAAATAAAATGAGGTGTCGAACAAGCATTTTGGTCCATAAGATAAGTATCGTTATAAAATTTATGAGCAATTTCAGAAATTTCATTTTCAGTTTTAGAAACAATCTTTTCGCTTTGAATAACAGCAAACGAATATCTGTCAGCAAAAACAACTTCAACAGTTTTCGGCTTAATTTCCGACAAACGTAAATTTTTAATCGTTTCGTCTCCGCCCCAAATAATTCTACAATCACATTTTGCAGAAAAATAATCGTTTATTTCCTTATTTCGTTCATAGCGAACAAACATAGTATTTCGTTTTATATTTATATAATCGTCATTTTGCAAAATTTCTTTAATACCCTTGCATAAAATATTAACTTGTGGAAAATCTTTAGATGGAATTCTAACAATATTTGAATTTCCAGAAAGCAACCCAAAAAAATACGAAAAAGCAAAATTAACAGGAACATTCGAAGGCGTTATATGAAAAACAAGACCCCTGCCAATATGCACTTTGTCATCACAAAAACTTTTTTTAATTTTTTCAACATTGCTTTTTCTGCACCAAAAAGCAAGAGAAATCAAGTCGGAAAACTTGCAAGCTTCCTTGTCTTTTCGAATCCATTTCGATAAATCATCTAAAAAATCACAAACCTCATCATTAAAAACTTCAGAAACATATGCAACAGGTTCATCTTTGCCAATAACAACTTCAATATCATTTTTGTTCATACGTATCACTACACCCTCTTACTTCTGCTTTTTTTATTCTTCCATAAATTTTAAAAGTCTTTCCAAATCTACCACAAGGACAATTGTCCTCACCTGTAATTTCGCCAATATCCTCGGTTAAAATACTGTGCCCCGGATAACTTTCCGGCAAAACCGAAACAAGTTGAATAAGACCTTTCTCGCCGTTTTTGCAAATAGAAAAATCTTTCGGATTTCTTATTAAAATATCGGAAAAATTTGATGTATGTAATCTTCCGCATTCGCATTCCATAAAAATAGAACCTGTCTGTTCAACCATACCATAATAATTATAAACTTTTTTAATTCCGCAAACTCTAAAAAGCTCCTTTTTATAAGTTTCGTTATCAACCGCTTCTTGTTGAAGCTTTTTAAATCCACCGCCATGAAGAAGAATTCCTCTTGACAAATCAATTTTCTTATCGCTCTCAAGTAGTTTTTTATAAAAATGTTGCCAAATCATATATGTAAAACCAAAAAGGAAAATATCTTCATTTTTATGCTTGTCAAGAAAATCCAAAACAACATCAAAATCAAGTTCCATATTTTCATCAAGAGCATATGTTGTGTCATATCCAAGCATAGAAAAGCCCAAAATTCCCGCACCTCTTGCCGAAAACAGCTTTCTGTTTTTAATAACGCTTTTAGAATCGATAATAAGCATAGGAAGCCTTTTTTTGCCCAAAAATTCAGAAGTAATTTTTATAAGTGCTTTCGACTGATTTAAAGAAGTTTCTTTATCCAAAAAAATTTTCGAAACTCGTTGACCTGTTGTTCCTGAAGATGTCATTGTTTTAATAACATTTTCTTTTTCAACACTCATAAGTTCATAATCTTTAAAAAGTCTAACAGGCAAAAAAGGATATTCTTCCGTTTTGTGTTTTTCAAGCATATCAAAATTTAAATTTTTAATCATATTTCTATATTCAGCACAACAACTAATATGCTTTTTTGTAAGTTCATATAATTTTTCGGAATAATAATTTTCTTTTTCAACTTTATTCATAGAAAAAGGCGAGTTTTCCCATAAAACATTCATATTATCATTCTCCCCTTAAATTTTAAAATATAAAAACAATTAATTAAAACAATCCGCACAATTCAACATATACGATTTGAAAACGACCTTTCCCAAAGCAATACGGGAAAACATCACACAAAAATGTAAAATTACAATCACACAACATTGCACCAATTACATATTATTATATCATTACATCTTGCAAAAGTCTATATTTTAATTTTTAAACAAACTCCCGCTTCCAAAACGCAACCACAAAAAACTATTTCAAAAAATCATATCCATAATCTTTCCAAATCTGCTTTACCTCATCAGAATTAAGAAATTCAATAAATTCATTGGTTGCCTCATCATTAACGGTTGTTTTCAGCTTTGCAACATTAATATAATCAGAAAAACTCTCCAATTCCTGTGTTTCAATCAAATCAACATCTTTGTCATAACTACTTTCTTTCCAAACAATGCCAACACAGCCCTCGCTCGAAGAAATCCCCTCATATATATCGTCTTCGTTATAATCATCAATAGAATCAAAAATATATTTATATGAGTATTCTTCAAAAAATTCATCTGAAATTTTACCAATAGAATTACTCAAATCGCAAACCAAAAATGTAACGTGTTCATCAATCAAACCGTCAAGAGTATCAATTCCCGAAAAACTCCCCTTAGGAACAGCAAAAACAGGAGTATGTTTAGCATATTGATTGCATTTCTTAACAAAAGAATTCACACCGTTTTTTGCAATTTGGGAATCCGATATATAAATTTCGCCGTCCTTTGATTTTCTAAGTTGATTTTCAACATCATCAGCATTTGCAACATTTATTTGAACATTACAATTTGTTTCATCTTTAAAAATCTTTCCAATTTTCAAAACAGGTTCTTCAACGCTCGGTGAGCAATATATTAAAATTGTTTCAAACTCAAACTCAGATAATTCCTCTCTCGATTTTGAAATTTCAAAATAATTTTCTTCTTTTTTCGTCTCTTCTTTAGGCTCAAGAACTTCACAACCCGTCAAACAAAAAATAACAAAAAAAATCACACAACAAGCATTTCTAATCAATTTTTTCATAATGTTTCCTCCAAAAATATACAACAATCGTTAAAATTTTCAAATTAATAAAAAACAACGCTAAATTTGAATTAGCAAAAAAATCCAAAAATTAGCGTCGCAATCATATCTGCAATTTCACAAAAATTATAATCAATTTATGCACCAATTCATAAATTCAATAAAACAATTTTAAGATGACAAAAAAACAGTCAAAAGCATAAAATTATATTTGTGCAAAATTGTCTTAAATAATAATTATAAAATCAAAAATCTTCACCAATTTTTCATTATTTCAAAACCGCCTGTTTTTGACAAATAAAAAAATTTTATCCAAACCATACAATGTATGTAATTTTTCAAATCAATCATCATTTTTAACAACAAATTCATTTCTTTTCATTCAATATTATTTCACCTTTAAAAATATTTTCAATTTTTGCAGTTTCTTCAAAAGAAACTGTCATCTGTGTATCATAATATTTCCATTCAAATTGTGACCAACTAACACCGGAACTCGAATTTTCATACGTTTCCGCATAATCAAATTGTTCATCATTTTTCCCCAATTGTTCAGATTTACCAAAAAGCATTTCCAACATCATCTCAAGCATTTCTGGAATTTCTTCAAATGCTTTTTTCAAAGTTTCGCCTTGTTGCTTTGCAACCGCAAGCTCGTGTTCCAAAACATACGAATTATAAGCTTTTTCTCTTTCTTTGCTTGCCTCTTCGTCAACTTTCAACATCTGTTTCTTATCTTTTTCCGACAACTTCAATTCAACGCCATTAACAGTAACATATCCTCTCGAAACCGCCCTGCTAACTATCGCCGAATCGCTAAAATGAATAATAAAAGAATTTTCTTTTTTTCCCTTAGTTATCTCAAGATTGTCCTTGCCCGATGTTGCTGTCATTTGCCCGGTCTTGTCAAGTTGTTCATACGCAGCCGAAGAAATTTCAACCGAATCTCGTTTTCCTGATTTTAAGCCTTTGCCCCCACAATCGGCATAACCATAATTTAATTTATCATAACCAATTCTACCTTGATTACCATATATCGACCCAATATTCATAGTATCCCCATAACCTCTCTAATAATAAATACTCAAACAGAGGAATAAGCGAACCCAATATTTAAAGTTCGCATTTTCCTCTGTAAAATAATCAAATTTTTATTTCAAATCGCCTGTTTTACAATGGTCCATATCGTCAAATTCCTGATTTTCTCCAACCATTCCCCAAATGAAAGTATAAGCCTTCGTTCCAACGCCCGAATGAATAGACCAGCTTGGAGAAATAACAGCTTGTTCGCTTTTCATAACAATATGTCTTGTTTCATCAGGTTTGCCCATCATATGGAAAACAACGTTATCTTCGTCAAAATCAAAGTATAAATAAACTTCCATTCTTCTTTCGTGTGTATGACAAGGCATAGTGTTCCAGTTAGAACCCGGTTCAAGAACAGTCATACCCATAGCAAGCTGACAACTTGCACCGTTCGGGTCAAGTCTCTTCAAAACTTCAGGGTGAACATATTGATTAATTGTTCTCTTGTTGCAATCTTCAAGAGAGCCCATAGGTCTGTGATTAGCGTCATCAAAACCAATTTTAAGAGTTGGATATGTTTTGTGAGCAGTTGCACTGTTCATATAAAATTTAGGAGGATTTTTAGGGTCTTTTGCTTCAAAAGTAATATCTTTAGACCCCATACCAACATAAATACCGTCTCTGCTTTTAATTTCATAAACAGTACCGTCAATAGTAATAACACCGTCTCCGCCAATGTTAATAACACCAAGTTCACGTCTCTGAAGGAAATAATCGCTTGCAAGTTCTTTGCTTCCTTCAAGTTTCAAAGGCTCTGTTGTCGGAACAATTCCGCCAAAAATAATTCTGTCATTGTGGCTGTAAACAAGATTAATTTCGCCCGGAACAAAAATTTTTTCAACAAGAAAATGTTTTCTAAGTTGTTCTGTATCATATTTTTTAACGTCTTCAAAATGATTTGAATATCTAACTTCCATATTCATAAAATTCATACCTCCAAAAAAATAATAAATAAAAAAGCAAGCCCCACCCTACAAAATCGCACAAAATCATTGTAGACATAGGGCTTGCCCCAAAATAACATTAATTCAATGTAAATAACCTCTTTGCAAAAACAGCAAAGAACCAAATTTATTGTTCAAAAATTATCTCTGAACTCTTCCTGAACCGTCGCAAGATTCAACTTCAGCTCTTGTAACAAGGTTAAAATCCCCCGGAATAGTGTGTTTAAGAGCAGATGCGGAAACAGCAAATTCAAGAGCAGCTTTCATATCTTTTCCGTCCATAAGACCGCAAATAAGACCACCTGCAAAAGAGTCACCGCCACCAACTCTGTCAACAATAGGATTAATTTCATATCTTGTAGAACGATAGAACTCTCTTGTTTTTCCGTCCATAATACAAGCAGACCAACCATTGTGAGAAGCAGAGAAAGATTCTCTCAAAGAAGAAATAACATATTTGAAACCAAATTTATCACACATCTGATTGAAAATGTCAACATAGCCTGCCATTTCAAGTTCACCGCTTGTAACATCAGTGTTACCTGGTTTAAATCCAAGAACTTTTTCGGCATCTTCTTCGTTTCCAATACAAACGTCAACATATTGCATAAGATTAGTCATAACTTTCTGAGCTTTTTCAGAAGTCCATAATTTCTTTCTGAAGTTAAGGTCACAAGAAACAGTAACACCTTTAGCTTTTGCAGCCTTACAAGCAGCCTCTGTAACCTGAGCAGCCAAATCAGAAACAGCAGGAGTAATACCTGTAAAATGGAACCAATCAGCACCTTCAAAAATTGCATCAAAATCAAAGTTATCAGCAGTAGCTGTAGCAATAGAAGAGTTAGCTCTATCATAAACAACGTTTGATGCTCTCATAGAAGCACCTGTTTCCAAATAATAAATACCAAGTCTGTCACCACATTTAGCGATATGTTTTGTTTCAACGCCATATTTTCTCAAAGCGGCAATAGCACATTCACCAATAGGATTAGCAGGAACAGCTGTAACAAATTCTGCATCGTGACCATAGTTAGCCAAAGAAACAGCAACGTTAGCTTCTCCACCGCCATAATTAATATCAAATTCAGTAGCCTGAATAAATCTTTCATTGCCGGGTGTAGATAATCTCAACATAATTTCACCCATAGTAACAATTTTACCCATTGATAAATCCTCCTTAGAATAAATAAATATTTAATATGTATCATTAGATATAACTTACACAAATATATTATACCACACATTTTTAATTATATCAACACCATATTTCAATTTTTTTAAGATAAATGATATAAATTCAAAAATATTTTTTAATAAGTACAATATTCGTTGCAATTACAGGCTTTCGCAAATAAACTTGTATTGTTTGCTTTATAAAATTCCCGAAAAATCCGTTTGATAAACCGGAACAACCTTTTCGGGAGTTTCAAAATGCTCCGCAATACATTTTTGAAGCCAAATAACGTCGTGCCATTCTCCAAATTTATAGCCTATATTTTTAAGTCGTGCCATTTCTTCATATCCCAAACGTTTATGAAAAGAAATGCTCTTTGTATTGGGATACGTTATACACGAAACAAGGTTTATAATATTTTGCTTTTTCAAAATCAATTCAAGTTTTTCATAAAGCAAAGTTCCAATCCCCAAACATTTAAAATTGTTGTCAACATAAATTGAAGTTTCAACCGACCAATCGTAAGCCGACCGATTTTTAAAAGTGGAAGCATATGTATATCCAACAATTTTACCGTTTTTTTCGGCAACAATATACGGATATTTTTCAAGCACACTTGCAATTCTTTTTTCAAATTCCAAAATTGATGGAACGGTATATTCAAAAGTAAATGGGGTGTTAATAACATAATAAGAATAAATTTCAAGAATTCCCAAAGCATCGCTTTTGTTTGCCATACGAATATTAAAATTCTCCATAATCAGCCCTCGCAAAAATACAACATCAGATTTTCAAAACTTCAAAAAAAGTAATCCTGTATCATTTTTAAATCACATTGACCTAATTGCAATACCGCTTAATTATAGGCTCTCAGCTTCGAGCAAAGGTAACCACCAATTTCGTCGGTAAGTTCTCTCAAAAAAAACATCTTCTCAAATCTGTTTCGTCAAATTATGCGATATTGCCTTAATTTTAAATCAAATTACATTTTTTGTCAACATTCAAATATTTTCTTTGATAAAAGAAAAAACTTTGTTCCAATATTTTTTTTCGTCAATCATTGCCGCAACAGCGTGTCCGGCATTATCAACAATCAAAATATCCTTTTTACATTTTGCATTTTGAAAAAGTTTATAAACCATTTCCGTAGGAACAAATTTATCATTCCCGCCGTGAATAAAAAGTACTGGAATTTTGCATTTTTTAATTTGTTTCAAAGCCGAAGCCTTTCTAAATCCATAACCTGCCCTAAAATTGCATAACAGCCCAACAATGTCCAAAATGGGAAATGTCGGAATAAATTTATACATATTTTTAAGCTGATATTTAAATTCATCATAAACAGAAGTATATCCGCAATCTTCAATAACACATTTAATATTTTCGGGAAGTGCCTCTCCTGTAGCCATCATAACAGTTGCCGCTCCCATAGATATTCCGTAAAGAACAATTTCCGCATCGGTATTCGCATTAATTATTTTTTCACACCATGTTATAACATCTTTTCTATCGTGCCAACCCATACCGATATAAGCCCCCTCGCTGTTTCCGTGCCCTCTGCAATCCGGCAAAACAACATTAAAGCCTTTTTCATAAAATCGCTGTGCCGCATAGTTCATAACATCGCCCTTTCCGCAATAACCATGAACAATAACCGCTGTTTTATTGGAAAATTCTTTTTGTATATAAACTTTCCCGTACAAAACTGTATTATCATAGCTCAAAATATTATAAAGCTTAAAAGGCGTGTGTTTTTCCCAAAATTTAAGGTTAACATTATTTTTATCAATATCCATAAGTTCTTTTTCTCGTTGTGAAAGGTCAATATATTTTTTCAAGAAAGTTTTGTCAGACCTTGAAACAGCAACATTGTATAAATAAATCGCAAGCAAATAAACCCCTCTAAAGACAACAACCAATAAAATTCCAACCACAGCAACCATAATTTTTTTATTTTTCATATTAACCCCCCAAAAAAACATTGTAAACAAAAAAATCAACCAACAGCATCAAAATATCGAAAAATTCTATTTTTCAACAAATCTTTAACCCTTATTATTTTACATAAAAAAATATTTATTCAAAAATATAAAATCCGCAAATTTCCCAAAACATATCACTTAAAGAATAAATTCCCCAAATTGGAAGTAATTTAAACTTTATATTTTCGTAAAAATATTGTAATATATATTCATACACAGAAACAATTTTGAAACATATATACCACCGATATTAAATTCTATCGTTAAACAAATGAATGCCCTTTCCAAAAAAAAGCTGAAAAATCACTCACCATTTTAATTTCCGATTTCGTTCTGCAAATTTAAAGTTTGGAACATTCTGTTTGTAATTTATGCTGTTTCAAAGTTTGCAAACATTTTTAAAACACGAATAGTTTTAATATCTCCAACCCAAAAATTAACATTTCATTCAATAAAGCAAAATAAAATTCAAAAACGAAAGGATTGTTCTATTATGAAAAAATTCACATTAATATTTTGTTCAACAATTTTATTATCTTCAACAACAGCCTATGCGGAGATAAAACCAAATTTCAAAATCAACACAGAATTCAACTACAACATCACAGATTACACCAATATTTTCCAAAACATTCAAAATTGGTGTCAAAAAATCGAAACTCCAATTATAACAACAAGTTGTCAACCAAACTTCCCGCTCGAAACCTCTTCCGAACCCCAAACTGAAACAACCTCTTCCCTCCAACCAACCGAAACCTCTTCCGAACCCCAAACCGAAACAACCACCTCTTCACAATCATCAACATCACAATCAATGGCAAACCAAGTTTTAAGCCTTGTAAATGCCGAACGTGCAAAAGAAAACATTCCGGCATTATCTTTAGATTTAAATCTTTCAAACGTTGCCCAATTAAAGTCAGAAGATATGAAAAATAACAATTATTTCGACCATACATCACCTACATACGGTTCACCGTTTGATATGATGAAACAATTCGGAATAAGTTATAAATATGCCGGAGAAAATATCGCAAAAGGTCAAAAAACAGCCGAAGCCGTTGTAAATGCGTGGATAAATTCAGAAGGCCACAGAAAAAATATATTAAATGAAAAATTTACACATATGGGCTTAGGTTATGTAAAATCGGGAACTACAACTTATTGGACACAAATGTTCATACAAAAATAACACATTAAAAAATATTCTAAAGGGGCGTGAAAAACTCATCTTTTCACGCCCCTTATTTTTTATTTTTGCAAAATCATTTAATTCAAAAATAACATTTATTCAATTTTTTCAACTTTGTTCTTCATTAATCGCAAATTCAATAAGCTCCGCAATCTCCCCAACAATTTTCTCGCAATTTCCGTCATTAAATTCTTTTTTCAACGAAATACAATCAATCTTATGCCCTCTGCCAAATTCCGACAAAAGTTTTATTCTCAATTTTTTTGCCGTAACTTCGTCAAACATAATTCCAAAAACCATAATTCCCGAAACAAGCACACTGCAAATACTTCCAACCCCAAAGCCATTGTTAACGGCAGAACACAACTTCATTGATTGATTGGAAATCGGAATTTTATAAACATATTCCGCTGCCTTTAAAATACATTGAGAACAATTATATCCTTTTTTGTAATAATATAACGCCTTTTCTTTAAGCATAAAAATTCTCCTTTCAAATAAGTTTTCACAAATTCACACAGTCCTAATAATTAAATTCTAAAATACTCCTCCATAACCAATACCACTCGCCTAACACATTTTCCCTATCAGGTCGTTTCGAACTTTTAATTTTAATTTCTTACAATCATATATCAACACCCAATCCGCAACAACAAATTTCATCAAGGTAACACCACCAACCAATTATCTAAAGTTATAAAAACGTACCTTTGTAGTATTACCCTAATTATATTATATGGTAAAAATATGCTTTTGTCCTATTTGACAAACTTACCCAAAAACAGTATAATTAGATAAAACAGATTATTAATAATTATAATAATTCGTTTATTGTAATTATGGAGGGGGTTATCGATATGAATACGAATAAAAACAAAGACATTATTTCCGATCCAGTTCCAACAAAAAAGTATAACGCAAAAAACTGTAAAATGTGCGGAAAACTTTTCTCCCACCCTCACAATTCAATTTGTCCTGAATGTCTCGCAAGAGATGAAGAAGATTTTCAAAAGGTTCGTTTGTTTTTAAAAGAATTTCCGGGAACAAAATTAACTGTAGTTGAAGAATATACAAACGTCCCAAGGAAAAAAATATTACAATATTTAAGAGATGGTCGTCTCGAACTTGCCGAACCCGCATCAGACTTTTTAAAATGTTCAAAATGTGGAAAACCAATAGCAACAGGAATGTATTGCCCCGATTGCTATCGAGATTTCACTAGAGAATTAAGTACAATATTTGTAAATCCGTTAAAAGAAGATAAAAATGCAAAAATGCACTTAACAACACATAAAAGCTTGGAAAGTAAATAGTTTAAAAGGAGTTTAATCATGCCAAATCCAAGAGCTTCCGAAGAATTAAAAACCGAACTCAAAAAACCCAAAATGTACGCAGTAATAATGCACAACGACGATTATACAACAATGCAATATGTAGTCGAAGTTTTAATTCAAATTTTCAACAAATCATCAGTCGAAGCTTCAGACCTTATGATGAAAATTCATACAAACGGAAGTGCCATCATAGGTATATACACCTATGATACAGCCGTAACAAAAAAACTCCTTGCCGATCAATTATCCGAACAAAGAAATTTTCCGTTAAAAATAACTATAGATGAGGAATAGCAAAATGAAATTGGATAACATAACAAATCAAATCTATATAATAGCTTTTAATGAAGCAAAATTAAGAAGCCACGAATTTGTAACACCCGAACATTTTTTATATGCAATATTACTTTTTGATTCAGGGAAAGAAATCATTGAAAACAGCGGAGCTGACATAAGCTCAATGTTAAATGACCTTTCCCTGTTTTTTGACGAATATTGTGAAGAAATAAAAAACAGCGACCCAATAGAATCATTTTCGTTCATAAATTTAATCGAGTTTGCAAACAAAAAAGCTCAAAATCGTGATAAAGAAATAATCTCATTAAATGACGTTCTTGTTTCATTTTTTGATTTACACGAATCTTTCAGCACCTATATTCTAACAAAAAACGGCGTAAATAAAAACTCTCTTCTAAAATACATCTCGCATGGAAT
This sequence comes from uncultured Lachnospiraceae bacterium, assembly GCA_964531385.1. Taxonomy (GTDB): domain Bacteria; phylum Bacillota; class Clostridia; order Lachnospirales; family CAG-274; genus MGBC114079. The sequence continues at coordinate 79,493 of CAZHGC010000001.1, read as the reverse complement.
TACAAAAAACAAAAAGTTAGATGTAACAACGGCATCAAAAGAAAGTGTCCTAACAGAAAAAGAAGAAGAATTTTTAAACAAATTTTCAACCGAATTAACATCAATGGCGCTTTCCGGCTCGTTAGACCCTCTAATCGGGCGAGAAGATATAATAAACAGAACAATTCAGGTTCTTTCAAGAAGAGTAAAAAATAACCCAATCCACGTTGGCGAGCCGGGTGTCGGAAAAACATCAATAGTTGAAGGCATAGCCCAAAAAATAGCAGACAAATCCGCTCCGGATATTATAAAAAATTCCAAAATCTACTATATAGACATAGGAACAATAGTTGCCGGAACAAAATACAGAGGTGATTTCGAAGAACGTTTTTTAAAACTCCTCGATATAATCTCAAAACACGAAAATTCAATAATTTATATAGATGAAATTCATTCCGTAATAGGAACGGGAAGTGTTTCGGGTTCTTTAGATGCCGCAGGGCTTTTAAAACCATATCTTCTCAAAAAAAATTTAAAAATAATAGGCTCAACAACATACGAAGAATATAAAAAATATTTTGAAAAAGACAGAGCCTTGTCAAGAAGATTTCAAAAAATAGAAATTCCGGAACCATCTCTTTCCGAATGTGTCCAAATATTAAACGGAATAAAAATAAAATATGAAAAATATCACAAAGTTAAATACACACAATTGGCAATAACCGCAGCTTGCAACCTTTCCGCAAAATATATAAAAGACAAATTTCTGCCCGATAAAGCAATTGATGTAATCGATGAAGCCGGAGCATATGCAAGGTTGTCAGCAAAAAATAATTCAACCGTTACAATAAAAGATTCATTAATCAAAAAAGTAGTTTCATCAATCTCAAAAATTCCTATCGAAAATTTAAATTCAAATGAATTGATAAAATTAAAAAAACTTGACATTGAGTTAAAAAAAGAAATTTTCGGTCAAGATAATGCAGTTGAAACGGTTGTAAATGCAGTAAAATATTCAAAATCCGGCTTAAAAGACGAAGAAAAGCCAATTGCCTCGCTTCTTTTTGTTGGTCCAACAGGTGTCGGAAAAACAGAAATAGCAAAAAAACTTTCCGAAACTCTCGGAATTTCTCTAATTCGCTTTGATATGAGCGAATATCAGGAAAAACATTCCGTTTCAAATTTGATAGGAGCTCCCCCTGGTTACATCGGCTATGAAGAAGGCGGTCTTCTAACCGATTTAGTTTCAAAAACACCGCATTGCGTGCTTCTTCTCGATGAAATCGAAAAAGCCCATAAAGACATATTCAACGTACTTCTTCAAATAATGGATTATGGCACATTAACCGATAATACCGGCAAAAAAACAGATTTCAGAAATGTAATTTTAATTATGACTTCAAACGCCGGTGCTTCCGAAATAAATAAAAACTTAATCGGCTTTGAAGAAAAAAAATATTCCAACGATGCAATAAACAGCGAAATCAAAAAAACATTTTCGCCCGAATTTATAAATCGCCTTGATAATATCGTAATATTTAATAAATTGAATAAGGAAATGGCAAATTTAATAACCAAAAAATTTATAAATAAACTTAATCTTCAACTAAAGCAAAAAAATGTAAAAATAACCTTAACAAAGAAAGCCGGAAATTATATAACTCAAAAAGGTTTTTCCGAAGAATATGGTGCAAGAAATATAAGCCGAATTATAGACAATGAATTAAAAAAACTACTAACAGATGAGCTTCTCTTTGGAAAACTTTCAAAAGGCGGAACAGCTTTAATAGATTTCAACGAGCAAAATTTATGTATAAATCGCATTTCCAAATAACAACCAAATATGCAAAACAATTAATTAAACTGTCCATAAGTTGTCCAATTTTAATAAACAAACAGATAACTTATGGACTTCTATTCTAACAACAAACTCTCCCCAATAAAAATTTTTTATACATTTGCCACGTTTATTCAAAAAAACTCTTGACAATTTTTTGAATATCGAATATAATATTATTTGTTGTTACGATATTTGCACCATTAGCTCAGTTGGTAGAGCAGCTGACTCTTAATCAGAAGGTCCAGGGTTCGAGCCCCTGATGGTGCATTTATTTCGCAGAGTTTAAAAGCTCTGCTTTTTTATTACTATTATTTATATATTGGAGGAAAATATGAAAATACTTCATACAAGTGATTGGCATTTAGGAAAAAATCTTGAGGGTTACAGCCGAATTGATGAACAAAAAATGTTCCTTGAAGAGCTTTGCCAAATTTGTACAAAAGAAAGTATTGATATTTTAATCATCGCCGGAGATGTTTACGACAACTACAATCCGTCAGCAGAAGCAGAAAGACTTTTTTATTCATATATAAAAAAATTGTCAGCCCATGGAGAAATGGCAATCGTTGTCATTTCCGGAAACCACGACAGTTCCGGAAGACTAACAAGCATAAGCCCGTTGGCAGAAGAATTTTGCATAATTATAGAAGGAACTCCAAAAACAATTGTAAACACAGGAGAATACGGTAAATTTAAAATAAATCGAGCTTTCGAGGGTGGCTTTGAAATCGAAAAAAATAACGAAAAAGCTGTTTTCATTACAATGCCCTATCCAAACGAAAAAAACATCAATGAAATCATTTCCGAAACAATCGAAGAAGATGAGTTTAAAGGCAATTATTCAGACAAAGTTCGTGAAATTTTTTCAAAAAATTCAAATGAATTTCAAGACGATACAATTAATATCGTCATCGGGCATTTTTTCATTTGCGGAGGAGAAAGTTCCGATTCCGAAAGAAATATCCAGCTCGGCGGAAGTTATGCGGTCGAAGGAAATGTTTTTCCTGAAAAAACACAATACGTTGCAATGGGTCATCTTCACCGCCCACAAAGAATAAAAACAAATATTAAACATTCATATTATGCCGGTTCGCCAATTCAATACAGTAAAAGCGAAATCGGCTATACAAAAAGTGTTTTCATCGCAAATTTAAAAGCCGGAGAAGAACCGACTGTCAAAAAAATATATTTAAAAAATTACAAACCAATCGAAATTTGGAAAGCTGAAAGCATCGAAGAAGCCCTAAATCTTTGTAAAGAAAATAAAACAAGAGATTGTTTCGTCTTTTTCGAAATAAAATCCGAAAGAGTTTTGCTCCAATCCGAAATTAAAGAAATTTACAGCACAAAAAAGGATATTGTTGAAATTCAAACAATATTGTGCGAAAAAGAAAAAAAGAAATTTTATTATGAACAAGATGAAAAAAGTATTTCAGAGCAATTCGAAGAATTCTATAAAATAATCAACGGCGTTGCCCCAACAAAAGAAACAATGGAATTGTTTTTGGAAATAACAGAAAACAATTTTGACAAAAATAATTAATATGTAAAAAGAACTGTCATAACACCATTCTGTGTTTGTTGGCAGTTCTTTTTGCATTACAATAAATTTTATTTTCAAAACGCATTTTCTTCTTTAAGTATAAACACATACAACGCTGTCATTATCGCCAAAACAGCAGAAAACAAAAATCCCGCCGTAACGCTATACATTTCTATAATGTTACCTATAAAGATTGGGCCTATAAACGTTCCCATACAGAATATAGTTTGACAAATACCCATTGCAGTCGATTTTAATTCATCGGGAACATCTTTGGTGCAAATACCAATCAAAACAGCATAAGCGGTTCCCGTTCCCGTTCCTGTCAAAAATGCCCCTATATATAACATAATCATATTGGACGAAAACGGCGTTATTATACACGCAATGGCAGTTATTAAAAAACTTGCAACAACTATTCCACGACTTTTAACTTTTTTAATAAGAAGATAACCGCAAAGCATTGACGCAAGTATCCTCGGAATTGTCATAACAGTTGAAATCAGGCTAAGTTCAATGTCTGAAGCACCAATGTTTTTTGCAACGGAAGCTGTAAAAGTGTTTGTTGCACCAAAAGCTATAAATTGAACAACAAGACATAAAACAGCACATAAAATTAAAGTTCGATTGTTTAACAAATTTTTTATATCTTTAAGTTTTGGTGGATTTACCTTTTCAACTTTATTTTCTTTTATAAACAAACTTAAAATCGTTCCAATTATTCCAACAACCGCCCCCGCAAAAAATGTTGCTTTGTAACTAAATATGGTTGCAAGAATTCCCGCTGTCAACATAGCTATAAGCTGACCAATATTATTTGCGGCAGTTAAAAATGAAATTTTTCCGGCAGCCTCATTTTTTGTAAAATAACTTGAAAAAAGAATTGTCATTATTACCCAAGATGAACCGGCAACACCCGTCAAACCTCGGAATATCAAAAGAAGATACGGATTTTCTGTAAAAAACATTCCAAGAGAACTTAATGCCGAAAAAAGAAGACCCAATATTACAAAAATTTTTCGTTTATTTAATTTGTCCGACAATATCCCAATCGGAAATTGACAAAGAACTTGCATAAGACCATAAGCCCCCATAATTAAGCCTATCATTGAATAATCAATGTTAATGCTTTCAAGATATGGCGTTATTATCGGTATATAGGTGTTTGTGCTATACCAGTATATTGCAATTACTATATAAAAAAGATATGTATTTTTTTTGGTCAATTTAATTCTTCCTTTTAAATGTTTATAAATAATTGTTTTATAAAAAAAATCAGCCTTTGCCAAAGGGGAAAAATCCCCTTTGACGTTGGCTGAAACAACGCAACTAAATAAATTTATAGAATAAATTATTTACCTGCAAGCTTTTTATAACCATCAAGTCTTCTCTTAGCATCTTCAGCACATTTATCAAACAATTCTTCTGCTGTTTCAGGGAACGCTCTCTTAAGAGAAGTATAACGAACTTCACCTTGAATAAATTCTTTGAAATCACCTGTAGGCTCTTTTGAATCCAATGTGAACACTTCTGTTTCAGGGTTATATCTATATAACTGCCAATATCCGCAATCAACAGCTTTTTTAGCTTCAAGCTGAGAATTCATCATATTGATACCATGGTTGATACATGGTGAATATGCAATGATTAATGACGGTCCGTTGTAAGCTTCTGCTTCAAGAACAGCTTTCAACAACTGGTTCTTGTCAGCTCCCATACAAACTTGAGCAACATATACATAACCATAGCTCTTAGCAATCATACCAAGGTCTTTTTTGCGAACCTTTTTACCTGATGCAGCAAATTTTGCAACAGCAGCGGCAGGAGTTGCTTTTGAAGCCTGTCCACCTGTATTAGAGTAAACTTCTGTATCAAATACAAAGATGTTAACATCTTCGCCTGATGCAAGAACGTGGTCAACACCGCCAAAGCCGATGTCATAAGACCAACCGTCTCCACCGAAGATCCACTGTGATTTTTTAACCAAATGGTCTTTGTTTTCAAGAATGAATTTTTTGTTTTCATTGTCACAACCGCAACCTTCAAGAACTTCAACAAGTTTTGCAGAAGCTGCTTTAGAAGCTTCTCCGTCAAACATTGTGTCAATCCATGCCTGGCAAGCAGATTTAACTTCGTCTGATTTTGCATCAGCCATAAGAGCTGCAACATTTTCTTTCAAAAGTTCTCTCTGTTGTTTTACAGCTGTGTACATACCCAAACCAAATTCGGCATTGTCTTCAAACAAAGAGTTTGCCCAAGCAGGACCTTGTCCTTTGTGGTTTGTAGTATAAGGAGTTGCAGGAGCAGATGCACCCCAAATTGAAGAACAACCTGTTGCATTTGCAACATACATTCTGTCACCAAATAATTGAGTTATAAGTTTTGCATAAGCTGTTTCGGCACAACCTGCACAAGAACCGGAGAACTCAAGAAGAGGTTGCTCGAACTGACTTCCTTTAACAGAAGTTTTTCCAACAGGATTTTCTTTTGGAGAAACAGCCATTGCATAATCCCAATTTGCAACTTGGTCAAGCTGGCTTTCAAGAGGTTTCATAACAAGAGTTTCGGCTTTGTTGTTTGCAGGACAAGACTGAGCACAGTTTCCACAGCCTGTACAATCCATAACGTCAACTTGGATTCTGAATTTATATTGTTCATATCCTTTCATACCGTCTTTAACAGCAAATCCTTCAGGAGCATTGTTAGCTTCATCTTCTGTAAGAAGAACAGGTCTAATAGCAGCGTGAGGACAAACAAATGCACACTGATTACATTGAATACAAGATTCAACGTTCCATTGAGGAACATTAATTGCAACACCACGTTTTTCATATGCAGATGTTCCCGGCTGGAATGTACCGTCTTCAATGCCTTTGAAAGCAGAAACAGGAAGATCGTCACCTTTCTGAGCATTCATTGGGTCAACAACTTTTCTGATAAATTCAGGTCTGTTGTCTGTTGCAGCAGCTTCAGCAGAATCTGTTGCATTTGCCCAAGATGCAGGAACATCAATTTTAACTACGTGCTGAACACCTTGGTCAACAGCAGCATAGTTCATATTAACAACTTTTTCGCCTTTTTTGCCATAAGATTTTACAATTGCTTCTTTCATATATTTAATTGCATCATCAATTGGAATAATGTTTGCAATTTTGAAGAAAGCAGCCTGTAAAACAGCGTTGAAACGTCCGCCAAGACCAATACCCTTAGCAATTTCAACAGCATTAATTGTATAGAAGTTAATGTTGTGTTTTGCAATGTATTGTTTAACGCTTGCTGGAAGATGTTCTTCCAACTCCTCAGGAGTCCACTGGCAGTTCAATAAGAAGTTACCGCCATCTTTAAGATCTGAAACAATGTCATATTTTGCAAGGTATGCTTGCTGATGACATGCAACAAAGTCTGCAGTTTTAACAAGATATGGCGAACGAATTGGGTTTTTACCAAAACGCAAATGAGAAGTTGTTACACCACCTGATTTTTTAGAATCATATGCAAAATATGCCTGAGCATACATATCAGTGTGGTCACCAATGATTTTAATTGAGTTTTTATTTGCACCAACGGTACCGTCGGAACCAAGACCCCAGAATTTACAGCTAACAGTACCTTTAGGAGTAACGTCAATTTCTTCACCTGTTGGAAGAGAAAGATTTGTAACGTCATCTACGATACCAATTGTAAATCCGTTCTTAGGTTCAGGAGTGTTAAGGTTTTCATAAACGGCAACGATGTTTGCAGGAGTTGTGTCTTTTGAACCAAGACCATAACGTCCGCCAACGATTGTGCGTTGGTCGCCTTTATTGTAGAATGCTGTACATACGTCTTGGAACAAAGGTTCACCCAAAGAACCGGGTTCTTTTGTTCTGTCAAGAACAGCAATTTTCTTAGCTGTTGCAGGAATTGCTTCCAAGAATTTATCCTGTACAAAAGGTCTGAACAAATGAACATTTACAAGACCAACTTTTTCGCCCTTAGCTGTTAAATAATCAATAGTTTCTGTAATTGCATCACAAACAGAACCCATAGCAACAATAACTCTGTCAGCATCAGGAGCACCGTAATAGTTGAATAATTTATAATCTCTTCCTGTAATTTTGCTTATTTCGTTCATGTAATTTTCAACAACGCCAGGAACTTCGTCATAGAAAGGATTACAAGCTTCACGAGCCTGGAAGAATACGTCATAACCTTGGCAAGTACCTCTTGTAACAGGGTGTTCAGGGTTAAGAGCATTTTTCTTAAATGCTTTAACAGCGTCCCAGTCAACTATTTTTCTGAGGTCTTCATAGTCTAAGAGTTCAATTTTCTGAATTTCGTGAGAAGTACGGAATCCATCGAAGAAATGAAGGAAAGGAACTCTTGATTTAATTGTTGAAAGATGAGCAACAGCACCTAAATCCATAACTTCTTGAACGCTTGAAGAAGCAAGCATAGCAAAACCTGTCTGACGACATGCCATAACGTCTGAATGGTCACCAAAAATGTTAAGAGCATGGCTTGCAATACAACGAGCACTAACATGAAGAACGCAAGGAAGTAATTCACCTGCAATTTTGTACATATTAGGAATCATAAGAAGCAAACCTTGAGAAGCTGTATAAGTTGTAGTTAAAGCACCGGCAGCCAAAGAACCGTGAACAGTACCGGCAGCACCTGCTTCAGATTGCATTTCAACAACTTGTACAGTTTGCCCAAAAAGATTTTTCTTTCCTTTTGCAGCCCATTCATCAACATGTTCAGCCATTGGAGATGATGGTGTGATAGGATAAATACCGGCAACCTCAGTAAAAGCATAAGATATTTCAGCAGCAGCTTGGTTACCGTCCATGGTTTTCATAACCTTAGACATTTAAAAATTCCCCCTTAAAAAGAATATGTTATTGCGGAAAAACCGCATTTTAGAAAATAAATATTATGCTACAAAAAATTAAAGCAAAATATTTTATATATTCATTATAACAATTTTATTCAAAATAGTAAATACAAATTTAAAAATATACCAAATTTTTTTTGAAAATTCTTGTACCAACTTGTTTAAATTTAAAACCGAATAATGATAAACAATTAAAAAAATACAGTTTTGAATTATATTTCCTTAACTTGAGAGTCCTTTTACCAAAAATTGCTTAACAGACAAAATAATTGTAGAATATCCATATTTATTTTAATTTTACATTTGCATTATTTTATAAAAAAAATAATACTTAATTGCTGGACAAATTCGCTTCGTATAATTAATTACATCAAAAAAGTCGTTTAAATTTCGAAATCAAACAATTTTTGTATCATATAAATTTTTATTTGTATAAATTTTTCTGTTTTTGGCAAAATTATATCTGAATAAATTCCAAATATATAAAAATAACATCTTGCAAATGTCATTTTAAAATTTCAACACATTCCACTTTCCCCAAAAAAAATAATTAAAAACTCGCCTTATAAAATAAAAAGTTGAATATTACGTTTGAGGAGGAATTTTTTATGAAAAAGTTTGATAAAAAAGTTGTTTTTTTAGTTTCGGCTGCCGTTATAATTACCGCCGGCTTTCTGTCGGGATATTTTCTGTATGATAAAGAATTTAATTTCAACGGAGTTGAAAATATTTTACAAATCGGTGCCGAAAAAAATATAAAAAGTTCTGCAAAATCAAAACAACAAAATAAAACTGTTGCCAAAAATCCCGATATTAAAACAAATGAAAACACAAAAATGATTTATGAATATTATTACACAACCGACGGTATCACAAAAATCAAAGAAGAAACCGTTCCAACAGAGCTCGTTAATAAAACAAAAAAAAATATAGAAAATATATTTGACGAATGGAGTGTCCTATCTTTCAACAGCGATGAAGTTGTTTTAAGAAAAAATATTGCCGGAAGCAGCGAAATCAATTACATTTTAAAAGAGTATAACGGCTTCGTTGCCGTATTCTATAACATAGATAATTCGGAAGAACTCAAAGAAATTACAAAAACACCCATTTCCGTTTTACCCGAAAATGAACAAAATCTTTTAAAAAAGGGAATTTCTGTTCAAGGAAATAAAAATTTGATAAAAATTTTACAAGATTACGAAAGTTAATTTAACTATATATAAGTGTCGAATAATAAATTTTATTGTGTAAAAAGACCGAAAACTGTTGCTTTTTGAGTTACAAAAAGTATTAAAACAATAGTTATTGTTGAAAATGCTCAAAAAAGCGTTCAAAAAAAAGCAAATTTTTGTTGAGACAGATTTAACTTTATGTGCTACAATTCTTTTTGTGAAAACCCCTAAATATTTTCACATTTATGGTTTGTTACATCCCCCAATATGTAACTTACCGTAAAACCCCATAAAAAATACCTTCTCTTTATGGAAAGGAAGCCGCCGTTCGTTGGTGGCTTCTTTTCTTTTGCTTTAAAAATAAATTTGATATTTTTGATAATAGGTAGTATAATTATTTATGTATTAAAAAACAACGTCGTGCAATTATAAATTTTGCGGTTTTGCTTTATTTCCGACAAAAAAACATCAAATCTGCCTAATCAAATTATATGGCAATCGGCCAATTTTATCTAAAGCTCTGTATTCCGCAATTATTATAAAAACGGCAAACATTGGTTAAATTTAACAAATTATAAAATCAAACAATTCTCAAAATATCATTAAAATATGTGCTTTTAGAATTATTTTAAAATTGATATTTTTTATATATCAAAAAAAACAAATTTTTATCCTTTTTTTGTAATAGATATTTGTAAAATTTAAAAGATTTGTTGCTTATTTTGATATATATTAAGATAAAAATATTTTTATTTTTTAATGTCTGCAAAATGATTTTTGGAGGTTTTATATGCTTAATCATACAAAAAATAATTTTGAATATATTGAAAAAGTGATGTTACTTTGTGATGAGCCCTATAATTATTTCAATTTTGACGCTGTTTTTTCCGATGAAACATTTTTATACAAAACACCCGAATTCCCTAAAGTTTCCGATGATATTAACATAAAAATAAGAGTTGGAAAAAACAACTGTGATAAAGTTTATCTTTGTTTTGATGATAAAAAAATTTTAGCAGAAAAAATTAATTCCAATGATGAAACTTTTGATTTTTATCAAGCTTCAATCCAAAACATCGAAAAAAGAACATATTATTATTTTGAAATACTGAAAAACGGAGAAAGTTACTTTTATAACAAATTCGGTATATCAAAAGAATTTAAATATGATTATAATTTCGTTGTAATTCCCAATTTTGAAGTTCCAAAATGGGCAATAGGAAGCGTAATATACCAAATTTACGTTGACAGGTTCTATAACGGCGACGATACAAATGATGTTGTTGACAACGAGTACGTTTATCTCGGAAAAGCCGCAAAAAAAGTTGAAGATTGGAACAAACCCGTTGCAAATGAAGATATTTGCAATTTTTACGGCGGAGATTTAAAAGGTGTTATGGAAAAACTCCCCTATTTAAAAGATTTAGGAGTTGAAGCAATTTATTTTAACCCCGTTTTCGTTTCGCCAAGCAATCATAAATATGACATTCAAGATTACGATTACATCGACCCACATTACGGAGTTATAGAACAAGATGGAGGCGAAAGGCTCAAATTTGAAAAATTTCACAACAAATTTGCAACCCAATATATGAAACGCACAACAGACAAAATCAATCTTGAAGCAAGCAACAAGCTTATGGCACAACTTATCGAAAAAGCCCACGAAAACGGAATAAAAGTTATTCTCGACGGTGTGTTCAATCATTGTGGAGCATTCAACAAATGGCTTGATAAAGAAGGATTTTACAAAAACCAAAATTATCCTGTTGGTGCATATTATTCAAAAGAAAGCATATACCACGATTATTTCAAATGGTATGATGAAAATTGGCCAAATAATGATTGTTACGACAGTTGGTGGGGTCACGACAATCACCCAAAGCTTAATTTCGAAAATTCAAAAGAGCTTTACAATTACATTTTAGAAGTTGGCAAAAAGTGGGTTTCCCCTCCATACAATGCAGACGGTTGGAGGCTTGATGTTGCTGCCGATTTAGGATATAGCAGAGAATTTAACCATAAATTTTGGAAAGATTTCCGAAAAGCTGTCAAAGAAGCAAATCCAAATGCTGTTATATATGCTGAACATTACGGCGATGCATCTGAATGGCTTTGGGGCGACCAATGGGACTCAGTTATGAATTACGATGCCTTTATGGAACCAATAACGTGGTTTTTAACAGGAATGGAGAAACACAGTGAAAAATACGAAGAAGGTCTTCTTTGCAATGCTGAAAGCTTTGAATCGGCAATGAGATACCATATGTCAAAATTCTCAAACCAATCTTTAAGCATAAGTATGAATGAGCTTTCAAATCACGATCATTCTCGATTTTTAACAAGAACAAATAAAAAAGTTGGAAGACTTCACACAAACGGATATGAAGATGCCGACACCGGCATAAACAAAGGAATTATGAAAGAAGCAGTTGTTTTCCAAATGACTTGGCCCGGTTCTCCAACTGTCTATTATGGTGATGAAGCTGGGCTAACCGGTTGGACAGACCCTGATAACCGAAGAACATACCCTTGGGGAAAAGAAGATTTGGAATTGATGGAATTTCATAAAACCGCAATATCTATTCATAAAAAGTATAATGCTTTAAAAACGGGTTCCGTTGAATATCTTACTATGGATTACGGAATTATATCATACGGAAGATGGGATTTCGATGAAAAATTTGTTGTTATTTTAAACAATAATTCAATCGAAAAAAGCATTTCTGTCCCTGTTTGGAGAATCGGGCTTAAAAATCTCGAAAAAATGATTAGCATTCTTTTTTCCGATGAAAAAAATTTCAATACAAAAAACAGAGAATTCATCGTAACCGACGGATTTATCAACATAACACTTCCGCCCTATTCATCAATTGTTTTAAAAAATAAAATTTAAAAATAACACCATATATAAATAAAATACTTTTAAAAATTACAAAATCGGACAATAAAAAATTCTTTGTTCAAAAACCTCTCGCAATTGCTTTGCAAATGCTCTTTTCGGAACTTTTGTTCCTCTCTGAATTTTTTATTTCCGATTTAATTTCTTATAATTTAACAGAAACTTGGTGAATATTAATGAACATAAGTGCTTTAAAAAATATGTTTTTTCTCAAAATGCCAGAAGACTTATCAAAAAAGCAATTACAAAAAGATATTTTTAAAATTGCGTGGCCATCACTTGTCGAACTTATTCTTGTCCAAATGTGTACGGTCGTTGATAATATGATGGTTGGACAACTTGGCTCTTCCGAGCTTGCAAGCGTTGCCTATTGCACACAACCAAAATTTTTGCTTCTTTGCACGTTCATTGCGTTAAATGCAGGAACAACCGCTTTAATCGCACGATTTAAAGGAATGGGCGAAAGATACAATGCAATAAATGCTTTGCGTCAAAGTCTTTTAATGTCGCTTTTTCTTTCAATTATCATATCTGTAATAGGATATGTTTTCTCAGAAGAAATGGTTATATTTATGGGAGCAGAAAGTGAAAGTGCAATTTCAAATGGAACAGCTTATATGCAAATTCAAATGGCAGGATTTGTTTTCAATGCCCTAAGCTTATCAATAACCGCAGGTCTCCGAGGAATTGGTCAAACAAAAGTTTCAATGTATTATAATATGGCAGCGAATTTAATAAATGTTCTGTTCAATTACCTATTAATTTACGGAAATTGCGGGTTTCCAAAACTTGGCGTTGCGGGGGCATCTCTTGCAACAGTCATCGGTCAAACAACCGCTTGCTTTGCCGCTTTCTATTGCATTTTAAAGAAAAACTCCTATTTGCATTATCAGCTCAGAAAAGCATTCAGAATTGATTTCAGAATGATAAAAAGAATTTTAAACATCGGCATTCCCTCAATGTTTGAACAATTTGCATTACGATTTGGGCTTATAATATATGCCTTAACAGTTAGCTCTCTTGGCGAAGACCCTTTTGCAACACATCAAATTTGCTTAAATATAATGGGACTTTCGTTTATGAATGGTCAAGCTTTCGGAATTGCCGCAACAACTATGATTGGTCAAAGTTTAGGAAAAAATCGAGCCGATTTAGGGCAAGCCTATGCGTTTATGTGCAGAAAATACGGAATGTATATATCAATTTTGCTCGGAATATTGTTATTAATTTTTGCAACTCCAATAATGAGAATGTTCACAGACGTTGAATTTATAATTGAAACGGGTACAAGCCTTATGATATTCATTGCAATAATTCAACCGTTCCAATCTTCCCAGCTTGTTATAAGCGGTGCTCTAAGAGGAGCGGGCGACACAAAAATTGTTGCAATTTCAACGCTTGTCGGCGTTTTAATCATACGACCTGTCACAAGTATTTTTGCAGTCAAATATTTAGACCTTTGGTTGCAAGGTGCTTGGGCTGCCGTAATAATCGACCAAATCATAAGATGTATTATTGTCTTTGTTAGGTTTAGCAACGGAAAATGGAAAAAAATCAAAGTTTAACAAAAAAAGTCGTGTGAGAATTAAAAATTCTCACACGACTTTTTCATATTAATTTCCAAAAATCAAGCTTTTTTTAAAACCGCCAATAAATAATTTATATTTTCAAACGCCGTTAAATAATCATTGCGATTATTAAAATATTTTTTGTCAATATCTTCGGTGCTTAAATATTCATAAATCAAGAAATTATGCTTTTCCAAAATTTTCGTAATCTTTTCCAAATTCCCACAAAACTTCATAGGTTCACCACCTGCAGCAGCCATAGCAATCATATTTTTAACACGTTTAACATTCGATGAGAACAAATTGCCATCTGCAAAATCAAATAACAACGAGCTTCCGTCTGTAGCAAAACTTTTAATATTTTCAAGCAAATTTTCAATTTGTTCCTCGGTTAAATAATAAGTAACTCCAAGCCAACTGAAGAAAGTTTTCTTTTTAACATCAAAACCATTTTTAACAAGTTCTTCAAATAAATTATCTTTTGCAAAATCAACAGATACAAAATGTAAATTTTCCGGAATTTCAAGATTTGCAACAGCAACCATCTTTTTTTATCTTCCGCCGTCAAAGGGTGGTCTGTTTTAAAAACAGCAATTTTATCCAAAATTTGCGGTTCTCTGAATGCAAATGTATCAAACCCCGCACCTAAAATAACATATTGTTCAACACCTGTTTTAATCGCCGTTTTAAGACTGTCCACAAAATTTAGCTCTTGCCAAAGGTGTCGGCAAAATTTGAGTTTCAAGAATATATTTAAGCATTTCAGTTTCATTTTCAAAACTGTTCTTTTTTTCCGGAGCAAAAAAGTCAATCCCGCCAATTATATAGCTTTTTATTTTTTCATATTCAGAATTGGTCAAAAGCTTTTTCGCAATATAATCATCAAAAACAGGATTATCGCTGTTTTGTGAATGATATGCCCTGCCAAAAGCCGACATAAGAGCTGTCAAACTTGCTTTGTTGTCCATAATAAAAACCTCCTCAATTGTATGTAAAATAAAATTTATATAAAATAAAAAATGTAATACGAATAAATCCCCAAAATCCGTAAAACAAATTTTATAATTATATCTCAAATCACACCCAAACAATTCTCCAAAAAATAATTAAAGGTATGTACAAACATCGCTCATACATACCATTTAATCTAAATAATATCTTTAATATATAAATTGGAATATTCACACAAATCAATAAAATTTTCGCCAACTTTAACAATGGGTCTCGACAAATTGTTTTTATTAATAAAAACAACTTCACCCTCTTTGTCGTTGGATAATATAACTTTACTTCCAAGATATGAATATGCAATGTGAAGAGAAAATGTCATAACCATTTCTATATCAAGACAACCATAATAGTTTTGCTCAAATTCTTTCAAAACCTTAAAAGGGCATTTTTTAGAATGATAAACACGATTTGAAGTCATCGCATCATAAATATCACATATAGAAACAATTTTCGCCATTCTTTCAATCTTCGGCTCGGTAATTCCAAAAGGATAACCTGTTCCATCAAGCTTTTCGTGATGCATTAAAGCCGTAAGCTTAACCTCATCAGGAACATTTTGGTCAATCAATAACATATATCCATAACTTGTGTGCTTTTTAATTTCGTGAAATTCCGCCTGTGTAAGTTTCCCGCTTTTTTGCAAAATTTCATCATCAACCATCGTTTTTCCAACATCGTGCAAAATCCCCGCAATGGTAATGTTCCTTTTTTCAGCATAAGACATATTCGTCCATTCGGCATATAAATAGCATAAAATAGAAACATTAATTGAATGACGATATGTATAATCGTCAAAATCTCTTATGCAATATATATAATTAACAACATCGCTTTTGCAAGATATTTCGTCCATAATCGAAGATGTGTTTTGAAACAAAGAAGATACGCTGATGCTCTTGCCATTATATATTTCTTCAAAACACGATTTTATTTTATCAACCCTGTTTTTATAAATATCAATAAACTTTTTAAATTCTTTTCTTTCAATAGTAGCTTTTTTACATTCTTCTTCAAAATCGTAATCATCATCAATATCAAAAGGATTTGCATTAATTTGTTCATAAATATAAATATGGTCAATATCATATTTATTAAATTTATGAATATCATTATTAGATACAGCAGACCCTTTAACAGAAAGAACTGTTCCGTTTTTAGCAATAACATCTTTTGCAAGAATCATATTGTTTGCAACGTCTTTTATAACAATTTTTTTAAAATCCATCACAAAATCACCTAAATAATATATTAAAAATTATCTTTAACAAATTTTTCAATTCTATTAATGCCCTTAACAATATGTTCCATAGAAATAGCGTATGATAGTCTTATATAATTTTCAAACCCAAAGGAGTCACAAGGAACAACCGCAACTTTATATTTATCCAATAAAATTTTGGAAATATCGCTTGCATTCGCAATTTTAACACCTAAAACTTCCATACCGCACATTTTAGAAATGTCAACAAAAAGATAAAATGCACCTTTCGGCATAAGTGAGCTCAAAAACGGAATATCAGAAACTCTTTGTGCAATATAGTCTCGCCTGTGTTTAAATTCGTCAACCATAGCATAAACGCAGTCTTGGTTTCCGTTCAAAGCCTCAACCGCCGCTTTTTGAGCAACAGAATTAATGTTTGAAGTGCTGTGGCTTTGAATGTTTGCCATAACTGTTGCAATCTCTTTTGTAGATGCTGTATAACCAATTCTCCAACCCGTCATAGCGTGGCTTTTTGAAAGACCGTTAACAACAATAGTTCGCTCATATATATCTTTTCCCAAAGTTGCAATGCTTATATGTTTAAGTTTACTGCTGTATGTAAATTTTTCATATAATTCATCGGAAATTATAAAAATATTATGCCTTTGTGCAAAATCGGCAACAATTTGTAAATCCTGCAAAGAATAAATCATTCCCGAAGGATTGCAAGGCGAATTTAATATAATTGCCTTGGTTTTATCCGTAAAAGCATTTTCAAGTTGCTCTTTTGTAACTTTAAAACAATTTTCTTTTTCCGTTTTAACAATAACCGGCACACCGCCTGCAAGCTTAACAATTTCCGGATAACTAACCCAGTAAGGAGAAGGGATAATAACCTCATCACCATAATCCAAAATAGCAATGCACGCATTAAGAACAGCTTGTTTGCTTCCGTTCGAAACAACAATTTGTTCATAATCATAATGTAAATCGTTGTCTCGTTCAAGTTTGTCGCAAATTGCTTTTCTAAGCTCTTCAATTCCGGCTCCCGGTGTATATCTTGTAAAATTATCATTTATAGCTTTAATTGCGGCTTCTTTAACAGAATATGCCGTATCAAAGTCCGGTTCGCCGGCTCCAAAAATAACAACATCTTCCCCATCTTCATTCATCTTATTTGCAATTTCAAGAATACTCAAAGTTTCAGATGGCTTAATTTGTATAGCTCTTTTTGATAAATTCATTCAAATCACCGTCCCGCATTGTCCTAAAATAAAAATTCAAATTGTCAAAAAACAAACATCAACTTGTATTGTTTTCAAATAAAAATTCACATCAAAAATTATTCGCATTTTCAACAAAAAAACACTCATAATCAATGATGTCAATAATGTCTTGTATTGTTTAAACAAAACACTCCTATAATAATTTTATAACATTTTGCGAGCATTTGCAAGCCGAAAAATCAATTTATTTGCAAATTATTCAGTAAATTTTCGAAAAAAATTCAAAAAATTGTCGCCCACAATCCTTTTTGTTACATTTTCACCAAAATGTTCTAAAATTTTTAAATACAACTTTTCAATATCCAAAACATTTTCAATCCCTCTCGGCGAACAATCAATGCCATCAAAATCACAGCCAATCCCCAAAACCTCTTCCCCGCCAACTTCAAGAATGTGCTCAATATGTTTAATAATTGAATATATATCAGCCGTTCCGCTTTCTTGAAGAAAAAAAGGATATAAATTAATTCCAATAATGCCCTTGCGTTTTGAAATTTCAACAATTTGTTCATCGCTCAAATTTCTAAAATGCCCACAAACTTTTTTTGAATTAGAATGGCTTGCAATAAAAGCCCTGTCCGAAATTTCGCAAATATCCCAAAATCCCGCCTCATTAAGATGAGATACATCAACAATTCCGTTTAATTCGTTTATAATTTGAACCGCCCTTTTTCCAAATGGTTTAAGGCATTCTCGGCTTTTTGTTGCCGCTCCAAATCCAAGTTCATTTTCATAATTCCAAGTAATCGTAAAAACTCTAACACCCCTCTCAAAAAAATTATATATATTCTCTTCTTTCCCCTCAAAAGCCTCACAGCCCTCAATTCCCAAAATTCCGCTAACTTTGTTATTTTGCATATTTTCGGCAATATCGCAATAATTTTTTGCAATTCCAAAAAAATCGCTGTTTTCCTCAGCTTCTTTTTCAAAAAAATCAATAGCCTCATTAGTATAAAAAAACGGTTTTGAAAGTTTTTCTTTTTCAAGCCAAATTGAAAAAACTTGAACGGGATTTTCAAATTTGCACAATCTTTCAATGTCAATATGACAACTATTTCTGAAAAGCTTTTCGTTTTTTTTCATAGCTGTTGTAATCGTGTCGCAATGTCCGTCAAAGAAAAACATAAAATCACCCTTTCGGCACAAATTAAAATTTTATAAAATTAACTTTCTAAAATAAAAAAAATAAACGAATATTATTTTTTGTTATGGCAATAATTTATTTTGTAGGAGGTGATACAATGTCAAACGTAGGTAATCAGGCAATCAAATGTCGTGTTGGAAGTTGTAAATTCCACGATTCTTCCGATTATTGCAAATTAACAGATATCGTAATTGGAAGCGAAAAACAAGAAGCAAAAAGTGTTTGTGAAACAGAATGTAAAAGTTTCGAATGTTGCTGTAATTAAAATTTCAAAAGCCTCCTTGTCGGCAAAAACCGCAAGAGGTAACCGCAAAATATAAATCGGTCAATTACAAAAACATTGTTTAACTTCAAAAAAACGCCGCATAATCAAAAATAAAAATAATTCAGTCGTTAATCAAAAAATTTTAACCAAAAATAAATTTTTTGTAAAATTATTTTTATTTTATCTTTATGCGGCATCTCCGGTTAAAGCCCCAAATTTCCAATACATAAACATTGATTTAAGTCAACATCGTAAAATTACAATTGTATACCATTGCCCCAAATCCATAAATAATATTATGCCAAACTTCAATTAAAAATTTCAAAATCAAATTATTCAAAAATATAATTTTGAAATTTTCCTATAACCTTGAAGCAACTTGATAAAAAACAAACGAAACAATCCATGCAACACCAAGTTGTAAACAAATCGACCCAACAACGCATTTCAAAGACTCCGTTTCCTTTTTAATTGTCGCAATTGTTGCAATGCAAGGTATATACAAAAGACAAAACAACATAAGTGAATAAGCATTAATTGCCGAAAATCCGCTTTGCGAAAGAATTTCCGCAAGCATTCCCATTCCCTCGCTTGAAGAAATATTGTTTATTCCATATAAAACAGTAAGACTTGAAACAACAACTTCTTTTGCCGCAACACCCGAAATAAGCGAAACAACAATTTGCCAATATCCAAGCCCCAAAGGTGCCATAACAGGAACAAGAAATTTTCCAATGCTTGCACCAAAACTTTCCGCCATATTCGAAGAAAATCCGTCAGGTCCAAAATTAAGCAAAAACCATAAAACAACCGATGCCGCAAAAATAGTTGTTCCCGCTTTTGTGATATAATCTTTAACCTTTTCCCAAACGTAAATAAAAATCGTTCTTGCATTCGGCGATTTATATTCCGGCAACTCAATAAGAAGTGAACTAATTTCCTTTTTCTTTTCAAATTTGCTAAAAATCAAAGCAATAATAATTGCAACAACAATCCCAATAACATACATTGAATAAGCCGCAAGCATCGCATATTCCCGAAAGAAAACCCCCGAAAGAATTACATAAATCGGAAGCCTTGCACTGCACGACATAAAAGGAGTTATAAAAATTGTTTTAAGCCTGTCCTGCTTGTTTTCCAACGCTCTCGATGCCATAATTGCCGGAACAGTACAGCCAAATCCCAAAATCATCGGAATAAATGCCCTTCCGGAAAGTCCAATTTTGCCCATAATTCCGTCCATAACATAAGCCGCCCTCGACATATAACCGCTATCTTCAAGAATTGCCAAAGCAAGAAATAGAATAAAAATATTGGGCAAAAAGGTGATAATTCCGCCAACACCCGCAATAATTCCGTCAATAACAAGTGATTTAATCAAATCTCCCGCACCAATATAGCCAAGTAAATTAAAAACAAAATCAGAAAAAACAGTCAATCCCGATTCAACATATCCCTTTAAATAATCTCCAACAGTGAAAGTAAAAAAGAAGACAACAGCCATAATCAACAAAAACATAGGAATGCCCCAAATTCTGTGTGTCAAAACAGAGTCTATCTTGTCGGTTGAAGCACTTTTTTCATCTTTATTAACCAAAACTTCATTAATAATTTCTTCAATAAAATCATATTTTTGTTTAATAATTTCCGTCTCATAGCTTTTGTCAACAATATCTTCAAGCCCAATCGGATACATTTCCAAAATTTCCGAATCTTGCTCAAGAAATTTAATTGCGTGCCACCTGTAATTTTTCATATCGGGATATTTCAACTGAAGCCTGTCCGTTATAAGGTCAATTTTATCCTCAATATCATCACTGTAAACAACAGCAAATTCATCGTGATGATTGTGTATGTGATTACCTTTTTCGTGATGATGTTCAATTCTGTCAACAGGTTTGTCCTTGTGGTGTTCAACAGCATGCATAAGAATATTCAATCCCGTCCGCTTTCTTGCACAAATCGGAATAACAGGAATTCCAAGCATCTCCGGCAACCTGTGAAGGTCAATTTCCATTCCTCTTTCTTCAATAATGTCCATCATATTAAGAGCAAGAACAACTGGCTTTCCAAGTTCAATAAGTTGAAGAGCCAAATATAAATTTCTTTCAAGTGATGATGCGTCAACAACATCAATAATAACATCAACATCGCTTTCCAAAATAAATTTTCTCGAAAGCTTTTCTTCCATGGTGTAGGAAGTTAAAGAATATATACCCGGAAGGTCAATAAGTTTATAATCTTTCCCTTGATACTTAAAATTTCCCTCTTTCTTTTCAACAGTAACACCGGGCCAATTTGCAACTTTAAGATTTGCACCCGTATACGCATTAAAAAGGGTTGTTTTTCCGCAATTAGGATTTCCGACAAAAGCCACATTAACGCCGTTGTTCATCACAAAACACCCCCAATTTCAATTCCTTGTGCAAATTTTTTTCCAAGAGCAAACCTCGTTCCTCTAACTTTAATAATAACCGCACCATAATTTTTTTTATTCAAAATCAAAATATCAACATTTTCCGTCATACCCAAAATTTCAAGCCGTCTTTTAACAATATAATCAAGATTAATTTCTTTAACCTTGTAAGTTTTTCCAACTTCAGCATCAATTAATTTCATAAAAATCTCCTAAAAAACAAAACTTATAAATTATTTTCGTATCAAAGACTATTCATATTTTTTGTTTCGCAAAATATATTCATAAACGATAGCGTTTTCAACGCTTTTAAATTGCAACTTAATTAATTAGAAATCCACTTTGCCTAAAATGCCGAAAGACTTTCTTTATCGGTTAAATATGCGTAAATTTCTCTTTTTCCAACGCCTCTGTCCTTCGCAACCATTTTCATAGCTTCTTTTTTGTCAAATCCAAGGTCAGTATATTTTTTCATATGCTCTTCAATGGATATATTTTTTAAAACCGCCTTTTCTTCTTCCTCAAGCTCGCCAATTTCAATGCCTTTAATAACAATAACAAATTCACCCTTAGGTTCGTTTTCATCATAATAATCAATTAAATATTCAAGATTTCCACGAATAACATTCTCGTGCTTTTTGGTAAGTTCTTTTGTAACAGCAACGTCTCTGTTTCCAAGCTTTTCAAAAAGTTCTCGCAAAGTCGATTTAAGATGGTGCGGAGCTTCATATAAAACAGTAGTTCTTGTTTCTCTTGCAAGCCTCTCAAAAACTTCTTTTCTCTGTTTTTTCGAATTTGGCAAAAACCCCTCAAAACAATAGCTTCTCGAACCAATTCCCGAAAGAACAACAGCCGTAACAACAGCCGTCGGCCCCGGAACAACCGTAACGGGAACATTTTCTTCATAACACAATTTTATAAGGTCTTCTCCTGGGTCAGAAATCCCCGGCATACCCGCATCACTAACAATAGCAACATTTTTTCCGCCCAAAAGCTCCTCAATAATTTTCGGGCCTTTTGAATTTTTGTTATGTTCGTGATAACTTGTAAGCGGTGTTTTAATTTCATAATGATTTAACAGCTTAACAGTCTGCCTTGTATCTTCCGCCGCAATCAAATCAACGCTTTTCAAAGTGTTAATGCATCTAAATGTAATATCTTCAAGATTTCCAATAGGTGTTCCGCAAACAAAAAGTGTTCCGCTCATAAAATCAACTTCCAATCATTCATAATAAATTTTGTAAATTTCTTCTGTATATTCTCCCGAATCTTTGTAAATAACAAGAGGTGGCAAAACTTTAAGCATAGATTTTCCGCCTCTGCTGCTTTCAATCAAAACCATATTTGGCTCCTTGTCATAATATGGCTGAACAAATCTAACAACTTTCGGTTCAAGTTTGTGTTTACGCAATGAAACAAAAATATCAACAAGCCGGTGGGGTCTGTGAATCATATAAAACCTTCCGCCAAATTTAAGAAGCTTTGATGCCGAAAAAACAACATCATCTAAATTGCATAAAATTTCGTGTCGTGCAATGGCTTTCGGGCTATATTCGTTAACAATTCCCCCGCCTGTATTCATATATGGCGGATTTGAAGTAACAACATCAAAAGATGAACACTCAAAATTTTTCGGTGCTTCCTTTATATCACATTGAACTATATTAATTTTATTTTGAAGTGAATTAAGCTTAACACTTCTTTGTGCCATTTCAACGCTTTCCTCTTGAATATCAATTCCAATATAATCGTCTCCGCCATATCTTCCCTCAAGAAGAATTGGAATAACACCCGTTCCCGTTCCAAAATCAATAACTTTTTCGCCTTTTTTAACGTTTGCAAATCCGGAAAGTAAAACCGCATCAACCCCAAAACAAAATTT
Source organism: uncultured Lachnospiraceae bacterium (assembly GCA_964531385.1). Taxonomy (GTDB): domain Bacteria; phylum Bacillota; class Clostridia; order Lachnospirales; family CAG-274; genus MGBC114079. The sequence continues at coordinate 56,405 of CAZHGC010000001.1, read as the reverse complement.
TTTCGGGTCTTGAATAATTAAATAACCGTTTCTGTGCAAATCATCAATTCTTTCGTGTTCTTTTATAAAACCGTTTTCAAAATCCATCAATCCAAAATATCCTTTAACTCTTCTTTTTCCGCTTTAAAATCTTCTTTTATAATTTTTCTCTTCAAAATTTCAACTTCATCAACAGCAAACACAGCAACAGTTGGACTTTCCTGCGGTGTTTTTCTAACAGCTGCACGAACGGTTTGTCTCAAAATATTAACAGACAAAACCTCTCCATCACCCGAAGAAGTGCGTATAAAATCCCCTTCTCTCGGCAAATTTTTGTTAAGTTCTTCGTAAGTATCCTCTTCATATTTCAAACAACACATAAGACGCCCACAAATCCCCGAAATTTTCGTTGGATTAAGTGACAAATTCTGGTCTTTCGCCATTTTAATCGAAACAGGCGTAAAATCGCCCAAAAATGTTGCACAGCATAAAGTTCTCCCGCAAATTCCAATTCCGTTAAGCATCTTCGCCTCATCACGAACACCAATTTGTCTAAGTTCAATCCTTGTACGAAAAACAGAAGCAAGTTCTTTAACAAGTTCTCGGAAATCAACACGCCCGTCTGCCGTAAAATAAAAAATTATTTTATTCAAATCAAAAGTAAGCTCAACATCGATAAGCTTCATATCAAGTTTGTGCTTTTTAATCTTTTCAATGCAAATGCCAAAAGCTTCTTTTTCTTTTTTCTTGTTTTCTTCGTTTTTCTTCATATCTTCTTCGGTTGCAATTCTAATAACTTTTTTCAAAGGTTGAATAACGCTGTCGTCCCCAACCTCTCTGTTTTCAATTTCAACAATTCCGTATTCAATTCCTCTTGCGGTTTCAACAATAACTGCTGTCCCTCTTTCAATATGAGAATTATCCGGATCAAAATAATAAATTTTTCCAACTTTTTTAAATCTAACACCAACAATTTCAACCATCGTCATCGTTTCTCCTTTAGTTTTAAAAATAAATTTCCAACAGTCATTTGGAAATTTCCGTTTTTATTAATCTGTGTCTTTGCCTCAAATATAGCTTTCGTTCCAAAAAAAAGTTGTTCTGCGGAAAGCTGCTTTGAAACATTTTTCAACATTACCGTTTTGTCTTTTTGAATAATAAAATTTTCGTTCTCGCCAAAACATTTAAAAACAACCATATCCCGATAACATAAATATAAAATATCAAGAATGGAATTTATGTCTTCCCGATATTCCTCAAAAGCTGAAGCTTCAAGAAAAACATCAATAACATCTTTTCGTGAAAAATCCGAAATAAAATTAAGCACAAAATTTCTAAGTTCAATAAATTTCTCGGAAGATGCCATTTCAACCGCCTTGCCAACGTTTCCCTGAGCATAAGACGCATATATATAAGCCTCATCATCGGATATATCAAGATTACTTTTTATATAATCAAAAACAATCTCAAATTTAAGAGGTTTCAATTTAAAAATAACACATCTCGACAAAACCGTTGGCAAAAAGTTGTTGCAATTTTGTGACAAAAGAATAAAAATCCCATATTCCGGAGGCTCTTCAATAGTTTTCAAAATAGCATTTTGAGCCTGAACTGTCATAGATTCAGCATTGTCTATAATAAATATTTTATATTTATATTTATACGGTTTCAACTCTATATTTTTGCCTATTTGCTCCCTTATATCATCAACACCGATAGTTTTTCCTTTAACAGGATTTACGTAAATAACGTCTGTATGATTTCCGCTTTCAAAAGTTTTGCAAGAAACACAATGCCCGCAGGCAAAAATCTTTTGTTCAGAATTTGCAAAATTCAAATTTTCACATTGTATAGCCTTTGCAAAAGCATTTGCAATAAGCTTTTTCCCCGACCCTTTCGGTGCATCTATTATATATGCGTGAGATATTTTTTTGTTAAAAATCATGGATTGCAAATTTTTAATAATTTGCTCATTTCCCTTTATATCATTAAAATCATACATAAAATTTCTCCAAACAATCAAAATAAAAAAACTTGCTCTGCCAATTAAGCCAAATCTTATTTCAAATAATAAAAAACTTTATTTTTTGCATATTCAGCATATTCATTTTCAGGATTTAAATATAAAGCTTTCGAAAAGAATTCATCGGCTTTTTCATAACGTTCTTTTCTAAAACATCTAACTCCCCGATTATATGTAAAATTCGAACGAAATTTTTTTCCCATAACTTGTTTAACAATATGCAAAACCCCAACAGAAGCAATAGCCCCGCTAATTGCAACAAAAATCCAATTATCAAGAAATATACTGCCAATAAATGCAAAAACTCCAACAGCTCCGATAATCGGATTTATCATAATGCTTGCAGAAGGCAAATTTTCGCTGTTTTCGTTGTCCTTATATTTATCAAAAGAATAAACCTTGCTGTTCGGCTGTGGCTGTCTAAAATTTTTAGGTTTCTTTTTCGGTGTCGGAACAACAACGTTCGGCGGAAGAATTTTATATTCAGAAATAACATTATTTTTAAGTTTAAATAATATATGAATATCATTTTTCAACTCCTGCAAATTTTCCGATCGCACCTCTTTTGAGATATTCAAAATATAATATTCGTTTTGAACATAAGGCTCCAACGGGCGAATGCTTATAACGTTCGATTTTCGGCTATATTTTATTTCCGTATTCAAAATATAACCCTCTTTATCGGTAACACCTGCTGTATCTTCCGAAACCGAACTCCCGTCCAAAGGTATGTTAAATTTTATATACCAATACACAACATCTGTCGGATTTTTAACGTCAATATGAATTTTATTTTTAAGTAAAGGTGAAGAAGTAACAAGCTTTATAAATTCCTGTTCAGTTTTATTTTCAGCCATAATGCTCACCCCCCGATTATCGTAAAATAATTCAATTTCAAAAAGCATTAAATAAATATTATCACTATATTTATTTTAACATATAACAAACATTAATTCCACTTTTAAATTTTATTAATGTATAATGATTATAGCCAAGCTCCGTCCAAAGTTATAACTTGCCCCGAAAGATATTTAACTTTTTCGGTTGCAAGGAAATAAACAAGTTCTGAAACCTCTTCCGGTTTGCCAAATCTCGAAAAAGGAATTTCATCAATCAACGAATTTTTTTCTTCCTCCGATAAAAATTTATTCATTTCCGTATCAATAGCTCCGCAAGCAACCGCATTAATTTTTATATTGCAAGGACCAAGTTCTTTTGCAAGTGCTTTTGTAAAAGAATTAACCGCCCCTTTCGAAGAAGAATAAACAACCTCGCAAGAAGCCCCAACATTTCCCCAAACAGATGAAATATTAACAATCGACCCGCATTTTTGATTTATCATATAAGGCAACGCAAGATGTGTGCAATTATAAACACCATAAATATTTGTATCGATAATTTCTTTCCACTGATTAGGTTTCATTTCGTTAAAAATTCCAATATATGAAATTCCGGCGTTATTTATCAAAATATCAACATTGCCAAAAACACTTTCAATTTTTTCAAACATCTTTTTTGCATCGTCATAATTTGAAATATCACACAAAATATCCAAAATATTCGGATTAAACTCTTCAAGTTCTTTTTTAAATTCAAGAAGTTTTTCTTTCGATTTTTTGGAGTTCAAAACAACATTGAAATTGCCTTTTGCAAATTTTTCCGCAACGGCTTTTCCAATTCCTCTCGAAGAACCCGTAACCAAAACAGTTTTTCTGCCCTCAAACAAAATCTCACCCCCTAAGCATTGCAATTTCTTCTTTGTATAAATTCGTATTTTTATCAAGCCAAGGGGTTTCCAAAATCAAAATTTTATTTTCTGCATATTTTGAATGAACAATATTGTAAATTGCTTCAAATCCAATCATATCTCTTCCCTTTGGGTTTGTCTCATCAGCCCCAATATTTGCGTGGCGGTCCTTTCTTGCTCCGCAAACATTAAGCGAACCGTTTATGTGAAAAACTTTCAATCTTTCAAGCCCAATAATCGAATTAAATTGCTCCATAACATCGTCAAAATTATTTATAATATCATAACCACTGTCGTGCGTATGACACGTATCAAAGCATATCCCAATTTTCTCGTTCATTTCAACTTTTTCAATAATTTTTCGAAGTTCTTCAAAAGAACGGCCAATTTCGCTCCCTTTTCCTGCCATAGTTTCAAGGCAAATCAAGGGCTTTGTTTGATTATCGATAACTTTATTAAGCCCCTCCGCAATTCTGTCAATTCCATATTCGGCATCTTTGTCCGTATAAGACCCTGGGTGCAAAACAATAAAATCCGAACCAATAGCTGTCGTTCTTTCAATTTCTGTTTTTAAAAAAGAAATTGCCAAATCATAAATTTCTTCTTTGTATGATGCAAGATTTATAATATACGGAGCATGAACAACTATATCGCTTAAATTGTGCTCTTTCATATATGCGTGCCCCTCTTCAATTTTAAGCTTTTCAATAGGAGAACGCTTTGTATTTTGAGGTGCTCCCGTATAAATCATAAATGTATCAGCATTGTATGAAGCCGCCTCTTGTGCCGCTCCAAGCAAGCCTTTAGACATAGAAACGTGTGAACCCAACTTAAATTTATTTTTCATAGAATTTTTCCTTTCAATGTTAAAAATCATAATTACACAATATTTTTATAATACCAAAATTTATTTTTATCATTCAGTTACATTTTTATTATACTTTATATTTTGAAACTTATCAACGCAATATAAAAAAGCAGCAACAGCCGTCACCGCAAAAACTTTAAGGCGTAGATTGTTAAAACAACCTACGCCCTTTTCAAATCTCATTTAGCCTTTTTACTAATGATATTAGTCAAATCATCAAAATCTATATTTTTAGGAATTTTATAGTTCCCCGTTCTAATATCAGCGGTCTTCTTATTTTTAACTAAATATTGCTCATATTCAAAAGCATCTTCAATAACGCCCTTTTCAGCCAATATTTTGCAAACTTTTCTTGCATTGCTTCCCGAATTAATTGTTATATCTGCAAATTTATCAGCACTTTCGCTTTCCAAAATTTCTCCAGAATTTGAATTTTCTGAAATAGGTTCTTCACTATCAGCATTTTCTTCTTGTTCATTTTCTTGCACAAGATTCTCTTCCGTTGCTTTTTCTTCTTCATTTGAATAGCTTATAACTTCAGCTGTTTCCGCCTCATATTTTGCGGGCTGATTGGAAACAGAAGTTGTTTCGCTTTCCGTCTCTGTTTTCCAAAGCTCTTCCGAAACATATTCCATTCCGTATTCCCTTGCTTTTTGCTCAATTTCCTCTTTTGAAAGTTCCTTCGCTCCAAAATCAGAAACACCGTAAACAATCCAAATAACAATAACAGAAAAAATGATTCCAATTCCCAAACCAAAAGTAAAACTTCTGCTATCCATTAAATCACCTTGCCTTTCCAAGTTCTAAAATAAGTTTAATTTCCCCCTGCCCCATATTAAGAGCCTTAGAAATTTCCGAAATGGAAAGACCTTGTTCATACATACTTTTAATTTTTTCAAGATTTGGATTTTTAAAATAAGTTTTTTGTCTATGTCCAACATTGCCAGCAAAACCGCTCTCATTAGCAGAATTTGCTCTAAAATCAACTTTCTCACGTTTTTCTTTCATATCATCAATCATTTGATACAAAAACAAAAGCTCTTGATATTTTTCCTCAAATTCTTCAAAAACATTAGAAGAAATCTTATTAAGTTGTTCAATAGCATTATCAGCGTCCAAAATAGCTTGCTTAACAAGTTGAACCGAAGCGTTTGCCTCAAAATAATCATTATTGCCCTTTTTCAAGCCCTTTTTATTCAAAGCCGAAAAAATAATCAGACCAATTCCAACGCACATAAGCAATATTAAAATAATATTAAATAGCATTGTTCTATCTCCTCAAAATTATATGCTGACATCAAAAAGACTGCTACTTTTGTTCTTTTTAATCTGTTGTTCTTCTTCTTTTTTCTTTTCTCTTTTTTGACCTCGATATTGACCCTTGTTTCTACCCTGTCCATCATGAATTTCGGTATCTTCCGATTTATTCGATTTATTAATCTGAGTCAAATTTTGTTCAACGTGTTGTTGAAATTCATAATTAAAACTTTGCTGTTGGGCGTCATATCTCTGATTTTGTGTAGTAACATGATTAACTTCTGTAGACCGATTCATCATAAGTTGTAAATCAATAGGTTGGATTGACATAAAATCACCCTCTTAAAAAATAATAGAAAAACAAGTTTTACAAATATGCACCAATATGAACTTTGCCTTTGTTGTTTGTCAAAGAACAATGTTGAATATCATCTCTAACATACATAACCGCATCGTTAATTGTAACTTTAACTCCCGAATAAACAACATTACTTGCCGAAACTTTACCATTCTTTTGTTTAAGCTTAGGCATAATAGCTTCAACCTTTTGCTGACTTTCGTTAATCTTTGATTTAAGAATAATTTTAGAACGTATAGCGTCCATAAGCATTTTTTTCTTATCATCTGTAAGCTTCGAAATATCAACTTTTTGAAGCATATTTATAACTTTTTCGTTTTGTTTAAAATTCTCGCTGTATTTTTCAATGTTGCTAACAGCCTCTTTATATTCTTCAAGCTGTATAGGGTCAACGCCAACTTCAAGTTCAGTAACAGTTGCCATATTAGAACCAATCGTTTTCGCTTCAATTTTAGTTCCAACAACAGTTTTTCCGCCAACAAGCAACCCTCTTTTTCCAACAAGATTCAAAACCCCACCACATCGAACATTACTGTGCATAATTGAATTTGCAGTAATATTTCCGTTTGCAGAAATGTTACTGCTTTCAATAAAGTTTGCATTAATATCTCCTCCGGCGTCAATAACAGCTTTTCCACCGCCCTGAACACCCTTCATAAGTAAAATATTTCCTTTTGCCTTTATAGTTGCACCCTCAACAGAACCCTCAATTTCAACGTCAGCACCCGCAGTAACTGAAAATCCCGATAAAACTGCACCTTTAACAACAATGGTTCCCAAAAATTCAACATTACCTGTAGAGTTATCAACATCACCCATAATTTCAAGAATAGGCAAAACACTAACTCTTCCGTCCATATAAAAAATTCTTCCGCTTATTTCCGAAACAAGAGTAAGCCCGTCTTCAAGAACTTTGGTGTTTTTTCCTCTCGGAAGAGCCGGCGTTTTTTTCGTTTTTTCACAAGGAATAGTCTTTGCAAAAATCGTCATACCGTCTTTTCCCAAAACAGGCGGGTGAGCAATTGCAAGAGTCTGGTTTTCAACCGCCGTTTCAAACAAATTTAAATTTCTATAATCAACTGAACCGTCTTCAAGCTCTTTCGGTTGCAAAGATTTTTTGTCTGTTGTAAAGAAATACTCAATATATCCGTCAACACCCGTTGTCGGCAAATCACCTTTGGCAATTTCATACCATCTGCCATATTCTTTGCTTGTTATAAGCGTTTCAATATAATCCTCGTTTATTCCATATCTTATTCCATATCCGTTTAAAATTCGCACAACATCTGTTTTAGTAAGTAATTTTCCATTATTAATAGGCTCATTAAAAATAATAGATGCAGTCATTTTATCAGCAGCAATATCTAAATCAATACTTTCGTTTTTCGAAAAATCATCATTAACTTTAGATGCATTATCCATCAAACTATACCCCCCAAAAATTAATTCAAAAATAAAATCGATTTATACTTTCCAAGTTTATTTTGAAGCTTAATAACAGCCTTAGAGTGTATCTGAGAAACCCTCGATTCTGAAACACTCATAATTTTACTGATTTCTTTAAGTGTAAGTTCTTCAAAATAATATAAAGTAACAACTCTTTTTTCTTTTTCGGTAAGTTGGTTTATCGCCTCAACAAGCATAGCTCTAAGCTCTTTTTTTTCATAACTTAAATCAGGCGATTCCAACTTTGCTTCAACAACATCGGCAACGGTAGCTTCTTTGCTGCTATCAATATAATCATCAAGAGAAATTAATGATGAGGCAACTGATTTTTGCATAATGCCCTTAACTTCATCAACAGACACACCCATTTTCTCAGATAATTCGTCATAGGTAGGTTCTCTTCCAAGTTCAGCTTCAACAGAAGAATAAACTTTTTCAAGTTGTTTGCTTTTCTGTCTCAAAGTTCGTGGAACCCAGTCAAGCTTTCTTATGTTATCAATAATTTCGCCTCTAATTCTGAGAGAGGCATAAGTTTCAAATTTAACGCCCTTTTCAAAATCATATTTATCAATAGCGTCAATAAGACCAAAAATTCCATAACTTACAAGGTCTTCACATTCAACATATTGCCCAATGTGCATATTTATTCTTCCTGCAACAAGTTTAACAAGAGGAGCATATTCCAATATAAGCTTTTCTTTTATCAAAGGCTCTTTTGTGGCTCTGTATGATTTCCACAAATCTTTAACATTATCTGTCATCTGCTCCCCTCCAAATAAAAATAAAATTTAATTTCAGCCAATCTGTTCTTGCTCTTTTTCTTCATCGGAAACCTCAACTCCTTCAGCTTCCTCAACCAAATTCCCGTCAGCTTCTTCGTCTATCTCGTCAATTTCCGGATAAAAATTGTTAATAATAAAATTTCTAACAAAAATCCCAATTATGTAAAAAACAACAATAGTAGCAATAATATACAAAACCGACTGATATAAAGAGTTTGACATAACAATACAACAAATATTAACAATCAGTGCAGCAATAATAGTAATATAAATGTGTAACTTTTCAAGCATACTCTCACCCACCTAAATAACATAAGTTCCGTGTCCGATAGTTTTAACAATAAGCCTGCCGTCATCAGAATACAGCTCTATAGTTCTACCATAATTCGAACCTGTATGATTGGCAATAATAGGAATGCCATACATACGCAAAATACGTATTGTAGCTTCAACATTTCTGTCGCCAATTCTCATATTTTCATTTGTAGAATCAAAAGCAAACATCTGAGCTCCGCCTGCAATTTTGGCTTTAAGAAAATCTCTTTTAGCCCCCATAATGCACATATCCATAATAAGCTTTTTCGTTGCCGAATCCGCAAATTTTGCAACATTTGAATTATTCTTAATCTGTGTGCTGTCAGGGAGCATAACATGAGCAAGCCCCGCTATTTTATTAATAGGGTCATACAAAGCAATTCCAACACATGACCCAAGACCAAGAGTTGTAAGAACTCCCGGACATTTTGTAACATTCAAATCTGCCATACCCACAATTATCATTCTATCAAATGAACCCATTTATCACTACTCCCATTACGCTGAAAACAGCCAAGAATCTAAACACTTATAAAAATCAACTGTTTATGTCAATAGCTTCTCTGTCTTTGCGTGCTTTGAATCTCTGTTCAAAAAATATATATTTAAGAATTTTATCTTTTTCGCTTTCATTCAAATCAAAAAATTTAACTCGATATTGATACTTAAAATTAGATTTAGGATATTCTTGCTTGTGTAAAATATCACCTTTAACAATAGCATTTTCATAGTTTAAAGTTATAAAAAATTTAACTTTCTCTCCAACTTCAACATCTTCGTTCGAAAGAAATCTAATTCCACCCTCACCCAAATCTTTAATAGTTCCTTCCAAAAAGCAATCTTTATTTTGAATATCATCATCAGAAAGCTTAATAAATTTCAAAGGCAAAACACAATCAAATCTAAAGAACTCTCGTCGCTGAAGATTTTCAAGTTCATCTTTAATTTCAACAACCATAAAATTAAAATCGTCCAAATAAACGTATTCTTTTATAATTGCATTATATTTGGAAACGCCTGTTTCCGTAATGAAATTAAAAGAGTATTCTTCATCAATAGGAAGCTTAATAATTTTACCATACATCATAGGTATATAAAGAAGTAGCTTTCCGTCATTATAATTTTCCTCAACCAAACTTGTATATCGAACTTTTTTGTCATTATTAAGCGAAATTTCAACTCTGTTTCCGGTCTTTATATTGTCAAGAGACATTAAAGCCACCTCCTAATTTCCAAAAATATTAACAAGTTTTTTCATAAATCCTCTAATTCCGGATTTTTCAACATTCATTTCATTTTCAACATTCATTAATCTATCGCAAACCCTCAAAATTGCTTTCGAAAAATCGCAATTCGGAAAACACATAGTTGCGGGTTGTTGATGTTTAACAGCTTTAACAAGAAATCTGTCATAAGGTATATAACCCAAATTTTCCAAAGAAATTCCAAGGAATTTGGAAGAAGCCCTTGATATTTTGTTATAAATTTCAAGCCCCTCCTCATCATCGTCAACCCTGTTAACGACAACCTTAAAATCCGGAACATTTGCATAACTTTCTTCTTTAATGGTTTTAATAAGAGCATATGCATCTGTAACCGATGTCGGCTCGGGAGTAGTAACAATAATAGTTTCGTCCGATGCCTTAATAAAATTAATAACCGACTTAGAAATTCCCGCTCCCGTATCTATAATTATTATATCAGAAATTGCATCAAGATAAGAAAAATTATTTATAAAATAATTCATTTGTTTTTCGGTAATATTGGAAAGTTCTTTAAGCCCCGAACCGCCGGAAATAAATTTAATCCCCTTAGGCCCGTCAGTCAAAACTTCTTCAACATCTCTTTCGCCTCTAAGTACATCAGCAAGATTATATTTAGGCAAAATCCCAAAAAGCACCTCAATATTGGCCAACCCAAAATCTGCATCAATAATAACAACTCTTTTGTTAAGTCTGCTCATTTGAATAGCAAGATTTAAAGAAAAATTCGTCTTTCCAACACCGCCCTTACCGCTTGTAACAGTAATAACTCTCGATGAAAGTTCAACTTTCTTGCGTTGCATATTATTATTGTTTATCATGTTTCTAAGGTTATTAGCTTGGTCAATCATAACTATTACCTACTTCCCAATAGCTCTCTGGCAATTCTTTCAGGTTTAATAATGTCTATATCGTCAGGAACATTTTGTCCGTTTGTAGCATAAGAAATTTCTTTTCCCGTTTCATAACAAATATTTAAAACCGAACCGAGACAAGAAGTTTCATCAAGTTTAGTAAATATGATTTTAAAATTCGTTATTTTTGAATAAGCCTCAATAATACTTAATAAATCCTCATATTTCGTTGTAATACTAAGAACAAGATATATTTCAGGCTTTGGAATAGCCTCCAAAAACAATTTAAGTTCATTAAGATTTTCTTCGTCTTTGTGTGACCTTCCTGCAGTATCAATAAAAATAACATCATTAATAATTTTAAATTCATTAATTTTTTCAACAACATCTTCGCTGTTGTAAACAACTCCAACCTCCGAATTCAAAATATCCGCATAAGTTTTAAGTTGTTCAACCGCAGCAATTCTATATGTGTCGGCTGTAATAAAACCAACATTAAGTTTATCATTAAATATAAATTGCGAAGACAGCTTTGCAATGGTTGTTGTTTTTCCAACACCTGTCGGTCCAATAAAAACAACATTTTTTGCATATGACTTCCCGCTCTTTTGAACATTCAAAATTTTTGGTTCACCAAGCATCTTCACTATTCTATTATACACTATTTTCACAATTAAGTTAATATCCAAATTGTCCAAATCTTCAACATTTTCAATATCTTTAAGTAAAATTTCGGTAATTTTAGGTGAAACTCCTTGTGAAATCAGTTTTTCATAGAAAAATTGAAGCATAGCATTATCATATTTTCTTGTAGCCTCAACATTATATGAAGAAACCGAAAGCTTCTGCATAACTTGCTCCAAAAGTCCTTCAGTATCGTTGAGTTTTTTTTCAAGCTCATCAATAGTTTTTTGCTGTTTAGCAATTTTCTTTGTATCCTGTGCCGATTTTTCAATAAATTTTTGATTAAATTGGAAAGAGTCCTTTTTTTCGTCTTTCTTAACAACCGGCTTATCTTCATAGGCAGCTGTAACTTCAACACGTGGTTTTCTGAAAAAAGCAAACAATCCTCTTGGCTTAATTTTTTTAATGTTTAAAATTGTGGCGTCCATTCCAAGCTCTTCTTTAACCATTTCAATAGCCTTTTGCTCGGTAATGGCCTCATATTTTTTCATTTTCATGCTATACCCACCATTCCAATAGATTGTATTTCAGCATTAGGTTCAATTTCGTTAAATGATAAAACAACCAAATCCGGTGCAACCTGTTCAACAAGCCTTTTAAAATAAATTCTAACAATAGGCGAAGTAAGAATAATAGGTTGCAAACCAAGAGATGTAAGTTTTGAAATTTCTTTGTTAAGGCTTGAAAAAATCAACTGAGTTCTTTCCGGTTCCATAGAAATATATGAACCATGTTCTGTTTGTTGAACGCTGTCTCTAATTTCCTGCTCAATTTGTGGGTCAAGAGTAATAACTTTGTTGTTAGCTCCGTCGCCAAAATATTTTTGAGAAATAGACCTTCTCAAAGCTTGTCTAACATATTCAGTAAGCATATCCGTATCTTTTGTAAGCTGTGAATAATCAGCCAAAGTTTCAAGAATTGTAACCAAATCTCGAATAGAAACACCCTCTTGCAAAAGATTTGCGAGAACTTTTTGAATATCTCCGATAGACATTTGTTTCGGAATAAGTTCATCAACAAGGACAGGATTATTTTCTTTAACATTATCAACAAGATTTTGAACATCTTGTCTGCTCAACAATTCGTGAAGATTATTTCTTATAACTTCCGTCAAATGAGTTGCAATAATAGCCGGCGGGTCAACAACCGTATAACCAAAAGCTTCCGCCCTTTCTCTTTGCGACTCCGAAATCCATAACGCAGGAAGTCCAAGATATGGCTCAACGGTTTCAATACCGTCAATTTCTTCTTCAACATATCCGGGGTTCATCGCCATATAGTGGTCAAACATAATTTCTCCCCCGGCAACATCAACGCCCTTAATTAATATCCGATATTGATTTGGACTAAGTTTAATATCATCTCTAAGTCGAATAACAGGAACAACCGCACCAAGTTCAAGTGCAATCTGCCGTCTAATCATAACAACTCGGTCCAAAAGGTCACCGCCCTGATTATTGTCAACAAGAGGAATAAGTCCATAACCAAATATCAACAAAATCGGGTCAACATTCAAAAGTGATATAACATTTTCAGGTTTCCTAATTTCCTCAACCTCCGAATCATCAGTTGTAATCTCCGTTTGAATTGCCGCAACTTTCTGAACTCTGTCCAAAGAATATCCGCAATATAAAAGCAAAAGACCAAACGGAACAAAGAAATAAATTGGCAAAGGTGTGCAAACACCCAAAAATACCATAACAACTCCGGAAATATATAAAGTAATCGGCTTGCCAAAAAGCTGACCTGTCAACTGTCCGCTTATATTAGCTTCGTCTGTAGCTTTTGTAACAAGAATACCTGTAGCGGTAGAAATCATAAGTGCCGGAATTTGTCCAACCAAACCGTCACCAATAGTCATAAGAGTAAAAACCTGAGCCGCTTCGCTAAAAGTTTTACCCATACTAAGCACACCAATGGAAATACCACCAATCAAGTTTATAAATGTAATTAAAATACCGGCAATGGCATCTCCTTTAACAAACTTCGTAGCACCGTCCATAGCTCCAAAGAAACTCGATTCGTCTTGAATTTCTTTTCTTCGTGCCTTAGCTTCGTCTTCTGTTATAATACCTGTATTAAGGTCTGCATCAATAGCCATCTGTTTTCCGGGCATAGCATCAAGTGTAAAACGTGCCGTAACTTCCGCAACCCTGTCCGAACCTTTCGTAATAACCATAAAGTTGACAATAACAATGATTGCAAAAATTATAATACCAACCGTCATATCACCGCCAGCAACGAAATTACCAAAAGTATTAACAACTTCACCCGCATAACCTTGTCCAAGGATAAGACGAGTAGAACATATATTAAGAGCAACTCTAAACAAAGTTGTAATCAACAATAAAGTCGGAAACATAGACATTTCCAGCGACTTTTTGGAATAAATTGCATTCATCAAAATAAGAAGTGATATAAAGATGTTTAACATCAACAAAAAGTCCAAAAACCCGGCCGGAGGCGGGATCAATATAATAAGAATAATTGCAACAACAAATACTCCAAGAAGCATTTCGCGAATTTTCATATTAAAACTCCTTTACTCTTTAGTAAAAATTAAATATCGGAAAACCGATAAACATCAGCATTCCATAGGCTTTTGAACCAATTGCCAAATACCTTTAATAAACCCCAAATTTATAAAAAGCACCGTTCAAATAAACTAAATTTTTAAATATAAAACAATGCCTATTTTTCTAATTTAACACAAAGGTTATAATTTATTATAAACCTTTTTCAAGTACTTGTGCAACAAATAAATTAATTATTATCGCACATTTTTATTTTTAAGATTGTAAACAAAAGCCAAAATATCAGCAACTGCTTGATAAAGTTCCGGAGGAATTTGATTTCCAACTTCAACCGTATTATATAAAGCCCTTGCCAAAGGCCTGTTTTCAACAATTTCAACATCATTATCCTTTGCAATTTCCTTAATACGCCTTGCCAAATGGTCAACACCCTTTGCCAAAACAATAGGTGCATCAGCTTTTTCCTTATCATATTTAAGTGCAACAGCATAATGTGTAGGATTTGTAATAATAACGTCCGCATCGGGAACTTGTTGCATCATACGACGCATAGAAGCCTGTCTCATTCTATCTTTAATTTGAGATTTAATTAGGGGGTCTCCTTCTGAATTTTTATATTCATCTTTAAGTTCTTGCTTGCTCATTTTCAATTTTTTAACGTGTGAATATCTTTGATACGCATAATCAGCAACCGCAATAATAATAAAGTAACAACCAACTTTAATTCCCAAATCCACAGACAACTCACCAACATACATAAACGCTTTTCCAAGGTCCATAAACATAAGTGTTTTCAAAATAGGAATCTCGTCAATAAGTCCCGAATAAACTGCATATACAACAAAAAATAATTTAAGAATTGATTTAATAAATTCAATCAACGACCTAACCGAGAACATACGCTTAATCCCTTTTAACGGGCTCAAATTTCCAAGATTAGGTTTAAGAGGTTCATTTGTGGGGTGCCAACCAACTTGTGCAACATTTGTAATAATCCCCAAAATAAAAATAACAACAAAAACAGGTAAACATATATCAAAAATTTTTAAAAGAATAAATAAAATAAGTTCGTGAAGATATTGCTTTTCAAAAATTGTATCTATATCTGCAATAAGTGAAAAACTGTGGTTAACAATTTCTGCCGAACCTTCATACATAGTTCCGGCAAAATTTTTAATTGCAAGAAAACCAAAAATAAGCATAACTGCCGTAGCAATTTCCTTGCTCATAACAACCTGACCGCTCGACCTCGCCTTTTGAACTTTTTTAGGGGTCGGCTTTTCGGTTTTTTCTTCAAAAAAATGCAGATTTATGTCAATATAAAACTTTTTTTCATTCTTTTCAATCATCATGGCATCATAACCTTTATAACATTAAGAAGAGCTTCTGAAATTTCTTTGTAAAAAATACTCGAAACCCCGTTAAGCATTGGAGCAACAACAAAAACAACTCCCAAACCGATAAAAACTTTAGCCGGCAAACCAACAACAAAAACATTTATTTGAGGAACTGTCTTAATAAGTATACCAAGAACCAAATCTGAAATAAGAATTATAGCAATAACCGGTAAAGCGATTGAAAACCCAATAGCAAAAAAATCAACAGCCAATTTCATAAAAACAGAAACCAATTCGCCATTCATTAAAAGTTTAGCAGAACCAATAGGAATAGCTTTATAGCTGTAAAACAAAGATTTAAGAATCATATGATGTCCATTAGTAACCAAAAGTAAAGCCGATAAAGCAAAATAATATAAATTACCGCTGATAGGAACTTGCTCCTGAGTAATCGGGTCAAACACACTAACCATCGAAAAACCAATTTGCTGGTCAGTAAAATGTCCGGCAAAATAAGCAATATTCAAAACAAAATATGAAACAAACCCAATAGCAAAACCTGTAATAAATTCTTGAGCAATTAAAAGTCCATATCCCAAAACACTGTCCGCATATTCAATGCTTGATATGTTGCCGGAATACATAACAATCCCCGCCAAAGCCAAAGAAAAGCCAATTTTCGCCATATTCGGAATATTTCTGCCGCCAATAGCAGGTGTAATTACAAGAGTGCCTAAAATTCTAACAAAAATAAGAATAAAAAGATCTGCATTTGAAAATATTTCAATTAAAGCAGCAGCACTTGAAGACTCCATAAAATGCCCCTTTTCTTACTGTATAATTTTTGAAAAATCCGAATACAGATTTAAAAACAAGTCTTGAAGTGTAGTAAGCATAAAAGCACCAAAAATAACAAGCGAAATAAAAATAGCCAAAATTTTTGCAATAAAAGCAAGGGTTTGCTCATTAATAGAGGTAATTGTTTGAAATATACTAACAACAAGACCAACAACCAATCCCATAAGCAAAGGGGGAGCAGAAGCATAAATAACAGCTTTTAAAGTTTCTTGAACAACAGTAATAACTGTATCTTGAGACAATTCACACTCCCCCTTTACCTAAATGTTTTCATAAGATTTCCAATAACTAAATTCCAACCGTCAACTAAAACGAACAACAGTATTTTAAACGGTGCCGATATAAGAGCCGGCGGCAACATCATCATACCCATAGCCATAAGTGTTGACGCAACAACCATATCAATAGCAATAAACGGTATATAAAGTATAAAACCAATTTTAAAACCCTTTGTTATCTCGCCAAGAATAAACGCAGGAATAAGAACCGAATTAGGAATTTCTTCTTTTGTTTCATACGACTGAGTTCCGGAAATATCCGCAAAAAGTTTAAGGTCTTTGTTTTCAACCTGTTTAAACATAAATTCCCTAATAGGCTCCATAGATTTATCGATAAATTCTTCCTGAGAAATCTGCCCTTCGGAATAAGGTTTAAAAGCCTCTTCGCTTATTTTTGAAATAGTCGGGCTCATAATAAAAATGGTCAAAAACAAAGCTAAACCAATCATAACTTGATTGGGTGGCATCTGCTGAGTTCCCAAAGCCGTACGCAAAAAATGAAGAGTAATAATAATTCGTGTAAAAGAAGTAAGCAAAATAATAAGAGACGGAGCCAAAGTTATAATTGCAAGTAGCAATAAAACTTGTAAAGTTGAAGAAGTCGCCTGAGTTCCATCTCCTCCTCCAATACTAATGTCAATATTCGGCAATGTTCCTAATATTTCATCACTTGCAAAAACAACTGAAGTAACAGCTAAAATCACACTAAATAAAACACAGCTGCAAATAACAAATTTTAATAAATTTTTCTTGTGCATAAATTTTCGCTCCAATTTACATTCATAGCTCAAAATGAAAAATCAAAATCATTTTTCATCATTAGATTTATTTTTATTAAAATAATCTTGAAAATATTTTTCAAAAGGAAATTTAGGCGAATTCACATTTTGTTCAGCAGAAATATCAACATCATCAATTTCCGCAATATAAGTAATTTGCTCTTTGGAAACACCAATCAAAAAATATCTTTCGCCAACCTTTATAATCTGCAAAGAATTGCTTCCCCCAACAGGCATACTCGAAATCATCTTTATAACACTGTTTTTTCTCATTCCCATTCTAAATGAAGCAATCCATTTAGTTGAAAAATACGCAAGCACTATTATTGCAATAAAAACAATTACAAGGAGAAAAAACTGGCCTATCATCTCAAACGTTGAAGACCAGTCACTCTCACTACGAATATCTATTTGAGATTGCAAACAAATTATGTATTCAAAAAACATAACAACTGATTACCCTATAACTTTTTTAACAGCTTCCAAAACTCTGTCAGGTTGGAAAGGTTTTACAATAAAGTCTCTTGCTCCGGCTTGAATAGATTCAATAACCATAGCTTGCTGACCCATAGCAGAACACATAATAATAAGTGCGTTTGAATCATCAGCTTTAATAGCTTTAGCAGCTTGAATACCGTCCATTTCCGGCATAGTTATATCCATAATAACAAGAGTAGGTTTAAGCTCTTTATATTTTTCCAAAGCTTTCGCACCATTTTCAGCCTCACCAATTACATTGTAACCGTTTTTAACCAATATGTCTTTAAGCATCATTCTCATAAATGCGGCATCATCAACCAACAAGATATTCTTATCTGCCATTTTATCCACTCCTTAAATTTTAATATAAATTAAATTCTTTCTTCAACACTTACAATGTCCGTCAAACGAACACCAAAATTTTCATCAATAACAACAACTTCGCCTTTGGCAATATTTTTACCATTTACCAATATATCAATAGGTTCTCCTGCCAACTTATTAAGTTCAACAACAGTTCCCGGCGAAAACTCAAGAATTTCCTTAATAAGCTTGTGAGTTCTTCCAAGCTCAACAGTAATTTCAAGAGGAACGTCCATAATTATGCCAATATTTTCTTTTTGTTGCATAATTGAAGACATATCAAAATTTTGGAATTGAGCAGGTTGTACATTAACGTTAGCCTGCTGCGGTTGTTGATACATCATAGGTTGCTGATACATAGGAGGTTGCTGATACATCATAGGCTGTGGCACAGGTTCCGATACAGGTTGTGGCTGTGGTACAGGCTGTGGCTGTGCAACAGGCTGTGGTGCAGGTTGTGGCTGAGAAGTCGGTGCTTGAGTTGTAGCAGTTTGTTCTTCTCCCATAGTTCCACTCCTTAAAGAATTAACCATATCCAATGCAAAACTAACCGGAAGAATTTGCATAATTTCACTATCAATAAGTGTGCCAACTTCCATTCTGAAACAAGTTGCAACAATAGGGTCATCATCAAAGCCTAAATGCTCAAAAAAGGAATCATCATTAAAATCAAGAATAAACGCATTAGGAGTATCAATATCAATTTTCATATTAAGCATAGACGATAATGATGTAGCAGATGAACCAACCATTTGGTTCATAGCTTCCGCAATAGCGCTCAAATCAAGATCCGAAAGTTCCCTTTCGTCATCAACTTCACCTGTTCCACCCATCATAAGGTCCGCAATAATTTTAACATCGGCTTGTTTAAGAACAAGAACATTTGCTCCAATGAGGCCTTCTTTGTAACCAACTTTAATACCAACACAAGGTCTGTCATATCTGCTGGCAAGTTCTTTCCAGCTAAAAACAGCAACCTTAGGTGTTGTAATATTAACCTTTTGATTAAGTAATGCAAACAACGTTGTTGCCGCTGTTCCCATACTAATGTTTCCAATTTCCCCCAAAATATCTTTTTCTTCACTCGAAAGAATATCTATTCCTGTTGAAGCAGCTGTAGAATCATTCTCGGATGCTGATGATTCTTTGTCATCACCACCTAAAAGGGCATTAATTTCTTCTTGAGAAAGCATATCTCCCATAAAGCTACTCCTCCTTTCCTACTAATGATGTAATCTGTATAGCATTTTTACCCCTGCTAATACCGGGTTTTGCATAAAACTTCAGTAAATCACCAATCATAACGTTAAAATCAGAATTAACATATGAATCAAGTGTAATTACGTCTCCAACTTGCAAACCAATAAATTCATCGACTGTAATGTTGGTTTTTCCAACAACAACTGAAACGGGAATTTTGGCTTCCTCAAGTCCAACTTCAACTTTATTTCTGTAAATACTTAAATCTTCATCTTCTTTGCTTGCAAACCAGTGTTTTGTATTAAGTTTATCCATAATAGGTTCAATAACCAAATGAGGTATACAGAAATTGATAAGACCTTCAACTTCTCCAATCTTAATACTTAACGTAACCAAAGCAATCATTTCATTCGGCGACATAACTTGAGCAAACTGTGAATTTGTTTCAAGCTTTTCAAGCGACGGAGAAACGTGACATACATTTTCCCAAGGCTCAACCAAATACGAAATAATTTGAGATAAAATTCTGCTTAAAAGTATTTTTTCTATTTCAGTAAACTCTCTCGTTTTCTTAAGAGTATCACCCGAACCACCTAATATCCTATCAATAATAGCATACCCTATATTGGAAGATAAATCAAGAATAACTGACCCCTTCAAAGAAGGATTTCCAAGGTCAAGAATACCAAGAACAACAGGATTAAGCAAAGAATTGTTAAATTCATTGTATGTAAGCTGTTCGGCATTAGCAACCTCAATTTGAGTTGCAGTTCTCAAATATCCGGTCAAAAATGATGATACCAATCTTGAAAAGCTTTCAAAAATAACTTCAAGGGTTCTAAGTTGTTCCTTACCGAATTTTGAAGGTCTTGCAAAGTTATATGTTCTAACCTTTTTTTCTTCAATATCGTTATTTATAACAACATTATCATCACCGCTTGATAACGCATTTAAAAGGGCGTCAATTTCGCTTTGAGATAAAATATCACTCATTTATTTTATCACCTGCCTTAAAGTATTAAAAGAATTATTGTAATACAATTTCATTTACATAAACATCTAAAATTAAATTAGAATTGAACTCTTTTCTAACTTTGTCCAAAATTTCATCTTTAAAATTTTCAACTCCGTCAACTTTTTTAAGTTCTTCATAAGTTTTCTTTCTTAAAACATTATTAACTATGTCTCTGACAACAACAATTCTGCCATTAATACTTGCAGTAATTTTTTCGCTATCATCTTCGCCACCTCTAATATCAAGGCTAAGATTAACTTTAGCAAGATGTTCTTTTTGATCTTCACCAACCAAAAGATTTGTATAAATCGGGTCACCAATTTCAATAAGAACATTTTGACTTTTGTCAATTTCTTCAATCTCTTCAGTTTGTGGCTCGCCTGCCGAACTCAAAGCATTATAAGCGTAAACACCGCCTCCAACAATAGCCCCAAGTAATATAACAAGTAAAACAATAATAATAATAAGCATTAATTTATTTTTTTCCAAATTAATCCCTCGCTCTCATCAAGAATTCATCTGCATATCAGCATCAGAATAATATTTACTTAATATTTTTATTTCAACTCTACGGTTAATAGCCCTGTTTTCAGGAGTATCGTTTGAAACTTTCGGACGAAATTCGCCAAAACCCTCCGCCGAAACTCTCTCGGGCGAAAACCCTTTAGAATCGGTAAAATACATAGCAACAGAAATAGCTCTTGCTGCCGATAAATACCAGTTATTGGGATACCGTTGAGTATTAATTGGCCTGTTATCAGCATGACCTTCAATTTTAATATCATTTTCCGGATATTTAACAAGCTCATTCGCAACTATATTCAAAGCCCCCAAAGCTTCGGTTTTAAGTTCCGCTTTTCCGCTGTCAAACAAAATACCGTCTTTAAAATTCAAAGTAATATATTGGTCGTTTTGTTCAACCTCAACCTTATCTTGAAGATTATTTTCGGCAAAATATGTTTTAAAGTCTGATGCCATTTTAACAAGTTCTTCCTTGCCTTTTTCAAATTCTTCGTTTTCTTCTTTTGCATCGCCCTTAACCTCCGGCATTTCAATAATACCGTTGCCCAATGAACTCAAAATAGATTCGCTCGCCGCTCCCATAATTGAAATTCTGTTTTCCGAAAACGATTGAGCCATTTCTTCAAATTTAGAAGAATCAACATCTGACATAGCAAATAACATAACGAAGAAACAAAGCAACAGCGTAACCATATCGCCGTATGTAGCCATCCACTCGTCAAGTCCCTTTTTAACTTCCGGTTCTTTTCTTTTCGACATTATTCATCACCAGCCTGTGCGTCATTCTTTTCTTCGCCAACACTCTTTCTCAATGTAGGTGACAAGAACGCTTTAAGTTTCTCTTCAATGATACGTGGATTTTCACCGGCTTGAATAGATAAAATACCCTCAATCAAAACTTCTTTCATAAGCATTTCGTCGCCGCTGTAAATTTTCATTTTGTTAGCAACAGGAGTTGCAATAAAGTTTGCAAGAATTGAGCCATAGAAAGTTGTAATAATGGCAACGGCCATACTTGAACCGATTGTTGAAGGATCTTCCATAGTTTGAAGCATCATAACCAAACCAATAAGAGTACCAATCATACCCCAGGCAGGACCCATAGAAGCGATAAACTCCCAAACACCTTGAACGTCTCTGTGTCGTCCTTCAACATAAGCAAGTTCAGTTTCAAGAATGCTTCTAACAAGTTCCGGATCAGTACCGTCAACAACAAGCATAATACCTTTCTGTAAGAACTCATCTTCCATAGCGGTCGAAGCATCTTCCAAAGCAAGAATACCTTCTTTTCTTGCAAGCCCCGCAAGTTCAACAATATTTGCAATAGCTTCAACTGGGTCAAATTTCTTAGGTTTAAGAATATTTTTAATACCCTTTAAAGCATTAACAAGTTTTGGCACAGGTTGAGCAATTAATGTTGCCGCAATAGTACCTCCAAAAGTAATCATAACCGATGCCGGGTCAATAAAGTTCATAACGGCTCCAAAATCCATATCCGCATTGAACAAAATTGAGAGGATAATGAAAACCCAACCCGAGCAAAATCCAATAAGTACACCTAATTCCATATCCGCTTACCCCTTTCCTTAAAGATTAGCGATATATTTTTCTTTTATATTCTATAATCTCATCTATAATATCATCAATCGGCTCCTTAGCAATAATTTTGCGTCCGGTAGTCATTGTTATTGTCGTGTCCGGTGTTGCCTCAATACATTCAATATAATCAGCATTAATATAAAGAGGTCTGTCATTTAATTTAGTAACAACTATCATAATACGCTCCTCCAAAAAGAAAATTTTTAACACTACTTTATTATAACTGCATTCATCTGCCTTTGTCAAAATTTTTTTCAACAAAGGCAGAATTTATTTAATTATCTTTTCAGATTAACAAGTTCTTGAAGCATTTCATCAGAAGTTGTAATAATCCTTGAGTTTGCTTGGAAACCTCTCTGCGTTGTAATCATCTGAGTAAATTCATATGAAATATCAACGTTTGACATTTCAAGCGAACCGCCAATAAGTGTTTCGCCGTTAGAGCCAACTTCAACGCCTGTTCCGTCAAAATCACCCGAGTTAGTTGTTGCAGCATATAAATTATTTCCAACTTTCTCAAGACCCGAAGGATTTACAAAATCCGCAAGGGCAATCTGACCAAGTGTCTTAGACATACCGTTTGTATAAGAACCGGTAATAACACCGTCAGAACCAATTGAATACCCTTTAAGAGAACCTGCCGTATAACCATCATCAGCTGTAGCAAGTGCATCATTTTTTGAATTAAATTGAGTAAGCCCCGAAAAATCTATTGTAATTTCATCTGCAAAAACAGAATTGTAAGGCTTATCTCCTTCAAAATCAACCGCAGTTTTTATTTTAAGAGTTTCATTATCTTGAGTTTTAAAAGTACCGTCTTCATCAAACTTAAATTTAATGTTGTTTGTTGCAAAATTCAAATCAACAGTATTTTCCGCATCTCCGTTAACAATAGCTTTTTTGTCAATTTCAACAGTCCATTCTTTGGAAGCCTTGTCATAATTAAAATTAGCGGAAACTTGATATTTATTTCCAATACTGTCAAAGAAAGAAAGAGTTTTTGTCTGAACAGGCTCTTGATCAGGATTTAAATTTCCTGAAAAAGAAATTGAAGAAGTTGTCTGAGCTTCAACATAACCTTTCTGACCTTCATAAAGATTAAGTCCGTCAACCTTACCTTTAATAACGTTTCCGTCAGCATCGGTAGACCAACCGCAAACTCTCATACCGTTAGAATCTGTAAGATTTCCGTTGTCATCAACTTGAAAAGCACCTGCTCTTGTAAAATAATAACCTGTCGAATCGCTAACAACAAAGAAACCGTCACCGGAAATCATAACATCGTTAGGATTATCTGTTCTTTCGGCAGAACCCGTTGTCATAATTGTAGAGATAGCAGAAACATTTGAACCAAGACCAATCTGCATAGCATTAGTACCGCCCTTGCCGGTATTATCGTTTGCAGAAGTCGCACCGCTCAAAGTCTGATTAATAACGTCATTAAATGTTGTTGTCGATCTTTTAAAACCAACTGTATTAACATTTGAAATATTGTTACCAATAACGTCCATTTTAGTTTGATGAATTCTCAAACCGGAAACGCCGGAAAACAATGATCTCATCATAATAAATTACCCCCTTAAATATGTACCGTAAAGCTATTTTTTCTGTCATTCAAAAATAGTACAGCCTCCGAAAAGGTCCGGCTAAACAATTACGGCACCATCGATATTAGTAAATATATTTTCGTTATCACCGTTCATAGCAGTAATAACAACTTTATTTTTAACATTAACAACAAGAGCAATATTGTCAACCAAAACAAGCGAGTCATTAATTCCTTTTTCCGAAGCCTTATCAATTCCGCTTTCAACTCTTTTAATTTGTTCCGAGGAAAGCGAAACATTTCTGTTACTAAGCCTCATAGAAGCGTGCTTCGAAAAATGAACTTTCGAAGAATTTTCTTCAAGCTTATTATTAAATATGTTTTGAAAAGAATTGGAATTGCTCGTCGCTTCAGAACTTTTTTGAGTTTTTGTCCTGATATTTTCAGGCAATATAATATTATTATTATATATACGCATTAAAAATCACCACTCATTCGCCCTCGTTATTCAACTTCCGAATACAAAACCTCTTTTTCGCCAACCACAAGATAACAATTGGAATCTCTAACAATAACCGAGTCAACAGTTCCTGAAACATCTTTGTGATTAATATCTTTTCCAACATAAGACAAAGCGTTCAAAACAGAACTAACATCTTTTATTTCAACATTTTTTCCGTTAACATTCAAATAAATTGAATCTCCGTCAATGTTAACTCCGCTTATACTTCCTGTAATATCAACGTTTTTCTTGCTTTCAGAGTCATAAACTTCCGCAGATATTGTCTGCCCTTTCAAAAGTGAATTATCCGAAACCGAAAGAACCTCATGAGTACCAACATCTTTTCCGCCAATGCTCAAAACAGGAGTATCATCAACAAATTTAACATAATCAACTTTTCCCTCAATAAATTCCTTAGCATTAAGGTCATCATCAAAAGTAATCGCTTGAATACACTTTCCAACAAGTGAAAGAGCCTGAGAAACGACAAGATTTCTATCAATACTTGTATTTGTATCTGTTGAATAAACTTCTTGAACATCAGAATAAGGAATTTGTTTTTCCCCAACATTCAAATAAGCCGTATTCGATTTGATAGTAACAGAATCAACCGTTCCCGCAATATCTTCATATGTATTACTCGCCTCGTTATAAACTTGAGCATAAACCGTTCTTCCAATCATTGAATAAGCCTGACTGTTTGTCATAGTATTGTTAAGATTGTTCATTTGTTCAAGAGATGTAAACTGAGCCATCTGTGAAACAAATTCTGTATTATCCATAGGATTAAGAGGGTCCTGATACTGAAGTTGTGTAACAAGAAGTCTCAAAAATGCGTCCTTATCCAAATCGGAATTACTTGCTTTACTACTCGAACTTGTCGTTGTATTAGTAGTTCCATTTGTTCTGTTCGCATCAATATCATAAAAAAGAGAACCGTCCGACATACAAAAACCTCCTTTTATGCAGTATAATTTACGCTTGTTTGAAGGACATCATCTTCATCAACATACATAACACTCTCTTCCTCAACTTCTTCCAAAGAGTTGTTTATAATATCGTTTACTCTTTTTGAAGATTTAGATTGTCCAAATTCAAACTCTTTCTGTTCATATTCAGAGCTTTCGCTTCCAATAGAAACAGACAATGCCGAAACTTGAACACCTTGTTCATTAAGCATATCTTTAAGCTGAGCAAAATTCGCCTCAATTATTTCTTTAACCTTTTGGTTTTCAGCAAGAAATTGAGCCGAAACAATTCCGTTTTCGCTAACAACTTTAAGAGAAACATCACCAAGATATTCAGGTCTCAAAGTAATTTTAATTTGGCTAACATTTTCTTTAACCACACTTGCTTTAAACTTTTCAATAATCTGATTAATAATATCTGAAGAATTAACATTCTTCATACTTTCGCTTTTTGCAATAACTTTGCCAAACGCCTTGTTAACATTGTCCAAAGCAACAGAATTAAGTTCATTTCCATTATTGGAATTTTCAAAACTTTTAAAATTCGAATTGTTATTTTGGAAATCTTGTTTTGCAAATCCGCTTTGTTGGCTTGTTTCTTCAACAGTCGAAGAAACATTATCAGTTTGAACATCATTTTTGTTTTCGTAAGACTCATTTTCTTCAACAGTTTCATTTTTCAAAACAGTTTCAACGGTTTCCTCTTCCGAAACAACAATCTCTTCTTCAGCAACAACACTTGAAGTTTCTTCAGTTGATTTAACAACATTCTTATTTTTATCCAAAGCCTTTGCAATTTCTTCATCAAAATCAGCAAAATCAAAACCTTTAAAAGCTTCTTCAAGATTTGCCAATTTTTCGCCAACAACTTCTTTAACTTGAACAAACAAATCTTTTATTCCGTCAACAAGCAAAAGGTCTGACGGCGTTTCCGCTTGAAAAACCTGTTGCATAAATTTAAGAAGATTTTCCGGCTCAGCAAGTTGAAAAATATTTATCCCAAGTTGTTCAAGAATATTTTCAACAACTTCTGTGTCAACCCCCAAAACTTCAGCAACTTCATTTTTAAGTTCCTCCGCTTTTTTCTCAATAACGTCAACTTTCTCATCAACACTGTCAGTAGCATTGCTTTTTGTGTCATCTGTTTTCAAATTGTTTTTAACATCATTTTGAGAAACATCGTTTTCAACGCTGTCATTATTTTTTTCTTTAACATTTTGATTTTTCAAATCGTTATTTTTAGAAGTTTTATCAGAATAAACTTTGTCTTTCTGATAATTTTCAATATTCTTGCCATCTTTTGAAGAAACAGCTTTGCAATTATCATTTTTCGAAGAAACATTGCTCAAATAATCTTCAAATTTATTATCGCTTTTCATCGAAATATCAGAACTACCCTTAAGATTATTGCTCGAAACAGTCAAATTATTAAAAAGTAGCTTTGTCAACTCCATTTTTTCACCTCCTCAATTAAATTATTGTTGTTCATCAGGTGCCATCTGCTTTGCCGCCGCAGCCGCTTTGTCAGATTCCATAGCACCAAGAATTGCTCCTCTTTGTTCAGAGCCTATATTGTTAAGTATACGAACAACCAAATCCATATCGGTTCCTATCATTTCCTCAAGAACCTTTGCAGCAGCATCTTTTTTCATATTTTCAAAAGTTTGAACATATTTTTTAAGTTCTTTATCAGCCGCTTCTTGTTTAACTTCTTCTCTATAAATTTTATCTGCATTTTCCGGATAAATGCTTTCATAGTAATCTTTATATGCTTTTGTATCGTTTTCGGCAATTCGTCTGTCAAATTCTTCTTTTTCAGCTTTAAATTGAAGTTGATTTGCTTCAAGTTCTTTAAGCCTTGACAATTCCTTATCGCTTTCGGAAATTCTTGTTGTCAAATTTTTCTTATCTTCTTCAAGAGCTTTCTTTTCAGACTCAAGCCTTTTATTTTTAACAATAAGCTGTTCTTTCGTCAAACCGCTGTATTCGTCATTTTCGTTTCCGTTTTCCTCTTCCGGAATCCAATTTCCAACAACAGGAACATCTCTCAAAATCGGATAAACATATTCATCTCTAACGTTAAAAACATTAAACACAAACACAGAAACAATAAGTCCCAAAAGAACAAGCAAAACAATCAAAAAGATAATTTTTTTCTTACCCTTTTTTGTTTTCTTTTTTTTCTGCTTTTTCTTTTCAACTTTTTTATCTATATTAGCCTCCGCAACTTCTCCAACATCAGAAGTCGGAATATTATTTTCTTTTCCCTTAGCTTTGGTCATAGCTGCCATTTTTGCAACCTCCCATACATAACATTTACTGTAAAATTAAGCATTATTATATTGATAACTAACAATTTCATCAACAACTTTTTGCTCTTTAAGAAGCTGTTCTTTGTTATATTCAATTCTGTCATTTTCTTTAAGAACTTCAAGCATTTTTCGTTCTTTCATAGCATTAACAAGGTCAACTCGCTTTTGTTCCGCAAACACCTCAGCTTTTCGAACAACGTCTTTTTGTTCCTCAATTCTGTCTTTTATATAATCAACAAAATTGTTGTATCTTCTAAGTTCATTAGCTCGAATACCGGAATTAATGCTGTTTCTCATATTGTCAATAACACTTTGCTTCTTATTTTCCAAAGATTTAAGACATTCTCTTTCCTCATCAAGTTTTTTAAGTGCTTTCCCATATTCAAGCTTTTTTTGATCTTCAATTTTCTCCTTAATTCCCAAAAAGCCTTCAAGCCTAAATTTAAATCCGGCCATTTAAAATCACTCTCCCGTAATTTTAAACATTTGATTAACAATATCATCAAATTCAAATTTATCCGATGTGCTTTGAGTCAAAAAATTTATAACAGACGGGTGCTTTTCAATAGCATAATCAATATCCGGATTGCTTCCCTTAACATATGCACCAATATTTATAAGGTCTTCCGAATCCGAATAAACAGCCATAGTTTTTTTAACTTCAAATGCCGCCTTTTTATGCTCCGGAGTAACAATATCGCTCATAACACGAGATACGCTTGCCAAAACATCAATAGCCGGATAATGATTTTTGTTTGCAAGCTTTCTTGAAAGAACAATATGCCCATCAAGAATACCTCTTGCTGTGTCAGTAACCGGTTCTGTCAAATCATCACCATCAACCAAAACCGTATACAAACCCGTTATAGAACCCTTATCAGAAGTCCCTGCCCTTTCAAGAAGCTTTGGCATAACCGAAAAAACGGAAGGGGTATATCCTCTCGAAACGGGTGGTTCTCCCGTTGCAAGCCCAACTTCCCTTTGTGCCATAGCATATCTGGTAAGCGAGTCCATAAGAAGCAAAACATCTTTTCCTTCTTCTCTAAAATACTCAGCAATAGAAGTTGCAACCTGAGCCGCTTTAAGCCTTATAAGTGCCGGCTTATCAGACGTAGCAATAACCAAAACCGACCTTTTAAGCCCCTCTTCGCCCAAGTCCTTTTCAATGAATTCTCTAACCTCTCTGCCTCGTTCTCCAATAAGTGCAATAACATTAATATCAGCTTTTGTATTTCTTGCAATCATACCCATAAGGGTACTTTTTCCAACACCACTTCCCGCAAAAATACCAATACGCTGTCCCTTTCCAACAGTTAAAAGACCATCAATAGGTTTAACTCCCAAAGGAAGAACATCTTTAATTCTCTTTCTTTGCAAAGGGTCAGGAGGTGTGTTGTTTGTCGGATATTCAAGAGAACAATTAAGTGGACCTTTGTTATCCATAGGATTTCCCAAACCGTCCAAAACTCTTCCCAAAAGATTAAACCCAACCTTAACAGAAAGAGGCTTTTCCGATGCCTCAACAATACTTCCGGGACCAATCCCGTCCATATTTCCAAGAGGCATCAGTAATATTTTATTTTCTTTAAATCCAACAACTTCCGCCAAAACAGGCTCGCTGTATTTGTTTGCTCTAATATAGCAACTACAGCCAACACTAACAACAGGACCGACTGATTCAATGGTAAGCCCAACAACTTGAGAAACTCTGCCAAGCTTTTTAATATAAACTTTTTCCAAAACAGAATTATATTTTGAAATATCAATAACCTTCAAACCAATCACCCGTTTTCTAAAATATAATATAAATTGCGTTTAAGACCTTCAAATTGCTGGCTCAAACTACAATCGATGTTACCAAAAGGTGTTTCAATAACGCAATCGCCCTTGGTAAGGGAAAAATCTTTAACAACTTCAAAATTAGTGCTTCCGTCAATAAAGTTAAGAAATTCACTTTTATTGTTCAAAACTTCATCATAATCAGCCTCACTAACTCTTATAAAAACTTCACCCGTAACCGTTGTTTGTGACAATCCTTGTTTAACCAAATTCAATATAACACTTTTATCCAAATCCAAAGTTTTCGACAAAAGCTTCTGCGTAACGTTAGCAACAACATCAACAATCTGGCTTTCAATGCCGTCAATTATTTCTTGTTTTTCTCTAACCGCATCATCAAGGGCTTGCTGTGCCTGTTCTTTCAAACTGTGCATTTCAGCTTCAGCACTTCGAACTCCCTCTTCATAGCCGCTGTTTCGGGCTTCTTCAAAAATTCTTTCTTTTTGAATTTCAGCATCGTTCAAAGCATCGTCAATTATATTCTTTGCTTCGGCTTTTGCATCGTCTATAATTTTATTTGCTTCATCGTTGGCATTTTCAACAGTCTCTTCATATGTAAAATCATCAGAAAATACAGTAGCATCGGAAACACTTTCATCAAAATCAACATTTTCGTCCGAAAGTGCCAACTCATCAAAGTTTTCAAAGTTTATCTCGTGATTAACTTTTGTAAACTCTTTTTTGTCATTTTCATTATTCGGTGCCTTAAAAACAGGAACTTCAATGTTAATTTTATTGTCACTGTCAACTCGTATACAATTAGCTTTTAAAATCTTAGACAATTATCTCGTCGCCTCCGCCTCTTGCAATAATAATTTCACCTGAATCCTGAAGTTTACGAATAATATTAACAATCTTCTGTTGAGCTTCTTCAACGTCAGACTTACGAACAGGTCCCATAATATCCATATCTTCCCTAATCATAGCAGCAAGACGTTTTGAAAGGTTCTGGAAAATAATTTCCTGAACTTCTTCGCTCGAACCTTTAAGAGCAATAGCAATTTCTTTTTGGTCAATATCCTGACGAAGAACAGTTTGAATAGAACGATTATCCATAGAAAGAATATCTTCAAATACAAACATTTTCTTCTTAATTTCTTCAGAAAGTTCAAGATAATCTGTTTCAAGACTTTCCATAATATTTTTCTCTGTAGCTCTGTCAACAGAATTAAGAATTTCAACGATAGCATCAACACCGCCAACATCAGCATAATCCGTACTCATAAGAGAAGAAAGTTTCTTTTCCAAAGCAGATTCAACTTCTTTAATAACGTCAGGGCTCGTTCTGTCCATCATTGCAATTCTTCTTGCAACATCAGCCTGCTTATCGGCATTAAGTGAAGAAATTATCTGTGCCGCCTGCATAGGCTTCAAATATGACAAAATAAGAGCAATTGTTTGAGGGTGTTCGTTTTGAATAAAGTTTATAACCTGGCTGACATCATCTTTACGAATAAAGTCAAACGGTCTAACCTGCAACGAAACTGTAAGTTTGTTAATAATTTCATATGCTTTATCTTGACCAAGTGCTTTTTCAAGAATTTGTTTGGCATACGAAATACCACCCTCAGTAATATATTGCTGAGCAATACAAATTTGATAAAATTCTTCAAGAACTTTTTCTTTAATATCCGGAAGAACAGAAGCAATATTTGCAATTTCCAAAGTAAGGGTTTCAATTTCTTCTTCTTTTAAATATTTAAAAATTTGAGAAGATTTTTCAGGCCCCAATGTAATCAAAAGCATAGCTGCCTTTTCTTTTCCCGTATATTCCTCATAAGGTATAGGCATTTATATATCACTCCCATTCATCACTAAGCCAGTTTCTAAGAAGCTGAGCAACAGCCTCCGGCTTTTCACCAACAAATTTTTCAATTTGTTTCTTATATTCAGATTCAACACTTGTATCAATTTCAGCAAGCATTTCTTCTTTTTCGTCTTCAAGCTGTGTGCTAACAAGCAAGTCTTCAACAGAAAGCTCCGGCTCAATTTCTTCAACTTCGTCTGGGTGAGTTTTCTTAATAAGTCCAAACGCAAGAAGAATAAGCAAGATAGCCAAAATAACAAGCATAACAATCTGTTCAATAGCAACCGACTCTTCAACAGCATCAACAAATACAGGTTTTTCATAACCAACAATCGTAACATTGTCAATACCTGTACCAATTTTTATCGATTCCAAAACATCTGGGTCAATTTCCATTTTTCTTTCGGCAGAATTTTGCTCTTTGAAATTTTCCCAAGTATTTTCTTCATTAACCTGACCCGATTTTATAAGGTCAGCTTCCTTATACTCTTTGTTTTTGTAAACATAAACAGCAATGGAAGATTCATCAGGAACAACCTCTCCGCCGTCAACATCAACAACAAGCTCGTCCTTGTTGTATAAGTAGTCTTTCGTTTTTTTGCTTGCCGAGTAAGTAGAATTTTCGTTTTCTCCCATAGCATAATTAGGAGGATTCATATCATTTGTATCCGTACCCGGTGCATCAGCAGGCGTTCCGTTAACAACTTCTTCCTCTTCCTCAACAGTTTTGCTCGGAACACCAATTTCCATATCCTCAACAGGAGGAGTATATGTAGTTGTTTTTTGCTGTTTTTTGTCCCAATCCATTTTGAGGTTAGGAATTATGTTAATTTCGTTATAAAGCTGTGATAAAGCTCCTCTTATTTTAAGTTCAATTTCTTTTTTCTTTTGTTGTTCAATTTCTTCTTTTGAAGAATAACCTCCGGCATTTGTAACAGCACCTGAATAAAGGCTATTTGCGTTTTGGTCAACAATTTCGATATTTTCCATTTTAAGACCATCAACACTCATAGCAACAAGTCTTGCAATAGAAGTTGATTGTTCTTTTGATAATTCTTTGTTTGTATAAAGAGTTATGCCTGCGCTTGCCTCTTTTTTATCGCTTTCAAAGAAAACATCGTCATTTGGTAAAACAAGCTTAACTTTTGCCGAATCAACGCCGTCAACGGTTTTAATTTGATTTTCAATATCATTTTCGTAAGCTCTCAAATAAATTTCGTCTTTGTCAGACTCCGACAATCCCATATTATTTGCATTAAGAGCATCATCAAAAGTAAATCCCGTATCCGTAATATTTTTTTCTGCAATTTGAACTTTCGCTTGATTAACATCTTCTTGTTTAACTTCAATGGCAGTACCATTTTTAGTAATTTGATTTTCAATACCGGCCTCATCAAAAGCATTTTGAATTTTGCCAATAGTTTGAATATCGGAATTAGACTCAAAAACAACCCAATTCGGTCTCGTTGTAAAATATACAGTTAAGCAAAGTGCAATGATAACACAAAGTATAACAGCAATAAATTTAACTTTTGTGCTTGTCTCTGTTTCGTTCCATTTTTCCGATACTTTGGTTTTATAGTTCTGAATTTTCTCCTGCAATTATTTCACCTCTTTTATGCGTAATTAAAATAAATAACATAACGTTTACATTTGCATACGCATAATTTCTTGATACGCAGATAAAACCTTACTTGTAACCTGTGTCGTAAACTGAATTGCATTTGCTGCTTTGTTTTGAGCCATATTAAGAGCAATAATATCATCAGTTTTCCCTGTAACGTAATCAATTTGCATTTGTTCAGCATTAAGCTGATAAACATTTGTTTCGTTAAACAAACCCATAGCTGCATCAAAAAAGCTTTCAAAATCATTACCCTTGTTTTTATTTTGAGCAGATTTCACACTTGTAAAATCATCAAGCGAAAGTCTTTGAGTTTGAAATAAATTTGTATCTATTTTCATAATTCCACTCCTCCGATTTCAACAATCATTGTTACTTACCGATTTCAAGAGTTTTTGCAATCATAGTTTTTGTCGTGTTAATCGCAGTAACATTTGCCTCATAAGATCGGCTTGCCGAAATCATATTAACCATTTCTTCAACAACATTTACATTAGAATTGGTAACATATCCGTCCGCATCAGCATCAGGGTGTGTAGGGTCATAAACCCTGCTTCCCGGTGTTTCGTCATCAACAATACGTGAAACACGAACCCCTTTTCCAACGTCCGAATCCATAGCCTTTCCCAAATATTGAGCAAACGACGCTTTAGATCCGATTTCTTGAAACAAAACAACCTTTCTTTTATACGGGCCGCCGTCCTCCGTTCTTGTCGTATCAACATTCGCCATATTCTGGCTTATAACGTCCATTCGGAGTCTTTGTGCCGTAAGTGCCGAAGCACTTGTATCTAAAGAACTGAAAAATGACATACTCTTTCCTTCTCTCTAAATAAATTTACTTAAGACCCGACAAAACCGTATTCATTCTGTTAGTATTATTAAGAACACCGTTCACAATAACATCATATTTAGCAGAATTTTTATAAAATTTTGTCATTTCGCTCTCAATATCAACATTATTTTCGTCAATTCTGACTTTATATCCGCTATGCTGTCTTTTAACAGCCGGCATAACCGAACTCAAATCAAGTTTACCTGTCATTTTTGAAGATTCGATAGCATCGTCCAAAATGCTTTCAAATTCAACGTCACTGCCTTTGAAATTAGGAGTTTCCGCATTTGCCATGTTGTTAAGAATAACCTGATTTTTAAATTCCGAAGCCTGCATTGCAGTTTCCAAAATATTGTTTTGAACAAACATTTTATCAAAAATCATAAAAACACTCCTTCAATGCAATTATACCAAATTTCAATTCAAAAATCAATACACTTTTGTAAATATTATAAAAAAAATTATTTAACACCAATGTCTTTTCTGAAATGTATTTTTTCAAAATTAACCATTTCAACGCCTTCATATGCAATTTTAATAGCTTCATCAAGATTTTTGCCAGTTCCCGTAACACCAAGAACACGACCTCCGTTTGTAACAAACTTGCCGTCTTTAAGAGCCGTTCCTGCGTGATAAACGTAAATATCGTCTCTTTGATTGCATTTTTCAAGACCGTCAATAGCAAATCCCTTTTGATAACTTTCCGGATACCCTCCCGAAGCCAAAATAACGCAAGCTGCCGCATTATCTTTCCACTTAACATTGATTTCATCAAGTTTACCGTCAACGCAAGCTTCAAATATTTCAAGCAAATCCGTATCAAGTCTCGGCAAAATAACCTGTGTTTCCGGATCTCCAAATCTTGCATTATACTCAATAACTTTCGGGCCGTCATCGGTAATCATAAGACCAAAATAAATAATCCCTTTAAATTTGCGACCTTCTTTTTTCAATGCCGCAACCGTAGGTTTAAATATTTTCTCCATACAGACTTCAGCAATATCGTCCGTATAAATTCTGCTCGGAGAAAACGTTCCCATTCCGCCCGTATTAAGACCCTTGTCTCCGTCAAGAGCTCTCTTATGGTCTTGAGCCGAAACCATAGGAACAACCGTTGTTCCGTCACAAAATGACAAAACAGAAACTTCCGGACCCGTCAAAAATTCCTCAATAACAACCTTATTTCCGGAATTTCCGAACTTTTTGTCAACCATAATTTGTTTAAGTCCGTCCTCTGCTTCTTGAAGATTGTTGCAAATAAGAACACCTTTTCCAAGTGCAAGCCCGTCAGCCTTTATAACCGTAGGAAACTTATTTTCTTTTATGTAAGAATACGCATCGTCAAAATTATCGAAAGTTTCATACTTAGCCGTAGGTATATTGTATTTTTTCATAAGTTCTTTGGAAAAAGCCTTGCTTCCCTCAATAATAGCAGCATTTTTTCTCGGTCCAAAAATTCTAAGGCCCTCTTTTTCAAACTCATCAACAATCCCCATAACAAGTGGGTCGTCCATTCCAACAACCGTAAAATCAATGTTGTTGCTTTTTGCAAAATCAAGCAATGCTGAAATATCCGTAGCTTTAATGTCAACACATTCAGCAATTTGTGAAATTCCCGCATTCCCCGGAGCACAATATATTTTATCGATTTTCGAAGATTCTTTAAGTTTCAAAACAATGGCGTGTTCTCTTCCGCCTCCGCCAACAACTAAAACTTTCATAAATCAACTCTCCTAACAATATTATTTTCAACAACAAGCTTGCCGTCGGCAAAAAGTTTAATTGCCTCTGGGAAAATAACCCATTCAGCCTCTTCCATAACTCTTTTCTGCAAAACTTCCGGAGTATCTCCGTCTTTAACAAGAACAGGCTTTTGTAATATAATAGGTCCCGTATCTGCGCCGGAATCAACAAAATGAACTGTCGCACCCGTAACCTTAACGCCCTTTGCCAAAGCCGCCTCGTGAACTTTAAGACCATAAAAACATTCACCGCAAAAAGACGGAATGAGAGAAGGGTGAATATTAATAATTTTATTTTCAAAAGCATTTATAAATTTCGAGCCCAAAATAACCATAAATCCAGCCATAACAACAAGCCCAACATTTTTGCTTTTAAAATGTTCAATCAAAGCATCTTGATATTCATCATTGTTTGAAAATTGTTTTTTCGAAATCCAAGCCGTCTCAATGTTGTGCTTTTTCGCACGTTCAAGTGCATAAGCATCTTTTTTGTTACTAACAACCGTAACAATTTCGGCATTATCTATAAAGCCCGACTCGATAGAATTGATAATCGCCTGCAAATTAGTTCCGCCACCTGAAACAAGCACTCCTATTTTAAGCATATATCAATACCCTCTCCTTCAGCGGTTTTGCCAATAATATAAGCTTTTTCGCCAAGTTCTTGAAGAATATCAACAGCTTTTTGTGCATCGTTTTTATCAACAGCCATAACCATACCGATTCCCATATTAAAAGTATTATACATCGACATTCTTTCAACGTTTCCCTTTTTCTGCAAAAGCTCAAATATAGGCAAAACAGGCCAACTTCCTTCTTCAATAACAGCCTTAATTCCGTTCGGAAGCATTCTCGGAATATTTTCAATAAATCCACCGCCTGTAATATGGCTTATACCTTTAACATCAACTTTTTTAATAAGTTCCAAAACAGGCTTAACATAAATTTTTGTAGGAGTAAGTAAAGCCTCTCCCAAAGTTTCGCCAAGTTCATCAACATATTGTCCGGCTGTTTCTTTGGATATATCAAACACCTTTCTTACAAGAGAATATCCGTTTGAATGAATACCGCTCGAAGCAATTCCGATAAGAACGTCATCATTTCCAATTTTGCTTCCGTCAATAACGTTAACCTTGTCCAAAATTCCAACAGTAAAACCCGCAAGGTCATATTCATCAACAGGATAAAATCCCGGCATTTCTGCCGTTTCTCCGCCAATAAGTGAAGCTCCCGCCTGTCTACAGCCCTCTGCAACACCTTTAACAATAAGTGCTATTTTTTCCGGAAAATTCTTTCCGCAAGCAATATAGTCAAGGAAAAATAACGGTTCCGCACCACTGCAAACAACGTCATTAACGCACATAGCAACAGCATCAATACCAATAGTATCGTGCTTGTCCATAACAAACGCAAGTTTAAGTTTTGTTCCAACGCCGTCCGTTCCCGAAACAAGCACAGGCTCTTGCATATCCTTAGCTTTTGCAACAGAAAAAAGCCCGCCAAAACCACCAAGGTCTGTCAAAACTTCCTTTCTGAATGTGCTTTTAACGTGTTCTTTCATAAGTTCAACAGATTTATATCCTGCCTCAACATCAACACCGGCTGATTTATAATCCATTTAAACAACCTCCTTTATGTAAAATTAACATATTTTTAACAATAAATGTCAAATAATTTATAAAGTTATTACAATTTGCTTAGTATTTTTTATCTTACTAAATACATTTAATTTTTATAATTACAACAAATAATTATACAAAATGTTACGCAAAAAAACAATACCCAATTATTGTGGAAAATAATAACGTCGATAAAAGAAAAAAAACATCAATAAATTTTTCAAACCAAATAATTGTTAATAATATATATTTTTCATCAATAATAATTAAAATCTATATATATTTTTAACACAATATACAGTAAAAGTCAATAGAATTATAAAATATCACTATATATTTTTAATAATTTTAAACAATTTTTTTGTTCTTTTCAACGAATTTTCATTACCAAACGAGCATATATGAGAATTTGACAAACTTTTTTGAACCAATTCATATGCTTCTCCTGTAAGAAATGATTTTCCAATCGATAAAACAGCTTCTCTTTCTTTTTGTCTCTGTTCATCGGTTATCTTCGAAAGCGTTCTGTTTAAAATCAAATTCATAATTTCGCTAATTTTAGTCGGTCTGTCAAGTCTGCTAACAGTTCCGATAATATATTTTCGCAATTCTCTGTCCGAAAGTTTCAAATTTTCCAAATAGTCAGGAATTTTTTTATATGCTTCAAAAGTTTCAAAAACATTTGGGTCTCTGAACGAAGTAAAATAAACAAAACCTCTCCTGTTAAAACCACAGCTTCCGCCATAAGCACCGCCCTCAAGCCTAATTTTATTCCAAAGATAATCTGACTCAATAATTTTTTCAAGAACAAGCAGTCTTCCGTCAAATTTCTTTTCTTTTCCAAAAAGTCTCGAAACAAGTGCATTATATTGAACATCAGATTGAATAATAAAACCTTCGTCAACAATTTGATTATCGATTTTAAAAATTCTTTTTTGAGCGGAACACTTAGGCAAATCACGATATAATGCCTCAAGCTTTTTGCAAACCAAAGCATAATTTTTTTCACTGCAAACAAGACCAATCGTCAAAGCATCTCTGTTAAAAATATTTTCAAAAACTCTTTTCAAGTTTTCTGTTAAATCAAAAATCATCTCATCAAAATTTTGAACAAGAGTTTTTAAATATTCATAAAAATCAATTCCGTTAACTTTTTGAGAATATCTTTCCTTTTCCGATAAATATGACATACCCCTGTAAATGGCATAAATATTTCCGCTGTTAACAAAAGCTCTCTCAAAAATAATTTTATATTTCGTCAAAAGCTCAATAACTCTGTTTTTTTCAAAAACCGATGAAAAAACAACTTCCCGAATAAGTTTAAAAACATTTTCCAAGTTACCGTTCAAAAACTTCATATTAACAGATAAAACCGGCAAAAAATCATCATCAAAACCATAAGACTCAAAACGTGCCGAAAATCCGCCAAAATAAAAGTTAAGTTCGTTTGCAAGTTTTTGATAATCATAATTTTGTGTATCCGTTTTTCCAAACAAATATCTCAAAATATTAATAAACTTTAAATCCTCAACATCAAACATTCGTGTATCAAAAAGCAAATTCAAATAAACAATATCATCATCACTAATTTTGCTGTAAATAATATTAGCTCCCTTAATATTATCTTCAAGAATATCGATGTTCTTCGCTTTTTTCTCAATATCCGAAATATCTAAAACCGGAATTTTCTTAACATCTTCCTCCAAATCTTGAATTTTTTTATATTCCTCAAATTCAAGGTCATCATCAAACGTTTCATTTTCAATAACTTTTTTGTTTTCCGGCTTCATAATGGCA
The DNA here is from genome assembly GCA_964531385.1 of uncultured Lachnospiraceae bacterium. GTDB lineage: Bacteria > Bacillota > Clostridia > Lachnospirales > CAG-274 > MGBC114079. Next base: position 17,274 of record CAZHGC010000001.1, on the reverse strand, counting down.
AAAACGTAATTTTTGTTTTCAAGCAAATATTTTTTAATAAGTTCATCAAAATTTACGTTTTCAACAAACTCAAAAAGTTCATCAAATTTAACCCCGTCAAAATTGCCTTCTCCGTAAATAAAACTTTTTATAATCAAAATGTTATAAAACAAACCTTTCGGCTTATATCCGAAATCCTCTTCTTTAAAATAAAATTTATATCTGTTAATACAACTGTCAATAAGTTTTTTATCAAGTCCCTTTTCAACAATTTCAGCCAAAGAATTAAAATAAACTCGTTTAAACTTCTCCAAGTCCGAACATTTTGTTTTTTCAACAGTAACCGAAAAAGCAGTTTGAAACATTCCGTCATCAAATCCGCCATAAACATTGTTGCCAATTTCGTTTTCAATCAAAGCCTTTTTAAGAGGTGATGCTTCCGTTTCCAAAAGAATTTCCGTAAGAATATCAAAAGCAAATGACAACTTAAAATCTTCTCCGTTCCCAATTATAGCCCCACACTCAAAATAATTTTTATCTTCTTCGTTCGAAACTTCATATCCAATTTCCAAATTTTTAATTTCTTCAAAATCTTCTTGAACCGAATATTCAATTTCAAAATCTCTAAACTCAAATTTCGATAAATAATCCCTGTCGATAATTTCAAGATATTTTTTAATATCCAAATCGCCATATAAGTATATAATCGAATTTGCGGGGTGATAATATTTTTTATGAAAACAAAGAAATTCTTCATATGTAAGTTCCGGAATAAATTCGGGAACTCCTCCGGAGTAAAATCTATACTCTGTGTTTTCAAAAAGTTTTTCGTTAACTTTAAAATCAATAATTCTGTCCGGAGAAGAAAAAACGCCCCTCATTTCATTGTAAACAACGCCGTTAATCCTTTTTTTCTCTCGATGATGCCCTTCCTGAAGAAAAATCCCTTTTCTGTCATAAATAAGTGGGAAAAAAACTGCATCAAGATACACATTCATAAGATTAATGAAATCTTTTTCGTTTGTGCTTCCAACGGGATACATAGTCTTATCCTCAAAAGTCATAGCATTAAGATACGTATTTAAAGACCCCTTTTCAAGCTCATTAAACGGGTCTTTAACAGGATATCTTTTAGAACCGCACAAAACGCTGTGTTCCATAATATGAGCAGTTCCCTTATTATTTTGAGGAAGCGTTTTAAAAGTAATTGAAAAAACTCTGTTATCATCATCGTTTTTAATAAAAATCAGCTTTGCACCCGATTTATGTTTATAAATAAATCCCTCCGAAGAAATATCGTTCAAATTTTCTTTTTTCAAAAGTTCAAAATTAAAAATAAAAAAGACCTCCCTAATAAAAAAAATAACGCCAAACTTGAATTAACCAAAATTATGCAATTCAAATTCAGCGCAATAAACTTCAATTCATAAATTTAAGCCAAAATCTAATTTTATCAATTAAGCTAAAATTATTTAATGCTCAAATTCCAAGCAATTTCTCCAATAAGCGGAATTTTAATAACTCTTCCGGTATATGCTGTAATAATCAAGAACACATAAACCGCAAAAGAAGCAAGCCCAACAATTCCGCAAACAGCAACACCAACAATCAAAAATAATTTCAAAAACGGCATACTGAATATAATTGATAAAATAAAGTTCAAAACAGAAACCGCAACAGAAAATAAAATCGACTGCAAAGCGTGAAATTTAATAAACTGATTTTCTTTTTCAGCAATAAGAAAAATAATCCCGCTAACAAATCCCAAAACATAAGACAACGCAGCTTCCGCATTTTCCGACAACCCAAGTTTAGTATTATTCATAAAAATCCCTCCATTGTTTAGAAATATATCCTCTTGCATTTTTCGAACGAATAGACTTGTAAATTTCATCATCAACATTAAGTCCGTCAAAAATACAAGATGCCATAACACAAGCCTCTATACATTCGTAATTTCTAACAAATTTTTCGGCAACAAACCAGTTTTTGTCATAATCTTCTTCTTTTGTATACCAAAAAATTTTATAAGCAATACTTCTAATAAATTCCTTGTAAATTTCATCGTTTTTGTCTCTTGAAATAATATCAAAAAATTCTTCTCTTGTTTTAATATTGTTTTCAGCCAAGAAGCAAACAATATCTTCCGCACAACACCATAACTTCAAAGCGTTGTCATTTTTAGTATATTCCCACAAAAAATACGATAAAACTTTTATACTGTTAAAAAGTTTTTCTTTCATAAAATCAACTCACCCCTTAAATAAACAAATTATAAAGAAGATGCTTCCTTTTTCGCAAGATTTTTATATCTGCTTTGAGGATGATTTTGAGCAACTTGATTATAATATTCTTTTGCTTTAGCCGAATCGCCAAGTTCTTTAACAGCTTTTGCAAGATAATACATTGCACTAAATTTTGTATCCGGCTCCTCGTCTGCATAAAGCATACTTTTTTCAAGAACTTCCTTTGCTTCCTGAAATTTTTTCGAATTAACAAAATCTTTTCCTTTTTTCAAAAGATTTTTAGACTCTTTGTCATAAACTTTCTTTTTAAGCTCGTTATATTCATTAACTTTCTCTGGGCTAAGCATATTCAAATTAATCGAAGAAATCGTCGCTGCGGCATTTGTATAATCACCCTTAGAAGCAAGTGAAGCAGCACTTGTAAGCTGGTCAAGAGCATTTTTCTCGTCAAGTTGCTTTTGATATTTTGCAAGTTCCGCTTTAAGAGCCTCGTTTTCTTTGGTAACTTCTGCCGAAGCCTCCGCATTATTCTGAGCAACTTCCTCATCATACTTATTTTTAAGAGTTGCCATTTCTGTATTAATTCGGTCAATTTCCTCCTGCTTTGCATCAGCAACGCCGGGAAAAACAAGAATAAGCATAACCGCTGCCGTACAAATACAGCCCGCAACAAAAACAAGCATCTCCATAAATTTAGAGCTTTTGTTGTTAATCTTCTTGCTTATCTTAGGCTCAAACTTAACAGGCTCATCATAAACCTTGTTTGTTTTAACAATTTTAATACTTTCAACAAGTCTTGTTCCGTCAGGACAAAGTTCCTTAAAATAAGCCAACGCATCAGGATTTGCCGTATCAATCGTCAAAACTTTTTTAATAATGTCCAAAGCCTTGTCATTCTTTCCTTGAATAATATAGCAAAGGCTCAAAAGATTTAACGCATAAACAAATTTAGGATTAAGCTCAACAGCTTTCCTAAGCTGAATTGCCGCCATATCTTCGCTTTTTTGTTTAATAAATTTAACAGCTTGATTGTAAAGTTTAACCGACTCTTCAAGATTTTGAAACTCTTTTGTATTTTTTTGAAAATATTCAACATAGTCAATCGCAGGATTATTTTCTTTTTTAATGTTGGAACTTATAACCCATTCTTTCAAAGCAAGGCTAAGCCTGCCCGTCTCATAATAAACAAGACCAAGAACATTCCTCGCACTGATATTGTTTTTATAAAATCGAATACTTTTTTTCAAATCTTCCTCAGCATAAGTAAAATCGTTTGCTTTTGCCCTTTCAAGCCCTTTGTTATACAATGCGTTCGAAATATTTCTAACTTTTAAATAAACAGAAATATCACTCCCGCATTTGGGACAAACATTTTTCTTTTCAATAACTGAATTACATATAGGACATATCACAATAACTCAACTCCTTACCTGTCAGCTGCAGTTTTGTTTTGTTTGGCAATTTGTTTCAAAATATCGATCATATCGCTAACTTCATCAGAGTTTATAGCTTTTTCAATATCACCAACCTCCATAACGGGTTTATATTTCAAAATTTCTTTTTTAAAGTCAATCATAAAAATCCTCCTTAAAATACTTTAAAATATCGCCAATCAAATAAAGAGACCCTGTAAAAATAACACAATCCGATTTATCGGAAATTTCCAAAGCCAAATCAACAGCCTCTTGAAAATTTTCTCTAACAAAAACATTTTTGTCAAAAGAAGAATTTGCAGAAAAAAGCTCATTTGCGTTCAATGCTCTTTTGTTATCAACTTCCGTAAAAATAACATTGTCGGAAAACTCCGTAATAAGTGAAAGCATCTCTTCATAATTCTTGTCTTTCAAAATTCCAACAACAACGGTTATCTTCTTTTTATCGCTTTTCAAATTAAAAAGAAAATGATTAAGTTTTTCTGCCCCCTCAACATTGTGTGCCCCTTCAAGGATAACAACAGGCTCTTTTCGAACAATCTCCATTCTTCCGCTTATCTTTGCATTTTCAAGTCCGTCAAAAACAGCCTTTTCGCTTATAACAACACCTCTTTTTCTCAAAGCTTCAACAACCATAAGAACGTTGCAGGCATTATAAATCTGATAATCGCCAATAAGCTTTATATTAACATTTTTATAAGAGAAAAATTCATTATCAACATCAAAAACCGTTTCCGTCAAATCTTTAGAAATAACATCAATGCCATAATCGGAAAGATAAAACAACTCGCTGTTTTTTTCGTCACAAATGCTTTTAATAATATTATACACTTCTTTAGACTGGGAATACAATACAACCGGCGAATTTTTCTTAATAATCCCGCCCTTTTCTTTTGCAATTTCCAAAATGGAATTTCCCAAATATTCAGTGTGGTCAAAACTTATCGAAGTAATAACGCAAACAAGCGGATTTTTTATAATATTTGTAGAATCAAGCCTTCCGCCAAGTCCAACTTCCAAAACAACAAAGTCAACTTTTTTTTCAAAAAAATAATTAAATGCAACTGCCGTAATTATTTCAAAAAAAGAAAAATATTCATCGGAATTTTCAAAAAGTTCAAAAACCTTTTCTTTAACAATTCCAACATGCCTTGCAAAATCAAAATCGTTTATATATTCACCGCAAATTGAAATTCTCTCGTTATATCTCATCAAATGCGGTGATGAAAACATTCCAACTTTGTAGCCTTGCTTCGAAAGAATTGAAGCAATCATAGCACAATTAGAGCCTTTTCCGTTTGTTCCGGCAACGTGAATTGCCGGAATTTTATCTTGAGGTGAGCCAAATAACGCCATAAGTTTTTCAAAATTATTATGCCCCTGTTTCGAGCCAAATTTATGACAATTTTCCAAATAGCACACAGCTTCAGCATAATCCATTTCAATTACCACCAAAAATTATTCTTCGTCAGCTTTTTTAATTTCAATGCAAAGTTCATCAAGCTGTTTTTCATCAACAACATTCGGAGCATCTGTCAAAAGACAAGAAGCATCTTTAACTTTAGGAAATGCAATAACGTCTCTAATGCTTTCAACTCCCGTAAGAAGCATAACAAGCCTGTCAAGACCAAATGCTAAACCTCCGTGAGGCGGAGCACCAAACTTAAATGCGTCAAGCAAAAATCCAAAACGTTCCTGAGCGTCCTCTTCGCTAAAACCAAGAGCTTTAAACATACGCTTTTGAATATCCTGTCTGTAAATACGAATACTTCCTCCGCCAACTTCACAACCGTTAAGAACCATATCATACGCCTTTGCACGTGCTTTTTCAGGATTTGTTTCCAAAATATCAAGGTCTTCGTCCATAGGTGATGTAAATGGGTGATGTTTTGCAACAAATCTTTCTTCTTCTTCGCTATATTCAAAAAGAGGAAATTCAGTAACCCAAAGGAAATTAAATTGGTTATCGTCCAAAATTTCAAGCTTCTTCGCAACGTCTAAACGCAAAGCTCCCAAAGCATCAAAAACAACATTGTTTTTATCCGCACAAATCAAAATAAGGTCTCCGCTCTCACCATCAAGAGCTTTAACAATTTCACCGATTTTTTCATCATCAAAAAACTTGGAAATAGTTGTTTTAAATCCTTCATCAAGAACATTAATCCACGCAAGCCCCTTTGCACCATACGTTTTTGCAACATCAACAAGAGCATCGATTTTCTTTCTCGGGAAAGAACCGCAACCCTTTGCATTAATTGCTCTAACCGAACCGCCGTTGTCAATAGCATCTTGAAAAACTTTAAAATCGCTTCCGTCAACAATTTCTGTAATGTTTTTAAGTTCCATACCAAAACGAGTATCCGGTTTGTCTGAGCCAAATCTCTCCATAGCCTCTGAATACGGCATTCTAAGGAAAGGAGTTTCAATGTCAATTCCTTTAATCTCTTTGAAAACTTTTTTAATAAGTCTTTCATTAACATCAATAATATCATCAACGTCGATAAATGACAATTCCATATCTATTTGAGTAAATTCCGGCTGCCTGTCAGCTCTCAAATCTTCGTCTCTAAAACATTTAACAATCTGAAAATATCTGTCAAATCCCGAAACCATAAGAAGTTGTTTAAAAAGTTGCGGAGATTGAGGAAGTGCATAAAAATTGCCTGGGTGAACCCTGCTCGGAACAAGATAATCCCTTGCCCCCTCCGGAGTACTTTTTGTAAGCATAGGTGTTTCAATTTCCAAAAATCCCTCATCGCTTAAAAATTGTCTGACAATTTGAGCAACTTTGTGCCTTGTAATAATATTAGATGCAACGTTCGGTCTTCTCAAATCCAAATATCTGTATTTAAGTCTAAGTTCCGTATTAACATTAACTGATTCTTCAATAGGGAAAGGAGTTGTTTCCGACTCCGATAAAATACGAAGTTCAACAACGGAAATTTCAACTTTTCCCGTTTTCATAGAAGGATTAATATTACTTTCGTCTCTCTTTTGAACAACACCTCTGACAGCAACAACATATTCGCTTCTTATGCTTTTTTCCTTTTCAACAATATCAGCGTCCGCACTGCTTTCATCAATAACAACCTGAACAATGCCCGTTCTGTCTCTCAAAAGCAAAAAAGTAAGATGACTCAAAACTCGGCGTCTTCCAACCCAGCCCATAAGAGTAACTTCTTTGCCAATCATATTTTCATTAACTTCGCCACACATACAGCTTCTTTTCAAGCCTTGCATCAATTCGCCCATTATAAAAATCTCCTTAAAATAAAATTATAAAAATTTGTCTGAAATTAAGATAAAATTTCTTTGGAAAGTTCCTCTCCAAGCATAGATAATTTAATCTCTCTTTGAGAGCTCTCCTCCATATTTTTAAGATTAGCACAATCGTTTTGAATTTCTGTTTCACCAATAACAACCGAATACTTTGCTCCAATTTTATTGGCATATTTAAGTTGAGCCTTAACGCTTCTTTTAAGAGTATCATATTCAACACAAAAGCCGGCTTTTCTAAGCTCATAACCAATGGCTTGAGCCTTTAAAAATCCCTCTTCTCCAATAGAACCGATATAGAGGTCAACTTTCTTGCCGGAAGTTTGAATAAGATTTTGTGCTTTAATCAAAAGCATAATTCTTTCAAGACCCATAGCAAACCCAACCGCACCCGTTTTCGGTCCTCCGCATTCCTCAATCAAATTATCATATCTTCCACCACCGCAAACAGTCCCTTGCGAGCCAATTTCATTAGAAACAAATTCAAAAACCGTCCTTGTATAATAATCAAGACCTCTAACAATTTTCGGGTCAACAACATAAGGAATACCCATATTATCAAGGCTTTTTTTCAAACTCTCAAAATGAGCCCTGCATTCCGAGTCCAAACAATCGATAACAGACGGTGCATTTTCAATAATCTTTTTACAATTTTCATTTTTGCAGTCAAGAACACGAAGAGGATTTTTTTCAAATCTTTCCCTACAGTCACTGCACAAAGAATTTATATTTTTTCCAATAAATTCTTTCAAAGTCTGATTATATTTTTTTCTGCACTCATTTCCGCCAAGACTGTTAATTTTAAGTTCAAGATTTTTAACCCCAATTTTATTCAAAACCTCATAAGCAATCGAAATTGCCTCCGCATCACAAGATGCGTCATATGAGCCGAATATCTCAACACCAAATTGATGAAATTGCCTTTGTCTTCCTGCTTGCGGTCTTTCATATCTGAATGCAGGTGTTATATAATAAAGTTTCGTCGGTTGTGGGTCGGCATAAATGCTGTTTTCAACAAATGCCCTTGCCGCTCCCGCCGTTCCCTCCGGCTTCAAAGTAACGCTTTCGCTTCCTTTTTTTTCAAGAGTATACATTTCCTTCGTAACAATATCGGTTGTTTCTCCAACTCCACGCTGAAAAAGTTCTGTTTGTTCAAACATAGGCGTTCTAATTTCGGAAACGCAAAATCTTTTGCAAATATCACGCAAAATTTCTTCAACTTTCTGCCAAATAAAAACATCTTCAGCAAAAATATCCTTTGTACCTCTCGGTGCTTTAAAACTCATTTTAATCCTCCTTTTTTTCTTTCAATCATTTCGTCAATTCTGTTTATATAATCATCAACGCTCTTAACATTGAAAATCCTGTCAATTCTGTCGGTTTCCCTGTCAACAACTTTCGTTGAGCCTCCTGCCCCAAGAGCAAGAATTGTTTGTTTTTCTTCCATAATTTTTATATTGTAAATACATTCCAAGCCTTCTTTGCAATACCCAACGTTTTCAAAATTACCAACCATATTTTTTTGGCGATACATATAATATGGGTGCATATTTGCTTTTTTCGCAAAATCCGAAGAAATTTTCAAAAGTTCTTCCATTTTTTCAACATCGAGCATATCATATTTTTCGAGAGTTTCTTTAAGCCTCGAAGCTCTCTTAACCGCAAGGGTATGAACAGTAACACTCTCCGGATTAAGTTCAAAAATTCTTTCAAATGTATTCGAAACTTCAGCTTTTCCCTCGTTCGGAAGCCCCAAAATTAAATCGGTATTAATGTTGTTGTGCCCCTCTTCTCTTGCAATTTTAAAAGCTTCAACAAAATCCGAAACCGTATGCTTTCTTCCAATAAGTTCAAGCGTTTTCTGATTCATCGTTTGCGGATTAACCGAAATTCTATCAACATTATATTTTTTCAAAATTCGAAGTTTTTCTCTTGTAATGGTGTCCGGTCTGCCCGCCTCAACAGTAAATTCAACAGGTCTTTTAAAATATTTTTCAATATTCAAAAGCAAAAATTCAAGCTGTTCCTCATTAAGTGAAGTGGGCGTTCCCCCGCCAACATAAATGCTTTCAATTTCATACCTCTCAGCATATTTCGAAGCGAAACAAAATTCCTTAACAAGTGCCTTCAAATACAAATCAACCTTGTTTTTATATTGCAAAAGAGAATATGACGTAAAAGAACAGTAAAGACACTTTGTTGGACAAAAAGGAATTCCAATATAAATTCCAATGCTGTTATTATCGTTTTTCTCCATAATACTTTTTTCGGCATAAGCAACATCAAAAGCAAGTTTAATTTTTTCTTCCGAAACAAGATATTCGTCTTTCAAAACCCTTTCAATTTCAAAATCCGAAAAACCGTCACTCCACATAGAATAAATCCTTTTCGACGGCCTTATCCCCGTCAAAATCCCCCATGGCATTTTAACGTCATTAATATTTTTAAAACAATAAAACAAGCTTGTTTTAATATACCTTTTAACGCTCTTAACATCATTTTTAAGAACATCAACTTCAAATTCCGAAATTTTCTTTCCTTTGTCATATAAATACGAAAAACATTTGTTTTCTTCCAAAACATTCACAACCGTAGTTTCCAAATTCTCAAAAAAATCATCTTTTCTAACATAAACGTTATTTGGAAAAAATAATTGCATCAAAGAAAGAACTTCATCTTCAAAATTGTGCCCTTTCAAAACATAGTCCATTATAGCTACCTCAATCAAATTCTAAAACTAATTTATAAGCTAAAACCCATTCAAATAAGGGTTATTCGCCCTTTCAAAACCAATTTTCGTTGCCGGCCCATGCCCGCAATAAACATAAACATCATCAGGCAAAACCATAAGCTTTTCTTTAATTGCAGCAATCAAATCCGAAAAGCTTCCGTTTGGAAAATCGGTTCTCCCAATCGACCCATAAAACAAAGTATCTCCCGAAAACAACACACCCTCGTTTTCAAAATAATAACAACAACCTCCCGGCGTATGTCCCGGCGTCTTCAAAACCTTTGCCGTAAGTCCGCCAAAAGAAAATTCATCACCGTCCGCCAAAATTTTATCAGCTTTAACAGTAAAAGGATAATCATACATTGCCGATAAATTATAATTCGCATTTTCCGCAACAACTTCTTCGCCATTGCAAATAATAATTTCGGCTCCCGTCTCCGCCTTAATTTCTTCAACACCGCCAATATGGTCAAAATGTGCGTGAGTCAAGGCAATATATTTAACGTTAATTTTTTCTTTTTTAATAAATTCAACAAACAACTCCGCACTGTCTCCGGGGTCAACAACAATTCCGTCAAGAGTTTTTTCATCAAAAACAATATATCCGTTTGTTTCCATGACAGAAACAATAAAAGTTTTAACTCTCATATAAAGCCACCTATCAAAAATTTTTATCGCTGTCCAAAAGTATCGTAACCGGCCCGTCGTTTAAAAGCTCAACTTTCATATCCGCTCTAAAAATGCCCATTTCAATGTTTTCAAACATAGACTTTGCAGTTTGAACAAATTCAAAAAACTTACCCTCCGCCTCGTCAGGCTTTGCGCCCATAACAAAGTTAGGGCGTCTTCCTTTTCTTGCATCGGCATAAATTGTAAAATTCGGAACAATCAAAATTCCACCGCCAATATCCTTAACAGATAAGTTCATTTTTTCTGCCTCGTCCTCAAAAATACGCAAATTAATAATCTTGTCGCAAATATATTTATAAACATTTTCATCATCTGTTGAATTTATGCCAATCAAAGCAACAATTCCTTTGTCAATTTTTCCGACAATCTCGCCGTCAACTTTAACCGAAGCATAACCAACCCTTTGTAAAACAGCTCTCATATTAAGTCGTTACCCTTTCTATATCGGTCACACCGTCAATATTATACAATTTTTTGCAAAAACTTTCAAGCTGTGCCTTATTATTTATTTGAACAGTAACATTAATTCTCGCTCGATTCTTTTCGCATTTTGCGTTAATCGATGTCATAGCAATTCCCTCTTCAACAACAGCCTTTGAAACATCAAGCACCATACTGTTTCTGTTGTTTCCAATAATAAGAATTTCCGCCGAGAAAGAAGCTTTTTCTTCTTTTGTAGCATCAACGCTCCATTCAGCCTCCAAAAGCCTGTGTCGTTCTTCTTCATTCAAATTTATAATATTAACACAGTCTGTCCTGTGAATTGAAACACCTCTTCCCCTCGTAACAAAACCAATAATTTCGTCTCCAGGAATAGGCGTGCAACAGCGTGAAAATCTAACTTCAATATCGCCAATTCCATGAACAATAATTCCGCTTTTGCTTTTCTTTGCCTTGTTTCCGTTCTGTCCAAAATTCTGTGACTGAACAGCTTGTTCTTTACCTTGTTTCAAAACTGCTTCAACAGAAACATCTTTTTTAAGATCTTTTTTCATTTCGTCGTTAAGTCGGTTTATAATCTGTCCTTCTTTAAGTCCGCCGTGCCCAACAGCCGCACAAATAGAGTCCCAATCTTTAAAACAATATCTTTCAAGAACACTCTCCATTCTCTTCGGCGACAAAAGCTCCGATAAAACAAGACCTTTTCGCTTTGCTTCTTTTTCAATAAGCTCCTTGCCTTTAATAATATTTTCTTCTTTATTAACTTTCTTAAACCATTGATTAATTTTGCTCTTTGCCTGACTGCTCTTAACAAATTTAAGCCAGTCCATGCTCGGGCCCCTCGAATTTTGAGAAATAACAATTTCAACTCTGTCACCATTTTGAATTTCATAATCAAAAGTAACAATTCTTCCGTTAACTCTCGCACCAACCATTTTATTTCCAACAGCACTGTGAACAGAATATGCAAAATCAACAGGTGTTGCTCCGTTTGGAAGGCTTTTAACTTCTCCTGTTGGGCTAAAACAATAAACATTGTCGCTAAATGCGTCAAGGTCTGTCTTAATCGTGTCCATAAATTCTTTATTGTCCGACATATCTTTTTGCCATTCCAAAATTTGTCTAAGCCAAGAAAGTTTTGCTTCTTCAGAGTTTTCTTCCGTTCCAGTTTTTCCCTCTTTATATTTCCAGTGTGCCGCAATACCATATTCAGCAGTTCTGTGCATTTCCCAAGTTCTTATTTGAACTTCAAAAGGTTCGCCCTCCGGCCCAATCAAAGTGTTGTGAAGAGATTGATACATATTTGATTTCGGCATAGCAATATAATCTTTAAATCTGCTCGGAATAGGTTTATACATTTCGTGAACAATGCCAAGAACTTCATAACAATCCCTAACAGTGTTGACAATAACTCTAACAGCAAACAAATCGTAAATTTGGTCAAGAGTTTTGTTTTGGTTAAGCATTTTTTTGTAAATACTGAAAAAATGTTTCGGGCGTCCCGCAATTTCACACTCAATGTTGTTTTCAGCACATTTTTCTTTAAGCTGATTAACAATTTTAGCAACATAAGCTTCTCTTTCGGATTGTTTTCTCTTTATCTTGTCAGCCAAATCATAATAAGCTTCCGGCTCCAAATATCTAAGCGATAAATCTTCAAGCTCCGTCTTAATTTTTGAAATACCAAGCCTGTGAGCCAAAGGAGCATAAATATCAAGTGTTTCTTGTGCTTTTTCTCGCTGTTTTTCAGGTCTCATATATTTAAGCGTACGCATATTATGAAGTCTGTCCGAAATTTTAATAATAAGAACACGAATATCCTTCGCCATAGCAAGAAACATTTTTCTGTAATTTTCCGCTTGCATTTCTTCTTTAGAAGAATATTCAATTTTTTCAAGCTTTGTAACACCGTCAACAAGAAGAGTAACTTCCTCGCTAAACATTCTTGTAATGTCCTCGCAAGAATAAATTGTATCTTCAACAACATCGTGCAAAATTCCCGCAACAATAGACTCAATGTCAAGTTCAAGTTCAGCAAGAATAATTGCAACACACAACGGGTGTATAATATAAGGTTCGCCGGACTTTCTAAGTTGTTCTCCATGAGCCTCTCTTGCAAGAAGATACGCCTTTTCAACCATAGAAAAATCGTTTGAAGGGTGATATTTTTTCATTTTTTCAATAAGTTCTTCATATAGCTTTTCATATTGCTCCATAACCGTCACTCCTCTGTCAACAACAGTAACATCATATTAACATTCGGCAAATACAATGCAAATGCACAAAACTTTCATCTTTATAATAAAAAGCAAAAATCGCTTTAAATCTTTAAATAATGGCAATTCCAACAGCAATAAACAAATTTTCTGCTGTGCAATCTCCTATCCTATACTAAACATTATAAATACAATCATTAATAATTTCAAGACAGAATTAATTCATACCGCCCAAATTTCCGTAAAATTTTAAATTTGTCAAAAAAGCTGTTCAAAAGCAAAATACTTTCAAACAGCAGAAATACGCAAAATATTAATAGAACATAAAAGGTGCAACAGCTCCCAAAACCATAATAAAAATCAAGAAAACTGCAATAACACCAATAATAACTCTTTTTTTGTCGTTGTTCATTTTTTTCATAAAATCAAACTCTCCTAATTAATTATTCGCTTTTTATAATTTGTTTCAAAAATCTTGTCGGTTTAACCGCTTGTTCATATCTTGTTTTAATAATTGAAATAAACAAAAGTCTTCTGGCTCTTGTAATCGCAACATAAAAAAGTCGTCTTTCTTCTTCAATTTCCTCAATACCTGTACTTTTTTCGTGAGGAATAACCCCCTCAACAGCACTTGTAACAAAAACAATATCAAATTCAAGCCCTTTCGCACTGTGCATTGTCGATAAAACAACACCATTTGAAATTCCGTTTGAATTTTTCTTTTTTTCACGCATCTCTGTAATAACATCGTCAACGTGTGTCAAATAATCTTCAATTTTTTCATATCCTTTTGACCCCTCTTGAATTTCATCGAGAATTTCAAAAAGACTTTTCGGATTAACTTTTCTAAAAGCGGAATACTCTTTTATATATTCGTCATATCCGATAACACGCCTTATATATCTGAACATTTCATAAACATTCTTTTTTTTTGCATTACTCAAATTATAAACAAGTTCGTCCATTTTCTGAGTTTGCCAAGTTTTAATCCCGTCAACCATATAAACAGCATTTATAAGCGAAGTATCAGCATTTTTTTTAGCCTCTGCCAAAACAGCTTTGCTTATATATCTTTTAGGCTTATTAACAATCCTTTCAAAAGCCAAATTATTTTTTATATTCAAAATCAAATTAAGATATGCAAAAATATCTTTCGCAACACGATGCTCGTAAATGCTTGGAACTTCGTCTTTAATTTGATAAGGAATGTTAAAGTCCATAAATGCGTCAATAATAGAGCGTGCCTGAATATTTGTCCTGTAAATAACCGCAACTTTATTCAAAGCAATTTTTTCTCTAAATTTCGAAATTTTTCTTGCAATTTCAGTAGCCTCCGAACCAATATCATCATTCCTAAGCAAAATAGGCATACTTCCGTTTTTTTTCGTTCCTTTAATAATTTTTTCATATCTGTTTGTATTTCTTTTAATAACGGCATTGCTTAAATTTATAATTTGTGTGGTAGACCTATAATTAACATCAAGAATAATTTTTTTAACATCATCAAAATCATTGGGAAATCTAAGCAAAAATTCCGGTCTTGCCCCTCTAAATTTATAAATGCTCTGGTCATCATCTCCAACAATAAAAACGTTCCCGTTTTTTTCGCTCAAAAGTTTAACACACTCATATTGAGCCTTGTTAATATCTTGAAACTCATCAATCAAAATATATTTATATCTGTTCTTCCACATTTCGAGAATATTTTTGTTTTCGGAAAGCTTTTGATAACATTTGCAAACCATATCATCAAAATCAATCTTATTGTTTTCATTTTTAATTTCTTCATATCTTTCAAAAAAAGATGAAAACTCCATCGTTCCAAAATTAGAAGACTTATGCTCCCGATAATTGCCAAGTTCGCTTTTAATCAAAGAAATTTCATTCATCATATTCGCAATATATTCTTCTTCGTCCTCAACAATTAATTCCTTTTCGTCAACTATCCTTTTTATAATGTTTCTTTTTTCATCGTCTTTAAGAACATTATCAAGTTTGTAACCAAAACTGTTTCTCAATATTCTAAAAAAATATGAATGAAACGTTCCAAAAGTAACACCCTCGTGAAAAACATCGATTTCCTCAAATCTGCTTTTCATTTCATTTGCGGCAGCTTTGGTAAATGTTATAACCAAAATATCTTTCGGCAATACATTATATTTCTCAATAAGATTTTTTATTCTATGTATAATAACCGTTGTTTTTCCGCTTCCCGGCCCTGCCAAAACCATCATAGGACCAAAATTATGAAAAACAGCTTCTTCTTGCTTTTCATTAAGACTAAACGCCATACCAATCTTTCCTCCGTAAAACAATCGAAACACATAAAATTATATATTAACAAAAAACACATTTCAATCGAAAAATATACATTTTTAAAATTTTTTAAAAACAGCACCGCTTAAGGTAATATCAAAAAAATAAAATTGTCAAGTTTTTAAAACAAAGCACAATATAAAAAAACTCAAAAATACACATTTCTAACAAACCGTCAACTTTATCAAAAACCTAAAAAAACTCTTTTTTTATTTTCAATTTATGTGTATAATGTATTTATAAAATTAAATTTCAGTAAATAAACCTTTCATAACATTATAATACAACTTAAGGAGAAATACAAATGCCTATTTTTTTTATTTTATTCGTTGGAACGGTTCTTGCAATACAAATTATGTTAAGAAAAAATAAAGTCGATTTTCGCCAAACTCTCGAAAATATAATGAAAAAAGAAATTAAAGCAAATTCATCAAGAAAAAAAGAAATCGAAGAATGTTTCTATATAAAACCAAACACAGAAATTCTTCCAATAAAAAAATATCCCGAAACTTCCGAAAACAAAGACATTATAAATGCACAAAATCTTGTTCTTCAAAAATCAAAATTAACAATGATAAAGTTCAACGAGCAAATATCAAACACCGATTTAAAATTAAAATACGGTTATTCAAACCTTGAAACAATAACAATATGTGAAGAACATTACAATTCTTATATGCAGGCACTAACAACGTGGGCAGAACTTCTTTTCGAAAAAGAAAATTACACAGATTGTGAAACAATCCTAACCGAAGCAATCCGCTTAAAATGTGATTTAAGCAAAGCATACATACTTTTAATCTCTGTCTACAGCAAAACAAATAATTACGAAAAATCAGAAAATTTAAAAAAACACATCGAAAATTCAAACCTCATATTAAAAGAAAAAATTCTAACTTATTTTTAAAAAGGAGTTCACTAATGAATAATAACACTTGCGAATACTGTCTGAATTATGAATATGATGACTTCACAGAAATGTACTATTGCCAAATTTCGCTCGATGAAGACGAAATGGCAAAATATATTTCAAATTCCTATTATAACTGTCCATATTTCCATATAAACAATGAATACGAAATTGTCAAAAAACAAAATTAAGCTTCAAAAAAACGTCAGTCAAACAAAAAAATTCTGTAATACAGGTTCGGTCGTTAAAACCAACACCAATTACAGAACTTTTTTTAAATCCGTCAAACCTTTTTAACCGCTTTCGGCACAAAATTTTTGCTTTTCCAATATTCCTCTTTGCTTTTTATCCAAAGATACGCAATAACAACAAATATAATTCCAAAAGCAAAGCCAACCAATTCACCATATCCAAAACCCAATATTTCCGAAATTGAGAAACCTAAAAACGTTCCTATTATCAACGATAAAAAAGGAATTCCATAACTTATCATAACCGCCGTAACAAAATCAGCTTCTTCCAAAACTATTTCAACGCTGTCGCCTATTTTCGCCTCACAATTGTTGTACGCTTTTATAATCATATCTTGAGACTGCATACCAACTGTACAAGCTCTACACTTTGCACAAGCTTCCGTTCTTTTCAATTTAACAACAACTTTGTTTCCTTCAATTTCAACAACTTGACCTATCTCCGGCATAAAACTCCCTCTTTCTTTAAATAGTGAGCAAAAAAAAAGACTCTACCGAGCCGTTATCAATAAGGCTTAAAACCTTAGAATAAGGTGGTTGTAGCCCTTTGCAGTTCCTCGTTTTGCTTAAAAAGCAACATACAAATCTGTGCAAAGAAAACTATTATCCCGTAAAAGTCGTGTTGGTTATAAACAATCATAGACTCGTACTCGGAAGAGCTTTTTATTTATTATACACAAAAAATAAACAAAAAGCAAGCCATAAATAATTTTTTTATAAATTACTTTAATTGAAAATTGCAATAGCAAATAGGACACATCATAGCATCAAAATATAATATTTAA